>JBGVHH010000112.1:0-18911 GCA_045122195.1 Agathobacter sp.
CAGTCCTCTAGGTCTAAGCATTAGTCTATCAAACCGCCCAGTACGTGTCATATCCGAAAACTGTCTTAGATCTGCAAAAAGTGACACTACAAATGCATAGGTCAAAAACAGTAAGCTGAACAAAAACAGCATTTCATTCACATTCCACTCATTAATCTTGTCAAACTTTAACAATGCCAGATAAATCACAATAATATTTGTGGACTCTCGCAAAAATACTGCTAGCGCCGCCACAATCGAATCCGCACGATACTGCAACCTCGAATGAATGCTCATCTTCAAAGACTGCAACGCAATTCTTAATTCTCCCATATATACTCCCTTCTTTTCTCAACCGCCCTGTACAACGAGTTTTTTCACACCCTTTCTCCAAAACACATTTCCAATAAGATATAAAGCTACGATCCATCCACATTGGACCAGCATATTTGTCAAGATGTCCACACCTTCAATCTCTCCGAGGTATATTTGCACAGGTGTAAAATAAATGGACGCAAATGGTGTGTAGGATATCACGGTCCTCAATGCCTTTGGCATGAACCACAGCGGTAGCAACGAGCCTGACAGAACATTGACAAATACATTCTTAATCGTGATGATTCCCCACACACTAAACAGCCAGAAGCACCACGTCTGAACAATAAAGCTGAGAAGCCATAAAATCAAATATCCGAGAGCCACGCTCACAAGCATCAGTACAAAATATATCATGTTCTTTGGGGGACATAGTTTTGTGTATAGATATGTGAATAACAAGGCTGGGAGAAAGTGAAAAATAATCTTGAACAATCCTTCTCCCACATTTTCCGACAACATTCTCAGCTTAAAATTCACAGGCTTTAAAAACTCATTGGTGATGCTTCCATCATTGATTTTGTCTGGCAGAAACATCTCGTTGAACATAAATGCCTGTGACAGCCCCAGTGCAATCACAAAGTTCGTTGCCACCATCTCGTAGGTTACTCCGTCAATCGCTGTTGCTTCTCCATACAGAGCCTTATAAATACACAGATACACCACAATCGTTATAATGGTATTAATAATCCCCATGAAAAAATCGAGTCTGTATACCATTTTGTTCTGAAACTTTTTCAGTGCAAATTCCAAATAAATACGCATCAGAAGCCTCCCTTCTCGCTGCCAAGCATCCCATTCCCTTCATAGATATCCCTGATAATCTCGTCGATATCTGGTTCACAAATGGAGATATCCTTTACCTGACTGTCAGCAAAAATTGTACTCATAATCTGGTTCATCGACTGTTCGCTTGTATCAAAGCTACGCACCTCTTTACTTCCATCTTCCATCAGAAGCTCAATATTTTTGATGCTCGCATACTTATCCTTAATTTCCTGAATACTACCATCATAGACTTTCTTTCCAGAGTCAATGATAATTAAACGCTGACACACTTTCTCTATATCTTGCATGTCATGTGTCGTGAAAATAATTGTTGTCTGTCTCGTCTCATTCATGTACTTAATAAAATTACGAATTTTCTCTTTTGCCACGACATCAAGACCAATAGTAGGCTCGTCAAAAAAGACGATTTCAGGTGAATGTAACAGTGCTGCCACAATATCACCGCGCATCCGTTGTCCGAGTGATAGCTGTCTGACCGGTTGATTGATGAAATCTTCCATATCGAGAAGCCTTGTAAAAAGTTGCAGGTTTTCCTCGTACAAATCCTTTGGAATTTTATATATGTAACGCATCAGTTCAAAACTTTCAATCAGCGGCAGATCCCAATTGAGCTGTGATTTCTGCCCAAAGACAACACCAATATTTTTAACATACTGCTTTCTCTGCTTATAAGGTACAAATCCATCAATGATGACACTACCGTCATCGGGATACAGAATGCCTGACAGCATTTTTATCGTAGTCGATTTTCCTGCTCCATTTGGACCAATAAAGCCAACAATCTCACCCTTTTTAATTGTAAAGCTGATATCATCTACCGCCTTTTTTACTACATATTCCCGCCGTAACAGGTGCTTCAAGGAATTTTCTATCCCCTCCTTTCGTTTCGCAACCTTGTAATATCGCTTTACATTATTCACCTCAATCATATTCTCCATTTTAAATCCCTTCCTTATAAATCGCTTTAATTGTATCCTCCAAATCCGGCTCAACAAGCTTTAAATCCTTTACACTACATTTGTTTGTGACAAACTTAATCAATTCCGCTTTTTCAATCTCTCTGTTGTCAAAAAAAATGCTAAGCTGTTCTCCATCCATCACAAACTTACGAATCGGTAAATCTTCCAAATCTGGCAACAAATTTCCCTCTAATGTGATTTTTAATTGATACAGCGGTGCATATTCCCACATGATCCGCTCCACGCTTCCGTCACAAATCACTCTTCCCTCATCAAGCAGTAACACTCTGTCGCAGAGCCGCTGTACCTCCATCAGATTATGGCTTGTATAAATCATCGTCGTTTTCCTTTCATTTTTCATCTGCTGCAAACATTCAAAAATGCGTTGCTTTACTGTTGCATCCAAGCCAATCATTACTTCGTCCATAAACAAAATCGATGAATTTGCCAGCAAAGCATAAACAATCTCACACCTAATCCGTTCCCCTAATGATAAGTTCTGCGGATAGCTGTCTAAAAGCGTTTGTGCCTCGCAGAGCTGTATCAGCTCATCCAGCCTGCTTTTATCAGTTCCATACATCTTGGCACAGTGGGTAAAGGAATCTTTGATACGCAAATCCTGCCATAACTGACTTTTCACACCCGATATGTAGACCAAGTCTTTTCGTGCATGTTTACTCATCAACAACTCATCTGTACGATTTATTCTCAAAAATCCACTGTCCGGAAGTAACATACCACTCATCAGATTGAGCAGTGTCGTTTTTCCTGCCCCGTTCTTTCCGAGAAGTCCCACACATTCCCCTGGTCTGATGTGAAAAGTACAATCCTTGATAATATGCTTATTTTTCATTGTCTTGTTGATTTCTTTTAAAACAATCATGCAAACTTTGCCTTTCTGTGAAATAAGTATGTGCTATTATGATACCAAAAAATCCCACAAGTCAATCCTTGTGGGATAAACGGCGTCTGTCGTGTGACAAACAGTATATTTTAGTTGTTTCCTTGAAATACCACAAATACACAAAACATTCCCTGTTCTTCGTAAATATCCAGTTCACCGCCATACTTCTCAACAATCGCCCGAATCTGTCTTACGCCCAGTCCATGGCCAGGCTCTGTTTTAGAAGTCCTCAGCTCCGGGTTACTGTCTAACACGGACCAATCAATACTGTTTTTTACAGCAATTGTATCAAATCCCTTTTTATGTGCGATGATTATCCCAAGCTTTTTCCTTTCTGAATTCACTGCCGCTTCCATCGCATTATCTAGTATATTGCCTAGCAATGAAGAAAAATCGATGCTGTCCACGTAGGAAAATGAAAGATTCTCAATCTCCGCCTTAATCTCAAGCCCCAACTCTTTTGCCTTTGACAGCTTGCTGTTAATAATAAAATTGAGCAATGAGTTTCCGACACTGATATAGGTATACATGGCGTTTAGCTTGTCCAAAATCTCACTTGTATATTGTTTCGCTTCCTCAATCTGATTTTTCTCCAGATAAGACAGGATGACGAGTGTATGATTTTTCATGTCATGTTTCAATGCCCTGCTCTGCTCGCGCATTTTCATGATTTCATCTGCCATGTCTTTTTGTAGCTCATAATCGTGCTGTATCTCTTCCATCTGCTGTTTCAGATCCACATTTTCTGCAACGTACTTTGTCAGTTCAAAGTCTTTTTCCCGAATGAGACTTGCATTGCTTTTCAGTTGCAGATACATCCTGACAATAATCGCAATTGCACCAACAAACAGAACAACCATCAGAATTACTTGCATATCCGAATCCTTGCCCTTTCCATCCTATCTGATTGACTCAATAATCTTACGCCTAACTTCTTTCTCATAGCTTCTTCCAACTGGAATTTCCTGCACACCATTCTCTGCACCCTTGATTGCAAGGCTGTTTGTCTTATATGCTTCGACATAATCCGAATTTACCATATAACCCTTATGACAGCGGATAAATCCTTTCGATGCCAATTCATTCTCCATAAAAGTCATTGTCTCACGAAACTTGAATGTATTATCTGTGGTAATAATGTTCATATAATTGCCTTCGGATTCCATGTATACAATGTCTTTGATTCTGATTCTGCAAACCTCCATACCTTTCGTCAGTATCAGTTCACTTTTTTTCTGCTCCAGCTCTTTTCCAATTCTGGTTGAAAATTCCGCCAAATCCTCTCCAAGACAGGTTTTGCGGATAAATGCAAAGGGACTGTATGCGAATGTTTTGTATACCAAAGCATCATAACTTGTGACAAATACAAGAATGATATCCAGCTTCTGCTCATTGATGTACCCTGCAATATCCATTCCATTATGATATGGCATATCAATATCCAGAAACAAGATATCAATACTATTTTTTCTAACCTGTTCCATGAGCACTCTGGAGTCATGGATAAGCGTGTAATCAGCCTCAATCTCCAGCCTTTCCAGCTCCTTCTTAATTTTTTCACTTAATTGCAATAATACTTCCTGTTCATCATCGCAGATGCAAATGTGATACATCCATCTTCCCTCCTGCTTATAGAATCTGCTGTCTTTAGTATTTCTCACTAGTAGCATACCCTATATCATTTGCCTCTGCAATCTTTTGTCTTAACTCCTTAAGTGCTTTACACTTTTCTCAACTTAACAGCTCCATTTTCATTTATGGATATCTCAACAAAGCTATAGCTAATATACATATTATGTCTAATCAGCATTACTTCTGAAATTGTATTTATCTTTAATCAATGATTATTAACGAATTCTTGGGAGCGAAAAATCAATATTTATCACTTAGTACTTAATTAAATTTTAGTCAAATTTAATTATTACATTCAATGCATTATCAACATCTGTTGCCTGCTCAATTGCCGCAGATAAATCATCGAGTTTAAATTCATGTGTTATCAGCTTTTCGATATCCCACTCACCTGATTTCATAATCTTAATCACATCCGCAACATCCTGCGGTGTATAACCACCACTCCCTGTAATAGATTTCTGTCCAAAAGTAAGGCCTAGGATATCTACTTCCCTTTTACTAGTTCCAACAGCTACCATTACCATTCGACTATTGTACTTACCATATTTTTCATATGCTTTAAGAACATCGTCTGCTCCGGCTGCATCAATCCAAACATCACAATCTATTGCTTCACCATTTACTCCCATGCTCTTTCCAAGGATATCTGCCAGTCCTAATAACTCGTTGTCTGACTTATTATTATATACATCAAAGCCTAGTTCCTTACACTTGTTTAATCTAAAATCTGAATAATCACAAATTACAACCTGAGCACAACCAAAGTATTTAAGTGCAATTGCTGCAGCAATGCCATTTGTTCCCGCACCAAATACAACAGCTTTTTGTCCTTTTTCTGGCAAACCTCTCCTTGCAGCTCTACATCCTACAGTAAAAGGTTCTATTAGTGCTGCAACTTTATCTGGAATACTATCATCAACATGATATATGGATTCCTCCCACTTAGGCTTCGGACAATAAATATATTCAGAAAATGCTCCGATTGTTCCTGCTCTTTTGCTATCCCCAGTTACTAATAGTGGATATGGATACACCCTATCTCCAACCTTGACATCTGTAACATTTTTTCCTACAGAGAATACCCTTCATATTGTTTCATGTCCAAATTCTCCGCCTACAGTTACTCGATGTCCTAATCCCAAACCATAATTATAAACTGCCACATCTGTTCCACAAATACTCGAATATATATTCTTTAAAACAATTCCATCATCACCACATACATAATCATTCAATTTTGCTATTTCTATGTTTTTAATACCTTGATACAATGCTGCTTTCATAATAGCCTCCATTATTTTTACAATTGTTAAGTTAATATAATTGTAGTATTATTGCTTTAATATGAACACTACAAAAAACAAAGGAGTGTAAAGATAATGAACACTACAGGCAATAAACGTTATAAAGAAACAGAAGATAAAATACAAAAATCATTTCTTATGCTTCTTGAAAATAAACAAATAAATGAAATCTCCGTAAATGATATCTGCAAATTGGCTCATATTTCAAGACCATCATTTTATTCTCACTACGAAGATATTAACGATTTAATATTGAAAATAGAATATGAGAAATCCTCCTATATAAGCACAATCCTCACAACACCTAATCCTCTGTCAATAAATGACTTTATAAAATATTTAAGCTATGTAAAAGCTAACAAAAACTTTTACACAGCTTATTTCAAGTGTGAAAACAACTCGTATATTTCACAAAAGATGATGGAGCAATACCTTTCCATAAATCGAATGGATAATACACCTTTATTAAGATATCATATGCTTTTTTCATGGCTGGATTGAAAGCCATAGTTTATGACTGGCTTAACAAAAATTGTCCAGAATCTGTTGAGCAGATGTCACAGGTATTAATGGAACAGTACACACTTTTTATAGTTTATTGACCAAACCATTTATGTCAGACACAAAATACATTCCTCAAACGTGGACATACCAGGATCCACATAATCCTAATAATAATTTCATTCTCTCGAAATTTTCAATTCTACATCTCCGTTACTCAGCAATTCTATAACCTCATTCTCTGACATATCCATTGTTCCCAGCCTTGTGTACGACCACGAATTTGAACCATAGAATACAACAATATTATTTCCATTATACAAAACAATATCACCATTATGTGTTGTAATTTGCTTATCATTCCTTGTATAACTTCTGCCTAAAGAACCAACCTGCTCATTGTCGCTATACATGGACATCGATACAATAATATCCTCTGATTTGGTCTGCTCCACCAATTCTGCGATTGTGTCATTTTCTTCCCAAGAAACAGGAATTGAGATGACTATGCCAGTTGTTTCTACATCCCGGTTCAAAGGTCACATTGAAGATCCAACCTGATCCGTTGAAACAGGCGCAAGATAACTGTTACCCACAAAGTACTGTGCATATGCATCATTTGGCTGACCAATAGGAAATACCATCAATTTTGCGTGAGCACGCATAGCCTCGTTTTCATATGGAAGATCACATTCATTCACATACTCTTTCTGCTTGCTTGGATCTTTTCTACCAGTTTTTCTTTTCCTTTTCATTACGATTGTTCTGTTTGCGTTCTTCCACCATTTTCACAAACCATTCAACCATAGAGGGATCTTGATGTGAAAAGAAAGAACTTGTAGCAGTATCCAGCTTTGCAATTACATTCATGTCTTCTTCTGATTAAAGATATGTATTTCCATCTGCGTAATCATAGGCTTAATGCGATTAAAGTTTACGAATTCCACCATTCTGTCCACATAAAAATTTGAAATTCCAATCGCTTTTATTTTTCCTGCTTCATACAACTCCTCAAGTGCTCTCCACGTGCCCTATGCATCGCCAAATGGCTGATGAAGCAACACCAAATCGATATAATCAGTCTGTAGTTTTTTCATGGATTCAAGAACAGAAGCTTTAGCATTTTCATATCCATAATGTTCAATCCAAACTTTGGTCGTTAAGAATATTTCCTCTCTTGGAATCCCTGATTCCTTAATAGCTTCTCCTACCTCTTCCTCATTGAAATAACTCTGTGCTGTATCAATACTTCTATATCCAGCCTTTAAAGCATTAAGAACACACTCTTTACATTCGTCCTTTGTAACCTAATATACACCATATCCTAAGGCAGGCATCTTTACTCCATTTGACAAAGTTACATATTCCATGCTCTTATCCTCCTATAAACAATTTACCCAGTTTTCAACACCCTGTTTCGATACATTATTAAGTATCTTTCCTTCCACGATATCCGTATCAGGTGCAGATGGTATTAATTCCTTTACAGTATTACCAAATCCACTTCCTCCTGATGTAGCAAACAAAATAATTTTCTTTCCTGAAAAATCATAGCTCTCCAAAAATGTATTAATAATTGTAGGTGCCACATACCACCAGATTGGAAAGCCTAAAATAATTGTGTCATAGAGTTCAATATTTGCATTCTTATCTGCCAATTCTGGTCTGAATTTCTTATCATTCATTTCGATACTACTTCTTGATTTTTTATCCATCCAGTTGAGATCTTCTTTTGTGTATAACACCTTTGGCGTAATCTCATATATATCTGCCTTAGTAATCTCGGCAATCATTTCTGCTTTTTTCTTTGTTGCTCCACTGGCACTAAAGTATGCCACCAATAGCTTTCCCATAATAATCCTTCCTTTCAATAAAAAATGTGTACGATTTATATATCATACACATTCATTATAATTACAATTATTCAGTTATGTCTAATACCTATATCTTATATTCATCTATGCCTTCAAGGCATTGAGTTCTTCGATAAATTTCTGAACTGCCTGCGAATAAGGAATATTTCTTTTCCAACCAATTACAGTACTCGCCTTAATCTCCGGATATAGCTTTTTTTGAACAAGCAAACTATCTTTCCAATACTTTCCTGCCCCTTCAATAGAAATAAAGTATCCTAAACCATTATTTGCCATGATAGCAGCATTTGTACCAAGATTACTCATAAACGCAATCTGCAATTTTTTAAAATCTTTTCCAAACCAGTTAGCCAATTCACTCTGCACATTAGTTCTTTCAGGCAAGATTAGCGATTTATCTATCAAATCCTCTTTCATAATATGCTCTTTCTCAGCCAATGGATCATTTGGATTCATTCCCACTACCCAATGATCACTATCTTCAATCCTAATATAATCAAGTCCTTCTGTATTAACAGGCTCCAAGAAAAATCCTATATCCACAAGTCCTTTTTCCATCATCTCGTATACAATATCTGCTGTAGCTGTATGAATTACAATCTGAACCTTTGGATATTTATCCCTAAAGCTTTTACATACCTTAGCAAGTGTCTCAATAGCAGTAAACTCACCACATCCTATTGTGATAGTCCCTTCAATAATTTCACTATTACTTTTAAAATCGTCAATGATTCTATCTTCCATATCTATTATTTCCAAGGCTCTGCGTTTAAGCAACAGTCCGTCCTCTGTGAGAGTAACTCCGTGTCCACCTCTGTCAAGCAAAACGGTTCCCAGTTCTTTTTCCAAAGACGCAAGCTGTCTTGAAAGTGTAGGTTGTGTAATATGAAGTTGTTCTGCTGCTTTCGTAATACTCTGTTCCTTTGCAACTGTCAAAAAGTAGCGTAATACTCGTAACTCCATTTGCTTTTTCTTCCTTCTGTTGTATTACTCTTAAATTGATTATTGAATATCTATTACCTTATATCCCTGTTCAACAACAGCCTGCCTAAGAACATCATCCGAAACATTTTTCTCAAGGGTCACAACAGCGATTCCTGTCTCGTGACTAACCTCCACCTTTTCCACACCGTCAAGTGCCTCGAGAGCTTTTTTCGTGTGCATCTCGCAATGCCCGCACATCATACCTTCGATTTTCAATGTTTTTTCCATAGTTTTAATCTCCTTTTTAGTTTTGATTTTAATATTATTTTTGATTTTATAATCCCGTTTGGAATCATGTATTCTAAAGAAATTCAAGCGCAGTGCGTTGGTCACTACACTAAAGCTGGACAAACTCATGGCTGCAGCAGCAAACATCGGATTAAGCTGCCATCCCAGCACACTTATAAATACTCCAGCAGCTAAAGGAATTCCAATAATGTTGTAAATGAATGCCCAAAACAGATTCTCGTGAATATTGTGTAGCGTTGCACGGCTCAAACGAATTGCCGCAGGAACATCAGACAGACGACTTTTCATCAGTACCACATCTGCTGCATCAATCGCCACATCCGAACCTGCACCAATAGCAATGCCGATATCGGCACTTGTCAGTGCAGGAGCGTCGTTGATTCCATCACCAACCATAATGACCTTTCCTTTTTGCTGTAGTTTACGGATCACACTTTCCTTACCATCGGGAAGTACTCCGGCAATCACTTCATCCACACCTATCTTCGCCCCGATAGCATTAGCTGTACGTTCGTTATCACCGGTCAGCATTACCACATAGATACCCATATTCTGCAATTCTTTAATTGCCTGGGGACTGTCTTCTTTAATAGTATCCGCTACGGCAATAATACCGATAAGTTCGCCATCACATGCAAAAAACAATGGTGTTTTTCCCTCTTCCGAGAGCTGCTCATACTTTACTTTTATCTCATTAGGAACCTGAATTTTTCCGCTTACAAATTGATAACTACCACCATATAACGTTGTACCATTAAGCAATGCTGTCAGTCCATTTCCAGGTAGTGCCTGAAAATGTTCAACTTCGTCTGCCCACAGCCCATCCTGCTTGGCTCTCTGTTTGATTGCCCTTGCCAGCGGATGTTCACTCTTTTTCTCCAACGCATAGGCTATTGTCAAAAGTTCTTTTTCACTCTTGCCATTTATCGGAATCATGTCCGTAACTTTTGGTTCTCCCTGGGTAATCGTTCCTGTTTTATCAAGTGCCACAATCTGTGTCTTACCCGTTTTTTCCAGCGACACCGCCGTCTTGAAAAGAATTCCGTTTTTTGCACCCATTCCGTTGCCAACCATGATGGCAACAGGAGTCGCAAGACCAAGTGCACAAGGACAGCTAATCACCAATACAGATATTCCTCGTGCCAAAGCAAATCCTGTTGTCTGTCCCACAAGAAGCCATGCAATAACGGTTATAACCGAAATTACTATAACAGCAGGGACAAATATCCCTGATACCTTGTCCGCCACCTTGGCAATCGGTGCTTTTGTTGAAGCTGCATCGCTTACCATCTGAATGATTTGCGAAAGCGTAGTATCATCACCCACTCTTGTCGCTTCACAACGTATATACCCAGATTGGTTCAGTGTTCCTGCAGAAACTGTGCTTCCGGCCTCTTTGTCTACGGGAATACTCTCTCCTGTCAGGGTGGATTCATCTACTGCGCTGCTTCCATCCAAAACAGTTCCGTCCACAGGGATATTTTCACCAGGACGTACTACAAAGATATCCCCCTTTGCCACCTGCTCGATTGGCATTGTAATTTCGGTACCATCTCGCAGAATTGTGGCAGTCTTTGGAGCCAGCTTCATCAGCCCCTTCAGTGCATCGGTAGTTTTTCCCTTCGAACGTGCCTCAAGCATTTTTCCTAAGGTTATCAGCGCAAGAATCGTGGCAGCAGATTCAAAGTAAAACTCGTGCATATATGACATTACTGCATCTGCCTTGCCTTTAACCTGTGCATCTGTCATAGCAAACAGGGCAACTGTACTGTAAATAAAAGCTGCCGCAGAACCTATTGCAACCAATGCATCCATATTCGGAGCATGATGCCACAAGCTCTTAAATCCGCTGATAAAAAACTTCTGGTTAATAACCATAATTGCAATTGTTAACAATAGCTGCAAAATCCCCATTGCCACGTGGTTGTCATCAAAAAACGATGGTAACGGCCATCCCCACATCATATGCCCCATTGAAACATACATAAGTATTATCCAAAAGCCAAGAGAAGCGATTAGTCGTTTTTTTAACACAGGCGTTTCCCTATCCTTCAGTGCATCCTCATCCGAGGATAAACGTGTAGTTTGATCTTTATTTCCATTTTTTAGAGATGCTTCGTATCCTGCATCACGAACCACCGCTATGATTTCCTCAGCAGATGCAGTTCCTTCTACCCCCATGGAATTGGTCAGCAGGCTCACTGAACAGGAAGTAACTCCTTTCACACCCGATACCGCTTTTTCCACCCGAGCAGTGCAGGCCGCGCAGGTCATACCATTTACTGTATATTGTTCCATAATTGATATGTCTCCTTTATTTCATGAGTTTTTGCAGAGTTGCAACTAACTCATCTATTACCTCATCCTTACCCTCACGGATATCCCTGGCAACGCAGCCTTTGATGTGATGTGCCAGCAATTCCTTGTTAAAAGCATTGACTGCAGCATTCACAGCCGCAGATTGCATCAAAATATCTGCACAATAAGCATCCTTTTCCACCATTCCCCGAATACCACGAATCTGTCCTTCGATTCGATTCAGACGGTGTATCAGTTTTTTTCGTTCTTCCTCTGAGCGGGCTGTTGTTTTCTCACAGCATCCATGTATTTCTTTATCAGGCATCATATTTCTCCTTTTTGTATATACCCCTGTAGGGTATTTGCATTATATACCCCATCGGGGTATGTGTCAATATAAAATCCCATTAATTTATTTCACTCAACAATTAGCGCCCGAGCATCAACACTCTCTGTCCTATTTTTCATAATCTTTCGGTAAGCTTCTGAATCAAAACATTCTTCCAATATTTGTCTAGATGGAAATCTAATAATTATCACTCTTTGAGGATTTCTTTGTGAATGCAAAGAGGTAATTTGCTCAGTCCTAACTAAATACTCGCCTCCAAAACTTTCAACAATTGGCTTTACCTTCTTAATATATTCATCATACAAGCCTCTATCTTTATTTTCATCAATATATGTGTCTACAATAAAATAGCATTTCATAACTAGTTTCTATCCTTTCTACAGCATTCTACGGTTCTTGCAAACAATGGATTGTTCTTTATCATTGGCATATTCAATCTTTCGCAAACCAAATCTACCAGTTCTAAATCAACCATGCCATTATCTGCCTCGATAACAACCTCTTCCAGTTTTGCTACGATCTCTTTTGCATCAATAATTTTCTTTTTTAGCATCTCAGCTGAATATGCCTGATCCCATGCTGGATAAAACATCTTTACATCCGATAAAGAATCCAGCCTCATTAGACTATTCTTAGTTTTCTCCAGGTTAATAAATATAGGAATATCTCCCTTCACTGGGACAGCATCTCCTATAAAAACCATATCGTTAATCCGATACGAAACCTCATCTGCAGAATGCCCCGGAGTTCCTATCACATGAACACTGATGTTGTCTGAGAATACTATTTCATCTTCATCTTTTACAACATAATCCACAGGTACAGATTTTCCTGCAAGCACATAAAAATTAGGTATTGGTCTCTCTTTAAATTGTAAATCAATGTCTTCTATCCAGGCGCGTTCTCCCTCACTTGCATAAATTGATGCTCCATATTTTTCACGAAAATAGTATGCTGTTCCTATATGGTCAGGATGTGCATGTGTCAAAAATACAGCCTTTATTTCAGATGGATGATGTCCACTTTCAATAATCGCTTTCTCTATCAGCTGCTCACTTGCCGCAACTCCTGAGTCTATCAAATAGCATCCCTCGTCAGTTTCAATTACATACACAAATACATATCTCTTGATTTGTGGTGTCACATTAAAATCAATTTTAATTTGCAGTACTCTCATTTTTTCTCCTTTCGCATGCGCAAGTAATCACTTGCATTGTTGTTATTTTTTTACGTGCCTGCAATAATTCAGGCACGTAAATGTATTCATTCTATTATGCACTTATTCCTTTTACAAATGTTTCCACACTGTTTCGTATGTAATCTGTTTTAGATACCCCAATTAATTTATCTCCAAATGATGCATCTAAAAAAACAAATCCAAAATTCATTGAGATAAACTGTAAAGAAACACTCTCAATATCACATTCTATCATTTTTCCTTTTTCAATCATCTCTGTGAAATACTTCATCAATATCGTTTTGAAAATCATAGGCACTTTCATGATTCCTGGCATTGCAGAGCCTTCAAGTTCAGCTGATCGAAGACCAATTGATACTTTTACCATTTGTGGTGTAACCTTAGACATATATATCTCTGCAAAATTAACTAAATCCTCTGTAAGATTTCCATGATAAATAAAATCACTTTCTGACAATCCTGGATTCCATTTTGGAAGTTCCATAGCAGCAAGTACTATTTCCTTCTTTCCATCAAATCTTCTGAAAATTGTGCTTTCATTTACTCCAGCAAGCTTTGCAATATTCTTCGAAGTCGCCCCAGAGTAACCTTTTTCAATAATAAGAGTCATTGTCGCATCAATAATCCTTAATTGAGTTTCATCATACATAAACCAAATGCTCCTTTGCAAGTGTTTACTTGCATAATATAATACTATTGTCATTCTGTCAACAATATGTATGATATTGACTTATTGGTCAATAATCGCTACTCTGGCTCAGTCTCTTGGTACATTTGCAATTGTTACTCTTGCTTTTGGAATAGTTTTTTACTTTACAAAAATACCTATTTTCCTTGCATTTGTTTTTGGTGGAATTGCCCTTGCAACTGCACCTGCACCAGCTTTGTCTATTGTAAAAGAGTTTCATGCCAAGGGCCCTGTTACAGAAACCTTGCTTCCAATGACCATATTGGATGATGTTGTAGGTATTGCAGTATTTTTTACAGTTAATTCTCTGGTTGCCCTATTAGCGGCCATCGTTGATCTTGGAGCCCCTTTAGATTACCATCTAATTCTAGGAGCTGGTCTGTATACTTTTGTATATATTGCGTCCCGTTCTTTTGGAAAATACTTTGGTGCAAGAGCCGGAGCAAAGTTTACCCATATGCCGGATACAGTCCAGAAATATCTTGGTCTGACACTGCTCCCCCATTCCGGCGTATCTTTGGTATTCACAGGCATTATCAATGTTCTTTGTAAACTCTCCACCGCTTGAATACATACTTCCTAGTCCACTCAATATCTCATTCGAACACTGGTAAAAATGCTCCGAAATATAATCCTGCAACTTCTTTACCTGCATCTGTACTTTTTCATCAGAAGGCTGCATCTCTTTCATCTGACCAAATTCAACGAAAATCTTCATAAAATCATTCGTCATTTTTGCTTGATCATCATCCGTCCAGTTTTTCGCCTTCTCCTTGAATTCTTTATACTCCGCAGTCTTCCCCCACTGCTCTTTTGCACGCTTTGTATACTCAATAGGTTTTAATAAACATAGTATAAACTATAACGTTACGTAAGAGTCAACATCCTATTTTTCTAAATTACTATTTTATATCTTCCATTTCATCCTCTAGAAAATCATTTTCCAACTGAATAAGTTTTTTCATACGAAAATAGTCATATATCCCAAAAACTAATGTAATAGGAGCTAAAATAATACATACTACGCCAATTACAATCCAAACTGAAGAATTAATGAATTTCATCAGACCTGCACCAGCAACAAGCAAACCTACTGTACTTCGTATATATGCAAGTAATGTACGCCTATTTGCCATTTTTGTTCGCTCTATCGAAAGTTCAGACTGGATTTTTGAATTTACAATTTTAGCTTTCATGATTTATCTCCTTTCCTTTTCAAATTTTTCAAGAAGATAACAAATTTATTTTCTATTCGCTTCTATCCATTTTACTGCAAAATCAACAATATCTCTTTGTCTCATCATAGTAATCGTACCATTTCCCAATGAGGCCTTCTTAACCTCACATTCAAGTTCAAAAGCTTTTCCTATGTCTATAAAATCTTCACCATCTACAAAAAGTGTCTCATACATCTTCCACACACGCTTTCCATTCTCCATAATAGCACTACTTTCTTCCGACATGTGCTTTCCTGGATAATCTGCACGAACATCAGCTAGATGAATTGATGTATTCTTGTCGTAATCGACTCCAATTAGTAATACATATCCATCCAGCTCGTACAGTTTCGCAATTGGTGAGCCTTCACCGAAAATATTGGACAGGTCATGATTCTGTGTAAGATACTTTGCGTTTTTTCCCCATGCTGCCACTGACCTTGCTGTATGATTACTTCGAAGTGAACCAGGCCAGTTTCTAAACATTTCTGCCACTGCACCCATTGTATTTGTTGGAGTAATATCCTTGTCATATGCTGGCCAGTTATCTCTGATAAGCTGCCACCATTCCTGCGGCTCCTCCCAATGAACACCAGCTTTTGGGTCAAGATTCTTCCATGATTGAGTAGGCATCATTATCGTTCCATTCTCACCAACTCCTTCAAGCAAGGCTTCTATAATTATCTGAGCCCCTCCACATACAAAACCTAAGCTTTTTAACGATGTATGTACCATTATTGACTGGCCATTTTTTACCCCAACTTTTTCAAATGCGTCTTTTACATCTTGCTTTAATACTATTTTTCTCTCCATTTTTCCCTCACTAAAATTTAGAAGTTACTTCCATTCCATCCCCAATCATTTACACCATGATACGTTACATATACTTTATCTCCTGGAATAGAAAGTTCATCCGCAAGAATCTCGCATATTTTTGCAGTCATCTTATCATATGCATCAGATGAAGCATTTCCAAAAAGGCTTACAGAAACATATGCACCCTTTTCAAGTTTTTGTCCAGCCATAAACAAATCGTAATTATCCTCAAATCCTACCATTAGATATGTCTCTGACTTATTAAGAATTGAAATAGTCTGCCCAAGTCTTGTTTTTATAGCTTCCTTCTTTTCTGATGATACTGTTCCTGCAATTTTTGAATCAATAAATGGCATAATTATTTCCTCCAAAATTTATATAAACTTTTTTATTATATATTACCAGTCATCAATTAACTCGTAAATTACTTTTCTCTTTTTACATTTATTTTGCTTTGCATGCTATTTTTTTGACATCCAATTTAAACACTGCAACTGCTTCAAGCATTTTATCATCAAAACTCCAGTCTGAATGTTGTGATATTTGCTTCATCAAAGTATTGAGTCCAAGTTTCTTTTCTTCAATATTGTCTACAATCTGTAACGTGCCTGTACCTATCACGCTTTGAAATGTTGCGGAATAATCACAAGCATTTTCATTTTCTAACAGTTTATATTTTCCGTCTATCTCAAATCCAACCACGGGTTTTCCTTTACTAAGTTCATATTTTCTTCCTGCTTTTGCACCGTGAAAGTAAAATGAATATTTATCATTTTTATATAAATATCCATAATTAACAGGAACAATGTAAATATCACCCTCATCATAAAATGCAATCCTAAGTATCTGTTCGCCAGCCACAAATTCTTCTATTTTTTTAGGGTCTGTAATTTCTCTGTCACTTCTTCTCATAAGCCTCTTCCTCATCCTTAATTATTTGCTTCATATTCCTACTTCGCATTACACTAATTCTGTAAGTCGCACCCAAGTATCTATCTCTAATGCCTGTTCCTCTGTCAGTCCAAGTTCACTTGCATATGCCGCTAATACAGCCTGTGAACAGTGAAATTTTTCATCAAAATAATTCAATGCTGTCTCTGTTTTTCCCATACTACTCACCATTTTAATCTTTCCTATTTTACAATAAACTCAATATTTCCCTTTGCATTTTTCCCCTTGCATGTGATTTTGTAAGTTCCATCCTCCTGAATCTCAACAGAAAATCGTTCAAATTCATCATAGGTATTTCCAAAGAAAACAGGGTCTTCATCACCCTTTTCTATGCTGATATCCCAACTTCCATTTTCTGCTTCATGAATAACCTCAACTACATCACCTTTCTTCAAATTGAGTTCTTTTACAACTGTTTTATTTAATCTCTCTGTTTGAAGGATGAATCCTTTTTCATTATCAATTATTTCATAATCAGAAGAAAATCTGTAATATGCAGCACCACCAAAACCCAACGCACATATTATGAGCAGCGAGTAAATACCGATAAATCTCCATTTCATACTTCCATCCTCTGGATGAAGACTCTTCTCATACTTATGAAACTGTATTGTAAAAAAACAAAATATACATAAATAAAAAACACCTAAAACAAGAAATCCTACTGAAAAAATATCCTGCACAATCTGTCTGCTACCATGTCCAAATATATTCATTATGAACTGAGGAAGAATAATGCAGAAGAAAATGATTATAAGTGGAACGATTCTACCCTTATATACACGTTTCATCATATCTAACCTAGATTCATCATCGCAAAAGATATCTTCATCTTCATTGGCTGCTTCGACTACCTTGCGGAAGTAACTATATCCCGTAAAATCAAATAAGTATTCCCATCCACAATCACTAAACAACTGTACATATTCTGATTTGTTTGCAACACCGTCCTTGTTATAATCCAGTCGATATGTAACATTTTCAGGTTGACTTTTTTCAAAATAATAAAATCCTGGAAAAACAACTTTAGTAAACTTCCACCCCTTTCTATGCATCAAACTTAGATACTCTTCTTCCTGCTTGTATTGTGTAATAGAAAACAATTTAAATTCTCTCTTTGTATTTCCCATTATCTCATCTCCTTCATATTTCGATAAAGTCTGTCAATTCTTTTCATCTCTATCTCAAGAACCTCTTTCCCAAGATCAGTTATAAGATATATTTTTCTCTTGTCTTCCTCTCGTTGAAAACAAATCAAACCATCCTTTTCCATTTTGGAAAGACTACCATACATAGTTCCCGGAGCAAGAACAATTTCACCATTGGTAAGTTCTTTTACTTTTTGAACAATACCATATCCATGATTGGATTCCTGCAAACATAAAAGGATATAAAACCCCGTTTCCGTCATGGGA
Source organism: Agathobacter sp. (assembly GCA_045122195.1). Lineage (GTDB taxonomy): Bacteria > Bacillota > Clostridia > Lachnospirales > Lachnospiraceae > Roseburia. The sequence continues at coordinate 18,486 of JBGVHH010000112.1, forward strand.
ACATATACTTTCTTAATATGAGCATCCATTCTATCATCTCCCTATATTACACTACGATATATCGCACTTCGATACTATTATTATATCGCAGTACGATATATATGTCAATATAGCACTGAGTATATAGAATTATGAATTTTCATATTTTTTTGAAGCATTTTCTCATCTCTAGAGGCAAAAAAATACCGCCTCAAACCTAAAATTAGGCAAGAGGCAGTATTTGAGATTCTCTATCTCTCAACATTTTTGTAATATTCTTCTAATCTTCCTACACTCAGTTTAAACGTAAGCGTCTAATTTCAGGGTGTAATTAAAAATACTATCGGAATCCTCATTGCTAGGATTCCGATAAGCTAACATTTTACTCTGTTTTATTGCTACATTGTTGCTGAACTATTTCATTCCATGGTGCTAGAGAGTCTAGTT
>JBGVHH010000113.1:0-2621 GCA_045122195.1 Agathobacter sp.
ACCATAATAGTTCGTCTGTCATTTTCCTGGTAATTGCCCCACAATGTTTTGGCAATATCCTCAAAAGTAATAACGGTATTAGGATTGGATGCCAGATATAAAAGTAAGTCATACTCCTTTATGGAAAGTGAGAGTTCTTCTTCCTCGTAATATGCTTTGTGGGCAGTTTTATCAATCTTTAAAGGTGGAAAAGACAGTACGGTAGATGGTAAAAAGGCAGAAGGCTGATTTCTGCGGATACGTGCCACAATTCTGGCATGTAATTCCTTTAAGCTGTAGGGTTTGATAATGTAGTCATCTGCACCAAGCATTAACCCCTTTATTTTATCATCTTCTGATGTGCGCCCTGTCAGGAATATTACGGGTGCATCTGTGAGTGTACGAATTTTATTGCATGCCTGAAATCCATTTACTTGAGGCATCATCACATCTAGTACAATGCAGTCCGGATTGTGTTTTTCAATTAAATAAATGCCGTCTATTGCATTTGCGGCAGTTAGTGTCTGGAATCCTTCGTTATCCAGATACTTTTTGTTGATTTTAAGAACATCAATATCGTCATCAATAAGCAATATAGTTGACATAAAATCCCCCCTTATCTCTTTGTAAATAGTGTACCTCTTTTTTTTAGTTTCTGCAAGGAGGATAGGAAATTAGGGCGGAAACTCCCAAGATAATGTAGTTTGGGTTGACTTTTAGACAGTCTAAAATTATAATAAACTAATGATACTGGGGTCAAAAGCCCCCTATAGTACCTTGAAAAGTTCATATATTTTGTAGTAAATAGAAGCACAAACAGATAAAATGTTGTATACTAGAGATATCTTAAGAAAGAAGGTACTTACTATGTCATTCAAAGAAAATACTTGCCAGCAAATATCATTTACAGATAGTTTCTCAGGATTAACTGCCAGAGAACAAAAAGCATTGGAAAGATCCTGGGCAAAAATCTTTGCCGATGAGATATTTCCTGCCATTGATGAAAAGCGTTTTTCTGTCTTATATAGCGATAAGGCATCCAGACCCAATACTCCTGTCAATGTGATTGTCGGTGCACTAATCATCAAGGAACTTTTTGATTATTCTGATGATGAAATGGTTGAAAATCTCATGTTGGATTTTCGAATTCAGTATGCTCTGCACACAACAAGTTTTGAAGAGCAGCCTTTGAGTGACAAAACATTGAGCCGCTTTCGCAAGAGATGTTATGATTATGAAACACTTCATAACAAAGATCTCTATCATGACTGCGTGAAAGATTTAAGTACTTCCATTGCAAAGCTGATGGGCATCAGTGGTAAAATCAGACGTATGGATTCCATGATGATCGAATCTAATATTCGTACACTAAGCAGGATGGAACTGATATACACCTGCATTGCAAAGTTGGCGATGTATGTGAATAAAATTAATGCTTCAATTTTGCCTGAAGATTTAAAACATTATATCGACCCTAATGATTTTAACAGAGTGATTTATCACCAGCGCAGTACTAACGCAGACGAGCGTATGAACCAACTCTTATCAGATGCAGATAAACTTCTTGCTCTGTGTGAATCTGATTACAATACTTCAACAGAGTATGAGCTGTTTATCAGATGCCTGTCAGAACAGACCATTGTTGAAAATAAAAAACGCAGACTCCGCACAAAAGAAGACGGCGGAATGAAATCATCTATGATGCAAAATCCTTCTGACCCGGAAGCTACGTTCCGAAGCAAGGCAGGAAAAGAATATCGTGGATATGTGGCAAATTTTGAAGAGACTGTTGGAAAAAACGGTTCTGTTGTAACAGAGTATCAATATGAACAGAATAATCACAGTGACAGTCAGTTTATCCGGGAACATCTGGAACAAATGGATAAACAGGAAGAGCATACTGTTATAGTTACAGATGGTGCATATAGTGGAACAGAAAATACCCGGCTTGCAGCTGAGAAAAACATAGAACTGATTACCACAAGCCTGACAGGAAAAGCAGCTCCGGATATCCTTGCAGATTTTGAGTTCAATGAAGAAGGAACAAAAGTTCTCCGATGTCCGGCGGGTCATGCACCAAAAAGCTGTTCCTATATGAAACAAAGCAATCAGTGTGCAGTTTCTTTTCAGCATAATCAGTGTGCCAACTGTCCGTATCAGGAACAATGTAAACCAAAAATTTTTAAGCATGTTGCAAAAATAGTAACTTCTAAAGCAGCACATGAACGTGCGAAAATCCAACGTAAGATGGATAGTGAAGAATTCAAAAATTATGCAAGACTCCGTAATGGAGTGGAAACTGTTCCGTCAAACATCCGTAAAAACTACCATTTAGAAAAGATACCACGTGGTAAACAGCGTGGAAAGTTCTTTTTTGGTTCCAAAATAGCAGCATTAAATTTCAGAAAACTCTTCAATTATTTGAAGGGTCTGGGAAGTTATGCCCAAAATCCGGTACTTGTATAAAACAAGGCAGGGAATCCCTGACATATAACCCTAAAAATCGGATGAAATACTACAAAATATGAATTTTTCAAGGTACTATAGGAATGAGGGTGAATTTATTTATGGTTTTGACCCCGGTATCATAAAAATGGAAATTAATAAAGAGGACGACACTAAAACCTTGTGCACTCTAACAC
>JBGVHH010000114.1:0-2078 GCA_045122195.1 Agathobacter sp.
TATAGACGGAGGTGAAGATTATTTTTGCATTGATTCAAAACCTATTGAAGTATGCCGTGTTGCAAGAGGGAAACGTTGTACAATGGGTAAAAACGATTATAGCAAAGCTCCCAGTTTTGGATATTGTGCATCACAAAAGACATGCAGAAGGGCGTGCGGAAGAAAAACTTGAAAATGCAAGACGGATGAAGTCTAAAGGATATCCATTGGATGATATTGTTGATATCACCGGTTTGCTATCGAAGAAATAGAAAAACTATAAAAGAAAAGGGCTGCATACTCACAAAGAAGGATGCAGTCCTTTCTTTTTAAGAAATTTTCCTTGCGAAATAAATGTAAGTTAGCGGAAGTTAAAGAAAACAAAAGCAAAAAGATATGTCGGAAATATTTGCTAATATTGTGCAAGATTAGAAAACACCTATTGACGATTAGAATGATGAAAACACTAAGAATGATTGGAATGGCCTTGGTTGCCGTATTTATGGGTATGAATTTTGCATCATGCAATGATGACGATGCAATCGAGAAAAGCGCTTACAGTGAACAGATTGTGGGTAAGTGGGAAATTACCAATTACGCTTCTATGGGTACATGGCATGATTCCTATGCCTTCAAAAACGACGGCACGATGGCTTTTAACACCTTAGGCCATGTAGACCAAAGCGTTATAATCAATGGGGATTGGAACATATCCGGTGATAAACTTACTATCGAACTCAGATACGATGATTACATTGAACCTAAGGAATATACCATTATTGAAATGAAATCCGATGAAATGCATTGGCAGGATTTAAAATCAGGAGGTAAAAAATCCTTTAAGCGTCTAAAATAACAAGCATACCCGTTGGCGGAATTGGAACCTTAGTCTTTTGAGAATAAAAAAGTTGTGCATATAATTGATTTTTAGTATATTAGTAGTGACCAAACTATTAATATCCAATCATGTTATGCACAACTTATATGCAAGGTTCGTCAAAATTCTCAAGATATGCAAGGAAATAGGCAAAGATTTAGTCAATAAAGACGGTAATATTCCTCGAAGAGGTGTTGTTCCCAAATTCTCGGACTTGGAAGTATTATCCTTAAGTATAACTTCAGAGAGTTTAGGTATAGACAGTGAAGCATATTTGTTTAGTATCTTGAAAGGCTATAAAAAAGAATTTCCCAATTTAATTTCTCGTCGTCAATACAATGACAGAAGGAAGTTTACCCGTAATCTTTGTGAAACTATCAGAAAGCGTATGGCAGACAGTATAGACGGAGGTGAAGATTATTTTTGCATTGATTCAAAACCTATTGAAGTATGTCGTGTTGCAAGAGGGAAACGTTGTACAATGGGTAAAAACGACTATAGCAAAGCTCCCAGTTTTGGATATTGTGCATCACAAAAAACTCATTATTACGGGTATAAGTTGCATGTCCTTTGCGGCTTAAGTGGAGTCATTCACTCTTATGATCTGACAAAAGCAAGCGTTCATGACATCAATTATCTTCAAGACATTAAACAGGTATATCATGATTGCAGCATTTTCGGTGATAGAGGATATATTGGCAAAGATATACAACTGGACTTATTTGAAAGTGCAAACATTAAACTGGAATGCCCTTATAGATTGAATCAAAAGAATTGGAAACCACAGTTCCTTCCATTCGCTAAAGCACGTAAAAGAATAGAAACGGACTTCTCACAATTATGTGACCAGTTTATGATAATAAGGAATTACGCCAAAGATACAATAGGACTATTTACCCGAATTATCGGGAAAATCAGTGCTTTTACAATCCTGCAATATGTAAACAAATTAAACAACAGACCCATTGGTGAAATTAAATATGCACTGAATTAATTCCGCCAACGGGTTATTAAAATAATACTATTATAGGGCTGAAACTGCTTGTTTACACCCACTGTTAAACTACTGAATACCCGAAACCCCTCCCCCAAGCCTCGAAGCGTTCAAGCACAAGCCCGTGGCGATGTCAATATCCGAGAGATGGCAGAGCGAATCCAAAGCTCCTGTACCGTACACAAATCGGATGTATATGCAGTGCTCGTCGCACTCGAAGATGTGGTA
>JBGVHH010000115.1:0-22507 GCA_045122195.1 Agathobacter sp.
AGATATCCACTTTGATAAAACATGGCAAGCGGATTTTCCACATCTGCACGATAGTCCATAAAATACTCTGGTCTATACTCCTCATCCAGTAACTTCTGCATATTTACATTATGTCCTTCAAGAAGCTTTACAAGGTATGTCGGTGTTCCGCTTCTGTACCAGTAGTCATCAATTCTCTTCAGATCAAATGCATTAATGATACTGAATGGATTATAAATATCTAACATTTTCTCGCTGAAATGATATCCGTCATACTGTTTTTTCAGAATCTCTTTCATTTCATCTACAGAACAAGCGTAATTATCCGCCATTTCTTTTATTGGTTCCGCAAAATACTGATACAGCTCTTCTTCTGTGATTCCACAGATTGCATCAAACTTGCTGTCCATACTGATATCTTTTGGCTGATTAAATCCTGAAAATACTGATATCTGACTGAATTTTGTAACTCCTGTCAGAAGCACAAATCGAAGAGATGCATCTGCAGCTTTAAATGTTCCGTAAAATCCTTTTAATGTATTGCGATTTTTTTCTTCTAAGTCAGTACCAATAACATCTAACATTGGTTTATCATATTCATCAATAAGCACTACTGCTTTATGCCCGGTCTGTTTTGCTGCTTCTTCTAGTACATTTTTGAAACGTAATCCTAAAGAGTCGATTTCACTTGTTAATCCGTACTTCATTTCCCATTTACGCAAAGTATCACTCAAATTATTTTCGAGTTCGTTTTCCTTTGTATAATCGCCCACTGCAAAATCTACACGAAATACCGGATACTCTTCCCAATCCTTTTCAAGAGACTCCATTTTTAGCCCCTGAAACAAATCTTTCCTACCTAAAAAATAAGCTTCCAATGTGCTAATCAGTAGTGATTTTCCAAATCTTCGCGGTCTTGATAAAAAGCATACATGCTCTTTTGCAAGCTCATATACTAAATCTGTTTTATCTACATATATATAGTCTCTTTCTCTTATTTTATCAAATGTCTGTACGCTTATTGGATATAACATATACTCTACTGCCTTTCATTAATTGCAAAGTCTACAAGAAAATCTACTGCTTTTAGTATAACATAGCTTTCTTATAAATAGAAACCCAAAGACAATTCAGACAAAGCAAAGATTTATTACGACAACATATTTCCAGTGCTTCACTTTCTTCCGAATCACTCCCCATATATTCTATCCACAAGTGTCTGACACTCTTCATATGTCTGCGCATACCCAGATATTACTGCTTCGCCTCCTGTTATGACATCTTGTACCATAGGAGCACTCACAACCTCATCGTCCACACATATAGATATCACCTTACCAACATTTTCTTCTGTAACCTTTGTAAATTTTTCCTTACCTTTTTCCGTAAACTTAATTGAAACACAATATTCTTTCACTCCATTGTTATCATTTACAATTGTTTCTGCAGATTGTATATCCTCCACAGTTATTACAACATTCCCATCTTCATCTTTCATTACTAAATTGCCTAGTGGCTTTTGGGATTCATCTGATTTGTCTTGTGTTTCTTGTTTCTTGCCATTACTATCTTCTTTTGAACAAGCTACAATTCCCAGAGAACATATAATTAATACCATAATAAGTATAGTTTTCTTTGCTATAATATTCTTCATTTAAAAACCCTCCATTCTGACTAATAAGGTCTATCCTAAATCCCCACTACTAATCACATAAATAATCTTCACTTGTCAACAAAACTGCCGGAATATATTCATAGTTCATTCCAGCCTGAGTTATTACAAGCCTGTCATGATAGGCTCTCCTTCCCAAACTGCATACTATAAAAAAATTATATCATACCGCAGGTAAAACGGATAACCATATTTCCCATGATAGTATATATACTACACCAAAGAATTCAACACATTTACGAAAAGCCCCCGTGTTGCATATCTGCTACACAGAGGCTTTCTACAATTAAAATAATTAATGTTGTTCCAATATTTCTTTTAAGGCTTTAAGCGTCGCTTTCACATCCGATTCATTGGCATTTTCTCCCATATGTCCGATGCGAAGAAGCTTTCCTGCAAAGATGTCAAAGCATCCTGCAATCATGATTCCATACTCCTTGCGAAGCGCAAGAAGAATTTCATCTGCGCTAAATCCATCCGGTACACAAAATACCGATACAGTATTGGAAAATCCATTTTTACCGTACAATTTCAATCCCATCTTCTTTAGTTCACTTCTTGTAAACTCCGCAATCTTTGCATGGCGCTCATAAATCTTTGTATCTTCCTTCACATTGTCAAGCGCCTGACGAAGTCCATAGATATCACTTATTGGCATTGTATATGGAAACCATTTTTCCTCGTAATAATTCTTGAATACCAAAATGTTTGCATAGAACGAAGCAATCGGATATTTACGGTTCTCCATTGCTTCCATTGCAGCTTTACTTACTGTTAGGAAAGTAAGTCCCGGTGGTGCAGAAAGCGCTTTCTGAGAACCTCCACAGACAATGTCAATCTGTCCACGATCCACATCTAATGGTTCACCAAACATTGCGGAAACCGAATCTACCACTGTCATAATTCCAAATTCATGTAATACAATACTCAACTCTTCTACCGGATTCAACATACCACTAGGAGTATCACAATGCACCAGTGTTGCATATTTGAAATCATGATTTTCCTGTAAAAATTCTTTTAACTTTTCCGGCTCAATTGCCTCGTCATATGGTGCAGAATAGTAGGTTACTTGGCCACCATACATAGTTACAAAATCACCAAAGCCCTTACCGTAGATTCCATTGTCAAGAACAAGCACCTTATCTCCCGGTTCCGTTAAAGAAGCACATGCTGCCTCTAGTCCAAGAATTCCCTCGCCATCTAAAATGAAAGCTTCATTTTTCGTATGCAATAACTCGCTGATGAGCAAACAAGTTTCTTTATAAAACTCTACAAATTCTTCATCTAAATCTGGATTCGTACATTCTAAGCTTCTTGCAAGGCGTACATTTTCACGTACCTGCGTTGGTCCCGGTGTCATCAATTTATACTTCATAATGTCAAATTATTCCTATCCTATATTTCTTATCCTATTTCTTGTCTTATTTTTATCTCTTCACAATAGTTTTACTTAGCACTTCAATCACTGGCACTGAAATAACTGCGCCAACAACAATCTGAACGATATTTCCTGGAATAGAAGCCACTGGAGCAATCCAATTGCCATAGATTATTCCTTCTGCAATATAGTATCCACCAATCTTAATAAGTAATGCACAGAAAACTGCTAGAAGAATCCATCCAAGGCCTTTATGCTTCTCTGTAATCTTACCTACAACAAATCCCATACAGCCAACAATCACAAGCGTAAATGGAGCCCATAATAACCATCCACTCAATAAATCAAATAATGCCATTCCAATTCCACCTGCAACTGCACCAATTTTCTTTCCAAAAAGAACCGCTGCGATGAATAATGATACATTTCCAAGATGAACTAATCCACCATTTGCTTGAATTGGTAATCGAATATTGATAAAAGCTGTGGCAACATAAGTAAGTGCCACAAACATTGCACAAATGGTAATGCTCTTGATATCTATTCTCTTGATTGATTCTGAAGTTACATCTCTCACTGATTCATTTGCTACTGAACTCATAACTCGTCTCCTCTTTTCTTTGATAGACGATATAGTAAACTGTCACTGGCATTTGGTAAATGACCAATTTGATATAAAAACTTATAACCAGATTAATCGTTTTCATTCATGCTCTACTATAAAAAATACTTTTTTGATTGATAATATACTCAAATTGACTCAGAAATACAAAATTCAAATATGAGTCATCAATATTACAGCTACACTTGACTCTTATAGTAAAAGCCCTATTTCGAGATACCTTATTTTTAACAAAAATTGACTCCTTTTGTTAAAAAATTTTGAAGAGTCAACTTGAGAAGTATGCTACTTGACTCATACTGCAAATTCTTTATATAGAGTCAACTTTATTGCACAAATTGTTGACTCGTACAAGAATTTTCTCATAGCGAGTCAACTTCACCTCAAAAAATGTTGACTCTCATCGCAACTAGTTCAAATAGAGTCACTCTCCATAAATTTTATTATTTTTTATCTCTATTCCCATACAATTGACCTACAGTCAATTCATGAATACAACCTATCCACTTCTTTTTCATACGCTGCCTCTGTCGCAGAATCAAACAAAACCCATTCTACAAGATCAAAACTATTTTCGTTATCCTCTAAAAATCTTTTTACCGTCTTTACTGCTATCTTTGCTGCAAGTTCTACTGGAAATCTATATACTCCAGTCGAGATGGAAGGAAATGCTATACTTCTTATCCCATGCTCAAAAGCGACCTGCATTGAATTAAAGTAACAACTCGCCAAAAGTTCTTCTTCCTTACTCCTGCCACCATTCCATATTGGACCTACAGTATGTATCACATAATCACATGGCAGATTATATGCTTTTGTAATCTTAGCCTGACCTGTCTCACAACCATGAAGAGTCCTACACTCTGCTAGAAGCTCTGGTCCAGCAGCCCTGTGAATTGCACCATCAACTCCCCCTCCACCTAAAAGTGAGATGTTTGCTGCATTTACAATTGCTTTAACTTCTGTAATTTTTGTAATATCGCCTTTTACCGTTTTAATCAAATACATAATTTCCATTCCAGTTAATCATATTTGTACCCAAGGAATACATCTATTTACTCTTTTACAATACTCAACGTATTCCTGTCCATATAAGTCCTTCAGCCATACTTCCTCTGTTTTAATTAAGAAAATAGTCATATAAATCCAACAAATAACAGGAACAATGAATAACAAAAGATTATTCGCAATAAAAATTGCACCCACACAAATCAATAACGCGCCTGAATAAACCGGATTTCTGGTATAGGCATATACTCCATCTGTTATCAATTTGTTTTCTTCAACATTTTTAAATAATTTTGATTTATACTTTGCACTTACATCAAGATAAAACCCAAAAAGTATAAATATGATTCCTACCACTAAAAAGGGAATCTTTAAAATGTCAAAACTTGCAAAACCGATGTCAAGTACAAAGGTTAACCAAATTGCAATTGCTGTAATGAATACCTGCCCAAAAACAATCACAGGTCCTACTCCAAATAATGGTAAATGTTTATTGTTATTTCTCATTTTTTATTCCCTCAATCTTCTTTATTTGTTGTCTTTATAATCACGTCTACAACTTCAAATTTATTAGTAATATACTCACATTGACTCAGAAATACAAAACAAAAAGGCACCATAGAATGAGGTGACTGTCCCCTCTATGATGTCCTTTCATTTGGAATCTTTATTCTATTCAATCTCTTCAATCTGATTTCTAGCCGCCGAAAAACATTTCAACACTTTAATTGAAAACGCTCCACATTCTCCACTCATAAGCATATTGAAAGCCGTCTTCTTGTCATAAGCCTTTTTATAAATTCGCTCACTTACTAAAGTGTCATACATATCTGCAACTCCTACTATTCTTGCAGCAAGTGGTATCTCATCTCCCGAAAGACCATCTGGAAAACCACTTCCATCTTCTCTCTCATGATGAGAACGGCAGACCTGCATCATACATTTAATCTGTTCATCTGTATGCATTCCCACAAAAGAAGATACAATCTCTTCTCCTTTTGTAGTATGGCTTTTTAAGACCTCATGCTCATCCTCTGTAAGCTTTGTTGGTTTTAATAAGATAGCATCTGAAACAGTAATTTTACCGATATCATGTACAGTTGCCGCCATTACAATATTAACAAGCATTTCATCGGTAAGACCGTCGTTTGGAAATAATTCCTGATATTTCTTTGCAATTATTCTTGTATATTCTTTTACTCGTTTCGTGTGATTTTTTGATTCGACATTTCTAAATTCAGCAAGGTTACTTACTGCATCTATCATTTTCTCACTTACATTTTCAAGTCGTTTTTTACTGAATATAAGCTCCTCTTCAAGCTTCTCAACATTGTTGTAGACCTTTGTGATGGTTTCCACCTTTACCTTTAAAAGCATATCTGAAAAAGGCTTTTGCATCACAGACTGGGCACCGAATCTATATCCGGCTGTTCTCATGTCTTCATCTATTCCGTACCCTGTAAGTATTACAGGAATTTTATCAAGCAATCCCTTGGTCTTTAAAACCGTCATCATCTGAAGACCATTCATGTCAGGAAGTGAAAGAGAAACCATCATAAGAGCAACTTCTCCAAAATTGCTTCCCATTTGAATAATTGCTTCTTTTCCCGTTGGAACAGAAATAATCGTATAGCTATTTTCAAACACTCTTTTTACACGTTCACGATTTTTTTCTTCTTCGTCAGCTACTAAGATAATGTTTCTCATTTGTTCCCCCTCATATATTTGTTCTTACTATTTTCAAATTCGATAAATTCTTTGTCAATTGTTGACGGACCTTTATCTTCCAGAATAATAACGGCATCCTTTTCAATACCAATATATATTCCCGCTGCAAGTGAAGTATTTGCTATAATTAATGGCTCAACTGTCTTTTCCTTTTTAACCTTGATAATCATCTTGTGTGGGGTTGGTTTTAGGAAATAATCCGCCTGGATTAAATCCCCGGCAACAATACTGCCCCCGATAATCTTTGAATTTTCCCCTTCCGCAACAACAGTTCCACCGGTTTCTATATCACATGCCTGATAATACTCAGCATTTATATCTCCATTTGTGCGGATTTTTATGCCTTTAAAAAACTTCGCACTCACATCGCCATCTGCATTAATACTTCCACAATGATTGCCATATACCCCACCGTTAATCGCCACCGACCCCGATGCTGTAATAATGGCATCTTCTACTTCTCCTTCAACGAAAAAATCTCCATCTACAGTAATCTTAATTGGTCCAATAATATTTCCCTTTATCCTTACTGCACCAAAATATTCCTGATCCCCATTGGAGCTTGTAAGACCATAATTGATATTAATTATATCCTCAACCTTAAGAACACTGTTCTTCTCATCAAAATGCATGTATCCATCTCTTTGGGCCACATACTTTTTAAAATATTCATCATATGAGACACCCTTTAACCTAAGCTTCCTACACTCCTGGCCCATAATTGCATCTATGGGCATTCCTGTAACAGTTATTCCTTTTAACCCCATCTGTGGAGGATTATATTTTACCAAAGGAGTATCCACTGTTACTTTTCCCTTTGTCACAAGACGTTCAAAATATCCGTCTTCGCCCTTTTCAGCTTCAAACCCTTCCGCTACAAGAAACTCTATCCCGCGATTTGCGTGACTTGAAACTCGTTCTGCTGCATCCTTTTTTATACCAATAATTATTCCATTCCTTTTGAGAATACTTATTACATCATTCCTGGTAAAATCAAATTCGCATTCATCAGGAACCATAGCATATGCTCTAAGATAATCTTTACTTATTCGTATTTTAAGTCCGGACATCTCATCCGTTATTGTTCTCGAATAATCAATTCTCCCATTGTAAACAGCTTTAAAGGATTTTTTTCTCCTCATTCTCATATCGGTAACTGAAAAAATCAGTCTGGCATAACTATTTACATCCACATGTTCTAACAGTCCAAGCCTTATCTCCTGCATCTGTCCTGCAGAAAAAAACGGATTGTTGTATATGCTAACATCCAGTTTATCTTCAAGCCCCAATCTAAGCTGTCTCATCTGTCTCCAGTCAAACTTACTGTGTGCATATACACTTACATCTACACCGGCTTCATATCCGTGTTTTATCTCATCTATCTGAGCCCGTCTGTACCCCATTTCTCTCAGACTATTCTCATCTATTATCTTTTTATTATTCTCATCGACAGTTTTAGGAATTTTTATGTCATATGCCCCCATAGTGATTCCTCCTAATTAGTCATTGTGACCTACTATACAATGTATATCGTACAATCTAAGCGTTTTCTTCACCATAATCTGCTATACGATTTTTTCATTCTATGACAATCATCGCATGCATTAAATGGCGCTCCGATAGGAAGCACTCTACCACAGTATTTACAACGCAAAATAAAATCATCTTTATCCTTTGAAAGAAGCTGCATAATCTTATTTTGTGTAGAATCTCTTTCTTCCTCAAGCCAGTCTGCGTCAATGATTTTACCGAGACGTACTGACAGTTGATAATACAAATCCAGCTTTTTGTAATAAGATTCATACTTTAACAAACCATCATATCTTGAACGTTTATCCGGATGCTCAAGACTTACATCCGCCGTATATGACATACAATAACGTCGCCACTGATTTACCACTTCCCTGTCTTTTATATCAATTGGGCAGGTTATCATTCTGTACAATATATGTTTGTCCGAAAAATCAGCAATAAAATGTCTGTTCTTATATGCTTCCTCATACAAAAACAGCATATCATCTACATTAATCTTCTTAAAAGGGAAAGAAGGCTCCACCTCATGCCATGAATTAATAATCTCATCCAAAGGGGCATTCATATCCAAAAGCACATTTGGAAATCCAAGATTTACCGATTCAATCTTTTCCTCACAGACACTAAATCTTTGCTTTAGGAAATTAAGATTTGCCTCCCCAAGAGCTGTCACATAGCCGTTTTCGTATAGACCAAAGCGCCCCGCTCTTCCAGCAATCTGCTTTATCTCAGACACCTCAAGAGGACGTCTCTTGGTCCCATCAAACTTATCCATCTCAAGAAATACAATTCTCTTTACAGGAAGATTAAGTCCCATTCCAATGGCATCCGTTGACACAACCACCTTTGTTTCCCCTGAGTTAAAGAGACTCATCTGCCTTCTTCTTATTTCCGGCGGAAGACTTCCGTAAATGACACTCGCTTTTATTCCCTTCTCTTCAAGTCTGCCCGCAATATTAAGCACAGACTTTTTAGAGAAAACAATATACGCATCAGCTTCCTGTACATCCTTTGGAAAATCAAAAGGCTTCTCCTCTATCAAAAGGGGAGTCTTTCTCTCGTACTCTCTTACTTCATATGTGTCCTTGCAAAGTTCAATCAGATGAGTCACAACATCCAAAGCTACCGGACTCATACAGATATGAACCTCCTCTGCCAAAACACCAAGTATTGCTCTAGTCCAGGAATGACCTCTTTCCTCATCTGCAACCAGCTGTGCTTCATCTATTACGGCTATATCGTATTTCTTGTCTATATCAAGCATTTCAACAGTAGAAGCCGTAATCCTGCTGTCCGGCTCCTCTATGCATTCCTGCCCGGTAAGCATGGTACAAGGAATATCACAATCCATCATCTTCTCATATACTTCAAGAGCCAAAAGTCGAAGCGGTCCAAGATAAACACCTGTCTTTGCTTCTTTTAATCTCTCTAACGCCTGATAAGTTTTTCCACTGTTGGTAGGTCCAACATGAAGAATAAACTTCCTTTGCATATTAAGTGCTTCTGGGAATTCCAATTCCGGTTTTGCCGGCACAATCTCAATTATTTCATTTCTAAGAGCTTTCTTTCTGTAATCTGAAAGTATCTCAAAAAAGCTTCGCTTACATATAGCCCCCGGATACGCTTTTGATATCGCCTTTAACTGGTCTGGCGAAATAGCCCGAGTCTCCTCTTTATCATCAAAAAGCGACAAATCTATTCTCACAAGATGCGGTATTATCTGTTGATTTAATACCCTTTTTGCCTGCCTGTTATTTACATAATATGTAAGCACTGCCAGTCTGTAGATATCTCTATGAAGTTGTGCCAATGCAACCAGCTGATTCTTTTTATAATGAGCCCTTGCAATTGATTTTGCTTTAGCATTAAGTTTATGCATATAATGAGCAGTCTTCATGCTCCTTCTTTTTTTCGAAGTAGCACTTAATCTATACTGCTCTATGTAAAATTCTGTTATGTCACGCATCCTTATTTTTCACCAAATGTCTTTGTAATTCTAACTAATCTTGATAAATTAATAAGAGCTCTTACCAATTCATCCGCAATAACGGCGCAGAACACTCCTGCAATTCCCATTTTCAGTACATATACGAAAAATGCAGCACATCCTATTACGAAAAATGTTCCAAATATCTGAATGTAAAACATCCATTTTGTATCTCCGCTTCCACGAATACCATTTCCGACAATAATATTTGCAGATTTACCATACAGATTTATGCACATAAAAATCAGGTATAATCCACATGAAGCAATGATTTTTTTATCACTTGTAAACAATGAAATCAACTGCTGCGGGAAAATCAGACAAACAACAAACATTATTAGGGATACAATCACACACATTCCATATGCGATTTTGCACACACCCTTATACTGTTTCAGATTCTTCTCCCCTGTAGCCTCACTAGTCAATGTCATCGTACTATTTCCAATGGCTCCAATCGCTACCAGAACAAGAATTTCTACACTAAAGATAATTGTATAAATACCAGCTGCATATTTGTTGATTGAATTTAATATACGAATCATCATTAGATTTCCAAAATTCCATGCGAAATCTTCAAAAGCCGTATTAATTCCCAATTTAACCGATGTAAAAAATGGTCCAAATTTAGCTTTTAATACCGCTGAAAGTGATGGTCTTGTAGGTAGCTTTTTGCTTGTCACAAAAATAAAAAGTGCATACAGACAGCCCACATATTCAGCGATAGTAGTCGCAATTGCAGCTCCCTTTATTCCCAATGCAGGAAAGCCCAAATTACCAAATATAAGAACCCAGTCAAGTAAGATATTAAGACCTGAACGAACTACACCAAAATAGATAAGTGGCTTAGTGTAATTCGAGGTCTGCATAATTACCATACTTGAAGCTTCTATTCCTACAACAAGAAATATCGGCACAAAATATTTTGTGTATTCAAGACAAATTGGAAGAACTTCACTGTCTACTCCCATTGCAATAAATACATTCTTTGCAAAAAATAGCCAGAAAAAGAATAATATAACAGGAATCACATTGTTCCACTTCAGCATGGCTGCTGCGTATTGTTCTGTCTCCTCGTGGTTTCCAGCACCTACTTTCTGACTGATAATAATAGACGCCCCAACAACCAAAGAAAAACAAAATGACATTGTAGTCCACATTGGAGTTGTCACATTTGCAATTGCCCCCATATACAAATCATTCATTTTTCCAAGGAATATTTTGTCGATTAACATCTGTACCTGAGAAATCAGGTTGCTTAGAAAGATAGGTACTGCAATAATTAGTATCCTCTTCGAGTAATGTTCTAATGATGCTTTATCTAATGTCATAATATTTCCTTATTTTCTCCTAAATTATTTATTTATAAATTCCATTTAATGTCACAGTAAATACAACTTCTTTTCCAGCAAGTTCTGTATTATTGTAATTCTCTGGGAAAGTAAGATTTAAATCAAAAGTATCTCCTACTGCTTTTCCCACAATTCCTTCTTCAAATCCTTCGATATATGTGTGTGTGCCAAGTCCTAAGTCTGCACCCATTCCATTTGTACTTCCACCCTCGAAGGCAGTTCCATCAAGATATCCTGTATAATCAATGTTTACAGTGTCACCATCCTCGGCAATAAGTCCTGCCTCTGTGTTAAGTGTTGGTACCAGGCTATTATCAAGAATATCTGATGAAATCTCTGTATTTGTAGTATCCACATCTGTGTCTGAATTAGTATCGCTACCACCGGATGTTGCAATTGCCCAAACAAGTAAAATAATCACTGCAACCACCACGATTACCGGGAACCCGAATTTCATAAAATATACAAATCTTTCTTTTCTCTTAGTTTTTTTTCTTTCCTTTGCACGTCTTTCCTGTGCCATTATTTTGTTCTCTTTTTTCATTTTCGTTCTCCTTTATACATCATTGTATACATTTTATCTAAAAAATCTCTTTTTTGCAAAAAATTTTCGAAGCAACTGCAGCATTGCAAAAAGCCCTATACTAGCCACCGATATTTTTATTCCACTCATAAGTCCCGGCGTTTCATATACCAGCCTGACTTCATGAGTTCCACTACTTACATGGACGCTCAAAAATGTATCAGAAAAGCTTTCAGCTTTTACTTTTTCGTCATCTACATACACTGTCCAGCCTTCCTCTTTAGGTATTGAAAAGATAAGTCTTCCTGCTTCTTGTGCATCTATAGTTCCACATACTCTGGTATCCGAAAATTCTGTTACATTGAATGTCTGACCAGAAAGTGTATCATATGATGTTTCTACCGCCTCCATATTTAATTTGTAAACGTTAAATCTGATTTCCTCACTTTGCGTATTTGAAACCTCAACAGTCTCCCCCGCTTGGATTTGTCCCAAGTCAAATAAATACTTGTGAGTAGTTTTTGAGTACTTTGTAGAGGTATTGTTGTGTTCAAAAGTAAGTGTATCCGCATCACACATAATGTATGAAGCATAATAATAACCATCCTCATCAAATTCCAAAGTAGTTATTCCTTCAGATACCTCCTGATTACATGTATAGACGGAAAGCATCTCATCATTTGCGCCAAGAATATATGAAAGAGAGTTGATTCCACCAATTTTTGAATTAACACTATTCTCCAAATTATTAACTGATCTTTCACTCATCATAAATCCAACCGGAAGACAGTAGTTATTTTTATATAAATAGTGATCGTCTGCTTTTCCAACCATAGTCTTAAGCGGACTTTCCAGCTCATCACTGTCAGATATAAAATACTTCACAGAAAGCATGGATGAAGTGATTGGAGTTGCTCCGTTATAACAATAAAAGTTTTTTCCACCTTCCATGTAAAATCTCTGATAAAAATGGCTCACATTAATGTTCATAAGCGAAGAAAACTGCGTTCCTGACGCATAGCCATACCTACAATCATCGTTTTTAGTCAGCCGCTCTGTATCCTCTATTCTGTAAAACAGATTCCCCTCTTTCTGTGCATCTTCACTTGCCAATTCAAGAGCTTTTTCTATGCCATTTTCATTTGCTGTATAATCTGTTCTGCTTGTAGTTCCAAGCCCTGTTGTTGCCATATTTAACGTCAATTCAACAATAGCCATTCCACAGGCAAATTTTATTATTCCACTTCTGTTTTTCTTGGAAGCAATATGAACGAGTCCCATGAGTATTGAATACACCAGTACAAAAAGCACTCCGATTATTATGCTATACCAGTCTGTCACAGTCTGTTCCTGATAAAATCCGCTGATAACAATTAGCATCAAAGAAATAACTGCAGCCACTGCAATAGTCCATTTTGGAATACCCTTCCAATTCAGCAATGCTCTGTAGCCAACACAGAGAATCACAAAAACAAACAGATATGATTGTCTTGCTGGAAGCGAATCTGGAAAATGAAGTCCATGCCATATAAAATCAAGATAATTGTTTGCAAAACTCACTGAAAAAATTCCAATCATGGAAAGCGGAAGAATTTTACTTCTCCATGAAATCTTGGTATTAAACAAATACAACAATACCAAAACAATACTAAACGTTCCTGCATACAAATTAGGCCAGTTTCCCGCTCCATTATAAGAGCTTGAGGTGGCACACATTCTTCCTACTTCTGACATTAAATTAAAATACCATTCCATTTTTTTCGGAAATGACATAGAAGCAGAACCGCTATAACTTAATATTTTCATTTCTGGAATCATCATTACCGCCCCAGTTGCACCTGCAAGCAGAGAATATGTTCCAAATCTGATTATTGTAAATATTCTTCCCTGTTTTTCCTTAATGAACAACCATAGGAAATAGAACACCAGAAAAATACAAAGCATAATGCACAGATAATAGTTACATATAATAGCAAGTGATAAACTACAGTAATACAATGACGGCTTTTTATCTTTTACCAGCTTCTCTGATCCAACTATTACAAGTGGAGCAAGCGCCACAACATCCATCCACATGATATTCCAACTGTAGGCTGCCACAAAGCCTGAGAATGCATATGCTGTCGAAAAAACATATGTGATGGCTGAATATTTTTTTGTATAATGCTCCCTTAAAAAATAGAAAAATGAAGCTCCTGAAAGTGCAATTTTTAATAGAATCAGAATCTCCATAAACTCAATCACATGATTCTTTGGAAACAGCACAACTAACCAGTTTAATGGACTTGCCAGATAATATGCATATACTGATACAAAATCCGAGCCAAGTCCTACGTTCCAGGAATACATTAAGCTTCCGCCATTTAGAATTTTATTTCTAAGTTCTGTAAAAAATGGAAGATACTGATGATATAAATCCATGTGTAGCAGACATCTTGATCCGAACGGATAGACTCCTGCAATAATACAAATCAATATACATATTGTAAATGGAATTAAAAAAGCAACCAAGGTAGGTCTTTTCTTCAAAAAATACATATTACTTTCCTTTTCAAATCAAATATCTAATTTCATTTCAGACATCTAGTCAAAGAGCTCATAATACTGAAGCGTCTGATATGTTTCAAGCATTTCCTCATCAGCCTTTTTTCCTGATGTTTCAGTCTTGACAGCAGAAATAACAGGATATTCTTTTTTTAGCTCCAACAGGAAATTCTGATAATCCGAGGTTGGCACACCTGATATTTCAAGGACCTCCGCACCAAGGTAATTCAGGCTGGTATCGGCATTTTTTGCCTCTTCAATATCATAATTAGCCCACACCACATATGGAACCTCATATCTGCTATTCAGTTGCTCCATGGTCATATCTTCACTGTCAATGCCATTTGCCGAAAGAATCGGGCCTGCCACAGCATTGTTAGGCTGATGATCCCCAAAAAACACAATCACAGTTTTTTCATCAACATTACTAAAATAATTCACCAGATTTTCAAATTCTGAATCCGTAACCTTCATAAGTGATAAATATTGTTCTAACGAATAATTTGAAACCCCATCTACTTTTATGTCCGGCTCAAAATTAGAATATTTCTCAGAATATCCTCCATGGTTTTGCATTGTTACATTAAAAATAAACGCCGGTTTTCCTATCGGCTTATTCTCATAGGTATCAATTATCTTTTGAAAAGATGAACTATCGCTGACATAATCTCTAATGTAATTACGATTCGTATAATCCGAAATAAAAGAAACATTTTCAAATCCCATCAAAGGATAAACAGTATCCCTGTCCCAGCCTGTACTGTTATATGGATGCTGTGCATATGTCTCATAGCCAAGTTCTGACAGATGACTTGCCATAGATGGAGTTTCATCTTTTATATATTGTTGATATGGTATGCTTCCTGAAGGAAGAAAATACATAGAGTTACCAGTCAAAAATTCAAATTCGGAGTTTGCTGTATTTCCCCCACATACAGAGACATTTATTTTTCCAGTAACCGTATTCTCATGACCTTCCATTAGAGAATGTACAAATGGCATATAATCCTCATTTGTTTCAAAATCCCCCAATACAGATAAATCCGAAAAAGCTTCATCCATCACCACAATTATGTTGGGCATATCTTCCTGCTCGTCATTATCGTTTTCGTTCTCTGGCTCTTCATATTCTTCAAGGATTTTCTGCGCTTTATCAGCTGAATACCCCGAAGGTTTATCCACTGCAACATACGCCAAATCCATGGCAAAAGTTACTGCCATACCATTTACTTTTGTCATATATGAAGGCGTAAACAAAAATGGATATAAATAGCATTTTGTCTGAAACTGTTCATCCTGAAGTTTATTCACAAAAAAACAAAGTCCAAGAACAACTATTACCCCCGGAATAAGTCTGTACTTAAGTTTCATTTCCATTTTAAAATCCAGAAACCTAACCAAAAATATTAACGTAATAAAAATTAGTGTGACGATAACCACCTCTTTTGAAGGTGTAAAATCATAATTTGATGCCACACTTGTAGCAGTTTTAATCGAAAAAATATCCCAGGGAACAAACGGAGTAGACCTAAACAAAGTCACATAATGATTTATCAATCCAAACATCATGGATATGGTTAACAATAATCTAAGCGCCCATTTAGCTTTTCCAATAAAAATATAGAAAATCCACGCTATCAATTCAAAAAGGATAATATTAAAGAATACAGCCATAGCCCTTACATCTTCAAAAGGATTATGTTCATAGAATTCCATAAGATAGAAAGAAATCAATGGTATCGCCGAAAAAGCCAAGCCATTAATAATTGATGTATATTTATCATAAATATTTTTAAACATTGCTGTATAATCTCTCCCTTTTTACACTAGAGCGATTATACAACAAAAGTTCAAAAATTTAAAGCTATCAGTAATTACTTAAAAGTAGCCTCTGTCGAAAAACAATATCCAATTTATCAATCGTCCTTCTCGCCTGTCCGTATCTGGATGGATTAATTTTTATAACCCACACCCTGTCTGCTCCATTGTACTCATCTCTTTTATAAAATGGAACATGTTTCTCATTCTTGGTAAAGGGAATTCTTTCCTCCATAAGAGCCATTGCAGTTTTCTGTCCTACTCTATTATTTGTAGTTCTACAAAGTTCAATATCATTTCCTTTATATTTTCCCAATATCATCGCCACTGGTATTTCCTCCCATTCACCTAAATTTAATCTCACTGAATCGAAAAATGCATCTCTATTCCAAGTCCTGTAGCTAGTTTAATCAGAAAATCCAAGCTTGGATTATATCTTCCACTTTCAAATCTTGAAATATTAGACTTTTTCGTACCAGTCATGTCTGCTAAAACCTGTTGCGTTATTCCACGTTCTTTTCTCGCTTGTCTAAACTGATTAACTATTTCTGCTCTTACATTTTCATTTCGCATAAGCTCTCCTTATCATACTCATATGTTATCATATACGATAACTTTAGTCAATAAAAAAGTCAAAAAATCCACTTAAAACAGTTGCAATACATTTTCTGTTATGATAATATATAGTCTGTTCGAGACACGCCGGTGTGTCGGAATGGCAGACGATGCAGACTCAAAATCTGTTGGGTGTACGCCCGTGCGGGTTCAAGTCCCGCCACCGGCATTAATTTAAAAAATCCCCAAAATCCGAGATTTATTTGTAAAATCAAGGGTTTTGGGGATTTATTTTTTACATTTTTTAAACTTATAGTTTACTAAAAAACTCTAATTTTCATAAAAATTGCACCAAAATTGCACCAATATTTAAAAAATACAGTAATATCAATACATATTGGCTTTTTTCTTCGGGTTCAAGGTCTCCGCTCCGCTTCGGTCCTCGCTTTACAGATGTCCACCGGACATCTAGCGACGCCACCGGCATTAAAATAAGAAAACCATCACCTTCAGGTGATGGTTTTCTTATTTTCAGGAGTGGAGTCCTTGCACTTTCAAATATTTTTTCTTTTCAAAATAGTAAATTAGTCATATAATATCTTATATATTGCATTTTCTTAGTTGGGGGACTTTTTAATGAAAAAAGATATCATATTATACAAGAAAAAGTTGGTGAAAACATTAATTGATAACACACCGATTGCTTATATCATCATGGATGACACTAATAGGATTCATTACGTTAATAAAAGCTTTCTGGACCTTCGCGGTTTAGAACGAGATAAAACTATAGGTGAGATATGTTACAACATTTCCAATGGTGGAAATCATTGCAAACACTGCGCTATCTCCTGTGCTCTTGACGAAGGATGTAAGACGATGCTCCAGCGAAAGGATATTCTTCCAAATGGCACCGTTCGATACATTGATGATTACGCCATACCATTGTTCAAGGATTCAAATATCAATCGAACATATTTATTGGAAATAATGGTAAATCGAAGTGAAGAAATGACTATTCTTAATGAATGTAATAGAGACCTGGAGAACATTATTAAAACTCTTGTTCTTATTCTTGAAGCAAAAGACTCATATACCGCCATGCATTCTCAGCATGTGCAAAAATATGCTACAAAGCTTGCTCTTGCTCTTGATTTACCAGACAGCGAAGTTTTCCATATTTCTCTTGCAGCATTGCTTCACGATATTGGAAAGCTTGAGATTCCACTTAGCATTTTGCACAAACCAGCAAAACTAACTGACGAAGAATACGATATAATCAAATCTCACCCAGTGATAGCCTGCAATATTTTGGATGGTCTTATTGATTTAAATGATATTTGCCAGATGGTACGACATCATCACGAGAGACTTGATGGTAAAGGATATCCCGATGGACTTAATAATCAGGAGCTCGATTTAGGCAGCAAAATACTTGCTGTAGCAGACACATATGATGCTATGACAACAGATCGTCCATATAGAAAAGCACTTACCAGAGAACAGGCAATTGCAGAGTTAATTAATTCATCAGGTACCCAACTGGATTTAGATATTGTAAATGCTTTTTCTTCTATTCCTGCTGATACGCTTTCTTCAGATAGCACTTATGACAGACAATCATCACTGTTAATAAGACAATTAGAAGACTCATCTGTAAATGATGTAAACGAAGAACTTACAATTAGTATAGACGAAATTCAGCAACAAATAAGCGACGATCAATTTTTAGATATTATCTTTGAAAATACACCTTGTGGTTATGTGCTTATCACAGACGATCAGACTGTAGTCTATGCAAACGATTATACAATTGATTACTTCGGCTATACCAAGGAAGACTTTTTAAATTCCAAATGTGATTTATTCTTGTTACAGCCTTCTGATATTCAGAGAAAAGATTGTACAAGAATGCGAAGGGTAACCCCTTCAGGTAGAAAAGCATTTGATTTATATCACATAAATTTATCAGAAACAGATGAAACTTATCACATGTACGTCTTTATAGACAGAACAAAAGAGCTTGAAATACGTTCCAAGCTCCAATGTAGTTATATTCGACTGATTAGTATTCTTCACGAACTTACAGAGGATCAAAAATATGTTGCTGACATGTCATCTCAGGAAAAACTAAAAGAAATTCAGACTCAGGCCGAATCTCTCGCTCACAGATATGCTCTTGATTCTATATAACAAAATGGCAGAACAATCAACACTTGATTATCCTGCCGTTTTTATTCTTCACATACTACTTTATTTTTACCAGAACATTTTCCTATATACAATTGACGATCAACTGCATCCACCCACTCTTCAACACTTTGATTTCTTTTATATTTAGCTGCTCCAATCGTAACTGTCATTCGAATGCTTCCACGATTAGTCTTTATGGAACATGCATTTACACATTGCCTTAGTTCATCTAAAAATCCCGTTTCAATCTGGTCATTCTTGCATTGAGCAACAATAATAAATTCTTCTCCTCCCCATCTGCAATAATCCATTCCACTACAATTCTCATACACAATTTTCGCCAGAATTTTTAGCGCTTCGTCTCCCACGTTATGACCATATGTATCATTGATTTTTTTGAAATCATCAATATCAATCATTGCCATATAATAATCTTCTTGTTCACATGACTCAAACATTTTATCAAGCTTCGTCAACAGATAGAATCTATTTGGCAAACCGGTTAATGCATCATAATATGCCTGCTTAGAAAGTCTATCGTCCTGATAAATAGATAATTCTTTAAACAAAACCAATGTCATCAAAAATGCAACCAAAACTATTGCAACAATAATTATTGATGCTACCTTTTCAACAGACTCATTAATACTGTATAACGGTTTATGTATTATTCCAAAAATATACAATGCAACAATTAGTGCAGAATATACATAGGCAGTTTCTGCTCCATGTACTTTTTCTTTGTATACAACTTTACCAACATACTCAGACACAAAGAACAAGGAAATCATACCCACCAGACACAACTGAAAGTTACATCCCAATCCTACACATGTAACAGCTGCTACCATGTGAATCAGCACCTCAAGTGCCACCAGATATACATAAACAGCCATCCTACTTTTCTTTATGAAATCAAATCCCAACATGTAAAAGCATATACTAACAACATTCAAAAAGCTCATTACATATACCTCGAGTATCGTAAACAAAGCAAAGAACACTATATGCATACACAAAAATGTAATGTTAATCGCTAGTGCGAAATTTGAGACAAATCTTTTATTAAAATATCCGTCCATTTCTTCACCTAAACCCCCTTTTCTTTTACAATTCTGTATCAAGTTCAACCGGGCAATGATCAGACTCAAAAATATCCGTATGTATCTTTGCACCACTCATCTTGTCACATACTACTACGCCTTTTTTCTTGCTATCCTTCTATGTATATACCCAAATAAAACGATTGCGGCAGAAGTAATTACGCATCCATAAAATGTCATTCCTCTACACAACAATTCCATTGTAGTCGCATTCTCCCCAACAACCTGTGAAAAACCATCAAGCATTAAATAATCAGCAACTCCCATAGAGCCTGGAATTGGAACCGAATTGGAACCAACTGCCACAAGCGTCTGAATAACACATACATCAAGCGACTCCTTAATTCCTACACCTGTCGCCCTGAAAATCATAAAGGATACAGCAATCTGCGACAATCTCTGCAACAAATTCCAAAGATATACTTCAAAAAGCATATTCCACTTTCCACCAACAATTCTGGCACACTCCTGATACTCATCCATTGTTCTGTTGAGCTTGTCCCTCTTCTTTTGTCCATGTCTAAGCAAATGGATTTTCTCAAGGAAAACAAGAACGGCATTGCAGAATTTATACAAAATAGACGCCTTTTTAATCAGCATAAAAAAAACAAATGCCAACACTACAAGCACAACCACGCCAACTATAATTAACGCTTTCGAAAAGAATGAAAATCCTGCGAACAAATCTAGTCTGAATATAACACAAATAAGCCCTAACGTAAGCAGAGCTAATGTGTACATTATTAAATTTAATAGCAAGGCAACTGTCACTGTAGTGCCAGGCATGCCATCTTTCATCATAAAATATGCACTAGCAGGCTGTCCACCTGATGCAGAAGGAGTAATTGCTGAAAAATATACATCAGCAGCTCCATACACTGTTCCATGTCCAGCACTCTTTTTATATCCAAGACTCTTTACAATTCGAACGAGAGCATACCCCTCAAAAAATATAAATCCGAACATGCACAGAGCACTTGCAAAAAGCCAGCCCTTGTTCGATTCTCTAATAAATTGAATTAGTATATCTGCGGAGAAATTCTTATTCTGTGCAACAACAGCCCATATACTGAGTATTGCGATCAGAATGGAAAAAATTCCCCAAAAAATCTTTTTCTTGTCCATAGTGGCATTATATCAAAAATAAACAGAAAAAAATATAGGCATTTAGTACTACACTAATCTCTTTCTATATCATTTTCTTTCTTCTTACTCCTTTTATAAGTGAATATTGTTAATGCTATTGCAATAGATGTCAAAAACAAAAGGATCATAAAATATATTATTCCATTTAATAAATAAAATAATGCCTCCTCCATCATCAATTGGTCACTATATGTAGCAAATATCCATGCTGAATTAATAAAATAGTATAAACAAACGCATAATACTAAAACTGGTAAAATCCATATAAAAACGTACTTTAATTTTTTCATCATAACCTCCAGCAACATTCCATCAATCTTAATTACAATCAAATCTTAAAAAAACACTTTTCTTCCTAAGGTTTCAATATATATTCTTGCAGTTCTGTGGAACAACTATATTTCTTCATTAGCGAAAATGACGATACTGTATGCCAACATAGTCTGAAAACTTTGTCCGACACTTTAGTCTGAGTATAACGATTTTAATATACTACTGCATATAAATTTTCTGCAATATAATCTCCAAACGCCTGCTTGATTTCTTCTTTTGAAGTCTTATTTTCAAAAAGAAATTTTAAGAAATCAGCTAATCTGTTCGGTTCATCATATGTTGAAAAACAATTTTTTTTAAGACATAAAATCTCTTTCGAAACATCTTCTATTTTTTCTTTTCCAGTTGTTTTTAGAATATACTTTTCAAAGTCAAATTCATCTGTGCAACAGAACTCATATTGATATAACTCCATCCGCTTATTATTTTGAATATAATAAGGGGTAATTAAACACTCCTCCATTTCTATTCTAAAATCTTTTTTTAGTAAATTATCCAACTCCTGAAGATTAATAAATATTTCTCCAGCATATTCAATAGATTTAATAACTGTATTTATTTCTGTAATTTTCATTTTGTCACCTCAATCTGGTATATATGGGTCAACTATACTTAAGTCAGGTGCCCATGTTGATGGATTAATGTTATCACTAATCTGAACTATTGCTTTTGTAACATCATCAACAATGACATATGAACCCTGCTGAGTATAAAATACAGTAGCAGCATTTCCTGTCGCCTTGTTTACACTAGTGCGAATAGTATATGGATTATCAACTGTATTTCGTATTAAATCTTCTGTCCATCCTCTACTATTCATCTGATTCATTAATTTTTGTGTTGATTTGGTACTACTTCCAAATACTAAATCAGAGCTCTTAATAGTTGAACTACCACTCTGGTATGCTAAACACATAGGAATCAAAGCAGTCTTTTTCTATCTATTGCTTTTCTTTTATTCCTATTTCACAATTATCCTGTAATAGATAGAGGTGTGCGTCACCACTCTTGAAGCACTTGTGACTTCGTT
>JBGVHH010000116.1:0-4583 GCA_045122195.1 Agathobacter sp.
TGTGGCAGATTTTGTCACCTATGTTCCAAGATGTAATCCATTATTTGCAGCATCCCTGAATGTGATTCCGTTACAGTTATTTGGCTATTATGTTGCGGTGGCAAAGGGCTGTGATATTGATAAACCAAGAAATTTAGCGAAGAGCGTGACAGTAGAATAGTGTAAAACAGATTATGGACATTCTGACAAGCCTTGCCGGAATGTCCATACGCTTTTTGAAGTACTCACCAGTTTGTTTATTCTATAAAATATTCTGTATCGTCGTTTCTTTTAATAAGCATTGATTCATTACTGCTCTTAATTTCTTCTAATTTTACAGCAGCATCAAGATACTTATTATTTTTAAGCATTGGTGTCAGACACCATGAACATTTTGTGAAATGATTGAAAACTCTTGACATAGAAAGTGTGTATTGATGCCTAATCCAATGCATATTTTGAAGGTAAATCAACACGAGGGATTTGTTTGAGAGGGATTAAGGCTCCAGCTTGGTACGATTGATTTTTCAATACTACCAGTCTGGAGCCTTTTGCATATAAAAGATATTTTGCTATTAGGAATTCTCTTCAATAATTGTTTGGATTTTTTCAACGTTCATTCCAGTTGCAACTTCGATTTGTTCCAATGTAAAGCCGTTGTTATGCATATTCAATACGACTTCTGTTTTGCCTTCTGCTCTACCTTCCGCAATACCGGCTTCCTTGATCCCCTGACTCAAATTACACATAACGTTCACATCCTTTCTGATATTGTCTTTTATTGGAATATTATATTCTTTATCCAGCAGTTCTAATGTAAGCGATGAATAATACAACGCACATATTTGCCTGTTGCTTTATTTTTTGCTAAGTGGTAGTTCCGGGTGATTTTCAACCGTAACTGTTTCCACATCAGTTAACCCTGAACAGTGTTCTTTTATAAAATCACTCCATGGCATTAGTTGTTCAATACCTTCGGACTTGTCTTTGTAGCCCGGCATGTACAACAGCAATGTGTAAATGTACTGGAACACATTCAGATTGTTTGCTTTTGCAGTCTCTACAAGACTGTATATGACACTTGATGCAATCGCTCCGTTTACAGATGTATGAAACAGGAAATTCTTTCTTCCAACAGCGTAGCTCTTTGCATTTCGCTCAGCTTTGTTATTCGATAGTTCACATCGTCCGTCCTGCAGATACCCTTGCAACGTGTCTTTGTGATTTTGGGCATAGTTCACCGCTTTCTCGAGTTTGCTTCCATTTGTTGGATGTAATGTCCCGAGCCAGCCAAAAAAGTTTTCCCAGATTGGAACTTCCTGTTCCAGGCGCTTTGCCTGTCTCTCTTCAGGAGATAAATCTTTATAGGTTCTCTCCAGATAGAAGAGTTTATTGAAATAAGCCACTCCTATTTCAGCAGGAATGTATTTTTCAAGGTCTTTCTGAGGAATCTCAGGCTCCTTGATTGTTTCCCTGGAATTCACATCCAGAAGCTTAATGGTTTTCTTCTTCTCCGCCGGAAGTGCTTCATAAAACTTTCTTCTGGCATGTGCACTACAGCAGATTAACTGAACATCATCTACTTTATTGTAGCCTTGATAACCATCGCACTGTAGTTTTCCATGAAAACCACTTAGGAATTCCTGTGGATAGGCACCACTTCTTCCAGGTTGGTATTCATATAAAACAATCCCGGGAAGACCATCTGTTCCGGTGGAGTAAATCCACATATAGGAAGTTGACTGTGCTTCCCTGCCATCTTCACGTAACACTTGACAGGTGGTCTCGTCAGCATGAATGATATCTCGTTTTAACAGTTCTTTATGCAGCCTGTTAAAAACGGGAAGTAAATACTTTTTGGCAGCAAGAATACACCAGTTTGCCAGCGTTTCTCTCGGAATCCTGGCACCAAGTTGTTTGAAAGCGGTTTCCATTCTGTAATAAGGAAGCCCCATAAACCCTTTATCAAATATCACATAGGCAACTGCTGATGCAGATGCAGGACTATGCGGGAATAATGATTTCGGAACAACACCTGCCTTAAATGATCCATCATGGTCTTTATGACATTCCGGACATACAAGAACTTCCTGCAGATAATGAATTCTTTCTATCTTTGCCGGAGTGATGCGTATTTCTTCTCTTACAAATTTAGATGTGACAGGAACCATTTCTGCATTACACCAGTCACAGTATCTGTCTTCATCTTTTACCGGACAAATAATCTCAGTGATTGGGAGATTGGCATAAAGTTCCTCTCTGGTTGCCTTTGGTTTTCGTTCTCTCTTGTGTTCTTTTACAGTGACAGATTTTTTCTCTGTCTGAGAATCATCCTTTGATTCTGAAGATGTTTTCTCACTTTTAACACCAAAGAACTGGCGTCGGAATTCTTCGAGAGTTTCTTCCAGATTGGCTTTCAGGCTTCGCAGTTCTGCAACCATTTCGCGTAATTCATGAATGGTTTCTTCCTGCTCCTTGATACGGGATGCCTGCATATCGATTATCGTTTTTAAATGTGTAATTTCTTCTGATGTTGACATCTCGTACCTCCTAACTTATCTGCTATAAGTATAAGGGAAATAAGCACTTTTGACAAACATCAGACCAAACACATATCGTCATTTTGACGAAGGATAATTAACTGTAAATCGGCGAAAAACATCTTGTTTTCGACCTTTTTATAGAGTGTTATCCACATCAATACCCTGAAATGTAGGTACAATAATCACTTCAAGGCATTGATGTGGATAACCAGTTCTTTTGAGTGAAAATGGTTATCCTGAAAAATATTTTTTTCTCTGTTTTGCACAAATCAAAAATCTCTGTTTTTCCTTTGTGAAGGTTGAAATGCTTTGGGTTGTTCGATGGATAAACCTTCCATCAGCCACCGGAATTCCTGTCTGGTTAATGGACGAACTTCACTGGCATTTCTAGGCCATTGAAAACGACCTTTTCCATCCAGGCGTTTATAAAGGAGGCAGAAGCCGTCTTTATCAAAGTATAATGCTTTGAGAGTGTTTCGTCGCTTTCCGCAAAACAGATAAAGAGCATGTGCATAGGGATCCATTTGATAAGTATCTCGGATAATCGCCATTAATCCATCGATGCTGCGTCGCATATCCGTGGCACCGGTCACACAGTAGATTTTGGAAATTCCCGAGATATCGCCTAACACAGGCTTCGCAACGCAGATAATGTATTTTGAATCACTGACTGTGTTGCCTGATTGGTTATTTCCACTGTTACATTCTGAATTGTGAGACGCAGCGCAACCTCATTAGAAGCAGCAGCTGTGCCGGAAATAACAGGATCACTTTTTGGAAGTGGCAAATCCTCATTAATCACAAGTGGAACAACTTCGTGTGTTTCAACACCTCGGGCAAAAGAACTCGTCGGTATTTCACAAGCTTTTTCACGAAGGCGTTTTATATGATAATAAAACGATCCAGATTTGATGTTGTTATCAATTAACCACTGGCGATCAGACTTTCCACTGGTGCGGCATTGCTGAATCAAATCGAACCAACGTCTGTCTGATTTTGATAAGTTTTGAGGGTAATCCATTTGAGTATATCAACTCCGTTCTCAATCATACTTTAGAGTAAAATGCTCTATAATCCAGAATGATTTAGAGTAAAGTGCTCTATATCAAGAATGTAATCAACGAATCATTTAACTCTATGTAGGTTGATTATCTCATAAAAAGAGTAATTTGTGGAACGGGCTGTTATTCTGCGCTTACGAAAAAAGCAGGGAAACCTTGTGATATTATACATATTGTGAAGTTGGATGATGATAGAGAAAGTGCTTTTTTGATTCAGGATATGTTTCCGATTACAGATGAATATATTGAACGGAAATATACTATTGCAGGAAATCATTTGATGTTAACCAGTGAGCACACTGTAAAGGAAATTGAACAAAAGGCAAGAAAAGTGATGGGTATGTTAAAGAGAGGTGTTAAATTTACACCTACTCAGCCGGATGTTATGAAAATAATTGAGAATTTAACAGAGAAATAATGGCCGTAGAGAGGCAAGGGTAATGCCCAAATCCAAATATCTCATTAGCGGGTAGACAGTTAGAGTGATGGCTGTCTATTTTTTGGTTGAATTACAGTTGGAACAGCAGTATAATTTTGTTGGGACAATAGGAGAGCTTGTGAAAACGGTAGCATTGATTGGAGGTGGTTTACATGGAAATTTCAAAAAGTGATTGGAAATTATTCAGAGCACGCATTGCTGAATGGCAGGAAAATTATATGGAACGCTTAGTGAAAGAATATATTTATATGTTGAATGGAACTGGAAATGCTTCAGATAAGTTCTGGAAGCTGGAAGAACGAATAAAAAAAGATAAGAAACATTCGGGAGTAATGCTTGAATTAAGTAAAGGAAATATGATTTTCGATATTGTGGCACTGATTAATAGTGGTGTGATAACAACTGCTGATTTGGAAGGGGTTAGTGATGAATTAAGAAAAAGTGTTGATTTTCTTTTGCATAGGTAGCAGAAGGTATTACGTACATAAGAATTGCAGGTGATAGTCATGAATATAGAAGCATATGATGCAGAGTCTTTGAGGAAGCTTGTCAGACTTCTCG
>JBGVHH010000117.1:0-3809 GCA_045122195.1 Agathobacter sp.
CATCTACTAATCTTGCAACTTTTGAAAAGTTCTGATTTGCTTCCGTAATTGAAACCATTGTGTTTGTATCTACTGTCATGTGAACACCTCCATAATCTTATATAGATAGTATATCACTTTTCTAGGATAAATTCAACCTATTTTATGTGATTTCTATAATACCTGCAAACCGCAATACCTGCATCGCACCCATACCTATGAAATATATTTTCTATGCGACAACTTCACATTGTTTTGATTTACCATAGCATATCTGAGTGTGGTGTCTATCTGCTCATGTCCGAGTATTTTCTGAACTTGTTCTATGGGCATGCCTTTCTCAATCGCTCTGGTTGCCATAGTCCTTCTAAACAAATCCAAACTTTTGGATTTATTTAGAAATCACAACTTTTCAGAAATCCGAACTTTCTGGGAAATAACTCCTAAATATGCTATTCCCTAGAAATAAAAGTTTGGATTTTATTTCCATAAATCACCGATGTATATTTCGGAGGTGATTCAAATGGATATAAAAAAACTACAAGAAACTTATCCTGCACTTTTGGAATATATGAATTCTAATAATTATTCCAAACATTATATTCGGTTGTTAAAAACGGAAATCAATTGGATTATTAACAATCATGAAAGCAGTATGATTTGTTCCTATGAACAGGCATGTTCTATTAGAAGCGATCAGACTTCATCTTATGATATGAAGAGAAGATACCGGCTTTTTTATGGACTGATGAAGCGTTTTGAGGAATACAATGTATTTCCAGACAGAAGAAGAAAAGAACCGCTAATAAAACGAGGTTCATATCACCAACTTTGTCCTGAATTTAAAAATGTTATTGATACTTATCGTAAGGCTGATGAAGCAAGAGGTTTAAAAGAGCATACTATTTATGGAAATGCATCAGGGGGCTCCTGTTTTCTTCTTAAAATGCAGGAACTCGGACATTCATCCTTATCTACAATTACTGAAGAAGATGCACTATCTTTCTTTATAGGTAAAGATGGTAAAGCCTGGACTAGCAGCTGTTATAAAAAAGAGATATCTTCAGTATTTAATGCAGATTTAGGGGATTTTTCAGAAGAAGCGCATCGAATTCATGCTTACATGCCTAAGATCCGTCCTAAAAGAAAGACTATTCCGTATTTACAGCCAGAAGAAGTAGATGCAATTCACTCTGTTATTCAGTCAGAGAATCAGGCATTATCGCTACGCAATAAAGCAATTGCAACACTCTTATTTTTTACGGGTTTGCGTGGTTGTGATATTGCAACACTTGAATTTAGTGATATAGATTGGGATGCCGAGGAAATCAGATTAAGTCAAGAAAAAACAGGAATTGATTTAACACTGCCATTGACCCCGACCATAGGAAATGCCATATATGATTATTTATCAAAGGAAAGACCTTCAAGTGAAGATACTCACATTTTTTTATCTGAGTCAAAACCATACAGTCCTTTAAAATCTAAGGCAATGTACTATATCGCGGGAAAAATCTACGATGCGGCAAATATAAGAATGAATTCCGGGGAACGCCGTGGAACCCATCTGTTTCGTTATAATCTTGCAACCACATTTATTGGAGAAGGAATCTCAAGACCGGTTATAAGCGAGACACTAGGTCACGCAGATCCTGATTCACTGGATTATTACTTATTTTCAGATATCATTCACCTTCGTGAATGTGCATTAAGTATTGAAAAATTTCCAGTTGGTAAGGAGGTATTTGGCTCATGATTGAATACATTTCCGGATTTTCTGATTTAATCAACAGGTTCGTTGCCTTTAGAAATGCCTCTGGTTCATGGAATGATATATCATATGGCATGAACCTTAAATTTTTTGATCATTACTGTGAAAAGAACTATCCTGGACAGGAACTACAACAAAAAATGATTGATGAGTGGTGTTCTAAAAGGGAAACGGAAAGCAACCGCTCTTATAACTGCAGGATTTTGGCAATCCAAGCATTTATAAACTATTTAAGGGATAGAAATCTTACAGATGTTGCAGCTCCAATATCTCTTAAGGCAGAAAAGAAACAATACATTCCACATGCGTTTACAGATGAAGAATTAAAGAGATTCTTTTATGAATGTGATCATATCAATCCATCTCAAACTCATGGACGAGTCTCTGCTATTCGAAAACTAACCTGTCCTGTATTTTTCAGGCTGCTCTATAGCAGCGGAATCCGCACAACAGAAGCCCGGTTATTAAAGGTTGATGATGTTGATCTTGTACATGGTATTTTAAATATAAGAGCTTCTAAAGGCTATGATCAACACTACGTGGCCTTACATGAATCTATTACTTCGCTTCTTTCTAAATATAATGATGCCATAAAGCAGTATGAACCTGACAGGACATATTTTTTTGAATCTTTTAAAGGCAATCATTATACAAGAGACTGGGTTCAGGATAACTTTGAAGCATTATGGAAGAAGGCAAACGGAAATGTAAAGGCAGTAGCTTATGATTTAAGGCATCACTATGCCACAACAAATATAAACAGTTGGAATGGTGATGCTTTTGAATTTGATGATAAACTTCATTATCTTTCGAAATCCATGGGACACAGATGGATAGAATCCACTTTATACTACTATTCAATAGTTCCGAGATTGGCTGAAACAATCAGGGAAAAAACAGAAAACGGATTCAATGAGATTGTGCCGGAGGTGGATTATGAAGAAGAATGATGAAGCCTATCAGTTTGCAAAGTATATATCGGATTTTTTAAATGATTACGCACCTTCTTTTTTAACAAACAGCCAATGTACACTGAAATCTTATAAAGATGCACTGGTCTTGTACATTTCTTTTCTGGAAGAAAACGGGGTTTTGCCGGATAAATTTAGCAGGCAACATTTTGAAAGAGAATTCATTGAAAGGTGGGTAACCTGGCTAAAAGAAAAGAGAAACTGTTGTCCTGATACTTGTAATGTACGATTGGGATCCATACGGGTATTTTTAGAATACCTTGGAACAAGAGACATTGAATTACTATATTTATTTCAACAGGCTAAACAAATCAAACGCCAGAAAACAAGCAAGAAAAAAGTATCTGGTTTATCAAGGGAAGCTGTGAGTGCCATGTTGGAAGCACCAGATCTTAGTACAAAAACCGGAAAAAGAGATATCGTTTTTCTTACACTACTTTATGCTACAGCAGGAAGATTAGATGAAATACGATCCATTAAAATATCACATATAAATCTATCTGCAGATAAGCCTTATATCAACTTACATGGAAAAGGCAATAAAATAAGGACGTCCTATTTACTTCCGAGAGCCGTCGCACATTTGAAAGCATATCTTAGGGAATTCCATGGCGACAGCCCTAAACCAGATGACTATTTATTTTACTCCAGAGGTGGAAGTGAAAAAGGAAAACTGACGGAGGCTGCTCTTGATAAGAGAATAAAAAAATACGCCAAGGAAGCACACGAAAAATGTCAGGATGTTCCGCTTAATACGCATGCTCATCAATTTCGCCATGCAAAAGCTTCCCACTGGATTGAAGACGGATTAAGTGTGGTTCAAGTAAGCTTTTTGCTGGGACATTCTAATTTGGAGACAACTATGAAATATTTGGATATAACAACAGAGGATAAAGTTAAGGCACTCTCAACACTGGAAAACGAAACAGAGAAAAAGGTTTCAAAGAAGTGGAAGAAATCAGATGGTTCATTATCCGATTTTTGTGGATTAAAAAGATAAAATAAAATCCAAACTTTTATATCTGGGGAATAGCATATTTAGGAGTTATTTCCCAGAAAGTTCGGATTTCTGAAAAGTTGTGATTTCT
>JBGVHH010000118.1:0-2396 GCA_045122195.1 Agathobacter sp.
TTATGGGAAACGCTGGGATATTGAGGTCTTCTTTAAGGTGTGCAAAAGTTATCTGCATCTGAGTAAAGAGTGTAGAGCTATTTCTTATGATGCAATGACTGCCCATACCGCAGTTGTTTTTACAAGATATATGATGTTATCACTTGAAAGCCGTGAATCTAATGATGAACGGTCTCTTGGTGAACTCTTTTTGTACTTTACCGATGAAATGTCTGATATCACATGGATACAAGCTTTTAAATTGTTACTTGAAATGTTCAGGACAACTATAGCCAAAGAATTTGAAATGACATCTGATAAAATCGATGAAATGGTGGATACATTTATGAATACAATTCCAGTACTCTTAAAATCAAAACTTCAAGCGGCATAATTGCTGAACATTGACAACTGAATAATTGCCAGGTATTGATTTTTCAAGGTTCAAAGCAAAAATTTATGTGCGAAGTTTGAGTAATGGTTAGGGTGTCAAAAGTGCTGATAAAAAAACATATATTATCAACACAGAAAAAATATAGTTTAAATTTATTATGAACTTTGAAAATTTCATAAAATGAACTTGATCAATTATTGCTTTGAGTAGCCTGTTGATGTTGATAGCTCCGATTTTTAATGAAAACCAAAGCTTCGAGGCCAAAAAACCGCGCACTGGTATCCTGTCTACATTGTATCTGCGTCTGAGTATGGAAGGAATACCTTCTACACCGTTGCGTTTTTTCTGCAGTTCAATGTATTCAGCAGTGGATATGCTTTTAATATAGTTGGCTCTGTCTACCATGTTTTGAGATATTTTTACAACAGCATTTTTTTGTTGTATCTTCGCTTTGCATTTATCACGGTTGGGACAGTTTTCACAATGTTCTTTTGCAAAAATAATACGATAATCATCTCGTTTTTCGTTATGATTATAATATTCAGGTTGATGTCCCATAGGGCAGCTAAGAACTTCGTGTTTTTCTCTGTCAATTTTAAAACCATTATGAATGTCGCTTGGTGCAGGACCTGTTAATGCGGTTGTGATTAATTCGATATTATTTTCCTGAGCTTTTGCTACATTGTCCATACCGGAATAGGCTCCATCTGCTATCAGAGTGACTTTGTTTGCTTGCATACCCATTTCGTCAATAACTTCTTCACAGAAGGAATGATCTGCATGAATATTTTTTTGATAATCATACTGAGTAATGATAGCACCATGTTCATCTATGGTTTCAACAAAATTTCCAACATAACCGGTGTGTTTTTTTCCTGCTTTATATCGATACGATGCATCTGGATCAGACGGATTCTGCAAACTGTCAGTTGAAATGTTTTTGCTTGTTTCGAGTTTCACTTCATTGTCATTTAAGACAATCTGTTCAGATACAAGACGTTTTAAATTTTGAAATTCAACAAGCTCCTCCGGCATATCTTCAATATATGCTAAAAGGCGCACTGCATCCTGAGCTATGGACAATAAACGCTGTTCTGCATTTTCAGGTTTGCAACGGTAGATGGTATCGTTTTTATCATCTTCTTCCATATAATGTTCAAAACCCCCCAAAAGATGGTCAGCGCCAAGACGATGAAAAGTTTTCACAACAGCTGATACACAAGAATAAAACAATTCCAGTCTGGACATGGTTTTGCATGATGAAGCAATCATAATACTATCCATACGTTTAACGGATGGTGAAATAGAAAGAAACTCCTGAAATTTTTTTGCCAAAGCATACATTTCCTGTTTTAGCAGATCAATACCTGTTTCTCTTTCATATGCAAGAAGCCTCTCGCGAAAACGACTGAAAGTCCGATCACTAATTGGCTGCTCATCACATCCGGTTGTATGAAGCGCATACTGATAGCGTATATCAAAAAGTAAAGTTTCCAAGAACTCTTCATCGGTATGTCCAAACATTTCCTTAATAAGGAGAGCACCTACAGTGACATTGACCGGAGTATTGGGTCTGGTAGCTGCATTGTCACTATAAAGAACAGAAAAACGCTCTTCATTGATTGCAGGAAAAACAATATTTGCAAAGTCATTTGCCCATGATTTTTGTAGAAACCGTTTGTTTCTTTCGCTCATGGAATATAAAGGATCAAATAAGTTCATTTGTTGAAATTGATTTGTTTTAAAAGCCATAATATCACCGCACATTCATATAGTTTTTATAATTATATTTTACTATATTTGAGTGCTTTTATCATCACTTTTGACACCCTAACCAGTAATTTATAAGATGCAATAAGGATCGAAATCCTTAAAGCCCTATCTGATGAAGCAAGACTGCAAATTATAAGAATTTTAAAGAACAGAGGTTGTGAAATGAGTTGTGGCGAAATCGGTAAATATATAGATATTCCCAAGTCTACTGCTTCGTATCATTTCAAAATTTTGCGGACAGCCGGATTAA
>JBGVHH010000119.1:0-91623 GCA_045122195.1 Agathobacter sp.
TCAGTTGGGGAGACTCCCACTTCTATAAGTGGTGAGACGAAACATATTCGTCTCAGTGGAGGGTACAATCCCGGGGCTGAGATAAAAGCCTCTGGCGGATTGCAGGAATGCGCAAAGGAAGATGTCAGCAAAGCTGACGCGAATTTCGCAGCAAGAACGCTAGAGCGTTCTTGAAATAGTAATTTGAAAGGTAAAAAAACATGGCAGCAGTAAAGGAACATGTTATTTCACAAATAGAGCCTAACAGTATAGCACAAGAGATGGAACTTGAACCGGGAGATGTTCTTGTAAGAATAAATGGTCAGGAAATGGAAGATGTGTTTGATTATCATTTTTTGATTAATGATGAATATCTTGTTCTTGATGTAATAAAAAGAAACGGTGAAGAGTGGGAACTTGAGATAGAAAAGGATTATCAGGAAGACCTTGGAATAATTTTTGAAAATGGTCTTATGGATGATTATAAATCATGCTCGAATAAATGCATGTTCTGTTTTATAGACCAGATGCCACCGGGAATGAGAGATACACTGTATTTTAAGGATGATGATTCAAGACTATCTTTTTTGCAGGGAAATTATATTACACTTACAAACATGAAGGATAAGGATTTGGAGAGAATTATCAAATACAAATTAGCTCCAATCAATATCTCAGTTCATACTACAAATCCTGAGCTTAGATGTAAAATGCTTAGTAATCGTTTTGCGGGAGATGCTCTTTTAAAAATTAAAAAATTGTATGATGCTCATATAGAAATGAATGGTCAGATTGTTCTCTGCAAGGGGGTAAACGATGGCGAAGAACTTGACAGAACAATTAGAGACTTGGCAGGTTATCTGCCATATATGCAGAGTTTGTCAGTAGTTCCCGTAGGATTAACAAAGTACAGAGAGGGGCTATATGAGCTAGAACCATTTACAAAAGAAGATGCCAGAGAGGTTATTGCAGTTATAGAAAAATGGCAGCAGTATTGTATGGACAAGTATGGAGTTCATTTTGTACAGGCCTCTGATGAATGGTATCTTACGGCAGAGTTACCAATTCCGGAAGAGGATAGGTATGACGGATATATTCAGCTTGAAAATGGAGTTGGAATGATTCGACTTCTTTTGACTGAGTTTCGAGAGGCATTGGAAGAAATCTGTGAAAAGAAGCAGGAGATCGGAGCGAAGATTACAGATAATCAACCTGTGACCATTGCTTCCGGAAGACTTGCAGCTCCATTTATAGAGGTACTTGCTGAGGAATTTATGGACGAATTTCCAATGTGTAAAGTTGAAGTGGTTGCCATTAGAAATGATTTTTTTGGAGAGAAAATTACAGTATCAGGTTTGATTACGGCAAGAGATTTGATAGCACAGATTAATGAGCATGGAAAATTAAAGCGAGTAGGAATTCCTTGTAATATGCTAAAGATGGATGAGGAGATATTCCTCGATGATATGACTCTTTCGGAGGTTATAAATGCTTTACAAGTACCGGTCGATATTGTAAAATCAAGCGGTCGGGATTTGCTGATGACTATGCTAGGAATTACAGAATAGGAGAAAATATGAGTAAACCAGTTGTGGCCATTGTTGGTCGCCCAAATGTTGGAAAATCAACTCTGTTTAATGCACTTGCAGGAGAGCGTATTTCAATTGTACAGGATACTCCGGGAGTGACAAGAGACAGAATTTATGCAGATGTTTCATGGTTGAATTACAATTTTACCATGATTGATACAGGTGGAATTGAGCCGGAGAGTGGAGATGTTATTCTTTCACAGATGAGAGAACAGGCACAGATTGCTATTGATACTGCAGATGTAATTATTTTTATTACAGATGTAAGACAGGGACTTGTAGATTCAGATTCAAAAGTTGCAGATATGCTTAGAAGATCCCACAAACCGGTTGTGCTTGTTGTTAATAAAGTAGACAGCTTTGAAAAATATATGCCGGACGTATATGAATTTTACAATCTTGGAATAGGGGATCCACATCCTGTATCCGCTGCGTCGATGCTTGGACTTGGTGATATGCTTGATGAGGTAGTAAAGCATTTTCCGGAACAAAATGCTGCAGAGGAAGAGGATGACAGACCAAAGGTTGCCATTGTTGGAAAACCAAATGTTGGAAAGTCTTCATTGATTAATAAGCTTGCTCAGGAGGACCGTGTTATTGTTTCTGATATTGCAGGTACAACAAGAGATGCAATTGATACAGATATAAAGTATAATGGAAAAGAGTACATTTTTATTGATACTGCGGGACTTAGAAGAAAAAGCAAGATAAAAGAGGATATCGAGAGATATAGTATTATTCGTGCAGTTACAGCAGTTGAGAGAGCTGATGTTGTCATTATTGTGATTGATGCAACCGAAGGTGTTACAGAACAGGACGCAAAAATTGCAGGAATAGCCCACGAGAGAGGTAAGGGAATTATCATTGCCGTAAATAAGTGGGATGCTATTGAGAAAGACAATTCCACTGTGAAAAAACATACAGAGAAAATCAGACAGATTTTAAGCTTTATGTCTTATGCTGAGATAGTTTTTATTTCAGCAAAATCAGGTCAGAGACTTAACAAGATATTTGAGCTTATTGATGTTGTAATAGAGAACAATTCAATGCGTGTTGCAACAGGTGTATTGAATGAAATTGTTGCAGAAGCAGTTGCTATGCAACAGCCACCAACAGATAAGGGTAAACGACTTAGGATTTATTATGTCACTCAGGTTTCTGTTAAACCACCAACGTTTGTTGTATTTGTAAATGATAAGCATTTGATGCATTTTTCTTATACACGATATTTGGAAAATAGAATTCGAGACACATTCGGATTTAAAGGTACAGCCTTAAAATTTATTACCAGAGAACGAAAGGATGACAATTAATGATTTGGGTACGTTGTTTAGCCCTTGCTGTAGGATACTTTTTAGGAACATTTCAGACAGGGTACATTTATGGAAAAGCACATGGAATTGATATAAGAGAACATGGAAGTGGTAATTCAGGTACCACTAATTCGCTTAGAACCCTTGGGTGGAAGGCGGGAGCAATTACCTTCCTTGGAGATTTGTTTAAAGCTATTTTGGCAGTGCTCATTTTTTATTTTGTTTTTAGAAATCAGTTTCCAGAAGATATTAAGTGTATAGAATTATATGCAGGCTTTGGTGCGGTACTAGGTCACAATTTTCCGTTCTTTTTGAAATTCAAAGGGGGAAAGGGAATTGCATGTACAGCAGGTGTTATTTTGGCAGTTTGCCCATTAGCAGCACCAGTTTGTTTGGTTTTATTTATCGTATCGGTTCTTATCACAAGATATGTTTCGTTGGGTTCGATATTGGTTGTGACTGCATATATTATACAGGCACTTATATTTAACTATTATAATTTGCTTGGATTAAGTGGATATGCAAAAATAGAATTTGATATTTTATCTGCTTGCTTTACTGCAATGGCGATTTGGCGTCACAGAGCAAATATTGTAAGATTAGTTAAAGGAACTGAGAATAAAATAGGACAGAAAGCGAAGTAATTAAGATGAAAAATATAGGAATTATTGGCGCTGGAAGCTGGGGTACTGCTTTATCAGTAGTTTTAGCAGACAATGGAAATAAAGTACATATCTGGTCGATTGTCAAAGAAGAAATTGATATGCTTAAAGAAAAGCATGAGCATATTGATAAGCTTCCAGGAGTAAAACTTAGTGAGGCAATAGATTTTACAACAGACATAAAAGAGGCAATAGTAAACAGTGATATTCTTGTTTTGGCAGTTCCATCTGTATTTACTAGAAGTACTGCAAAGATGATGGCTGAATATGTAAAGGATGGACAGATTATTGTCTGTGTTGCAAAAGGAATTGAAGATGAAACATTAAAAACTATTTCTGATGTGGTTGAAGAGGAAATCCCACAGGCTGATGTGGCAGTAATGTGTGGACCTTCGCATGCGGAGGAAGTAGGAATCGGTCTTCCTACAACCGTTGTAGCGGGGGCAAGAACTAAGGAAACGGCTGAGGCAATTCAGGACTTGTTTATGAACAATGTATTTCGTGTATATACAAGCCCTGATGTACTTGGAATGGAGCTTGGCGGTTCTCTCAAAAATGTTATTGCGCTTGCAGCAGGAATGGCGGATGGACTTGGTTATGGTGATAATACAAAAGCTGCTCTTATCACAAGAGGAATTGCAGAAATTTCTAGACTTGCAATTGCTATGGGAGCAAAGGCTGAGACTTTGGCCGGACTTACGGGGATTGGTGATTTGATTGTAACCTGCGAAAGTAAGCATAGCCGTAACAGAAAAGCAGGAATGCTTATGGGGCAGGGTTATACAATGGAAGAAGCAACTGCTGAGGTAAAAATGGTTGTAGAAGGAATTTATTCAGCCAAGGCAGCTCTTGCACTAGCAAAAAAATA
This sequence comes from Agathobacter sp., assembly GCA_045122195.1. GTDB lineage: Bacteria > Bacillota > Clostridia > Lachnospirales > Lachnospiraceae > Roseburia. Next base: position 4,412 of record JBGVHH010000119.1, read on the forward strand.
CAATGTAGAGATTCCAATTATTGAGGAAGTAAACAGGGTTCTTTTTGAAAATGTTACTGCAAAGGATGCTGTTTCAGAGCTTATGGCAAGAGAAAAGAGAGCTGAATACAGCAGTTTGGAGTGGAAATAAAATGGAAATAAAGATTAAAAAATTAAGAGATACAGCAACTATTCCTACAAGAGGAAGTGAATATGCCGCAGGTTATGATTTGTATGCGGATATTGATGAGGCAGTTACAATAAAAGCTCATGAGACAGCTATGATAGGGACTGGACTTTCGGTTGAGATACCTGATGGATATTTCGGAGCAGTTTTTGCAAGAAGTGGTTTGGCTTCAAAACAGGGACTTCGTCCTGCAAATTGTGTTGGAGTCTGTGATAGCGATTACAGGGGTGAATATATGGTAGCTCTTCACAATGATACTGATAATGAGCGTATTATTGAAAAAGGAGAACGAATAGCACAGCTTGTAGTGATGCCATATCTTGCAGTAGAATTTAAAGAAGTATCAGAATTATCAGAGACAAAGCGCGGTGAAGGCGGCTTTGGTTCAACTGGTTCAAAATAAATACAAGACATCAAGGAGGGTAACTATGGAAAATCGTATTGTAAAATTCAGATCAAAGGATAGCAATCTTATTAGTCTTCATGCTATTCCAGGACACTTTGCTACTAGTCATTCACATATCAATTATTATGTTGATGTAACAAGTATCAAGACAAGAGCATCTGAGGCAAAAGAAGCAGCAAAGGTTTTCTACTCAAAAATTCCTAAGGGGGGCTACATCGATACTATTGTTTGTATGGATGGAACAGAGATGATAGGTGCATTTTTAAGTGAACAGATTGAAAATGCGGGTGTTATGACAATTAACACACATGAAACTACATATGTTGTTTCACCAGAGATTAACAATAATAATCAGATTATTTTCAGGGATAACAACAAAGGTGCTATTGAAGGCAAACACGTTGTTGTTCTTCTTGCCACAACTACTACAGGAGAGACTATCAAAAGAGCTTTAGAGTGTATTAGTTATTATGGCGGAAATGTAGTTAGTGTTGCATCAATTTTCTCAACAATTGATGAAGTTGATGGCATTGCAATTGAAAAAATATACGATGCCAACGATGTGTTGAATTATGAGGCATACTCAGTTACAGACTGTCCATTCTGTAAAAAAGGCCACAAAATAGAGGCTATGGTGAATGGATATGGATATTCAAAATTATAATTCGTCAATTTGACAATAACCCAATATATAATTTGTCGGAATGACGATAGTCAAAAAAGATACCTTCTTGTATTATGTATTTATCAAAGAAATGTACATAGTACACAGGAGGTATTTTTTAAAATGGCAAGTTTATCATTAAAGAACATTTGCAAAGTTTACCCAAATGGGTTTGAAGCAGTTAAAGATTTCAACCTTGAGGTTGAAGACAAAGAATTCATCATCTTCGTAGGACCATCAGGATGTGGAAAATCTACTACACTCCGTATGATCGCTGGTCTTGAGGAAATCTCTTCTGGAGAATTCTCAATTGATGGAAAAATCATGAATGACGTAGAGCCAAAGGACAGAGATATCGCAATGGTATTCCAGAACTACGCTCTTTACCCACATATGACAGTATTCGATAACATGGCATTTGGTCTTAAACTTAGAAAAGTACCAAAGGATGAGATCAGAGCAAAAGTTGAGGAGGCAGCTAGAATTCTTGACCTTGAGAAATTATTAGATCGTAAGCCAAAGGCTTTATCAGGTGGACAGAGACAGCGAGTTGCTATGGGACGTGCTATCGTTCGTAATCCTAAGGTATTCCTTATGGATGAGCCACTTTCAAACCTTGATGCTAAGCTTCGTGTACAGATGAGATCTGAGATTTCTTCTTTACATAACAGATTAGGTGCTACAATCATCTACGTAACACATGATCAGACAGAGGCTATGACACTTGGAACAAGAATCGTAGTTCTTAAAGATGGTGTTATCATGCAGGTTGATAGCCCACAGAAATTATACAACCAGCCAGATAACTTATTCGTAGCTGGATTCATCGGATCACCTCAGATGAACTTCGTTGATGCTCAGTGTGTTGTTGAGGGAACAAAAGCTTCTCTTAAATTCGATAACTACTCAGTTGAGCTTCCAGAAGATAAATCTAAAAAACTTATCGATGGTGGATATGCTGGAAAGAATGTTATCTTTGGTATTCGTCCAGAGGATATTTATGATTCAAAAGAGGCTCTTGAAAAATTTGCTGGTAGCAAGATTGAGACAGATGTAACAGGATACGAGTTACTTGGTGCAGAAGTATTACTTTACTACACAGTAGCTGGTGCAAACATGACAGCAAGAGTAGATTCAGATACTCCAGCTCGTTATGGTGATCACATTTCACTTGCTTTAGATCCTGCAAAGATTCATGTATTTGACAAGGAAACAGAATTGACAATTACTAACTAGTCAGATAAAATTATATAGTTGTAAATTAACTTACCGGGTGTAGAATTTACACCCGGTTTTTAATGGTGAATTATATGATTACAAATCAAAAAATTAAGAAATCCCTTGATGAAATTAAACAGATCACATCGTTGGATGTGATTTTATATTCTGCAAAGCACAAATTTGTAGCTTCAACAATTCAAGATGCAGAAAAATTAGAAGATGAGGTTACTTTATTTATTGAGTCTGAAGATGAATACTCGATAATTGGTGACTACTCATTTTTTAGAGTAGAGATAGAAGATGAATTAGAGTATGTGCTTATCATTTTTTCCGCTGATGAGAGTAATCTTGTGTTAGGAAGAATGGCTGCCTGTCAGATAAAGACTTTGGTTCGAGGCGAATCTGAGAGATATGACAGAAGCAATTTTGTGCAGAATATTCTTCTTGGAAATATGCTTAATGCAGATATTATGCTTAGAAGTAAGAAACTTCATATCGAGAATAAACCAAGAGTAGTTTTTGTAATAGATACAGGAAAACATACAAATGAAATGGCTTTAGAGCTGGTTAAGAACCTTTCGAATATTAGAAGTGGTGACATTGTTGTTGCAATGGAGGAAAACAATGTAGTATTAGTAAAAGACGTTTCAGGCGTAAGAGAGGATGAATTAGAGAATCATTTAAATGATATTGCGAAGAGTTTAGTAGATAACCTTCAGATGGAGGCGATGATAAAAGTCAGAGTAGGATATGGCAACAAGATTGATTTATTGATAAAACTTGCTGAATCATATCAGGAGGCTAAGCTGGCTCTTGAGGTAGGAAGAGTATTCTATGTGGAAAGAGAGATTGTTTCTTACGGAAAACTTGGAATTGGACGACTGATATATCAGCTTCCAATGAGTCTTTGTGAGATGTTTATCAAGGAAGTATTTGGAGACGATGTTCCAGAGATATTAGATGATGAGGAGGCTATGTCGACTATTAGCAAATTCTTTGAGAATAATCTGAATATTTCTGAGACTGCAAGACAATTATATGTACATAGGAATACATTAGTGTATCGTTTGGAAAGAATTGAGAAAGCAATTGGTCTGGACATCAGAAGCTTTGATGATGCGATGACATTTAGAATAGCGGTTATGGTATTAGCACATATTCGCGATAATAAAAAACTAATATAAAGCAATTAGTTAAGAGGAGACTGGTATGGCGAGTAAACCAACATACGATGAAAGTAGTATTGCAATTTTAGAAGGCCTTGAGGCTGTTAGAAAAAGACCTGGAATGTATATTGGAAGTGTAACTACAAAGGGTCTTAATCATTTGATTTATGAGATTGTAGATAATGCGGTAGATGAGCATTTGGCTGGAGAATGTGACAGAATATATGTAACTCTCGAGAAGGATGGTTCATGTACAGTTGAGGATAATGGTCGAGGAATTCCGGTGGGAATGCATGCAAAGGGTGTATCAGCAGCCAGAGTAGTATTTTCAACACTTCATGCAGGTGGTAAATTTGACAGTTCCGTGTACAAGACAAGTGGAGGACTTCACGGAGTAGGTTCCTCTGTTGTAAATGCACTCTCAACTTATATGGATGTGGAAATCAGCAGAGAGGGATATGTACACCACGACAGATATGAAAAGGGTAATCCCACTGTTGAGTTGGAAAATGGCTTATTGCCCAAAATAGCAAAAACAAAGAAAACTGGAACGAAGATTAATTTCCTTCCAGACCCTGATATTTTTGAGAAGACAAGATTCCGTGAAGATGATGTAAAAAGTCGTATGCACGAGACAACTTACTTAAATCCAGGTCTTACAATTATCTATGAAGATAGAAGAGGCGATGAAGTAGAACATATTGAATTTCATGAGCCAGATGGAATTGTAGGGTTTGTAAAGGCTATAAATGAGAAGCAGAATATACAGCCACTTCATGATGTTATTTCTTTTTCAGGAGAGTCTGATGGAATAGAGCTGCAGGTTGCATTTCAGTACACAGAAGAGTTTCATGAGAATATTCTGGGATTCTGTAACAATATCTATAACTCAGAGGGTGGTACTCATATAACAGGATTTAAAACAGCATTTACAGCAATAATAAATTCTTATGCGAGAGAGCTTGGAATTCTTAAAGAGAAGGATCCAAACTTTAATGGAACAGAGGTAAGAAGTGGAATGACTGCAGTTATCTCTATCAAGCATCCGGATCCTAGATTTGAGGGACAGACAAAGACAAAGCTTGATAACCAGGATGCTAGTAAAGCGGTGTCAAAGGTTACGAATGATGAGATTCCATTGTTTTTTGACAAAAACCTTGAGATTTTAAAGACTGTAATAAGCTGTGCTGAAAAGGCAGCAAAAATCAGAAAAGCAGAGGAAAAGGTAAGAAGCAATCTTCTTACAAAGCAAAAATTTTCTTTTGATTCAAATGGAAAATTAGCGAATTGCGAGAGTAGAGATGCCAGCAAGTGTGAGATTTTCATTGTCGAGGGAGATTCTGCCGGAGGTTCTGCAAAGACCGCTAGAAACCGTATGTATCAGGCGATTTTACCTATCAGAGGAAAAATACTTAACGTAGAGAAGGTAAATACTGCAAAAGCGCTTGAGAATGCAGAGATAAAAACAATGATTAATGCCTTTGGATGTGGTTTTTCAGAGGGATATGGAAATGATTTTGACATAACAAAGCTAAGATATGACAAAATAGTTATCATGGCCGATGCCGATGTGGATGGAGCTCATATCTCCACACTGTTACTTACTTTGTTCTTTAGATTTATGCCTGAGCTTATTTTGGAGGGACATGTATATGTTGCAATGCCTCCACTTTATAAAGTGGTTCCAAGTAAGGGCGAAGAAGTATATCTATATGACGATCAGGAATTAAAGAAATACAGACAGACACATTCAAATCAGAAATTTACTTTACAGAGGTATAAAGGTCTTGGAGAGATGGATGCAGACCAGTTGTGGGAGACTACTCTTAATCCTGAGACAAGAAGAATGAAGAGAATTGAAATCGAGGATGGAATGATGGCATCTGAGATTACAGCACTTTTGATGGGAAATGAAGTACCACCAAGAAGAGAATATATTTACAAACATGCACACGATGCAGAGCTTGATGTGTAAGAGGAGCAGATAGATGGAAAGCAGTAATATTATTCAAACTGAATATTCTGAGCATTTGCAGAAATCATATATTGATTATGCTATGTCTGTAATTGTGTCAAGAGCACTTCCAGATGTTAGGGATGGATTAAAACCGGTTCAAAGACGTACTTTGTATGATATGCATGAGCTGGGAGTTAAATTTGATAAACCATTCAAAAAGAGTGCACGAATTGTCGGTGATACAATGGGTAAATATCATCCTCATGGAGATTCATCAATATATGGTGCATTAGTTGTAATGGCTCAGGATTTTAAGCAGGGAATGCCACTTGTAGATGGCCATGGTAACTTTGGTTCTATCGAAGGTGATGGGGCAGCTGCGATGCGTTATACAGAAGCGAGACTTCAAAAGCTTACCCAGGAAGCGTATCTGGCTGATTTGGACAAGAACGTTGTTGATTTTGTCCCTAACTATGACGAGACAGAGAAGGAACCTGAGGTTCTTCCTGTAAAAGTGCCAAACTTGCTAATAAATGGAGCGGAAGGTATTGCAGTAGGTATGGCAACAAGCATTCCACCACACAATTTTGGTGAAGTGCTAGATGGTGTTGTAGCATATATGAAAAATCCGGACATCACAACAATTGAGATGATGCAGCATATTCAGGGTCCAGATTTTCCAACCGGAGGTATAATTGCAAACAAAGATGATTTGCCGGCAATTTATGAAAGTGGTCAGGGAAAAATCAAGGTACGTGGAAAAGTTGTAGTAGAAAAGGGAAAAGGTGGACGAGAGAAACTTGTAATCACAGAAATCCCATATACAATGATTGGCGCGAATATAGGAAAATTTTTAAATGATGTCTATTCACTTGTTGAGAGCAAAGCAACAACTGATATTGTTGATATAACAAACCAATCATCAAAAGAAGGAATCAGAATCGTACTTGAATTAAAAAAAGGTGCAGATATTGAAGCATTAAAGAATCTTCTTTACAAAAAGACAAAGCTTGAAGATACCTTTGGTGTCAATATGCTTGCTGTTTGTGATGGAAGACCAGAGACCTTAGGTCTTGTCCCAATAATAAAGCATCATGTTGATTTTCAGTACGAAATTGCAACAAGAAAGTATACTACTTTACTTGAAAAGGAAAAAGAAAAAGAAGAAATTCAGAAAGGTCTTATTGCAGCTTGCAATGTAATTGATCTGATTATTGAGATTTTACGAGGCAGCAAGGATGTAAAAGCAGCCAAGGCTTGTCTTACAAAAGGAGAGACAGAAGCTATCAGATTTAAATCAAAAGAATCAGAAGCTATGGCAAAACAGCTTAGATTCACAGAAAGACAGGCTACTGCTATTCTTGAGATGCGTCTGTACAAGCTTATAGGTCTTGAAATTGAAGCTCTTATGAAGGAGCATGAAGAGACTTTGGCTAGAATCGCTGAGTATACTGATATTTTAAATAATAGAGGAACAATGGCGAAGGTTATCATCAGAGAAATCAAGGCATTTAGAAAAGAGTATGCGGTTGACAGAAAAACTGAGATAGATAATTTGGCTGAGGCAGTGGTAGAAAAGAAAGAGATAGAGGTAGCTGATTACATATTCCTGATGGATAGATTTGGATATGTAAGAACTATTGATACTGCAACTTACGAGCGAAACAAAGAAAGCGCTGATGCAGAAAACAAATATGTTATAAGAGTAAAAAATGTAGACAGAATATGTGTATTTACAAATACTGGAAACTTGCATCTTGTAAAAGTTCTTGATATTCCGTTTGGAAAGTTCAGAGACAAGGGAACACCGATAGATAATCTTTGTAACTACGATAGTAAAGTAGAGGATTATATCTGTGTTGCAGCATTAGAGGATGTTGCTGCTGGAAATCTTTTATTTGGAACTAAAACCGGAATGATAAAAGTTGTTGATGGAAAAGAATTTGTTGTATCAAGAAAAACGTCTATGGCTACAAAACTTGGGGAAGATGACGAAGTCTTAGCAGTTGAGATTTTGAATGAAAACGATACATTAGTAATGCATTCAAATAAAGATGTATTTCTTAGAATAGACTGCAATACTATTCCTGAGAAAAAGAAGGCTGCAATCGGTGTAAGAGGAATGAAGCTGGATAAAAATGATTTTCTCAAGGAAATTTATGTTCTTTCGGAAGGACAGCAAATGGATGTTGAGGTAAAAGGGAAGACTATTGCCCTAAACAGACTTCATATTGGAAACAGAGATACTAAGGGAGTGAAAAAATAATCCATGAAGACTTATGAACAGGCACGAAAATTTATTGAGGATGCCTCAAAAACAGGTAGCGTATTAGGATTGCTTAGTATCAGTCTGCTTATGGAGACTCTTGGAAATATTCAGGATGAATTAAATATCATTCACATTGCAGGTACAAATGGAAAAGGCTCAGTTGGAACATATCTGGAGTCTGTATTGTCAGAAGCTGGATATAGTGTGGCAAGGTACACATCACCAGCGGTCTTTGAACCATTGGAAATCTATAAATGCAATGGCAAAAATATTGAAAAAGATGAGTATGTAAAAATTATGTCACAGGTTAAGAATGCCTGTGACATTCTGGTATCTGAGAATAAGCCTATGCCAACTGTTTTTGAGATAGAGACAGCAGCTGCATTTTTATGGTTTTATGAGAAAAAAACGGATGTTGTATTGCTTGAAGTGGGAATGGGTGGAGAAACAGATGCCACAAATGTTATTTCAAAATCAATGGCAAGTGTTCTGACGTCCATAAGCTTTGATCACATGCAGTTCCTGGGAAATTCTTTATATGATATTGCAAGGATAAAAGCGGGCGTTATTAAAGAAAAAGGAATAGTATTTTCTGCAAAACAGCCAGATGAAGTAAGGAAGGCTATTGATGAGATAGCTGCTGAAAAAAAAGCAAAAGTGTTCTATGCTGATGAATCGAAAGTAAGTGAAATAGAAGTAAAAGCTGGTTGTCTGTCACTAAAATACAGGTTTGATAAAGGTGAGAATGGGATTTGCATATTAGAGACATCAATGTCAGGAATTTATCAGGTAAAGAATATGCTACTTGCGGTTGAGATAGTCAATAATCTGTTTGCAGATATTTCACGGGAAGTGATTCAAAGAGGAGTAAAAAAGGCATACTGGCCCGGAAGGTTTGAAGTGATTTCACAAAAACCACTTGTAATAATAGATGGTGCTCATAATGAAGCAGCTGCCATTGAATTGTCAAAAACCGTGCAAAACTGTTTTACAAATAAAAGACTTACTTATATAATAGGGGTGTTAGCAGACAAAGAACACGAGAAAATGCTTAAGATAATGTTACCATTTGCTGATAGCGTATATACAGTTACCCCGGATAATCCAAGAGCTATGGATGCAGGTGAACTTGCAAAAGAAGCAGCAAAATATCATGATAATGTTATTTGCTGCAAGAGTATATCTGAGGCATATAAAAATGCATTACTTGATGGGAGACCAATATTGGCATTTGGTTCGTTGTCTTATTTAGAAGCTTTAAAGAAATGCGTTGTTTAAGAAAGCAGGAAGTGGTCAAATGGATAAGAAGAAAATACAAGAAGGGGTTAGATTGATTCTTGAGGGGATTGGTGAGGATATCACCAGAGAAGGTCTTATTGAGACCCCAGACAGAATTGCCCGTATGTATGAAGAGATATTTGCGGGAATGAATAACACTGCACAAGAGGCTTTGTCAAAGACTTTTACTGTAGATAATGGTGATATGGTAATTGAAAAGGATATTCAATTTTATTCAATGTGTGAACATCACTTTATGCCTTTTTATGGAAAAGCGCATGTGGCCTATATTCCAGATGGTAAGGTTGTAGGTCTTAGCAAGTTAGCCAGAACAGTTGAAGTATACGCGAAAAGACCGCAGCTTCAGGAGCAGCTTACAGCTCAGGTTGCAGATGCGCTTATGGAGTACTTAAAGCCAAAGGGTGCTATTGTAATGATAGAAGCTGAACATATGTGTATGACCATGAGAGGGGTAAAAAAGCCGGGGAGTAAGACTGTGACTTATGTGGCAAGGGGAGAATTTGAGAATAATAATCAGCTAATGGAGAATTTTTTCGAGCTTGTGAAAATGTAAGAGGTATAATATGAAAATAGGCAGACATGATTTTGATACAGATAACAATGCATATATTATGGGAATCCTGAATGTTACTCCGGATTCCTTTTCTGATGGAGGAAAATGGACAGATAGAGATGTGGCATTAGCTCACGTGCAGGACATGATTAATGAAGGTGCTACAATTATTGATGTAGGCGGTGAATCTACAAGACCGGGGTATACCAGAATTTCTGATGAAGAAGAGATTGAAAGAACAGCTCCAGTTATCAGAGAAATCAAGAAAAACTTTGATATTACAGTTTCTATAGACACATATAAAAGTAAGGTTGCAAGAGCTGCTATTATGGAAGGCGCAGATATTGTAAATGATATCTGGGGACTTAAGGCTGATGATAAAATGGCAGAGCTTGTTGCTAAAAATGATGTATCAGTTGTTATCATGCACAATAGAGATAATGAACAGTATGTTTCTTTTATGGATGATATGATTTCTGACTTAAAGGAAAGTATAGATATCGCAAAAAAAGCCGGAATAGCAGACGACAAGATTATAGTGGACCCTGGCGTTGGCTTTGCAAAAAGCTATGAGCAGAATCTCATTGCGATAAATAATGTGGGAAGGCTTAAAGAATTGGGCTATCCGGTATTACTTGCAACTTCAAGGAAATCGGTTGTAGGACTTACTCTTGATACACCAAAGGATGAGCGTGTAGAGGGAACAATTGTTACAACTGTCTTTGGAGCACAGCAGGGATGCTCGTTTTTCAGAGTACATGATGTAAAAGAAAATATGAGAGCTTTACTTATGACAAGAGCGATTCTGGGAGAAAAATAATGGATGATTTTATCAAAATCACAGGTTTAAAAATTTTTGCAAATCATGGTGTTTTGCCTGAGGAAAAAGAAAACGGACAGGATTTTTTTCTGAATGTAAAACTTTATTATGATATGAGTAAACCGGGGAAAACAGATGATTTGACAGATGCAGTTAATTATGCGCAGTGTTGTGAATATATGACAGAGGTATTTACTGAGAAAAGCTTTGATTTAATTGAAAAAGCTAGTGAATATCTCTGTGAGAGGTTGTTGTGTAAATTTGATTTGATAAAATCAGTTGAGCTTGAACTTAGAAAACCACATGCTCCAATTGGATTGCCATTTGAGGATGTATCTGTAAATATGAAAAGAAGCTGGCATGAGGTGTATATTTCTTTTGGCTCAAATATGGGTGATAAGGAAAAATACATTAAAAATGGACTTGACAGACTTCGTGAGCATGGTCTTATTAAAAATGTGGAGGTGTCATCTCTTATAAGAACCAAACCCTATGGTGGTGTGGAGCAGGATGATTTTATTAATGGCTGCGCAAAGCTTTATACGATTATGAATCCTGAGGAACTGCTTGCATTTTTACATGAGACAGAAGCTGAGGCGAATAGAGTTAGAGAGGTTCATTGGGGACCTAGAACACTGGATATGGATATCGTGTTTTATGATAAGCTTGTATATGAAAGTGATACACTTGTTATTCCACACATAGACATGCAAAACAGGGATTTTGTACTAAGGCCACTAAATGAGCTTTGTCCAAATTTCAGACATCCTGTGCTTTGCAAAACTGTAGCACAGATGTTAACTGAATTAGATGATAAATAATTTATATACAAGGAGCATGAATTGAAGGTAATATTATTTGATTTGGATGGAACGTTAATTGATTCATCTGAAGGAATTACAAAATCGGCACAGTATGCACTTTCACATTTTGGAATAGATGAGCCTGAGCTTGAACCGTTGAAAAAATTCATTGGGCCACCTCTTGTTCAAAGCTTTGCAAATCATTATGGTTTTTCAGAAGAAAAATCAGTTGAAGCGGTTGCTGTTTATAGAGAAAGGTATAATGCTATTGGAATTTTCGAGTGTTCACTTTATGACGGAGTAGTAGAGTGCATAAAACAGCTTAAATCTGAAGGGTATCTTATTGGAATGGCTTCCTCAAAGCCAGAAGAGTCGTGTAGAAGGATTCTTCGACATTTTGGAATATTAGATTTGTTTGACGAGGTAGTAGGGGCTACGTTTGATGGCAAGATAGATACAAAAGAGGAAGTGTTATTGGAAGTGTTTCGTAGATTTTCAGAAGTAGATAAGGCTGATATGTGCTTGATAGGAGATACCAATTTTGATGTAGATGGAGCAAAAAAAGTTGGGATTGATTGCATTGGTGTGAGCTTTGGATTTGGAAGCACTGATGAGATGCTTTCAAATGGAGCTATTGCAATTTGCGATTCCATGGCACAGCTTCCTGAAAAAATCCAACAATTATTTGGAGGGTGTAATGGATAAGAAAATTAGATTCAAGACAATTCTTTGGGAAATACTTTTTCCGTTATTTATGTATTATATGTTGTTTTTATGTATGATATATCTTGTTTTTATGTTGATTGGATATTCATCATATAACTATATGATTGCGCAGTGCATAGCAGCTGGAATTACTATTCCGGCCATATATTTTTGGGCGTACAGGCCAACTCAGAAGGATTTTGTGGAGAAACCAAGGATGTCAAAACAGACATTGGTCAATATTGTTTACATTGCAATTATCACATTGGTCTTTTCAAGTGCCATAAATAATCTGGTAAGTATGTCTCCTCTTGTTGAACTTTCAGCAGGATATGAAAAGGCTAATACGGACTTTTTTGCGAATACCATTGTAGTTGAGTTGATAGGAAGTGCCATTCTCTCGCCAATTATGGAGGAATTGGTGTTTAGAGGTGTGATATTTGCAAATCTTAAAAAGGTTACTTCGGTAAACAAGGCAATATTCATCTCTTCGTTGCTGTTTGGCCTTGTTCATTTTAATGTAGTACAGTTTTTATATGCTTTTATTCTAGGAATAGTGTTAGCGATGTTTATGGAAAAGTCTGGACATGTTTATGCTGCCATAATTGGGCATATTGTAGCTAATGCATTGGCGGTTATTAGGACAGAAACGGGATTTATGAAAGAGTTAGTTGATAGATCGCTATTTGCATGGAGTGGTTCTGTTGTTCTGATGATTATGGGAATATTTATGCTTACTTATTATCTTAAAAAGGTGAAAATCTGGTAAAACATATAGAAACAATTTAGACACAATTTAAAAATACAGTTTAAATAGCCGATTTTTTATGAAAAAACTTTCGTGAAAAATCGGCTTTAATTGTGCCTATGAGACAGCAATAAACTAAATATAGGTATAATTGTCAGAATATAAACTTAATATTATTAAGTTTATATATTATCAGACAACTTTAAGAAAAAACATATTTACTTTAGTGGGTTAACGTTGTACAATTGGTAACAGGAAATGATTCGTGAGCAATAACGCCAAGGTGTTATTGAACAGATACTAAGAATATTGAGAAAAGAAAGGATACATCAATATGAGCAAACAGTGGAATGAAAGTACTGCTACAGCAAAGGGATTATATGACCCACGTTTCGAACATGATAACTGTGGTATTGGTGCTGTGGTAAATATCAAAGGTATTAAGACACACAAGACAGTTGAAGATGCTCTGAAAATTGTAGAGAATTTGAAACACAGAGCAGGAAAAGATGCTGATGGAAAAACTGGAGATGGAGTTGGTATTTTACTTCAGATTTCTCATAAGTTTTTCAAAAAGGCAACCGCTACTTTGGGAATAGATATAGGCGAGGAAAGAGATTATGGAGTAGGAATGTTCTTCTTTCCTACAGACGAGTTTAAGACAATTCAGGCAAAGAAAATGTTTGAGGTTATCGTCGAGAAGGAAGGAATGGAGTTTTTAGGCTGGAGAGAGGTTCCAACTGAGCCAGACAAGCTTTCTGAAAAAGCAAGAGAGTGTATGCCATGCATTATGCAGGCTTTTATCAAGAGACCAGCTGATGTTGAAAGAGGTCTTGAGTTTGACAGAAAACTCTACATTGCACGTCGTGTTTTCGAACAGTCAGTTGATGGCACATATGTAGTTTCTCTTTCGAGCAGAACAATCGTATACAAGGGAATGTTTTTAGTGGAGCAGTTAAGACAGTTCTTTGCAGATCTTCAGGATGCAGATTATGAGTCAGCAATTGCAACTGTACATTCACGTTTCTCAACTAACACAAATCCTAGCTGGCAGAGAGCTCATCCGAACAGATTTATCGTTCACAATGGTGAGATTAATACTATCAGAGGAAACTCAGACAAGATGTCTGCCCGTGAAGAGAATATGGAATCTGCAAAGCTTAAAAAAGATTTCCAGAAAGTTCTTCCTGTTATAAATGCAGAAGGTTCTGATTCAGCAATGCTTGATAATGCGTTGGAATTCCTTGTGATGAGTGGTATGGAACTTCCACTTGCAGTAATGATTATGATTCCAGAGCCATGGGCAAATAATGCAATTATGTCTCAGAAGAAGAAAGATTTTTATCAGTACTATGCAACAATGATGGAGCCATGGGATGGACCAGCTTCAATTCTCTTCTCAGACGGAGATATGATGGGAGCTGTTCTTGATAGAAATGGTCTTCGTCCTTCACGTTACTATGTGACAGAGGATGATTATCTTGTGCTTTCTTCAGAGGTAGGTGTTCTTGATGTTGACCCTACAAAGATTGTAAAAAAAGACAGACTCCGTCCAGGAAAAATGCTTCTTGTTGATACTGTTGCAGGAAGAATCATTGGAGACGACGAGTTAAAGGAAAAATATGCAGATAAACAGCCATATGGTGAGTGGATTGACCGCTATATGCTTAACTTAAAGGATCTTAAGATTCCAAACGAAAGAGTTCCTGAGTATACAAAAGAAGAAAGACAGAGAATGCAAAAGGCTTTCGGATACACATATGAATCAGTAAAAGATTCTATTCTTCCAATGGCTAAAAATGGTGTTGAGGGAACTGCAGCAATGGGAACAGATACACCACTTGCTGTTCTATCGGGAAACAGAGAGCCATTATTTAACTATTTTAAACAGCGTTTTGCTCAGGTTACAAATCCACCAATTGACTCAATTCGTGAGGAGGTTGTAACATCTACAACTCTTTATATTGGAGAGGCTGGAAACGTACTTGAGGAAGATCCAAAGAACTGTCAGGTATTAAAAATCAATAATCCAATTTTGACAAACACTGACATTATGAAAATTAAAGCTCTTAAGCATGATGGATTTAAAGTAGAAGTGATTCCGATTACTTACTACAAAAATACAAGTCTTGAGAAAGCTGTTGACAGATTATATATTGAAGCAGACCGTGCATATAGAGATGGTGCTAATATCCTTATCCTTTCAGATAGAGGAGTGGATGAGAACCATGTAGCTATTCCTTCTCTTTTAGCAGTTTCTGCGTTACAGCAGTATCTGGTAAAGACAAAGAAGAGAACGTCTCTTTCTTTGATTCTTGAGTCAGGAGAGCCAAGAGAGGTTCATCACTTTGCAACATTGCTTGGATTTGGTGCAAGTGCAATCAACCCATATCTTGCTCTTGATACAGTAAAACAGCTTGTTGATGAGCATATGCTTGATAAGGATTATTATGCAGCTATCGATGATTACAACCATGCAGTAATATCAGGAATTGTAAAAATTGCAGCAAAGATGGGTATTTCTACAATTCAGTCATACCAGGGTTCAAAGATTTTTGAGGCAATAGGAATTGATAAGAGTGTAATCGATAAATACTTTACAAATACAGTTAGCAGAATCGGTGGAATCACACTTAGCGATATTGAGGATGATGTAAATACACTTCACTCAGAGGCATACGATCCACTTGGACTTGAGACAGACCTCACATTAGACAGTAAGGGACGTCACAAGATGAGAAGTGGTTCAGACGGACATCTTTACAATCCTGCTACAATTCATCTTCTTCAGCAGTCTACTCAAAGAGGTGACTATGAGTTATTCAAGCAGTATACAAGCTTGATCGATGAAGAACAGAAAAATACAAATATCAGAGGTCTTATTGATTTTAACTATCCAAAGAAAGGCGTTAAGCTTGAGGATGTTGAGAGTGTAGATTCAATTGTTACAAGATTTAAAACTGGTGCTATGTCATACGGTTCAATCTCAAAAGAGGCACATGAGACTCTTGCAATAGCAATGAACAACCTTCATGGAAAATCAAACACTGGTGAAGGTGGAGAGGATAAAGACCGTCTTACAATAGGAAAAGATGGAAAGAATCGTTGCTCTGCTATTAAACAGGTGGCTTCAGGACGTTTTGGTGTAACAAGCAGATACTTAACAAGTGCACAGGAAATCCAGATTAAGATGGCTCAGGGTGCAAAACCAGGTGAAGGTGGTCATCTTCCAGGAAAGAAGGTTTATCCTTGGATTGCAAAGACAAGACTTTCAACTCCAGGTGTGTCACTTATTTCACCGCCACCTCATCATGATATTTATTCAATTGAGGATTTGGAACAGCTTATCTTTGACCTTAAGAATGCAAACAGAGATGCAAGAATTTCAGTTAAGCTTGTATCGGAAGCTGGTGTTGGTACTGTCGCAGCTGGTGTTGCAAAAGCGGGTGCGCAGGTTGTACTTATCTCTGGTTATGACGGAGGAACCGGTGCGGCTCCAAGCAGCTCAATCCATAATGCCGGACTTCCTTGGGAGCTTGGACTTGCAGAGACACATCAGACACTTCTTATGAACGGTCTTAGAAATAAAGTAAGAATTGAGACTGATGGAAAACTTATGAGTGGTCGTGATGTTGCTATCGCAGCCTGCCTTGGTGCAGAAGAATTTGGATTCGCAACAGCTCCACTTGTAACAATGGGTTGTGTAATGATGAGAGTATGTAACCTTGATACATGCCCTGCGGGTATTGCAACTCAAAATCCTGAGCTTCGTAAACGTTTTTCAGGAAAACCTGAATATGTTGAGAATTTCATGAGATTTATTGCAGAAGAGCTTCGTGAGTATATGGCAAAACTCGGATGCAAGACATTAGATGAGCTTGTTGGCCGTAGTGATCTCTTGAAGAGAAGAGAAGACTTAAGTGAGAGACAGTCAAAACTCAACCTTGATAACATTTTAAATAATCCATTTGAGAATGGAAAAGAAAAAGTTATTTTTGATCCAAAACAGGTTTATGATTTTGAACTTGAAAAATCAAAAGACTTAAAAGAGGTTCTTGGAAAATTAAAAGAGGCACTTGATAAGAAACAAAAGAGAGCAATTGAGATTGAAGTAACAAATACAAACAGATCCCTTGGAACAATCTTTGGATCTGAAATTACAAAGAAATATGATGATACACTTGAGGATGATACATTCGTAATCAAATGTAACGGAGCCGGAGGACAGAGCTTTGGAGCTTTTATTCCAAAGGGTCTTACTCTTGAGCTTGTAGGTGATTCAAACGATTACTTCGGTAAAGGTCTCTCAGGTGGAAAGATTATTGTATACCCACCTACAGGTGTTAAATACAAAAAAGATGAGAATATCATTATTGGTAACGTTGCTATGTATGGAGCAACAAGCGGAAAAGCATTCATAAATGGTGTTGCAGGCGAGAGATTCTGTGTACGTAACTCTGGAGCTACAGCAGTAGTTGAGGGAGTTGGAGATCATGGATGTGAATACATGACAGGCGGTAGAGTAGTAATCCTTGGTAAAACTGGAAAGAACTTTGCTGCAGGTATGAGTGGTGGAATTGCTTATGTACTTGATGAGGACAATGATCTTTACATGAGTACAAATAAGTCAATGGTTTTCACAGAAGCTGTAACTAACAAGTATGATGTATTAGAGCTTAAAGAAATGATTAAAGAGCATGTGACTCTTACAAATTCTGAAAAAGGTAAAGAAGTATTAGATAACTTTAGTGAGTACCTTCCAAAATTCAAGAAGGTAATTCCATATGACTATAACCGTATGCAGATGGCGATTGTTCAGATGGAAGAAAAAGGTTTAAATGCAGAACAGGCACAGATTGAGGCATTTTATGCCAGCACTAAGGAATAAGGAGGGAAGAAAAGATGGGAAAAC
Organism: Agathobacter sp.; assembly: GCA_045122195.1. Lineage (GTDB taxonomy): Bacteria > Bacillota > Clostridia > Lachnospirales > Lachnospiraceae > Roseburia. The sequence goes on from JBGVHH010000119.1 coordinate 22,101, forward strand.
CAACAGGATTTATGGAAGTTGAAAGATGCGAAGCAAGTTCGGTTGAACCAAAGGAGCGTATTAAGAATTTTAATGAGTTTCATGTCTTCCTTTCAAAAGAAGAGCAGAGAAAACAGGCTTCACGCTGTATGGACTGTGGAGTTCCGTTTTGCCAGTCGGGAGCTACAATTGCAGGGATGACTTCAGGTTGTCCTCTGCACAATCTTGTTCCTGAGTGGAATGATTTACTTTACACAGATAACTGGGAGCAGGCGTATAATCGTCTTCACAAGACAAACAACTTCCCTGAGTTTACTTCAAGGGTATGTCCTGCACTTTGCGAAAAAGCATGTACATGTGGTCATTGGGGAGAACCAGTATCTGTTAGAGACAATGAGCATGGAATCATTGAGACTGCATATGAAAAGGGATATGCTTCACCAAAGCCACCAAAAGTAAGAACAGGGAAAAAAGTTGCAATAATCGGTTCTGGTCCATCAGGACTTGCTGCGGCAGACCAACTTAATCAGCGTGGACATTCAGTTACTGTATATGAGAGAGATGACCGTCTTGGCGGACTTCTTATGTATGGAATTCCAAATATGAAGCTTGAGAAACACATTATCGATAGAAAAATCGAAGTGATGAAAGCAGAAGGAATTAATTTTGTTACAAATTGTAACGTTGGAAAAGATCTTAAACCAGCTGATTTATATAAGGAATACGACAGAGTAATTTTATGTTGTGGAGCGAAAAATCCACGTGATATTAATGCAACTGGAAGAGATGCAAAGGGTATTTATTTTGCTGTTGATTATTTATCACAGAATACAAAGAGTCTTTTAGATTCAAATCTAAAAGATGGAAAATTTGTTTCTGCAAAAGGTAAAAATGTTGTAATCATCGGTGGTGGTGATACAGGAAATGACTGTGTTGGAACAGCTATTAGACAGGGAGCAAAATCTGTAACTCAGCTTGAGATGATGCCATGTCCACCAACAGAGCGTGCTGCAAACAATCCATGGCCGGAGTGGCCAAAGGTATTAAAGACCGATTATGGCCAGGAGGAAGCAATTGCATGCTTTGGAAATGACCCACGTATTTATCAGACAACTGTAAAAGAGTTCCATAAGGACAAAGCTGGAAATCTTAAAGAGATTACAATTGTAAGTCTTGAGAGTAAAAAGGATGAGAAAACAGGAAGATTTAATATGGTTCCTGTTGAGGGGAGTGAAAAGAAAATCCCAGCAGAGCTTGTTCTTATTGCTGCAGGATTCCTTGGAACAGAAAGCTATGTTGCTAAAGCATTTGGTGTAGAACTTGATGGAAGAACAAATGTAGCAACTGCTGAGGGAACATATGCTACAAATGTGAAAAATGTATATGTTGCCGGTGACAACAGAAGAGGACAGTCTCTTGTTGTATGGGCGATTCGTGAAGGTCGCGAAGTGGCAAGAGAAGTTGATGAGAGCCTAATGGGATATTCTTATCTGTCAATTCAGTAAAATTATAATATAATAAAGAAAACAGCATACCTTAGTCAGGTGTGCTGTTTTTATATTTTTCGTATAGATTAATTAATTTTTGTTTGTCGGCATCAGAAATATTAGAATTAGCATATTCTTTTATCTTATCAACATCGTTATTCGCAGCATATTTGCTTAAAGAGATAAAATCGCTAGTGCTAAAAGAATTGTCAATGATTTCTTCAACAGTAGAAATATCTTCGTCGCTCATTTGACTGATTATTCCTGAAGCTGATGAATTGTTTTCGCAATAATAATCCATAATAGCTTTTGCGGTTTCGTGTTTTACTTTAGGGATTACTATAGCTTGTATGATGAGAGATATAACTAGAAAAGTAAGTAATATCGAAATCATAATAATTATAAGTCGGAGTGCTTTTTTAGTCATTTGATATCCTCCTTCTAACTTTTGTGTTTGATATGAGTATATCACAGGGGAGTCTTTGCGTCATCGAAAAATTTATTGTATTATGTTCTTTGAGTAAAAGGAGGAAAAAATGTCTAAAATTATTTTTTTTGATGTAGACGGAACAATTTGGGATGATGATCGATTTATTCCTGAAAGCACGAAAAAAGCCTTTGAAATGCTTCATAAAAACGGTCATTTGTTAATAATGTGTACAGGAAGAGCAAGAGCCTGTGTCAGGTCCAAAGAATTGTTAGACTTGGGATTTGATGGAATAATTGCTGCCTGTGGTACATATATAGAATATGGCGGTAAAGTCATTTTTGAACAGCTTGTAGAAGATGAAATGGTAAAACATGTTATAAAGGTGCTTAGAGAAAATACTATGCCGGTTGTATTAGAAGGTTCAAAAGATTACTGGATAGATGAAAAAGGCTTTGAAGAGGATCCGTATGTAGATTATCTTTTTGAAGATTTGAAAGAGAATGCGCATGTATTAAGAGGCTATGATAGAGATATAAAAATAAATAAATTTTCTGCTGATATTATACCAAACACAAATTATGAAAATGTGAAAGCGGAATTAGGTAAATACTATGATATGCTAGAACATGTTGGCAATGTTGTAGAATTTGTTCCCAAGGGTTTTTCGAAGGCTACAGGAATAAAATGGTTGTGTGACCATTTAGGAATAGAAATATCGGAAACTTATGCTATAGGAGACAGTGTAAACGACCTTCAGATGCTTGATGTGGTGGGGCACAGTATTGTGATGGGGAATGCCCTTGACAGCGTAAAAGATATTGCTGAGTATGTGACGGATGATTTACATAGTGATGGCTTATATATAGCCATGGAGCATTATAAATTAATATAATGTATAAAAAGCTAAATTATATATAAAAAAAATATAAAGTCGTTGACAAAACAATAATAGAGAACTATTATAGACTCATCAGTTAGCACTCGACAAAAGAGAGTGCTAGTAATATTAAAGGAGGCAGGACAATGAAGTTAGTTCCATTATCAGACAGAGTAGTATTAAAACAGTTAGAAGCAGAAGAGACAACTAAGTCAGGAATCATCCTTACTAGTTCAGCTCAGGAGAAACCACAGGAGGCAGAGGTAGTTGCAGTAGGACCTGGTGGAATGGTAGACGGAAAAGAAGTTACTATGCAGGTAAAAGAAGGACAGAAAGTAATTTATTCTAAGTACGCAGGAACAGAAGTAAAGCTTGATGGACAGGAATACATTATTGTCAGACAGAATGATATTCTTGCAGTAGTAGAATAATATTAAAGATTTTTTAAAATATTATATTTGAAAGAAGGAAATAGAAATGGCAAAGGAAATTAAGTACGGATCAGATGCAAGAGCAGCACTTGGTGCTGGTGTTGACAAATTAGCAAACACAGTAAGAGTTACACTTGGACCAAAAGGAAGAAATGTTGTTTTAGATAAATCATTTGGTGCACCACTTATTACAAATGACGGTGTTACAATCGCAAAAGAGATTGAACTTGAGGATGCATTCGAGAACATGGGAGCTCAGCTTGTAAAAGAAGTAGCTACAAAGACAAACGATGTTGCTGGAGATGGAACAACAACAGCTACAGTTCTTACACAGGCAATGGTTCAGGAAGGAATGAAGAACTTAGAAGCCGGAGCAAATCCAATCGTTCTTCGTCGTGGAATGAAAAAAGCTACTGATACTGCAGTAGAAGCTTTAAAAGAGATGAGCCAGAAGGTAAACGGAAAAGAGCAGATTGCAAAAGTAGCTGCTATCTCTGCTGGAGATGAAGAAGTAGGAAATCTTGTAGCAGACGCTATGGAGAAAGTTACAAATGATGGTGTTATCACAATCGAAGAGTCAAAGACAATGCAGACAGAGTTAGATCTTGTAGAAGGAATGCAGTTTGATCGTGGATACCTTTCAGCATATATGTGCACAGATATGGATAAGATGGAAGCTGTATTAGATGATCCATACGTTCTTATTACAGACAAGAAGATTTCTAACATTCAGGATATTCTTCCATTACTTGAGCAGGTTGTTCAGGCAGGAGCAAGACTTCTTATCATTGCTGAGGATGTTGAGGGAGAAGCTCTTACAACACTTATCGTTAATAAACTTCGTGGAACATTTAATGTTGTTGCAGTAAAAGCACCTGGATATGGTGACAGAAGAAAAGCTATGCTTGAGGACATTGCTGTTCTTACAGGAGGACAGGTGATTAGCTCTGAGCTTGGTCTTGAACTTAAAGACACAACAATGGATATGCTTGGACGTGCAAAATCAATCAAGGTTGGAAAAGAAAACACAGTTATCGTTGATGGTGCAGGAGATAAAGATGCAATCGCTGGTAGAATTAACCAGATTCGTGCACAGATTGATGAGACAACTTCAGAGTTTGATAAAGAAAAATTGCAGGAGCGTCTTGCTAAGATGGCAGGTGGAGTTGCTGTTATCAGAGTTGGTGCTGCTACAGAGACAGAGATGAAAGAAGCAAAACTTCGTATGGAAGATGCACTTAATGCAACAAGAGCAGCTGTTGAAGAAGGAATTATCTCAGGTGGTGGTTCTGCATATATTCATGCATCTAAGAAAGTTGCTGCTCTCACAGAGACATTAGAGGGTGATGAGAAGACAGGTGCAAAGGTTATCCTTAAAGCACTTGAGGCTCCACTTTACTATATTTCTGCAAACGCAGGACTTGAGGGTGCTGTGATTATTAATAAAGTAAAAGAGTCTCCAGAAGGAACTGGATTTAATGCGGCAACAGAAGAGTATGTTGATATGGTAAAATCAGGAATTCTTGATCCTGTAAAGGTTACAAGAAGTGCGTTACAGAATGCAACATCAGTTGCATCAACACTCCTTACAACAGAGTCTGCTGTGGCAACAATCAAAGAAGATGTACCACCAATGCCAGCTGGAGCAGGTATGGGCGGAATGATGTAAATATAGTTTTAAATACCACGTGAAAGCGAGAACACTACTACCTTTTCATTTTAAAATTCATATGATATATTTATGTGGAGTTTATAAAATGTGGAGGAACATATGAGTAAAGTAGCGATAATGACAGACAGCAATAGTGGTATAACACAAGCTGAAGGCGAGAAGCTTGGTGTCACAGTTTTGCCAATGCCTTTCTATATTGATAACGAAATGTACTATGAGGATATTGATTTGACTCAGGAAGAGTTTTATGAGAGGCTCAAATCGGATTGTGAAATCAAGACTTCAATGCCTTTAGTCGGAGATGTGACAGATAAATGGGAAGAACTTCTTAAGGAGTATGATGAGATAGTTTATATCCCTATGTCGTCTGGTTTATCAAGTTCATGTGAGACTGCAATAATGCTATCTCAGGATTATGATGGAAGAGTCTGCGTTGTAAATAATCAGAGGATTTCAGTTACAATGAGACAGTCTGTGCTAGATGCAATGTATTTGCGAGATCAGGGTAAGAGTGCGGAAGAAATTAAAAATATACTTGAGGAGAAGAAATTTGAATCATCAATTTATATTATGTTAGATACTCTTTATTATCTCAAGAAGGGTGGAAGAATCACCCCGGCAGCAGCAGCACTTGGAACTCTTCTTAAGTTAAAACCTGTACTTCAGATACAGGGAGAAAAGCTTGATGCTTTTGCAAAGGCTCGTACAGTAAAACAGGGCAAGAGTATCATGATTGATACTGTAAAGAAAGACTTTGTGGATAAATACAATGATCCGGAAGGAAAGAATATTCATATTGAAGTCGCATATTCGTATGATGCTGAAGCTGCAATGAAGTTTGTGGAAGAGCTTAAGGCAGAATTTCCAAATCATGATATCGTTGTAAATCCGTTGTCTTTATCAGTTGCATGTCATATTGGACCAGGGGCGATAGCAGTTGCATATTCTAAGAAAATTGAGTATTAATTATATATTTAATTACAAAAGAAAAATACTGTATTCATGAAAGTATGGAGACCTTCTTTTAGTTTTTACTAAGAGAGGGTTTTTTGTGTGGAAAAAGGATGGTATAATGGTCCTAGGTATTGTCCTATTACAATGGGAGGCGTTATATGAGTAAAACAAAAATAGCTTTTATTGCATCTTCAGGAGGTCATTTGGAGGAGATTACAAGACTTAAGAAGATAGCAGAAGAGTTCGATTGCTTTCTTATAACAGAGAAAGGTGATTTCTCGGCAAAGGACTTCTGTGAAAAGCAATATATTGTACCACAGATAAATAGAAAAGAGATTTCATTTTTGCCAAAGCTTATATGGCTTTTTATTCATGCCAGAAGGGTTATACAACATGAAAAACCAGATTACATAATAACAACGGGGGCACTTGTTGCTTATCCATATTGTTTGTTTGCAAAGTTGATGAATTGTAAAATTATTTATATAGAGTCATTTGCAAGAGTTGATAGTCCATCGCTTACTGGAAAAATGTTGTATAATTTTGCAGACTTGTTCATAGTTCAATGGAAGGATATGCTAGTAAAATATCCTAAATCAATCTTGGGAGGTGGGATTTTTTGATATTAGTAACGTTGGGGACACAAAAATTTCAAATGAATCGTTTGCTTGAATCTGTTGATAAAATGGCAAAGGATATCGATGAAGAGATTTTTGTACAAAGAGGAAATTCCACATATGAACCTGTGAACTGTAAGTATGCAGATTTTGTGGAGCGAGACGAGTTTACGGAAATGATACAAAAATGTTCCGTATTAATCACACATTCTGGTGTGGGGTCAATTATGACTGGTATAAGTGCAAATAGACCGGTTATTGTTGTTCCGAGACTTTCAAAATATAATGAGCATGTGGATGATCATCAAAAACAGATTGCGGAAGCATTTGCATCAAAAAAGTGTGTATTATATTGTAAAAATTTGAAAAAACTTCCCCAGATGGTTAAGGAAGCCAGAAACTTTCAATTTGCTCCATATGAAGTGAAGGGTGGAAAAATAGAGGATATAATTTTAAGCTATATATCAATATTTGAAAGACCTGATAATGGAGGAGAACAATGAAAACACAGAGAAATTATTTTCAGGTAATATACAATATTCTTATTATTAGTATAGGTGGGCTTATAGCAATGCTTATATGTAACAAACTACTGGAGGCTCATGATAATGGCAGGGCATTATTTCTGATGATTTTATTTGAAGAGATATTTGTTCTGGCTAATGCTGCTGGTAATTTTTATGATGTTACATTATTTGTTTATCTTGATAGGTATTTTAAGCTAATTACAAAATCATTTCTTGTAGCAACAGTATCAATTGAATGCATTTTGCTAGTGATGCTGGAATCAGAGAAGCTGTTTATTTTTTCTATTGTATTTGTGATTATTGTATATATATTAATGATTATAGGTCTTGTGCCGGGAATCTGGCTTCAGCAGATGACAAGAGGTCGAAATGCTGCGAGAGTAGCTTTTGTTGGTACTTTTTATGAGTTTAGAAAGGCCAATTACTATATCAATAAAAACAGTGTGAGAATTAATCATAGAGGATATATTCTTAAGGATAAACAGGACGATGATGGAACTTTTCATGTATTGGGAGTTCTTGAGGATTTAGCTGATATAATTGACAAGAATAAATTACAAATTTTGTATTTTATTTATAAGGTGGAATTGGGCAATAATAGCATCGAGCCAGAAAGTGTATTTCAGCCATACATTGATATCTGTAAAGAGAAAGGTGTTACGGTTAAGATATTAATTGATTCTGAAGCGCTGGCGTTTACTGGAAATATTAGTGCAATCGGAACTTACCCAGAGATTACGATAGAATCGTAGTCCCATTGGAAGAATAAAACGTGTATAAATTGCTGAAAAATAGCGGAATGAGAGGAAGTATGAATAAAAAAATCAAATTCTATCGAAGTGAAAGTCAAATTATGAATGATGCAGTTGATAGAATAGTTGTCGAATTTCATAGAAGAAAAAAAGAAAGAGAAGATAAAGCTTTTCTTATCACAGGATGTAGTTCAGAGGTTGGAACCACAAGTACAAGTATTAACCTCGCAATTGCATTATCAGTTGCAGGCTGGAAGACAGTCTTGGTTGACTGTGATATGAGAAAAAATGATAAATTCAAGAGATTAAATGATGATAGTAAAACAGGACTTGTTAATTATCTTGAAAATTCAACTCAAGTTAAGGATATTGCATATGATACAGGATATGAAAATCTTGACTATATTCCATGTGGGGCAACAACAAATATTAGTCCTGTAAGATTATTATGCTCTGGAAAAATGGAAAAATTAGTGGAACAGTTAAAAGAAAAGTATGACTATGTCATTTTTGATTTCCCATCAATTGATATAGTTCCTGATGCAGATATTCTTATTCCATCAATTGATGCAGTGGCATTAGTTGCAGCGATGAGAAAGACTACAAAGCAACAGCTTGCTGAAGCAAAGATGAAGATGGCAATATATGAGGATAAGTATGCAGGACTAATTATAAATAGAGTCGACATGATGCAATATAGAAAATATAATCATGATTACGACTATTTTAGAACAGATAATCTAAATGATAAGTATGAAAAAAATTTAAAGAAAATAAATAAGAATCAGAAAAATATAAACGAAGAAGCGTAGGAGAAAAGTATGAAAAAAGCGTTAAATTTATTAGGAGTAATATTGTGTGTGATGTCAGTATTGCTAACTTCATATACACCAATTGAAGCGGCAGAATATGATAGGGCTTTTGTACAGATAGAGTCATATACAATAGATACAGAAGCTGTGGTACCAGGTGAAGAGTTTACTCTTGAACTTACAATAAAAAATACAAGTGATGTAAATACTGTTGGTAGCTGTCTGATTACGTACGAATCAGAAGATGGTATGATTGCACCGGTATATGGAGAGTCAAATCAGATTTTCATTGATGGTATTAATCCATCAAAAACTAAAAAAGTATCTATAAAACTTAAGGCAGCTTCTTTAATAGAAACATTATCAACTCCACTTGTTTTTACTATTTCATATGCAGATGAGAATTCTTTACAAAATACATTGACAAGTAGACTAGATCTTCCAGTAAGTACAAGTGGAACACTTAGAATTGACAATATTTCAGTTCCAACAGTTGCTACTCTGGGAACAAAATCCCGTATAAGTATCACATATGCAAACTCAGGAGCAGATGAGCTAAGTAATATTGTGCTTCACGTTGTAGGAAGTAAATTAGGTGATGATTTGGAAGTATCTCTTGAGTCACTAGGAGGAGCTGATAAAAAATATGCGGAGGCATATATAGATTATACAGCAATTGGTACACAGAATATTCAGATAAGCTTTACTTATGATGATGAAGAGGGACTTACGCATGAGACCTCAAGGCAAAGCTATGACGTAGTTGTATCTTCTGATGGTAATTATGGTTCTTCTGAGATTACAGCTGTGCAAGGCAACGCTATTAAATCGTATGCTGTTCAAATTGTTATTATTGCTGTAGTAATAGTGATTCTAGTTGTTCTGATTATTATATACAGAAAGAAGAAATAATTGTTTTGCGAAAGGAAAAACAGATATGAACGATGAAATAAGATTTGAAGATTTCAAGTTGGCTTTTATTTCACTTTGGAAGAAAAGACTATTAATAATATTGGTATCAGTGGTCACTTTTCTAATTGGGATACTATTAACAATTACAGCAGATTCAAAAAATTCTTATAGTGCTATGTCGTCAGTATATGGAGCTATATATGGTAATTATGAAGAGTCATCAGATGCTACATCCGCAATGTTAAGCTATGCAGATGTACTTACAACAAAGAAGGTGTGTGAAAGAGCAGAGTCTATTCTTGGAAATTCAAATATTACTGCAAATGATATTCAGTCGATGATACAAGCAGAATATAGCTCTGATTCAATAATCTTAAAAATCTGGGCAAATGCAGATGATCCACAGACTGCTATTGATGTGGCAAATGCTGTTGGTGAGGCATTTGTTATTGAGATGCAGAACATACTTGGAAGTGATGCAGTACAGATGCTTGATTATGCGGACAGATATTATGTCGCAAAAAATGGCTTTAAATCATTGTGGATGTTAAGGGTTTTATTTGGATTTGTAGGATTAGCAGGAAGCTGTTTTGTGCTTTTTGTAATGGAACTATTTTCAAACAAGCTAAAGTCAGTTGAGCAATGCGTTTTTGATGATGAGGATGTTGTTTTAGCTATATTGCCAGAAGAAGATAAGTAAATTGTATAGAATTGAGGAAGAAAAATGATAAAGGTCAGTGTTATTGTACCTGTGTATAATGTAGAGAAGTATCTTGCAAATTGTCTAGATACTCTTGTTAATCAGACTCTTACAGATATTGAAATAATTGTTGTGAATGATGGAGCAACAGATTCATCATCAGAGATAATAAAAGAATATGCAGCAAAATATTCCAATATTATTGCTCTTGATAAGCAAAATGGGGGCCTTTCCGATGCTAGAAACTATGGACTTTCTTTTGCAAAGGGAGAGTATATAGGATATGTTGATTCAGATGACTATGTAGATTATGACATGTATGAACTCTTATATAAAAAAGCAAAAGAGGGCGATTATGATGTTGTGGAGTGTGATCTTCACCATGTTTTCCCAGATGGAAGCATTGATACAGAAGTTGGTGAAAGAATAACTGATAAAAAAGAAATGCTTATGATGGGAAGAAGCGTGGTATGGAATAAAATCTATAAGAGAGACTGGCTTTTGCAAACAGAAGTTATTTTTCCAAAAGGATGTATTTATGAGGATGTGGAATTTTTCTGCAAGCTGGTTCCAAGCATAAGAAGTTATGCGTACGTGGATTCGGCGTCAATATATTATGTTCAAAGAGGTGACTCAATCAATAACAAACAGTCACTAAAGACTCTCGATATTGTTAAGATTCTTACACATATATCTGATTATTATAGGGAAAAGGGCTATTATGATGAGTATCATGATGCATTAGAATTTTTGTATACAAGGATTCTTCTTTGTAGTTCTTTTTCAAGGATGTGTCGTATACCTGATAAAAAAGACAGAAAAAAAGCGCTCACAAAAAATTTTGAGTTGTTAAATGAAGCTTTTCCAAAATGGAAAAAAAATAAATATCTTAAGAAACAAAAATCTAAGAATGGATTATTTATGAGAAGTGTCAATGCTTTAACATATAAGATGTATTCTAAGATTTTTCCAATGATGTATAGAGTGAAATGAGGTTAGGATGCTTTTAAGTATTGTAGTACCAGTTTATAATGCACAAGAATATTTAGAAGAAAGTTTAAAATCAATAGCAGCGTCGTCTTCTAGTGAAATAGAAGTTTTATTAGTTGATGATGGGAGCAAGGATTCATCAGCGCGAATATGTGATGAATGGCAGAAAAAGGATAGCAGATTTAAAGCATATCATATTCCAAATGGTGGTGTGTCAAATGCCAGAAATTATGGAATGGAGAAGTGTAGTGGAAATCGCATTATGTTTCTTGATGCTGATGATTATATAGATAAAACAAAGTGGGATTTTATTCTTGATAAAGCTAAGAATGATGATAGTGATTTTGTAGCGTTTGCATATTACACATTGTTTGATGATGGGAAAATTAAGGATGAGTTATTTGACTTCGATGGTGAATGTGTGTCAGATGTTAATACTGCAAACAGAATAATGTATGCGTCGTCAAGACTTAATGCGTGCTGGGCGAAATTGTATAAGAAAAGTATCATAGATGAGTATACTCTAGAATTTGAGAAAGGGGTTGCAATTGGTGAGGATGCAGCCTTCGTAACAGAGTATTTTTCAAGATGCGAGACATATTCCTTCTACAATGAGAAGATGCTGTATTACAGACAGCATGATGCTAGTGCAATGAAGCATTATGACATTAAGCAACGTCTTTCTTATACATATCCTCTTTATGAGTTGGCTTACAGTAAACTTGACGAAATTAATACTCACAGTTTAGATGATAAGCTGATGGATGAGGTGGCGATATATTATCTTAGGGTGCTTACCAATCTGTATAGAGAGTATGCACAACGAGAAAAAGGAAAAAGTCTTTCGAACACATATAAGATTCTTTTAGATGATGTATGGGCGAAGAAGGTTTTAGTAAACTTAGAAGGAATAAAACTTTCTAAACTTAAAGGCTTTGAGTACAAATTGATTAGAAGTGGTTCAGTAACGATGTTGAAGTTTTATTTTAAGACAAAGGCAAGGATATCTTAATTTGAAGAGTTTAGCGGAAAAAAACAGGAAATTACACCAGGACTTATTTGATTATGGTGTGTTGATTTTGATAATAAAAAATATATGCGATTCATCTAGTATTTTTGGAGTGCGTCCAGAGATTATTGATATGGCTTTTATCCTTTCTTTTTTGGGACTTATCGGATGGAAACTTTGTACGCAGCATTACAAGGTATGGCAGATTTGTCTGATGGTACCTCTCATTGTGTTGTGTGGATATTCTTGTGTGAAGATGAAATTTTTTTATCTTATATTTACAATTCTTTGTATCTGTGGAATTCAGGATGTTGATTTGATAGTTACATTGAGAAGAAGTGCCAGAATGAAAATTGCTTTGCTGGGATTTCATGTAGTTGTATATTTTGCCTGTATGGTTGTAGCTCCATCAATGGTTTCGTATTCGTATAGAGAAGTTGGAGGGGCAAGATATAATTTCTTTCTAGGTCATGCAAATACTTTTTCGATGTATGTATTATGGGCAATATTGGAATTGTGGTTTGTGTATTATAAAAAGCTAAATATAGTAAAAATATGGCTTTTATGGCTGGTTTTATTTATCACATATTTATTTACAGATTCAAACACAGGAATGATTGTTGGAACTACATGTGCAGTTTTAATGTCGCTAACAAAGCTTTTTGAGGACAAGCAGTTTAGAGTTTATAATTTTTTTGCAGGATATCTGTTTACGATTTTTTCAATTCTGTTCATTACGACATCTGTAATATATACAAAAATTTCCGGAGGATTATTAACGACATATAAAGCGTTTGATAAGGCTTTGACAGGACGTCTGATGTATGGCGCATGTGCTTATGATTTGAAAGGATTTTCTATAATAGGAAAGCAGTTGGTTTTTCCTGTGAAATTTTTCTGGTATGATCGTTGGATGGACGCTATGATTTTTGACAACAGTTATATATGGTTGTTCGTATCCTATGGAGTTGTATTTATGATTCTTATTTCGGTTGGACTTTTTGCAATAAGAAAGAGATTAAATACAATAGAGGCAATTATGATTATTTCATATTGCTTATATGGAGTAATGGAGAATTATATTCTTAACTCAGTATTATGTTTTCCAATTCTATTGGTTGGAAAATATATTTTCGAAGAGAAAACTAAGACTAAATCAAAGATTAAGACAATATATCATAGGAAAAAATTAACTAAAAGTTCCGGAAAGGAAGTAGCTTAATGGCACCAAAGGTAAGTTTTATTATTCCTGCGTATAACATTGAAGATTATATTGGTAAATGTCTAGATAGCATTTTAATTCAGACCTGGCAGGATTTTGAAATAATAGTAGTTAATGATGGTTCAAAGGATAAAACGGGTGAGGTATTAGATTCCTATGCCACAAAGGATAGCCGAATAAAAATCCTTCATAAAGAAAATGAAGGTGTATCTGCAGCCAGAAATGATGGAATAAAGATGGCATCCGGAGATTATATTTTGTTCTGGGATGGAGATGACTTTGCAGAGAAAGAAACCTGTGAGGAATTACTTCAGACTATGGAAGCAAATGATGTGGATACAGTTGTTTATGGATATTATCGATATAAGGATGGCGCTGTATTTGAGACCAACTATCCTTTATTTGATAAAGAACTATATGAGAATGAAGAAATTCTGGATAAGATGGTCCCTCAGTTCATCGGTCTGTCTTATGACAAGATTAATGACTGGTTAAGAGGAAAAGAGAATTCATTATATGTAGAAAATCCGGCATTATGGAGAATTATGGTGTCGAGAAAGATTATTGTGGACAATAGTCTGACCTTTGATACAAGACTCAAAGTAGGTGAGGATACTTGTTTTATATCAGAGTATTTAAGCTGCGCAAAACGTGTTTTTGTAAAACAGAAATGCTATTATTACCTTGTGACCAGAGAGACTTCGACAATTTTTGTGTATGAGAGAAAGGTAATGCAGAAGGTTCAGGGAAAGGTAAATCTTCTTGACGGAAGAACTGATCTTACAAATAGAATAAAAGAGCGTACTGGAAAGGATATTTCTGATACATGGGGTGGTATTGCAATGATGTCTGCGGTGCAGATTGGCTTCATGATGGCAGGAAAAAATCCAGAACATAGTTTTAAGGAACGATATGCAGCCTACAAGAACTATGTAACAGATGAGAGAGTAAAGCAGATTGTAAAAAAATACGTTCCTGCCAAAGAGGGTGGAGTTAAGAAGATCCCATTTTTATTCCTCAAAAAAGGATGGTATGGACTTTTATTTTTTGCAATTTGTTGTCTAAAGATGGTTAACTATGAATTTAGTAGGGAGTAAATATGAGAATTGCTTTTTTGAATTTATGCCATACAGACCCTGCAATTGTAGAACGGGTGGCAACAAAACTTACAAAAGATCCTGACTTTGATATGTATATTCATGTGGATGCAAAATCAGACATTGCACCGTTTGAGGAGCGTTTAAATGATAATTCACAGGTGCATTTTCTAAAGAACAGATATAAGGTGTATTGGGGAGGATATAATGCAATTCTTGCGACATTTGAATTGTTAAATGTCGCATTAAGCAGTGATAGAAATTATGATTATGTTGTAACATTACAGAATCTTGATTATCCAATTAAGTCAAATGCCTATATCAAGGAATTCTTTGAGAACAACAATGGTCGTGAATTTATTAGGGGATGTAACATCGCAAGGACAAGCGATAAGCATTACTCGGCAAAGTATAAGATATACAATTCAAGGGATAAGGATTTTTATTTAAATAATCATTCTAAGATAGTAAAGCTTGCATGGGATGGATTACATGCATTGATGAGCCTTAAGACAATTGGTTTTAATGGGGTACATAAAGAGAATGATGAAGAGATAGAGCTTTATTATGGAACAGCGCAGTGGGCGGTTACAAGAGAATGTGCGAAGTACATGATAGATTTCTACAGCACTCATCCAAAATTCAATAAGAGAATGCAACATATAAAATTTCCAGATGAGGAATATTTCCATACAGTTGTGCATAATTCAAGATTTAAGACACATTGTGTGAAATATGATGAGCCATTAAAGAGATGGCTAGTAAACTGGAGAAACATTCATTATTTTGAGTTCCCGGATGAGGGAGTTGTTACTTTTACAGAAAGGGATTTTGATAAGCTTATGGGGCTTGAAGAATTGTTCTGTAGAAAAGTAAGAAGCGGTATCTCAGATAAATTGCTTGATATGATAGATGAAGCAACTAAATAAAATGAACATTAATAGAAATATTTGACATAGAGGACAGAGATTGACAAGTAAGTGTGTTTCGGTGATTATGCCGATTTATAATTGTGAAAATGAATTAAATAGAAGCATATCATCGGTGTTAGATCAGACTTATTCAAATATTCAGTTGATATTAATTGATGATGGTTCAACGGATAATTCCTATAAGATATGTGATGCATATAGGCAAAAAGATTCTAGAATTGAACTGCACAAAAAGGAGAATTCTGGTGTTTCATCGGGGAGAAACGATGGGCTTGATTATGCAAAAGGAGAGTATGTGACATTTCTTGATGCGGATGACGAGATGAAGCCTGTTGCTATTGAAACTATGGTAAATTCTATGGAAAAGACAGAGTCGGATATGGTGGTTTGCAGTTATTACAAAGAATTCAGGCGAAATCTTCATATTCCGGTAGAACGACTTGATAAAAGTGGTAAATACACAGCAAAAGAATACCTGTGCAATACCTTGAAGGATCCTGGACATCATTATTATGGTGTCGTATGGAACAAGATATATAGGAATGAGATAATTAGGAAGCATAATATAAGATTTGATACAAATGTAAATTTAGGTGAAGATTTTATTTTTAATCTTGAATATATATCAAATGTAAGTAGTGTTTGCGTAATTAAAGACAGGCTTGTAAATTATAGTAAGAGTAAATCAAAAACATTATCACAGAATAAGAGTAAACAGGTTTCGGACTGTCAGTGGGAATTTATAAATCGAAAGAAAATATATGACAGGTATGTAAATACATTTAAAATGTTTGGAGTATATAATCAGTTTATTGAGGAAATAAATTTTTACTGGGTTATCTTTTATGTACGACAGGTACATGATGCGAATAAGGAATATAGATGGGATGATATACAAAAGTCAAAATGGTTGGATTTCGTTGAAAATGATCCATATATCAGACAAAGTCTTAGTGTTGTTCCCAATAGAAAAATAAACAGATATCGTCGTTGGTATTCGCTCAATTATGCAGTAAAGAAAATGGCTAAGAAGCTAGGAGGAATAAAGTAGTGTCAGATTTAATTAGTGTAATTGTTCCAATATATAATGTTGAACAATATATGGAAAGATGTATTAAAAGTATACAGAATCAGACATACAGAAATCTGGAAATAATTTTGGTTGATGACGGTTCTCCGGATAATTGTGGAGAAATATGTGATCAATATGCAGCAGAGGATGAGCGTATTAAAGTAATACATAAAGAAAATGGTGGATTATCTGATGCAAGAAATGCTGGGATAGAGGTTGCAAGTGGAGAGTACTATTTTCTTGTGGATTCTGATGATTGGATTCATCATCAGACAGTGGAAATTATGATGCAGATGATTTCAAAAAATAGTTGCGATGTTGCAATTTGTGGTTATCAGTATGCATATGAAGGAAAAGAATATAGCGATAAAGAATTAGATATTCAAACCGTATTATGCAAGTATGACGATGTAGATGGTTATACAGCACAGGAGATTTATTTTACAAATCCAGATAAGCGATTAGTATACACTGTTCCATGGAACAAGTTATACCACAAGGATTTATTCAAAAATATCAGGTATCCAAAAGGTAAAGTTCATGAGGATGAATTTACAACCTTTAAGCTTCTGCATGAGGCAAAGAAAATTGGAATTATCGAGGAAGAACTATATTACTATTTTGTAAGAAGCGATAGTATAATGGGTGAGTTTAAGGCAAGCCGATTTGATGTTTTTGATGGGTATTTGGAAAAAATGAATTTTTATATGAAATGGAATTATCCTGAGCTTGCTACTAAAAGCTTATTTCATGCGATGCACATGCTTTGCCAGTATAAGGCGTGGAATACTGCTAAGAAGAAAGAAATATCAAATCTTATAAAGAACTATCGTAAGAATATTATTGAAGCGGTAAAGGAATACCGAATTCCTGTAAAAGGAAAACAAAAACTGGAATACATTCTTTTTACAATTAGCTTTTGTTTATATTATAGTGTTTGGAATAGCCATCGAAAGTAATAGGAGGAATTTCTAATGAAAGTCGGAATAATGTCAATGCAGAGGGTTGTAAATTATGGATCCTTTTTGCAGGCGTATAGTTTAAAACATAATTTGGAAGCACTTGGTGCAGAAGTATGTTTTGTTGATTATGAAGTTGAAAAGCCTATTGTAAAAGCTGAAAACAAAAGCATTGTATCAAAATTTAATTTTGGAAAAATTGTAGATAAAATATTACCACCATATCAGTTACCAAAGAAAACAATGGATAAATTCTGGTGTGAGATGGGAAAGTATGACAAGATTTATAATGAAGAAATGTTACCAATGCTTGGGATATCTGGTGAGATGGTTTACAGACCAGAACTTGATATGTTAGTTATTGGAAGTGACGAGGTATTCAACTGTTTACAGACAACTGAGATGGTTGGATATTCAAAGGAATTATTTGGTTATAATAATAACGCAAAAAGATTGATTTCTTATGCTGCTTCATTTGGAAATACTAATGAAGAGGGATTAAAGAAATATAAGATTTACGATGAAGTAAAGGAAATGATTAACCGATTCGATGCATTATCGGCAAGAGATGCTAATACATATAGTCTTTTGGATAAAATGTATCACGACAAGGTTATCAAGAATGTTGATCCTGTATTCCTGTATGATTTTGAAAAAGAGACACAGGTAGAGGTTCCGATTAGTGATTACATAGTTGTATATGCATATTCATGTAGAATTGGAAAGGCTGAGGCAAGAGAGATAAAGAAGTTTGCAAAGAAACATAATAAGAAAATTGTGTGTCTTTGTAATCCACAGAGATACCTTGATGGATATTTGCCACTTAATCCATTTGAAGTTCTTGCATATGTTAAGAAGGCTGATTATGTTGTTACGGATACATTCCATGGAACAGTATTTTCAATAAAGAATAATAAGAAGTTCGCCACATTTTTACGAAGTGGGCACGAGACAGTATATGGTAATAACGAAAAGTTATATGATTTGCTTGATACATTTAATTTATTGGACAGAAGTGTAAATAAGCTCTCTGATTTGGAAAATATCTTACTTTCAGAGCCTGATTATAATAAGGTCAATAAGATTATTGATAGTGAGGTTAAGAAAGGAAAAGCATATCTAAAAGAGCAGGTTGATAGTTTATATTAATTAGTTAAGGAGCACGTATGAAGCTTTGTGAACAGGAAAAATGTGTAGGGTGTTTTGCCTGTATGAATATTTGCCCTAAAGGGGCGATTTCAATTGGATATAATGATTTGGATAAGACAATTCCTGTAATCGATGATGAAAAATGTATTAACTGTGGATTATGCCAAAGTGTTTGCCCAGTAATTCAGGGAACTGAATTTAAAGAGCCACAGGTATGCTATGCAGCTTGGACAAAGATTGATAATGATAAGAAAAGCTGTGCATCCGGGGGAATAGCAACAGCCCTTTATAGAACCATAATGAAAGATGGTGGAGCCGTATTTGGATGTGCATTTGATGATGAGTTAAACCTCAATATTAGAATGGCTGAGTCAGAGAATGATTTGGAATTATTCAAAGGCTCAAAGTACGTGCAAAGCTGCACTGATTTTTCTTATAAAGTTGTTAAAGAGCAGCTTGAAAATGATAAAAAGGTTTTGTATGTTGGTTCTCCTTGTCAGATAGATGGACTTTTACATTATCTGAGAAAACCATATGACAATCTTTATACAGTAGATATTATCTGTCATGGTGTTCCACCAATAAAATATCTGCAAGACTATTTACATGGTTTATTCCCAGATAAAAAACTTGAAAATATTGCATTTAGAGGAGAAAGAGATTTCGAACTTTGTATAGATTGTGATAATGAAAGAATATATCAGAAGCATTCTTATCTTGATTTATATTATCATGGTTTCTTAAAAGGAATGATGTTTAGAGATAACTGTTTTAATTGTTCATATGCCAAGAAGGACAGAGTATCAGATATGACAATCGGAGATTTCTGGGAGTTGGATAAGTCGTCTCTTGGAGAGAGGTATTATGGCAATATTTCAGTTATTCTGACAAATACCCCAAAGGGTGAAGAACTACTTAATATGGCAAAGGATAAAATTCATTTCGAGAAGAGAACGGTAGCTGAAGCTTTAAAGGGAAATGATCAGCTTAATCATCCATTTGAGAGACCAAAGGATAGAGAAAAGTTTGAGAAGAATTACAATAAAGGAATTGTACCGGCACTTCGTTCTACTTCAATTGGAAGAGATGTAAGGCTTAGTGAGTTGAAGAATTGTAAGGTTGCAATGGCTGTTAAGAAAATAATAAAAAGAGGATAAGCTGATAATGCAAGAAAAATACTTATTATCGATTATTATACCTGTATATAATGCTGAGAAATACATAGAGACGTGTTTAGATTCAATGGTTAATCATTTGTCAACTTATAGAATACAAATCATAGCTGTTGACGATGGAAGTATTGATAAATCAGGTGAAATATTGCAGGCATATAAAGAAAAATACGGGATTACAGTTGTATCTCAGGAAAATTCAGGTGTGTCAGCTGCCAGAAATGCGGGAATGGAAGCGGCAGTTGGAAAATATCTTACATTTGTTGATGCTGATGATATTGTGTTAGAGTCTTTTTGGACTAGCATAGATACATGGGCTAATACTGAAACTGACATGGTAATTTATGATTATATAGATATTGATGAGGTGGGTAACTTTATCCAAGATGTAAGTGTTACAAAAGATATAAATGAACTACAAGATGTTAAAGTTTCCTTTTTGTTAGGGCATCTATTTAATACCTGTTGGGGAAAAATATATCTGTCAAAAATTGTAAAGAATAATCATATACAATTCCCTATGGATATGGATGTTGGTGAAGACATGTTGTGGATGGCACAACTCATAAATAGTGTTCACACGATAAAATGTGTAAATTGTAATGCATATGGATATCGTCAGAATAATAGCGGTGCTATGGTACAATTGCGAAAGGAATTAACTAATAAGAGAATTAATGAATTTGCAAAAGGAATTGAAATAAAAAATCAAATGGGTGAGGATATGGATTGGTCAAGAGAAATTAGAGAACAATTCTATCAGAGTTATGCAGATATTAGTGTTGCAAAAATAAATTTTGCAATAAAGTCTATAGAAGATTTTAATGATTTAAAAACACAAGTTAATGATTTTTTGAATAATAATATAGTTGCAGAATTGTTCAATAAGGCAATTAGAAGTAAAACAACTAATTTGAAAAGAAGAATTGTATGTATTATTTTGAGGAATAAGTTTTTTCGAAAAGTATATTTAAGAAGAAAATATTTAGAGGTTAAAAGATGAGTCAAAAATCAAAGCGTTTAACAATAAATTTAGTATCACAGTTAGTTGCATTTTTTGTAAGTGTTGGAGTAAGCTTCTTTTTGACACCGTATATTACGGATAAATTAGGAAAAGATGTATATGGCTTCGTAGGAATGGCATATCAGGTTACAAGCTATATATCTATGTTTACCGTTGCATTTAATGCTATGCTTAATATATTTGTTGCAACCGAATATCATAAAAATAATATGAAAAAAGCAAATGAGTATTATACATCGGTATTAGTTGCAGATACTGTATTATCAGTAGCTCTGTTTATTCCTATGCTTGTAATAGTTGTGTTTATGGACAAGATAATGGATGTTCCTGTTAGTGTTGTAAATGATATAAAACTGTTATGGGGTATTATCTTTGTGACATTTTTAGTTCAGTTAGCAACAGGTCCATTAGGAGTAGGTTTTTTCGTATCTAATAGATTGGATGTTAGTGCAAAAAGAAATATTACAACAAATGTAATCAGAGGTGTTATTTTATTAGGAACATTTTGTTTATTGGTTCCAAGAGTATGGTATGTTGGTTTAGCATCAGCGATTAGTATACTATATTCTGCATTGATGAATTACAAATATAAAAAAATATATACACCAGAATTAAAATACTGTAGGCAGGACTTTAATTTTTCTGCTATTAAAGAATTATTAGGGGTAGGAATATGGAACACAATAAATCAGTTAACAACTATTTTATTAAATGGATTAGATTTATTGATTAGTAATATTTTTATTAATGCTTTAGCAATGAGCTTTATTTCATATGCTCAGACCTTTCCAATACAAATTGTTAATTTAATTGGTACTGTAAATACTACTTTTACTCCAAGTTTAACAAAACAATATGCTGTAGGAAGTAAGGAAGAATTTGAAAAGAATGTTATTACAGCTATGAAAATATGTTCATATATTTGCTGTATACCATTAATTGGTTTTATTGTTTTTGGAATAGACTTTTATAGATTATGGTTACCTTCAATGACGGCAGATGAAGTGATTGTGATAAATCGATTATCATGGTTAATGCTAGTACCAACATGTGTATTAATAAATATTTACCCATTAAACTCGGTGCAAACTATAACAAAAAAAATTAGAGTTCCTGTAATAGTTACATTTTTTATTAGTGTTATAAACATTATTATGGAATTATTATTATTAAAATATACATCGTTAGGAGTTTATGCTATCGAGATAGCTACCGCAGTGGTATTAGGCCTGCGTAATTTATTGTTTATTCCATTATATTGTGCACATATTTTGAAGTCTAAATGGTACACATTTTATCCAACGATTATTAGAGGGCTTTTTTCATCTATTATAATTTTTATGATTTACTATGTAGGACATAAAATGATTAGTATAAATTCTTGGATGGATTTGATAATTTGTGCTGGAATTGCAGGTTTTTTTGGTTATGTAATAAATCTGTTTCTTTTATTAAACAAATCTGAAAGAAATATAGTATTTAGTAAGTTTAAATTTTTGAAAAAGGTAAAAAATTAGATTTGGTATTAACCTATTTCCGTATAGTGTAAGAAGAGAGGAGAGTAATTCACTTTCTAAAAAAGGAAAGATGAATATAAATGCATTATGATAAAGAAATATAATCAGATTGTTGCTTATATTAATGGAAATCTAGGGGACGATTTATTTGTAAAAATATTGTGTGATAGATATCCTAAACAGAAATTTATTATGTGTGGTGCCAAAAGATTTAAAAAACTATTTGGCAGTATAGATAATTTATATTATGTTTCATATGACACAATTTTATTAAAAGTAATATTTAAAATCAATTCAATAATAAGAAAAATAGCACATAAGCCATTTATTAATAGAAATAGAAAAATTATTAATTTTCTCTCAAGAAAGGTAAAATGTAATATTTTAATTACGGGATCTTGGTATATTGAAGATCCTGGCAGATTAAATACCGCAAAGATGGAAAAAGTATTTTACGAAAGTAAGCCATATATTATTAATTGTAATTTTGGACCATATTCTTCTGAAGAATTTTATAATACATTTTTAGATTACTTTTCTATGTCAAAATGGGTGAGCTTTAGAGATAAATATTCATATGATTTATTTAAGAATTTAGACAATGTTTCTTATGCTCCGGATGTTGCATGTGTTATTGATGTAAATAGTAAAAGAAATAACGGCTCCGTAATTATTTCTGTAATGAATTTTGCATATATTATGGATTGTGTTTGGGAAAAAATTGCAGATAAGTATTATGACAAAATGAAAGAAATTATTAATTATCATCTTAGTAATGGACAGAAGGTATATATAATTTCATTTTGTAAGGAACAAGGTGATTTACAAATTGCAAACAAATTAAAAAGTGAAATAGACAGTGAAAATGTTATTGTTTGTGATTACGAAGAATCTGGTTTGACCAGAAGTATTCAAATAATGGCGGATTCTGATATTATATATGCGTCAAGATTTCATTCAATGATGTTAGGAATGATTTTAGGGAAAAAAGTTGTACCATTTTCTTATAGTAATAAAATGGACAATGTATTGGCTGATTTAAATTATGATTATTTGCAATATCAAGCAGATAAAATGATTGATATAGCAGTTGAAGAATTTGAAAAGATTTATGTTAAACTTTCAAAAGACAAAATTGAAAAACTACATTCTGATGCGGAAAAACATTTTAGAATGTTGGACGATGAATTAAGTTGATATAAATTGTAGTTAGATTTAGGAGGATCATGTTTGTGAGAATAGGTATAATGACATTATCTGCATCTGATAATTGTGGATCGTTGCTTCAGTCATATGCTCTAAAGACAATACTTGAAAATTTGGGTAATAATGTAGAGATAATTAATTTTACAACTGAACAGTCTCATAGTATGTATGATATTATTCCAAAATATGTTTGGAAACATCCAAGAACATTATTTTATCATTTAAAATCATATGGGAAATTAAAGTCAAGCGCAGCGGATTATACAAATTTTAGGAAGAAAAATCTTGGACTAAATGGATCTGAACTATATCCAAAAGATTTAAAGGATATAAAAGATAACTATGATATTATTGTTGCAGGAAGCGATCAAGTCTGGAATGTAAATATGGCAGATTATGATGACGCTTTCTTCTGTGGTTGGACAGATTGTAAAAAAGTAGCGTATGCACCTAGTCTGGGTGGTCACGATATTCAAGAGTCTGCTGACTATAATAAAATTCAAAAGTGGGTAAATTCATTTTCCAGCATATCCGTTAGGGAGAATAAAGGAAAGTTGTCATTAGAGAGGGCAACAGATAAAAATGTTGAGTTGGTTCTTGATCCCACATTAGTATTAGAACCTTCTGAATGGGAAAAGTTAGTAGAAAAAAGATTAGTCGATGAGAAATATATATTCTACTATTCTTGGGCTTATTGTGAAGACTCACTCAAAGATATTGTTAAAAAAGAAGCTGAGCGCAGGGGGTGCAAGGTTTATGTTGTTGATCCAAAGAAATGGATTAGAAAGAGTGAAAAAAATTGGGGATTTAATTTATGTAAGAAAAATGGACCTCTTGCATTTTTGAATTTGATGTATTATTCAGAACTTAATTTTGTTGAATCATTTCACGGAATGATTTTTTCGTACATTTTCAAAAAGGATTTTTGGCTTTTAGATACAAATGAAAAGTACGAGAATATGAATACCAGATTGATCGAGATATCAGATGTATTACAAGTTCAAGATAGAGTAATTAGTCCGTATAACTTTACAAAAGTAGATATGGATAAGAAAATAGATTTTGATAATAATACAAATCTTCAGAAAATGAGGGAAAAATCTATGAATTACATTAAGCAAAGCATAATGTGATTTGAATAAACGATGAGGATGTGTTGATGAATAGAAAAGTATCATTGATTGTACCGGCATATAATGTTAAAGAATATATTAGAAAATGCATTACATCCATAGAAAATCAGACATATCAAAATTATGAGTTGATAATAATTGATGATGGTTCGACAGATGGAACAACAGATATAATCAACGAGATGGCAGTTTGTAATTCAAAAATTAAAGTGCTAAATGGAGGTCATAAAGGTGTTTCTAATGCCAGAAATATGGGATTGGATTGTGTAGAAGGAGATTATGTGACCTTTGTTGATAGTGACGATTTTTTGTCTGAAAATTATCTTGAAAAGTTAGTTGCGTGGCTAGAACAGGAAAATGTGGATTTAGCTATATGTGGTACAACTGATGTAAGCGAGGATGGAAAAGTCGTAAATCAGAGTACACGGATTGGAGCAGAAACCCTCAATAATGACCAGTTTTTGGCAGATATTGTATTATGTAAAAAATATACATGTACAGTATGGGGAAAGATATATAAATCTGAGCTACTAAAAGATATTAGATTTGATACCAGTATTTCAATAGCAGAGGATTTTAAATTTCTATATTATTTATCAAAAAAAATAAAGAAGGTATATTATAATTCACAACCTTTATATAATTGGCTTGTTAGAGAGAGCAGTGCACTTCATTCAGCTAGGTGTAGACAAACACATAGAGCGCTAAGTACTCACGAAGAAATTATGGATGAAATTAATCATTCAGGAGAATTGTATAATTCAATTGAGACCGGATATATCATGATGTGTATGGAATGTATGAAGCAGGCTAAAACAGAAAATGATAGAGAAATTATATCATCATGTAAAAGAAAGATACGTAAAAGATTAGGTCATTGCCTATTGTATGGAAAGTTCTCTTTTAAAGAAAAAATAAAGATAATAATCAAGCTTATTGTATGGTAAATAATACGATTGGAGGTCATAATGCAGGAAGCAAAAGTATCTGTTATTGTGCCAGTTTATAACGTTGAAAAATATATTGATAGATGCGTAAGTTCAATACTTAGGCAAACATATGAGAATATAGAATTGATTCTTGTAGATGATGGGTCCCCAGATAACTGTGGTAAGATTCTTGATGATTATGCAAAAAAAGATTCAAGAGTAAAAGTAATTCATCAGGAAAATGCAGGACAGTCAAAGGCAAGGAATGAAGCAATTAAAATAGCAACAGGAGAGTATTTTTGTTTTGTAGATTCTGATGATTATATGGATGATAATCAGATACAAAGGCTCATTGAGCTTTTATTTGATTACAATGCCGATATTTCCATGACGCATTTTTGTAACTTCTCTGGAGAGAAAGTTTCAATATCTGATTTAAAAGATAAGGCTGGAAATACAGGATTAGCAAACAACGCACCTGATATTGTAGAACTTTCAAATATTGACTGCATACGAAATATGCATATGGTATCAGACGAGCTTTATGTGGTTATGTGGGGAAAATTATTCAAAAGAGAATTGTTTGATGGGATAAGTTTTCCAGAAGGAAGAATCTGTGAAGATTTAGCTATTTTATATAAGCTTTTTGATAAAGCTAAATCAGTTGTATATTCAAAAGAAATTATGTATTTCTATTTTAGAGATAATAGTAACAGTTCAACTTTTTCAATTAAGGACAAGTTTTATACTGATGTCTTTTTGGCATTAGATGAGGAAATAAAGTATATGTCTGATAATCATATAGAATTAATTGATTATCCTAGAAAGACATATATGTACTGGATATTTGATTACTATTGTAAACTTACAAAATCAAAAGAGAATAATTCAGACAAAAGAAAACAGCTACATGTCAAATATAAACAGTTATTCAAGGAATCAAAAGCGTTAAAGAAAGAGAAGTTTTATACATTTTTTAATTACATGCCTAATTTATATTTGAGATTAAAAGGCATAAATTAAAAGTGATAAGAGAGGATAAGATATGAATGACCTTATTACAGTAATGATACCTGCATATAATGCGCAGAAGTATATAGGCAGATGTATAGAATCATTGATAGAGCAAACATACAAAGATATAGAAATCCTAATTGTAAATGATGGTTCCAAAGATAGTACAAAGTCAATCTGTGAAGAATTTTCTCAAAAAGATGCAAGAGTAAGACTTGTGAATCAGGAAAATGGTGGAGAGGGTGCTGCTAGAAATACTGGATTAAGAGAGGCAAGAGGAAAATATCTTACATTTGTTGATGCAGATGATTATGTAAAAGAAGATTTTATTGAGAGATTACATACCAATCTTGTTAATAATGAAGCGGGACTAGCTATCTGCGGATTTACTGAACTAAGAGAAGATACTGTATTAAATGAAACAAGCGGAGACATTACCATTATGAATCAGGAAGAGGGAATGGAAATGCTTCTTCGTGAGGATTCATTTAAGGGATATGTCTGGAATAAAATATTTGATTTAGATATTATTAGACAAAATAAATTGAGCTTTGATGTGTCGTTAGCTGTATGGACAGATGTGTTATTTGTATTTCAGTACATGATACATATTGATAAGATAGTATTTGATCCAACTCCAGAATATTACTATATTTATTTGGAGACTTCAGTATCTCATGGTGGTGGAAATAATGTTATTGCAGTTGAAAAATCATATAGTGCGATAAGAGCAAAAGAACAGATGGTTGATTATATACCAGATAATTACTTGAAAGTTAAAAGACAACTGGCTATTAGATTTGTTCAGAGCTCTCTGGCTGTAATACGAAATATTGGATATTCAAAGAATCAAGACCAATATAATATTTTCAAAGAAAAGAGTATTGAATATATTAAGAAATATTATAAGACTGTAAAAAAGAACTTATCCAGGAAAGAAAAGATTTTATCTAGACTGGCAATTTATTTTCCTTTCTTATTGATTCGAATGTACAAAATAGTGAAATAGTATTGTAAGTATTTTATAAAGAGGAGCATTAGTGTGAAAGAAAAAATTAGAAATTTATTGATATGGATATACTCAATTCCTATAAATTATAAAATTTTTCCAAGAGAGGTTGCAAAAAAACTTCCATTAAGAGTTAATTATAATGTGCGTTGTATAGGGTTAAGAAAGGGTTGTATAGAAATACATAGTGATTCTGTTTATAAGGGAATGATTCAGATAGGGCTTCCACAAGAAGTATCAAGTCATGACGATAAAAGTCCATCATGTTTATATTTTGAAACAGAAAATGGTAGAATGATTTTCAATGGTAGAGCAGATTTTTATGAAAGTATAGCTATAAGGATATATGAGGATGGAATTCTTGAAATTGGCGATGGTTTTATGAGTAATA
This sequence comes from Agathobacter sp., assembly GCA_045122195.1. Taxonomy (GTDB): domain Bacteria; phylum Bacillota; class Clostridia; order Lachnospirales; family Lachnospiraceae; genus Roseburia. Next base: position 50,076 of record JBGVHH010000119.1, read on the forward strand.
CAAATGCATCGATAAATGTTTCAAAAGGAGTTACCATCGGAAAAAATGCTCAGTGGGGATGGAACGTAGAAATTATTGATACGGATGGGCATGACATACTTGATTCAGATATGAAAAAATGCAATCCGGATAATAAAATAGTAATAGGTGATGATGTTTGGTTAGGTGCAAAATCATCACTGTTGAAAGGAGCAGTAATTCCAAATAATTCTGTTGTTGGATATGGAAGCATTGTTTCAAAGCAATTTGATGAGGCAAATGTAATTATTGTTGGTTCACCAGGAAAGATTGTTAAACATAATATTAGTTGGAGAAGAGAAAAAACAAAACAATAGTACTATAGAACTAAAATAACTTGACTTTACACCCAAAATATATTTTAATTAAATATAAAGAGACATACGAAAAAGGCAAATTTGTCGAAAGGCAAAGACGCAAAGCTTAGGGTCTAAGGAGAAAATCTATGATTGCCAGCTACCGAACTAATTTAAACATTCTGTAATTGGCTTTCATGTATATGAAAGGTGTACAGTTATGAAAAAAAGAATCTCATCAGGAATATTGGTAATGTTCATGTTGCTTCTGATGTTTTTTTCATCCAGTAATAATGCAACAACTCGAACATTTATCTCAGACACTGATATTCCACTTTCAGACGGAACGAACAGTTCAGAATCTGCTTTAGAATTTGTAAGCAAGATGGGGGCTGGTTGGAATCTTGGTAATTCATTTTGCTGTTGCGATGATAAGAATTATGGAGAAAAAGAAGTTTCATATTATGAAACGCTGTGGGGAAATCCAATCACTACAAAAGCCACTATTGATGCAGTAAAGGCTAAAGGATTTAAAACTGTCAGGATTCCGATTACATATCGAAATCATATCGACACAAATAATCAGATTGATTCGAAATGGCTTTCAAGAATAAAAGAGGTCGTAGATTATGTTATACAGAATGATATGTATTGCATAATTAATGTTCATCATGAAAATTGGCTGGTGGCTGATACGGATAAACAGGCTGCAGGACAAGAAAAACTTGAAGCTGTTTGGAAACAAATCTCAGAATATTTTTCAGAGTATGGAACAAATTTAATATTTGAAGGCTTTAACGAGGTAATTAATTCTGCTGGTCAGTGGGATAGTGCAGATAGCAAATCATATGCCGTTGTAAATAGTTATAATCAAACGTTTGTTGATGCAGTTAGAACAACTGGAGGCAATAACGCATCAAGATATTTGATAGTAAATACGTACGCAGCAAAAGCAACAAGAAGCGTAATTGATGGTTTTATTCTACCGCAGGATTCGATAGAAGATCATATTATTGTAAGTACACATATTTATGATGGAATTGACAGTGCAAAAATAAAATTTCAAAATTTATATACATATTTTGTTAAGCACGATGTTCCGGTAATAATCGGTGAATGGGGGAAAATCAATAGCTCTTCAAATACAGAGGATAGCAGAATTAGTTATGCAAAGGATTTTTTAGCTACCGCATCTGGTTATGGCATACCTTGTGTATGGTGGGATGATGGTGGAATCTTCTCTTCACCAGCAACGGTTACCAATTATGCTATTCTACAGAGAAAAACGGGAGAATGGTACTTTGATAAACTGGCAACAGAGATTGTTAATAATAGTAATATAAAATATGTAGGGGATACAGGTTATGAACTGGTCGAAGATGTATTTTGTATGAAGGAATTTTCTGGATGGAAGACAGGAGATTACAATTATACAACAGGAAATTATGTAGCGAATAGTAAGAGATTGTGTTTGATAGAGGAAAAGAAATTATTAGCAAATGTTAGATATACTGCTATTATAAATGATAAAAATTATCATGTTCTTGTTAGGATAATGAATTCATCGGGGAAACTTGTGAAATCGTATAATTTGTCAAATATGTATTCTTTTTCAGTGGATTCAAATGATTATACAGCTCGAGTTTCAATTTATAATTATTCTAATTCAAGTGTATGCAATAGCTATGAAGATTATGCAACATTATTTAATAATGGATTTGAGGCAAGGATTGAGGCTGAATTGCCAATAGAAAGAGATGAAATCAACCAGGATATTACAGAAAGTGGAAGTGAAGAAATCGTGGTTGATACCGATATTTTTGGAATGAAAAATTTCGAGAATTGGAGAAGTGGAAATTACAGTTGTTATAATGGAAAATATACTGATAGTAGTTCAAGAATATGCCTGAATGATTACATAGAGGTTTCAGAGAATCAGACTTATTTGGTAAATATCTCAGAACCGAATTATTGTGTGTTGGTGAGATTGTTAGATGAAAATAATAAGATGATTGAAAGTATTTCTGTAAAAAATGGTGGGACATTTACTGTACAGAATAATGAAACGAAAGCTGCAATAAGCTTATATAATTCAAAAAATAGTAAGATAACATATGATGATTATCAGAAAAAGTTTCAAGATGGATTTTATGCATATATAGAACAAAAGTAAATTGAGAAGTTAGGAGAGGTATTAATATGAAAAAAAGACTTATGTCAGTAATTAGTGTTGTTTTATTTGCGGTTATTTTATTTGCTAATTGCTTGAATTCAAATAATAGTATAGTTGAGATTATGGATACAGAAATCCCATTGGCTGCAAACGAAGATGTATATGGAATGTTAAAGTTTGATAATTGGCAGAAAGGTGATTACAATTATCAAACAGGAAAATATTATACAAATGAATCTCGCATATGCTTAATTGAATGCCCAACAGTTGTAGGGGGACAAAAGTTTGAAGTTAACATTAATCAGAATAATGTACATCTTTTGATAAGAGAGATGAATTCAGAAGGTAAAGTTGTTGTAAGTAGGGATTTGACTTCAGGAAAAAATTTTGAGACAAATGCAAATACTACATCTATTAGAATTGCAATGTATGTTAAAAGTTCCGCTGTAAAGATGACATACGATGAATACAAGAATTTATTTGATAGTGGTTTGGAGGCATATTTAACTACAGATAGAGTAGATGATGCAGTTGATGAAGAAAATCAGGTAATAGATGGCGAAGAAGACAATGTGACAGATGTTGAAGAAGATAATGTGACAGATATTGAAGACGACAAAGTAATTGATAACAATGATGTATTCGGAATGTTGGATTTTGCGAATTGGAGAACTGGTAATTATAGTATTAGTGGTAATTATTGTTTAAGTCCTACAAGAATATGTTTAAATGATTATGTAAATGTAGTTTCTGGACAGACATATGTTATTAATATATCTGATTCAAAATTTCATATTTTACTGAGAGAGTTAGATTCAAATAACAAGTTTATAAAGAGCTACGATTTAGTAGACAAGGATACCTATACTGTTTCTGGTTCATGTTCAAAAATTGGAATTAGCATATATGATACAAAACAAAAGACAAAAAATTTTGATATGTATGAGTCATTATTCCAGAATGGATTTAAAGCAACATTAGAATTAGACAGTAATGTGCAGGACGATATAGTTATAGAAGATGATATACCAATTTATGGAAGCTCTAGTGATGAGAATTCAACATCTGATAATAACGAAGTTGTTTATCCAGATGTAAAATCTGAAATTATTGCAATGATTCAGAATGGTGATACTACAACACATGATGTAAGTAAATATCATATGAAATGGCTTGATGTTAATAGTATATTCAATTCAGTTGTAAAAAATGAATGTCTTCTTGAATTTGAATGTGCATATGGTATATGGATTTCTTTTGAGACAGATGGAGATTATGCTAAAGCAATAAAACTCAATGGTATTGATAGTACTTATGCAGATTGTCTTGCTAAGTCAAAGGAGAGAATTGCAAATGTAATGGCTGGAATTGATGATAGTATGACCGATTTAGATAAAGCTCTTTACTGTTATGATAATCTTGTCATTAATTCAAAATATAGCAAAGCAAATTCTAGTTGTTATTATGGAGGAAATGTTTTAGCTTATAATACAGGAGCATGTACAGGAATTAGTTCAGCATATATGTTATTGCTGAGAGAAGCTGGAATTGAGTCGACCAAGGTTGCAAGCTCATCAATGAATCATAGTTGGATAATGATTAAGATAGAGGGAAAGTGGTATCATGCAGATCCAACCTGGGATAATACTAGATATCGTTATTCAAAGGTTGTTTCAAGACATTATTTCATGAGAAATGATGCTGAGTATAATAGTAGTTTGCTCCTTAAGAAGCATTATAGTTGGAGTGTTACTGGTGGATATTCATCAACCTCTACAACCTATTCAGATTGGATTGTACATGATATTACAGTTCCTATGACATATAAGGATGGTTATTGGTATTATACAGATTCTAAAACTGGAAATTCAATGAAGATAAAACTTGACTGAATTAATATAATAGACTTATCATTGTAGAATAAAAAGCATTCTGTAAATCAGAATGCTTTTTTAGTGATATTTACAGTTGTAATATTAAGGAGGATAATCAATGTCGGCTATCTGGGGTGCAATACAAATTAACGATGATAACATTTCACCAATATTGCTAGAAAAAATGGAAAAACCATTTCATGAATATAAAATAGATAGATATGAAAAAATAGAAGACTCATCTGTGCTAATGGGGTGTGGAATCCAGTATTTTAATAAGCAGGCATTAGAAGAGAAGCTTCCAATAAAAGATTGTAATATATATTTTGATGCTGATGTGGTGTTGGATAATCGTGAAGAGTTACTGGAAAAATTGTGCATTACTGATAAGGATGCAGATGCAATAAGCGATGGTGATATTCTGTTCAAAATGCTTAATAAATATGGGGATAAGTGTTTGAATGATATTCTTGGAGCGTATGTATTTGTATATTATGATAAAAATAGTAATAATGTACAATTGGTGTGTGATGCAGTAAGTAACAGAACACTGTATTATAAAGTAAAAGATAATATATTATATTATTCATCATTATTAGAAGGAATAAATGAAGCTTCGCCTTCTGAAATAAGTGATGAATGGTGTGTGGACTTTTTATCAATGGATTTTGCAAGGGCATATGCTGATGAAGAACAGACTCCTTACTGTGGAGTATACAAAGTGCCTTCCGCAACGCAAGTTATTATAACCAAAGATTGCATCAAGAAAAATAGATATTGGAATCCTTTAAAAAATCTAAAAACAAAAAAATATAAAGATGACAATGAAGTAGAGCATGAATTCTTAAAATTATGGAGAGAAGCTGTAAGATGTGTTATGAGGACTGATGATGAGGTTTCCATTTTATTAAGTGGTGGATTAGATTCTACAGCTGTAGCTTCAGAGGCGTCACCATACTTGAAAGAAAAAGGCAAAAAATTATATTCATTTACTTCAGTACCAATCGATGAGCATGATTCTGTTAGAGGAGCAAGAATTGATGATGAGACAGAGGATGTGCTTAAGAGTGTAGAATATTATGGTAATATTGTTCCGGAATTTCTTAAATTAGAAGGAATTAATTCATGGAATGGTTACGATAATCAGATGAAAATTCTTGAGATGCCATATAAAGCAAGTCTTAATGCATTATGGATGCAGGAAGCGTGCTTGAGGGCTAGGAAGAAGGGTGCAAGACTTCTTTTGACAGGTGGATATGGAAATAATTGTCTTTCTTATTCGGGGATACCAAGATATTGTAATTATTTATTTAAAAAATTACATTGGATTAAGCTGTATAAATTATTATCTGACTATAAAAGGACGATTGGTTTATCAAGAAAAGAAGCTATTAAAAATATATTTAAAGATGCATTTGTTAAAAATAAAATGCCTGAAGATTTATTTGGTAAATCATTTGTGAATCGTACTTATGCCAATAAGCTTGGGGCAGAAGACCGGTTGAGAAATATATATAGAATATCTATTAATTCTGAAACGGACTATAGAGCTAGATATGATGTGATGCTTGATTGGATAGGAATGAGACAGATTGGAGAGCTCACAATGAAAATGTCATTGTATTCGGGAGTTCTCATACGAGATCCATCCATTGACAAGAGATTAATTGAGTTTTGTTTACAGTTACCTTGTGAACAATTTGATAAAGATGGAATTGATAGACATTTAGTTAAATATTATTTGAGGAATCAGATACCGGCACATGTAAACAGATTTGTAGGACGTGGTAGACAGAGTGCAGATATGAAGCTTAGAATTGAGTTGGATTGGGACAATATTTATAACCAGTGGATTTTATTATATAGGAAAAACGAGAACAATAATATTATTGATGTTAAAAAAGCTTTGGAGGAACTGTCAGATAAAGATAGCATAAATAGTTTTGGTGTAGATGATATCAATCGCCATATTTATACATTAAAATTGTTAGAATTTTATAATTATCACAAAGTTGTTACAATTCTAGACAGATGATTTACATTGAGGTATTATCCTATCTGTAAGAACGAAATATAAATTATTTTTAAATTTTAGGAGGATATTTCAATGAAAAAGACATGGACAAATGCATCAATCGAAGAATTAACAATCAACCAGACATTAGGTGGTGGAAAGACTCAGACAGAGCATGATGGTGTTTGGGAGCAGCACGCTGATGGAACATGGTGGGAAGGAACAGTTAAGACTGATTCAGAAGCTTAATAGTTCATATTTATTATAAACCAAGGTTATATACCTTGGTTTTTTTCTTGCAATATTTTATGCAATATGGCATATTTGATATGGAGGGTGAGATATGTTTTATTATCAAATATATAGAAAAAACGTCGCTTCGGATTATAGATTTAGAGTATTATGTGAAGAGAAAACTGATGCAAATATAGATGTAGTAGTTAGAGAAAATAAGGACTTGGAATTTATTTCGGATTTGGATGATTGTAAGGATAGTGAGAAATATGCTTGGAAATCTCAACGTTTAGATGGTGTTTTATATTATATGAAAGATTATGGAACATTCAAGATTTCCAATGGAAATTTGATAGAATACCATCTATATGATGAAATACCACGCAGGGATTTTGTGGAAATTTTTGTATTAAATACATGTTTCCCTCACATTCTTGTTCAATGTAATCAGTTTGCAATGCATGGAAGTGCAATTAAAATTGGAAATTCCAGTATCATTATAAGTGGAGCAAGTGGTTCTGGAAAATCTACACTATCAGAAGTGTTGATTAAAAAATATAGTCAGTTTTTATCAGATGATGTTGTTTTAATTGAAGATATAGAAAATCAGATATATGCGTTACCATCATTTCCATATAGAAAACTATGCGCAGATGCCGCAGAACATTTTGGTTATGATAAGGAAAAGACTATTCCGATAGAAGAAAATGACAGGAACAAGGTAGTTGTGGTCGCAGAGGATGATTACTGTTCTACAGAAATGCCCCTTGGAGCTATTGTTGTAATTAAACCGGATGATATAGAAGAAGTGTCAATCCGAAGAATTATTGGAGCAGAAAGCTTAAAATACATTATAGATAATTTGTATCAGATTGCTTCATACGGAGATAGAAATATTCCGGCTCCTGTAACTGCTAAAATCATGAAGATGGCTCAAACAGTTCCTGTTTATGAGTTATCAAGACCAAATGGTAAGATGACAGTTAATGAGCAGATGAAATTATTGGAGAATACATTGGAAGTATGCGAAAGATAAAAAGACTATGTAAGGCTTTGATTGATTTTATACGACTTAATGGTGAAAAAGGAATGACAATAAAGGCGTATATTTATGCAGCCTTTTATCGTTTTAAAATTAAATTTGTTCCAATGAGTAAGATTGAAAAAAAGATGGGAACAAGAGGTGTTGAATCTTCGAGAGATGTATCTCTTGAGGATTATAGAATTGCAAAGCTTGTAGCATTTCATGTTAATAGAATTACTAAACACACTCCATGGGAGAGTAAGTGTTTTGTTCAAGCTCTTACTGCGCAAAAGCTGTTGCTTAATTATGGAATTGAATCCACATTATATATGGGCGTAAAGCATGAAGATGGTGTTATGAAGGCTCACGCTTGGTTAAGATGTGGAGAATTGTATGTTACAGGTGGGACTGGAGAAGAGTTTGCTCAGGTGGCAAAGTTTGTTAAAAAAATTCATTGATTTAATATAATTACAATATAATAAATAAGTAGCGATATATAAACAGGCTTGGTGTTGTTCGGGCCTGTTTTTTTGTTGAATGTACATTTTTTTGATGTTATAATCAACGTGGATTTTTATAGTTAAAAGGAGAATATAATGAAAAAAATAAGTATTGTGAAGTCATTAATGTGTTTTGTAATTATGCTATCTACATTAGTTGGCTGTGGAGAAAATCAGGCATACTATTTGGATGAATCAAAGTCATCGACTCAAAAAAATGAAGTTGAGGGTAATGAAGCAACAGAGAAAGAGTCAGATAATTGGGAATCTGCTCAGGAGGCTTTTGATAATATAAATGTTGGTTGGAATCTTGGTAATTCTTTGGAGTGCTGTAATGGAGATAGTGAGATAAGTACCAAGTCACTGGAGACAGCCTGGGGAATCAGTGCTACTACACAGGAAACTATTGACTCTGTAGCAGACAAAGGTTTTAAACTGGTCAGGATACCGGTCACATACAGAAATTACATTGATGAGAATGGAAATATACAGGAATCATGGCTTGATAGAGTAGAAGAGGTTGTAAATTATGTTCTAAGTAAAGATATGTATTGTGTGATAAATGTACATCACGATACAGGCGAGAAGGGATGGATAGTTGCTGAACCGGATATTTATGAAAATAACAAAGCCAAGATTGAAAATCTGTGGACACAGATAGCTGATAGATTTAAGGATTATGATGAAAAATTAATGTTTGAAGGCTTTAATGAGGTTTTAGATTCTGATAATTGTTGGTCAGATGCCAAGGATTCCGCTTATGATGTTATGAATGACTATAATCAGTTATTCGTAGATACTGTAAGGGCTACTGGGGGAAATAATTCATATAGAAATCTAATAGTAAACACATATGCGGCAAAAGCTGAGAATAAATCGATTAGCAAGTTTGTATTACCGGAAGATTCGGTAGAAAATCATATAGCTGTAAGTGTGCATATTTATTGTGGATATGACAGTATTAGTTGGTATATGGATAATCTAAAGCCGCTACTGGATAAAAACATTCCCATATTTGTCGGAGAATTTGGTATTCAGGCAAAGGATAAAAGTATAGATACCAGAGTTAAGTATGTTGAGAAGTTTATGAGTGAAGCTTCAGATGGAAACATAACCTGTGCATGGTGGGATGATGGTCTGGAAGTAGATGATGCCAAAGAGGTATACAATTTTGCGCTTATGAATAGAAAAACTTATGAATGGTATTTCCCTGAAATAGTGGATAGTTTGACAAAAGATTATTAAGAGGATTAAACAGCATGAAAAAAAGTGAGATTGAAATTGATGATAGCTGGAAGCTGTATATGTACTTACTAAAATGTGCAATTTGGAATATGCAGCCAGAAAAGAGCATTTTAGAAAAATACAAAAATATTTCTGCAGAAACTATGATTCAGCATGCAAAAGACAGAGCTCAGAGATTGTTACTTGAAAAATATATAAAGATTTTTGCTGATTATAAAAATGAAGAATTAGAGGATTCCTATAATGGAGAACTATTTGTAATAATTAAAAAATATGAGTTTTATAAGAATATCAGAAGAGTACTTGATGCGGCAAAGGAGAAGGGAATAAAGCTAGTTGTTTTTAAAGGCTGTGTTCTCGCGGATTTGTATCCTGAGTATGTAAGGAGATATTCGTGCGATACAGATTTTTTTGTGGAACGATCACAAAATGAAGCTGCAATTTCTTTGATTGAAAGTCTGGGATATGTAATTAATGAACATTCAAATGCAGAGGTTACAGTTTTTTATAACGAAGAGAAAGAACATACCATTGAGCTTCATACGTGCCTGTGGGAGGATTATGAGGGCAGACAGCTTGATATTCTAAAAAGTTTTAATCTTACAGCACCTGAAAGTCTAATAGAAATAAATGCATGTGGTATGGATGTGACGACATTGGGATATGAGAATCATCTCATATATCAGATATTCCATATCGTTAAGCATTTTTCTTTGGAAGGAATTGGACTGAAGTATCTTGCTGATATTACTTTATATGTGAGCAAATATGGAAAAGAAATTGACATGGAGCATTTTTGGGATTGTATGGATAAGTTAAGCTATACAAAATTTGCTTATTCATTATTTGTGCTCTGTGTAGAGTTTTTAGGTATGGATGATGCTATTTTAAAATATAGAGATGTTTCATATGGTGATGAAGTCACTGCATTTTTCCAGGATTTTTTATGTGCAGGTGATATGTACGAGGATAAAACGGCTGGATGGCAGATAATGGGAATGATGACTCCATATTTTACTGGGCAAAGAAGAACTGGTAATTCTTCTTTTAAAAGAAAATTAGAAGTGATTTTTCCGAAAGCAAATGATTTACCAGATGAGTATGCTTATGCTAAGAAAGTCAAAATACTGCTTCCTATTGCATGGGTTCATAAAATGATAAATTATTTAATTAAGTATCGAAAAAACAAGAAGACATGGTATTCTGCCAGTGAGAAATTAGATGTAGCTGAACACAGACTTAAACTAATGAAAGATATGGATTTAATATGAAAAAATTAATTAGAAAAACAAAAAAATATTTGGATGATAGAAATGTTCATACAAGTTATCTAAAGTGGCTGATGTCATATTCTGTGCCATATATTCCAAGAATTGTTTTTATAATGCTTTTGAACCTGGTTGGAACCGGTCTTGGACTTACAATGACGCTTGTGGCAAAGAGAGTAATTGATGACGCTGGGAAGGGACTTACTGTATGGCAACTTTTGCTGGCATACCTTGGAATAGTTGTAATTATTCAGATTGTAGAAGTTGTTGTTACTTTAATAACAACGATGCTTAATGAAAGATTTTCATTTGGTATTAGAAAGCAGCTTTATGAAAAAATAATCAATTCTCATTGGCTTGATGTGAAAAAATATCATACAGGAGATTTGATGACAAGACTTACAAGTGATGCTGGAAATATTGCTGATGGAGTAATTGGCACTATTCCAAATATTGTAAAGCTTATCATAGAACTTATAGTTGTATTTTTTACACTGTTTTATTTTTCACAATTCCTTGCCTGCCTTGCTTTGCTTGTTGCACCTATTGCTGCAATTGTAAGTTTTTGGCTTGGAAGAAGATTAAAAAAACTCACAGTAAAAGTTCAGGAGACAGAGTCTGCATACCGTTCTTTTTTGCAGGAGAGTATGGCAAATCTTTTGATTGTGAAAGCTTTTAGAAACGAGGACTATTCAACAGAGAGACTTGTACAGCTTCGTGAGGAAAGATTTTACTGGGTATTTAAAAAGACAAAGTTTGGGCTTATTAGCTCAACAGCAATGTCTATGGCATTTCAGATTGGATATATTGCAGCATTTGCATACGGAGCTGTTCAAATGTCGAAGAATTTAATTACATATGGAACTATGTCTGTATTCCTCACTCTTGTAAATCGTGTGCAGGCACCAGTACTTCAGCTTGCACAGCAGATACCAAAAGTTGTATCAATAATTGCATCATCTGGTCGAGTTATGGAACTCGAAAAAATACCTGCTGAGGAGCATATTGAGGAACATGAGTTGACAGAAAATATTGGTGTAAAGGTGGATGAGCTTTCTTTTGGATATGTTGCTGATGAGACTATTTTTGATAAGGCAATGCTTGATGTAAAACCAGGAGAGTGTGTAGCAATTATTGGAGAGTCTGGAATAGGAAAGACAACGCTTATAAGACTATTGATGTCATTTATGTCAGGTAATGCCGGTCAGATAACATATTATGACAAGGATGGAAATGAAGAACAGTCTAATGCATCAAACCGAGATTTTATTTCTTATGTTCCACAGGGTAATACTTTGTTTAGTGGAACTATCAGAGAAAATATTAGAATGGGTAAACTTGATGCAACAGAAGAAGAAATGATAGAAGCACTTAAGATGGCTGCTGCATACGATTTTGTTATGGAATTACCAAATGGAATCGACACGGAAATTGGAGAGCGTGGACATGGAATTTCAGAGGGGCAGGCGCAGCGTATTGCAATCGCAAGAGCACTTATCAAAAAAGCCCCATTCCTTATATTAGACGAGGCTACATCATCGCTTGATCCTGCAACAGAGCTTAAGGTGTTAAAAGGAGTTCAGGAGCTTACGCCAAGACCTACTTGTCTTCTTATTACACACCGTTTGTCAGTTCTTGAATATTGTGACAGACAGATAAAGATCGATAATCACAAGGTTGTTTATGTGGAGAATGATTAATGGATAGAAGATTTTCAAATGAACAGATGGATATCTGGCTCACAATATTAGATAAGGCCATTAAAGAAGAAAAACTAGATGACTTGTCTGATAGCTTAGAACAATTTAATTGGAAAGAATTTTTTAATATTTGTGTGAATAATAATATTACTTCTTTTGTGTATAGCTCAATAGAAAAATCTGATATTAAAAAAGAAATACCTAAAGAATTTTGGGATGAATTAAAGAATATAACACAATTTGTAGCTAAAAGACAGATTGTTATATATATTCAATTAAGAAAAATATTAAGTTTATTAAAAAGTAATCGGCTTGTTTTTTTTAAAGGTCCTATTTTAGCAAATTTGTATCCCAATTATCTTTTGCGCTCTAGTTCGGATACAGACATCTGGGTACCAAAGGAACAGTTTATGCAGGTTGAACAAGGATTGTTTCAACTCGGATATCTGAAGAATGAGGAAGAATCAAAACCGCAGGTTGGAGTATATTATCATGGTCAAAACTATCATGTGATAGAACTTCATACTAAATTGTGGGAAGATTACACAGGCAAAAAAATCGACATTCTTTCCGAGATGGAATTGACAAAAAATGAAAGTCTGATAGAGCTTGAGGTGTGTGGTGTAAAAGTTACTACATTAGGACATACAGAACACTTGATTTATCAGATGTTTCATATTATTAAGCATTTTTCTTTACAGGGAATTGGAATTAGATATCTGGCAGATATTTCTTTATTTATAAATAAGTATAGTGAGGAAATTGATTGGACTAGATTTTGGAAAAGTATAGAGAAGCTTGGATACACGAAGTTTTGTAATAATTTCTTTGATATATGTAGTAAATATTTTGGTATGTGTAGAGTTACATTGGAAGACTCTAGAAATGAATGGGAATTAGCTCAAAATCAAAAGTGGGACTTTCTTGAAGATTTATTTAAGAAAGGTCAAATAGATGATCAGGCATCAAATTGGCAAATATATGGAGCAATGACTCCGTATTTTACAGGCGAATATAATGCGCCCAAAGAAGGCTGGCGAAAGAAATTATTGATTCTTTTCCCCAATAGAAGAAGTTTGCCTAATAATTATGGATATGCAAAAAAATGTCCGATATTATTACCAATAGCATGGATTCATAGAATTATATTATTTTTTATCCATCGAATAACTAGTAGAGGAACCACATATAATGCAGCACAGAAGATGAATGTTACACAGTATAGGCTTCAGATGATGGAAAGTATGGGGCTTATGGAGGAATAAAGATTGTTCTATTAAAAATGTATGGGCTGTTAGTATGTTCAGAAGTTGAAAAGTGAATTCTTTTATTGTGAAAATTTAAATATGGAATTAGTTTTAAAAGGGTACTTTAGTATCAGTAAAATGCCATAAATGCTTGAAAAATATAAATAATAAATATATACTATATTACATAATCTTTATCTCATAAAGGAGAAAGTAATGAACAAAACTAATGTAGGGGCAAGTTTGGATACTATACATTTTTTGATAGATATTTTCATGCTTTCATTATCCTATGCTGTGACTGTAATATTGTTTTATTCGCAGTTAAATGAAAACCAGATAATGCAATTGTTTGTGATATCTATGTTATATAGTATTATATATTTATTATCCACAAGAAATGAGAGATTATACAATGTGACAGTGTTTTTTTACTGGGATCGAGTTTTTAGAAAGGTTTTTAAATCATTTCTTATAGCTGGATTATCCACATCGGCATTATTGTTTTATATTAAAATAAATGATTTTGAAAACATAATATATTTATTCTATATTTGTTTGTCATTTGTACTCTTATTGATAACGACAATGTGTTATAGATATTTTATTATGCATACAAATATCAGTAAATTTAGACCGCGTACAGCTTTTGTAGGAAATATAGATTCGTTTAACAAATTTATGTATTTCCTAAACAAGACATCTATTCAGGTTCAATCAGTAGGGTTTATCAGTATGGATGATAAAGATGATATGTCTAAATATATTGGAAAGCTTGAGGATCTTGACGCACTCATTAGAGAATACAATATTGATCAGATTTATATATTACATAAACAGAATACAGAGCTTCAGTATATTCAGAGATATATCGATTTTTGTATACAAATGGGAGTTACCTGTAGAGTAATTGTTGATTTTTATAAGAGAAGAAGAGCAAATAGTTATGTAAGTTCTGTTGGAACTTATCCTGTAATTACTTATCATACTATTTCGCTTAATAATTATGAGCGCATTATCAAACGTGTGATGGATATTTTTGGTTCACTTGTGGGGATTATTCTTTCAACACCAATTATGCTCGTTGCAGCAATTGCAATAAAGATTGATTCTCCTGGTCCAGTTATCTTCAAACAGGTTAGAGTAGGGCAGAATGGTCGTCATTTTCATATTTATAAATTCAGAAGTATGTATATAGATGCTGAGGATAGGAAAGCAGAACTTATGGCACAGAATGAAATGAGTGGTGGCGTAATGTTCAAGATGAAGGACGACCCAAGAGTAACAAGAGTTGGAAAGTTTATCAGAAAAACAAGTATAGATGAATTGCCACAGTTCTTTAATGTTTTTATTGGGAATATGAGTTTGGTAGGGACAAGACCTCCTACAGTTGATGAGGTGGAAAAGTATGAGAGGGACCAATGGAGACGAATTAGTATCAAGCCGGGAATGACGGGAATGTGGCAGGTGAATGGACGAAGTAATGTTGAATCCTTCGAGGATGTAGTGCAGATGGATGTTGAGTATATCGACAACTGGAGCATCATAGAAGATATCAAGATTATGTTCAAGACAGTATGGGTTTTATTCCATAGAGACGGAGCATACTAGAGAAAATTATTGGACTGTAAAAAGTCTTTTAACAGAAAAATAGCTCAGGCCGTAAGGTCTGAGCTATTTTTCTGTTAAATAATAATACTACTCTAATGTAATAAATTTATTTTCCTGCATTTGAGTAAGAAATGCTACGATACTCTTCATACATTCTTCCTCATCAACATCATAAATCTCTAATAATTTGTTCTTTACATTCTCAACAGTTGTTTCGCTTTGGATATTTTCCCAAATATCAACAGCTGACCCTTTTAACATGTAATATTTGCCAGTTTCGAAATCTATCATAACCTTGTCACCGGCAAGATCTGTTACATCCATAGGCTTTATTAATTTGATTATTGTATTATCTGTCATGGTAAAATACACCCCCTTAATAACTAAGATAAAGTATAGTATATATAGGGATTATTTTCAATCTATTTGTGTGCAAAATTAGAGCAAATTGGAATGTTTATGTTAAAACTTGTATATTCCCCATATTTACTTTCACACGTGATAGTACCGCCATGAAGCTCTACAATAGATTTTACAATCGAAAGACCAAGTCCGTGTCCTTTGTTAATCCCGGGAGTTCTGGCATCCTCAACCATGTATGAACGATCAAAAATGTGTTTAATATGTTCTGGAGATATTCCAATACCAGAATCTGTAATTTTTATGCATACCATATTATCTGAAACAGGAAAAGCGGATAGGGCGATGGTATCATTTTCCTCAGTAAATTTTAACGCATTCATAAAAAGATTGTTCATTACTTTTGTAAATAAATCTGGATCGATGTTTACATCATATGGAAACTCGACAGGAAAATCTAATGCTAAATCTCGTTTTGAAAATAGTTCGTCTGCTTCAAACATATAGAATAAATCTTCAAGAAATAGTCCAAGATTTAATATCTCAGGATGGAATGGAATTCTTTTGGCATCGAGAGATGCGAGAGTGAATATGTCGTTTACCATTTTATCCATCTGTGAGATGCGTTTATATATCAAGTCTAGCTCTTTGTGTATTTCCTCTTTTGAGACAGGCTGATGTATAAGCATTGCCTCAATAGAACTTTTGGCCAAGGCTACTGGAGCGCGAAGATCATGCGAGATATTTAAAAATAATTCTTTTTGCTGATTATGAATTTCAGTAAGCTCATTGTTTGCTTCCTGTAATTTTACAGATGTTTCATATAGGGCTTTATTTAATTGTTCTGTTGAAAGTTCAGCTGGTACAAATTCGTTTTTTGAGTTCTTTGTGGACATGTGTTCCTCCTTTTGATAAATTACGGGTTTGGAACAAATTTATATCCTTTTGACCACTCTGTTTGGATAAAATTTGATAATCCGGTATATGCTTCGAATTTTTTTCGGAGTCGGCTGGCGGTTACTGTGATTGTTCTTCTGTCGGAATCTGAATAGGAACCCCAAATTTTTTTGCCAATCTGTTCAAAGCTTAGAACAATATTGGGATTTGTTACCAGGTAATGAAGTAATTCGTATTCTCGATTGGATAGTGGAATTTGTTCTTCATTATAATATGCAATATGTGAAACCAAATCCAAAGTAAGAGGTGGGTATTCAATTTTGGAAGAAGTGGGGTTTGTTATATTATTAATAGCGCTTCTTCTTAGCTGAACCTGAATGCGCGCTGATAATTCACGAAAACTATATGGTTTTACCATGTAGTCATCACCACCATTGAGGAGGCCTTCGATTTTGTCGTTTTCATCTCCGCGGCCAGTAAGGAAAATTATTGGAGCATTTGAAAATTTGCGGATTTCTTTACAGGTTTCAAAACCATCCATTTCCGGCATCATAACATCTAAGATGATACAGTCTGCTGGATACTCCTTCAACATTCTAAGAGCCTGTTTTCCGCTGGATACAGCTTTTACTTCGTATCCTTCCTGGAGGAAAAATTTTTTGTTGACTAATGCAAATTCTTTGTCGTCATCTACAAATAATAATTTACTCATGCCATTCTCTCCTTTTGATAAAAGTATAGCAAATTTATGGTTTGTTTGTCACGATTTATATATCATAATGCTGTTTTATGGATGATATAAGAATTTTTAAGTTTACTAATTAATGAAAATCGTATATAATCGGTGGGTAAGAGTGGCGAAGTTTTAGAATTCGTCGTTTTTTATGAAATACACAAGGAGGCAACTATAATGTCAAAGGTAGATGTAGTACTCGGATGCTTTTATGGCGATGAGGGAAAAGGAAAGGTAATAGATCATCTTGGGATGGATGCTGATGTTGCAGTCAGAGCTACAGGCGGAGATAATGCAGGACACACAATCAAGGTAAATGGTGTTAAATATGCAATGCACCTTATTCCATCAGGTCTTCTATCTGGACATACAGTTGGAGTTATCACTAATGGTGTAGTGCTCAATCCGGAAGTTTTACTTGCCGAGATTAATAATTTAAAAGAGCATGGCTATGATGTAGATAAATATCTTAAAATCTCAGATAAGGCACATGTGATTTTTCCATATCACAGAATGCTTGATGTTGCTTTAGAGAAGGTAAGAAAATCTAATAAGATTGGTACAACTGGTAAGGGAATTGGACCATCTTACTGTGATAAATTTGAAAGATCAGGAATCCGTATGGAGGATTTATATGCTCCTAATTTCAAGGAGAAGCTTAAGGAGATGACAGAGTCTAGACTTTCATTACTTAAGCATTACGACCCAGAGACAGATTACGATTCAACACTTAAGTTTGACGAGATGTATGAGACATATATGGATTATGCTGCACAGCTTAAGGTATATGTATGTGATACAATTACATATCTTCACAAGGCACTTGAGGAAGATAAGAAGGTGGTTGTAGAAGGTGCTCAGGCAACACTTCTTGATATTGATTTTGGATCATACCCATTTGTAACATCATCAAACCCTACAATTGGAGGTATCCTTACCGGTACAGGTCTTTCTGCTACAGATATTGGTAATGTATATGGTGTTATCAAGGCTTACTCGAGCCGTGTTGGAGAAGGTCCATATGTAACAGAGTTGTTTGATGAGACTGGTGACAGAATCAGAGAGCTTGGTCATGAGTATGGAACTACAACAGGGCGTCCAAGAAGATGTGGATGGCTTGATTTAGTAACGCTTAAGTATGCGAAGAGAGTTAATGGTTTGACAGCATTATCAATTAATCACCTTGATACAATCGGTAACTTCGATAAGATTAAGGTATGTGTAGCATACGACGTTAACGGTGTACAGACTGAAGATTTCACAACAAATCTAGATGTATTAAATAATGCTAAGCCGGTATATAAAGAGTTTGCTGGTGGTTGGAGTGATATTTCTGGATGTAAGACTTTTGAAGAACTGCCACAGAATGCTCAGGCGTATGTTAAATTTATTGAAGAATATATTGGAATTCCTGCTAAGTTTATTGGTACAGGTGCTGAGCGCGAGGCGATGATTGTAAGATAGGACTTTATAAGAGCTAAGTATTATATATACCTAGCTCTTTTGTTTTAAATGTTTTTTTGAATAAGGTTGATGTATATGAAAAGAATTTTGATTTATAGAAATATAAATGAAAATGAATACGCAATTTACCAAAAGACAAATTATGAGACATTAAATGATATTATCCAGTCTGAAAGAAAGGGTAATTGTCCAAATTATGGAAATAAAGTGTGGCTACAAGCATTAATATCGGAGATTACTACTCCAGAGATTAAATATGAATTCTGGAATGAGAGTATGAGTTTTGAATACATAAACTCTAATTTTGATTGCATGATTAAACCGAGTGCAAATATTTTTTCCACATTATTTGCGGATAGATTAGAAGAAGTGACCGAATTTTTTTCTAATATTAAAATCCCTATTTATATAATTGCCTGTGGAATTCAGCTTGATAAATATCAGGATATGGATAAAGTTATCAATGCAATTAGGAAACCAGCAACAAAGTTTATTGATACAGTATATTCTACGGGCGGTGAGTTTGCGTTAAGAGGTAACATTACAAAGGAATTTTTTGATAAGTTAGGATTTCAAAGTGCGGTTGTTACAGGATGTCCATCTATTTTTCAGATGGGAAGAGATCTGAAGGTGGAAAAGAAAAATGTTGCCAGGGAAGATTTTAAAGCTATAATAAATGGACAGAATTATTTGATGTCTACGGGTTTTTATATGAATATTTTTGACCGATATAAGGGCAGTGTATTCATAGATCAGGACCATTATTATGATTACCTTTACAATCCTAATTTCTTTAATTCAAATAGTTTTAGTGTAAAAGATATGATTAAACGAGTTAAAGACAAAGGATATCTTGGATTGGATTTGGTATCAAGCAATAGATTATTCCTTTTTGCGGATGTGCCAAATTGGATGCAATATCTTATTAATGAGAATTATGCGTTTTCATTTGGTGCGAGAATTCATGGAAATATCGTATCAATACTTAGTGGTATTCCGGCTATGGTTCACTGCTGTGATTGCAGAACGTTTGAGATGGCTGAGCTTTTTGATATTCCTCATATTGAAGATTCACAGCTTGCAAAGAAGAAGGATTTATATGATATATACAATGAACTTGATTATTCTAAGTTCAATAATACATTCAAAGAAAAATATGACTTTTTCCAGCAATTTTTCATTGATCATGGATTGATTGATACAACATTAAACAGAGATAATATTTTCCTTTCTATGGCAAATAATAATGATGGCGAATTACCATATGTTGTTAATGATAAGGAATTGAAAAAAATGAATGATGCACTTGTTAAGCATAAATTGTTATACAAATTTGAAAATAGATTTATGGCTGAGTATAGAAAACTAAAGAAATAATATTGAGGTGAAGATGAAAAGAATATTTGCAATTATAGGTGTAATATTATTAGTATCGTTATATGTGGTTACATTAGTTATGGCAATAACAGATAATACTTCTACGATGAGGATGTTCAGAGCATCAGTAGGAGCAACGGTTATTATTCCTGTTCTTATATGGACATATACATTTATATATCGCCTTTTGAATAAAAAAGATGATTCTGAAAAATGACAATTTGACGTAGTATACTCTTTTTGTTATAATGACGTAAGTGTTTTAAGACATTAAAATAATCGATAAGATAAAGGTGGTAACGAAATGGCTTTATTACAAGAATGGCACAAGATTGCCTACAATGAAAAAGCTGACCAGGGAGAATTACAGCGTTTCTGGCAGAAATATTTCCTTTTAGAGAAGGGCATTTACGAGCAACTTCTCACAAATCCAGATGAGGTTGTGGAAGGAACTGTTAAGGAACTTTCAGAGAAATACAACGTATCATTATTAGAGATGGCAGGATTCCTTGATGGAATTAATGATAGCCTTATTACACCAAATCCAATTGAAGAGATGGAAGAGGATACAAAGGTAAGCCTTGCATTTGACAAGAAAAAATTGTATCAGAACATGGTTGATGCAAAAGCAGATTGGCTCTATGAACTTCCAATGTGGGATGAGATTTTTGACGCAGAGACAAAGCACGCACTTTACTTAGAACAGAAGAAGTCTGGAACTGTTGTTGTAGGAAAGAAAATTGGACGTAATGACCCATGTCCATGTGGAAGTGGTAAAAAATACAAAAAATGTTGTGGAAAAAATAACTAATAATTTATTTTTTGACAATACATATTGTTAAAACGTTGAAGAGAAGAGTAAGTATATTTGATATTACAGAGAGGAAAACCTCTATTTGATTATGATAGGGTGCTGTGAGTTTTCTATTGGAGAATATACTGAAAACCACCTCTGAGTGGCTTTAATACAGCCCGGTGATTCCGTTATAATCATTAAAGAGATTGATTGCATATATAGGTGTAATCGATGAATCAGGGTGGAACCACGAGATGAATCGTCCCGGTATTAACTATTGTTAATACTGGGATTTTTTATTAGAAAATTCTAATACTGTATAAAGCGGAAATGGAAGGAGAAAAAATGAAGATTACATTAAAAGATGGCTCTGTAAAAGAGTACAATGAAGCAAAAAATGTATATGATATCGCACTTGATATCAGTGAAGGACTTGCAAGAAATTCGTGTGCAGGTGAAGTGAATGGAGAAATTGTTGATTTAAGAACTGTCATTGAGGATGATTGTGAACTTAATATCATTACAAATAAAGATGAGGCTGCGCTTCCGATAATTAGACATACAGCATCGCACGTATTAGCAGAAGCTGTAAAGAGATTATTCCCAGATGCGAAAATTACAATTGGACCAGCTATTGATGATGGATTTTATTATGATTTTGATCATGAGCCTTTTTCAAGAGATGACCTTGACGCTTTAGAGGCTGAGATGAAAAAAATTATTAAAAAAGGAAATAAGATTACAAGATTTACACTTCCAAGAAATGAGGCTATCAAATTTATGGAAGAAAAGGGTGAGCCATACAAGGTAGAGCTTATTCAGGATCTCCCAGAAGATGCTGAGATTTCATTCTATGATCAAGGTGAGTTTGTAGACCTGTGTGCAGGTCCACACCTTATGAATACAAAGGGAATCAAAGCATTTAAGCTTATTTCCTCTTCAATGGCATACTGGAGAGGCGACTCTGATAAGGCAAGACTTCAGAGAATCTATGGAACTGCATTTAGCAACAAAGAAGACTTGGCTGCTGATCTTGCCAGAAGAGAGGATGCAAAGAATCGTGACCACAATAAATTAGGACGAGAAATGGGACTCTTTACAACTGTTGATGTAATTGGACAGGGACTTCCACTTTTTACACCTAAAGGAACAAAAATGATTCAGAAACTTCAGAGATGGATGGAGGATTTAGAGGACAACGAATGGGGATACCTTCGTACACGTACACCGCTAATGGCAAAATCTGATCTCTACAAGATTTCAGGACACTGGGATCATTATATGGATGGAATGTTTGTATTAAACAAGGATGATGAGGATAAAGAGACAATGGCTCTTCGTCCAATGACATGCCCATTCCAGTATTTTGTATATATGAACGAGCAACATTCGTACAGAGATCTTCCGTATAGAATGGCTGAGACATCAACATTATTCCGTAATGAGGATTCTGGAGAAATGCACGGACTTACTCGTGTACGCCAGTTTACGATCACAGAGGCTCATATCATTCTTACTCCAGAACAGGCAGAGGAAGAACTTACAAGATGTACAGAGCTTTGTAACTATGTTATGAAGACACTTGGAATTGACGGAGATGTAACATATCGTCTTTCTAAATGGGACCCTAACAACAAGGAAAAATATCTTGGAGATGACGAGTACTGGAACAATACTCAGGGATATCTTAGAAAAGTAATGCAGGACAACAATATCAACTTTACTGAGGAAGATGGAGAGGCTGCATTCTACGGACCAAAGATTGATATTCAGGCTAAAAATGTATACGGCAAGGAAGATACAATGGTTACAATCCAGCTTGACTGTGCGTCTGCAGAGAAGTTTGGAATGTATTATATTGATGAGAATGGGGAGAAGAAGCTTCCATGGATTATCCATAGAACATCAATGGGATGTTATGAGAGAACTCTTGCATGGCTCATCGAACACTACGCAGGAAAATTCCCAACATGGCTTTGCCCAGAGCAGGTCAGAGTACTTCCAATCTCAGAAAAATATGCTGATTATGCTGCAAAAGTGGCAGATGAACTCAAGAAAAACGGTGTAGATGTTACGGTTGATAACAGAGCTGAGAAGATTGGATACAAAATCAGAGAGGCTCGACTTGATAAGCTTCCTTATATGCTCGTTGTTGGAGCACAGGAGGAAGAAGAAGGAAATGTATCTGTAAGAAGTCGTTTTGAAGGAAATGAAGGAACAAAATCTCTTGATGAATTCATTGATCAGATTTGTAAAGAAATCAGAACTAAAGAAATCAGAACTGAATTGCCTGAAGAGGAGAAAAAGAGATAATTATGGACTATAATATTAATTTCCCTAATTTACACATTTTTCTTGATAATGTTGGTAAAAGTATTTCGATAGGTAACTTCACAATTGCTTTTTATGGCATAATAATTGCAATTGGCATGGTGGCAGGCATTTATCTGGCATGTTATATGGCAAAAAAGACCGGACAGTCTCCAGAACTATATACAGATCTGGCGCTGATTGCTATCATTTGTTCTTTGATTGGAGCGCGTTTGTATTATGTGATATTCAGGTGGGATTATTACAAAGATAATCTCCTTAGTATATTTAATATCAGACAGGGCGGACTTGCTATATATGGTGGTGTGCTTGCTGCCATTGTTACGACATTCATTTTCTGCAGGGTGAAAAAAGCTAATTTCCCATTAGTATGTGATACAGCAGGACTTGGTCTTATTATTGGTCAGGTAATTGGAAGGTGGGGAAATTTTTTCAACAGAGAGGCATTTGGGGATTATTGTGATAATATTTTTGCAATGCAGCTTCCTGTAAGTGCTGTAAGAACTGAGGATATTACATCTAAATTGAGGGATAATATTGTTTGTGTGGATGGAATAGAATATATTTCTGTACACCCAACATTTTTGTATGAGTCGCTTTGGAACTTAGTATTACTAATATGTCTTATTATTTATACAAAACACAAGAAATTTGATGGTGAAGTGTTCCTTATGTACATTTTAGGATATGGAGTGGGAAGATTTTGGATTGAAGGACTCAGAACAGACCAGTTGCTTCTGCCGGTGATTAATTATCCTGCATCAAGAGCCCTTGCGGCTGTTTTAGTGGTTGTATCGCTTGGTTGGATAATTGTAAAAAGAATCAAAATTCGGACAAATAAGGTAGAGGAAAGTGGTGAAGAATAATCTACCACCTTCCACCACAATTAGTAAAAAAACAATAAATAATAGCTAATTTTAGCGCGAAGTATGTAAATACTTCGTGCTATTTTTTTGCCTAAAACCCTTGATTTTATGCGGTTTTGGGTGTAATATAAAGTAAAAGTGGAGGAAAGTGGCGGTATTTACCATATAAGTGGTGAGAAGTGGTGGATAAGTTGAAAAATATGTGGACAACCCACTAGTCGTCAGAAAGATTTGAGGAAAGGGAGGTGAGATGTCATGTTCATGGGCGAATATAATCATTCAATCGATGCAAAAGGCAGAATGATTGTTCCAGCAAAATTCAGAGAACAGCTTGGAAATGAATTTGTTGTAACAAAAGGCTTGGACGGTTGTTTGTTTGTATATTCGAATGAGGAATGGCATCGAATCGAAGAAAATCTCAGAGAAAAGCCACTTACATCAAAGGATGCAAGAAAGTTCCTTAGATTCTTCTTCGCAGGAGCAGCAAGCTGCGAGGTGGACAAGCAGGGAAGAATTCTTTTACCGGCGAATCTTAGAGAATATGCCGGGATTGATAAAGACGTTGTATCTGTTGGTGTATACAGCAGAGTTGAAATCTGGAGCAAGGAAAAATACCTTGAGAATACTGATTTCGATGATATGGATGAAATAGCAGAGCATATGGCTGAACTTGGAATTGGCATTTAAACAGGAGGGCGAGATGGAATTTAACCATTATTCGGTATTGAAAGAAGAAACAATTGAAAATTTGAACATTCGCCCTGATGGTATTTATGTTGATGGAACCTTAGGAGGCGCCGGACATTCTTATGAAATATGCAAGAGATTGGGCGAAGGCGGCAGGCTTATTGGAATAGATCAGGATGCAGATGCAATAAAAGCTGCGAGTGAGAGACTAGAAGAATTTAAAGATAAAGTCACAATAGTCAGAAGCAATTATTCTGATATGAAAAACGTTCTTTTAAATCTTGGAATAAATAAAGTTGATGGAATTATTCTTGATTTGGGAGTTTCATCATTTCAGCTTGATACACCTGAGAGGGGATTCACATACAGAAGTGAAGATGCTCCTTTAGATATGAGAATGGATGACAGAAATGCTCTTACAGCAAGAGATATTGTGAATGAGTACAGTGAGGCTGATTTATTTAGGATAATCAGAGATTATGGAGAAGATAAATTTGCAAAGAATATTGCAAAACACATAGTAAAGGCAAGAGGTATCTCTCCAATAGAGACCACGGGACAACTTAATGAAATAATTAAGGCGGCTATACCTCAGAAGGTAAGAGCAACAGGAGGACATCCTTCGAAAAGAACATATCAGGCGATTAGAATTGAATTAAATCACGAACTT
Organism: Agathobacter sp.; assembly: GCA_045122195.1. Lineage (GTDB taxonomy): Bacteria > Bacillota > Clostridia > Lachnospirales > Lachnospiraceae > Roseburia. The sequence goes on from JBGVHH010000119.1 coordinate 75,461, forward strand.
GATGTGTTAAAAGATAATCTCGATGACATGATTGAAATGTTAGATGAAAATGGAAGAATTTGCATCATAACATTCCATTCATTAGAGGACAGGATAGTAAAATCAAATTTTAAGAAAAACGAAAACCCATGTACTTGCCCATCGAATTTTCCAGTGTGTGTATGTGGGAACAAATCAAAAGGAAAGGTTATCACAAGAAAACCTATTTTACCTTCAGATAAAGAGATAGAAGAGAATAGCAGATCGAAAAGTGCAAAACTTAGAGTATTTGAGAGGAGATAGAAAACATGAGTAAAATTACTTATTATATAAATGGAAACACAGTTAGAGAGTTAGAGGAGTCCTCGCCACTTAGAAGAGACCCAAGAAAGACTCGTAGAGAACTTGAGGAAGCAAGAAGAAAGAAAAATAGAAGAAATGCAGCAAGAAGAAATAGAGAACGTGCTATGGTTATGAACCGTGCATATGTTACATTTCTTTCAGGGTGTGTAATTGCATCTGCATTTGCAGCATTTTCTCTGATTCAGATTAGATCAAATGTTACACAGCAGATGAAGGAAGTGTCAGCACTTTCAAGTTCTGTTGAAAATATGAAGGCAGAAAATGATGCAAGATATAAGGAAATTACTACATCAGTTGATTTAAACGAAATTAAAGGTGTAGCAATGAATCAACTTGGAATGACTTATGCATCTCAGGATCAGATTGTTTACTATACTGTAGAGAACAACAATTACATGGATCAGTACAGTGAGATTCCAGAATAAAATTGGGAGAGAGTAGTTTTGGCAACAGTGAAGAGAAAAAGATTAGTACCCAGACTTAACAAAAAAATGAAAACAAAGCTGTTGAGTTTATTCATGGCATTGGTTTTGTGTCTGGTGGTGCTGATTGGAAGACTTATGTATATAGAGTACACAAGTGGAGATTCATATACCAAGAAGGTATTATCATTACAGTCATACGATAGTGTTACACTACCTTTTCAAAGAGGAGATATTGTTGATTCGAATGGAACAGTGCTTGCAACAAGTGTTGCTGTATATAACCTCATTCTTGATTGCTCGGTTTTAACTAGCAAAGATGAGTATATCGAGCCTACAATTGATGCATTGATGGAGTGCTTTGAGGAATTGGATCGTCAAGAACTCGAAACATATGTTGATGAAGATTCAGATAACAGATATATTAAGCTTTTGAAAAAGCTTACATATGACCAGATGCAGCCATTTGTTGAAATGCAGGATGCCACAGATGAAGATGGTGATTTAGTAAATCCTAATATAAAGGGTGTCTGGTTTGAAACTGAATATCAGAGAAATTATCCGTTTGGAACAATGGCAAGTTCTGTTATCGGATTTACATCATCAGGAAATGTCGGAACGACAGGTCTTGAAAATTCATACAATGATGTTTTGAATGGTGTAAATGGAAGAGAATATGGATATCTGAATGCTGATAATGACTTTGAGAAGACTGTAATTCCAGCTGAAAATGGTGATACATTATATACATCAATTGATGCAAATGTTCAGGCAATAGTTGAAAACAAGATAAAAGAGTTTTCAGACACATATGCCAATAATGCCAGGGAAGGTTTTGGTGCAGAAGATATTGCTGTAATTATTATGAATCCAAATACTGGCGAGATTATTGCTATGGCAGATTATCCAACATTTGATTTAAATAATCCAAGAGATTTGACAGCTTTTTATTCGCAGGAACAGATTGATGCTATGTCAGAAGATGACCAGATGGATATTCTAAATGAATTATGGCAAAACTATTGTGTTACAGCCACGTATGAGCCTGGTTCAGTTCAGAAACCATTTACAGTAGCCTGCGGACTTGAAACCGGAACGGTAACAAGAGATATGACCTATATGTGTGATGGTGGAGAGATGTTTGGTGGACAAAAAGTCAGATGTGTAAACAGGAGTGGACATGGTGTGGAAACTGTTGAAGGCGCATTGATGGATTCTTGTAATGATGCACTTATGCAGATGTCATATCAAATAGGTGCAAAGAACTTTCTGGAATATCAGTCGATATTTGGTTTTGGACAGAAAACTGGTATTGATTTGCCGGGAGAGGCAAATACCTCTACACTCTTATATTCTTTAGACAATATCAAACCAGTGGATTTAGCAACAAACAGTTTTGGTCAGAACTACAACTGTACAATGGTACAGATGGTAACAGCATTTTCATCACTGGTAAATGGAGGAAAATACTATAAACCACATGTGGTATCAAAAATTGCTGATGCACAGGGAAACACAAAGCAAACTATAGAGCCTGTATTATTAAAGCAGACAGTTTCCGAGACAACAAGCGATACATTACGAGAATATATGTACAATGTTGTTGAGAGTGGAACTGGTGGAACAGCAAAGGTTGATGGTTATTCCATGGGTGGAAAAACAGGTACAGCGCAGATGTACGATGAAGAAACACATTTGAGAAAAGAAGGCTCATATCTGGTATCTTTTATGGGGTATGTTCCGAATGATAATCCGCAGCTTGTAATATATTGTGTTGTAAATCAGCCAAACACTGACAATCAGCCACACAGTTATTATGCGCAGAATATAGTTCGTGAGATTTTAGAGGAAGTACTTCCTTATATGAACATATATCCTGATGAAGAATTAACAGGTAGAAATGCAGAATTAACGATTTGTGGAAATAATCCACCATCAGGAGCTGAGGCTGTAGAAGAGCCTGAGCAGTAGAATACTAATAGATATACATACCCTCAATGGTTTTTGCATAGATTATTGTAAAAATATTGAGGGTATTTTATGGTTTTAAACAATAGTTTATACAGACGAAAATTGTGGGTGTTTTTTGTGCTAATCATTTTTTGCCTCACGGGACTTTGTGTGAGAGTGTTTTATCTGGTTACGGTAAAAGGGGAGGAATATTCACAGAAGTCAAAAGAATTGCAGGAGAGAGAGAGAACGATATCTGCAGTTCGAGGAGATATTCTTGATAGAAATGGAATTGTAATAGCAACAAATGAAACCGCATATAACATAAGCGTTATTCACAATCAGATTACAGATGAAGACAAGGTAATAAAAGTATTGTCTGAAAATCTGAATATGGATGAGGCTGAGGTAAGAAAGAAAGTTGAAAAGGTAACTTCCATAGAAAAAATAAAAAACAATGTAGATAAGGAATTGGGAGATAAAATAAAGGAATATAAGCTTGATGGTGTAAAGGTAGATGAAGCCAATAAACGTTTTTATCCCAATCAGGATCTTTTTTCAAAGGTAATAGGTTTTGCAGGCAGTGATGGACAAGGCGTGGTTGGACTTGAAACTGTATATGATGAGTATTTAACAGGAGAAAATGGAAAGATATATACAGTATGTGATGGAAGAGGTGTGGAGGTAGATGGACAAAGGGAAACAAGAATTCCGCCATCGAAGGGCAAAAATTTGGTGACTACACTTGATGTTAATATTCAGAAACTGTGTCAGGAAAAGGCTCAGATGGCGTATGAAAGTAATCAGGCTGATGGAGTAAGCGTAATAGTTATGAATCCGCAAAATGGTGAGATATATGCAATGGTAGATTATCCGGAGTATGACTTAAACAATCCTTTTGTTGGAGATGATTTGAATGAAATCTGGAGAAATGGATGTGTAAGCGATACATACGAGCCGGGATCCACATTTAAAATAGTTACAACAGCAGTTGCACTTGAGGAAAATAAAGTTGAGCTGGACGAAAACTTTTTCTGTCCAGGATATATAACGGTAGAGGATAGAAGAATAAGGTGTCATAAGACCACTGGACATGGTAGTGAAACCTTTGAAGTTGCAATCCAGAATTCCTGTAATCCTGTTTTTATTGAATTGGGATTAAGAATAGGAAGCAAGACCTTCTACAGCTATTTTGAAGAATTGGGATTGTTAAAAAAGACAGGAATAGACCTTCCAGGTGAAGCATCAACAATAATGCATGAGAAGGACAAGATAGGTCAGGTTGAACTTGCAACAATTTCTTTTGGACAATCTTTTCAGATAACGCCTGTTCAACTTATGACTACAGTATCCTCGCTGATAAATGGAGGAAATAGGGTAACACCACATATTGGTAAGCAGGTTATTAATCAGGATGGAAGTATTGAAGAGGAATTAGAATTTGATGTTGAAAGTGGAATTTGTTCACAAGAGACATCTGAGACACTGAGGATGTTGCTGGAAAAGGTGGTATCAGAAGGAGGCGGAAGTAATGCGTATATTGAAGGTTATGCAATAGGTGGCAAGACGGCAACATCTCAGACTATACCAAGAAGTGAGAATGTATATATATCGTCGTTTCTGGGATTTTATCCTGCAGATAATCCACAGATAATGGTTCTGATAAAGATAGACAATCCTAAAGGTGCATATTATGGTGGAATAATAGCGGCTCCTGTAGCAAAGGATGTGTTTACGGAACTTATTCCTTATTGCGAAAAACAGATGAATAACGTATACTAAAAGCTAATGAAATGGAGGAATAATCATGGCTCTTGAAGGAAAAAAAGTATTAGTAGTTGGAACTGGAAAAAGTGGAATTGCCGCAACGCAGCTACTTTTAAAGAACAATGTGAAGACTGTATTATTTGATGGAAATAATGAACTTAATATAGAGGAATTAAAAGAAAATAATCCAATAATTGAGAATGTTGAGATTATTCTTGGGGAATTATCTGATGAGATAAAAAGAGATATAGATATCTGTGTTCTTAGCCCAGGTGTACCAACAGACTTACCGATGGTAAATGATATGCGAGATAACGGGATTGCAATCTGGGGTGAGATTGAGCTTGCATATGTATTTGGAAGAGGCGGAATTGTTGCCATTACAGGAACAAATGGAAAGACTACAACAACAGCTCTTACAGGGCAGATAATGGAAAATTATTATGACGATGTAAGGGTAGTGGGAAATATTGGTATTCCTTATACATCAATGGTTACAGATTCAACGGACGAAACAGTAACAGTTGCAGAAATCTCAAGTTTTCAGCTTGAGACAATAAAGGATTTCGAACCTCATGTTTCTGCAATTCTTAATATCACACCAGATCATCTGAACAGACATCATACTATGGAAAATTATATTAAAGCAAAAGAAGATATTACGAAAAATCAGACGGGTGATGATTTTTGCGTGCTAAATTATGAAGATGAGGTACTTCGTGAATTTGCAAAGAGCTGTCCTGCTAAAGTGGTATTTTTTAGTAGTGTAAGCAAGCTTGAAGATGGCTTTTATCTGGATGGCGAGGACATTGTATATTCAAATGCAGGAAATGTAGAAAAGGTAATCAATGTAAATGAATTAAATATTCTTGGAAAACACAATTATGAGAATGTTATGGCTGCAACAGCAATGACGCTTAATTTTGGTGTGCCAATGGATAAGATTGTGGAAGTATTGAAAAAATTTACTGCTGTTGAACATCGAATTGAGTATGTTACTGAAAAAAGAGGAATTAAGTTTTATAACGATTCGAAAGGTACTAATCCAGATGCGGCAATTCAGGGAATACGAGCTATGAACAGACCAACAATGCTTATTGGCGGTGGATATGATAAACAGTCGGAATACGACGAATGGATAGAAGCCTTTGATGGAAAGGTTAAAGAGCTTGTTTTGATTGGACAGACTGCCGATAAAATTGCTGAATGTGCACATAAGCATGGATTTATGAATACTGTTAAATTTGAAGAGTTTGAAGACGCTGTTTTGTATTGTTACAGACAGGCTGAAAATGGAGATGCAGTACTATTATCTCCAGCATGCGCAAGTTGGGGAATGTTCCCTAATTACGAAGAGCGAGGAAGAATTTTCAAAGAAATCGTTAATGGATTAGAGGAGTAGTATTTTGGCAAAAAGGCATAAGGAAAAGATAAATACATATTTTGACTATAATCTTTTATTTGTTGTGATTTTTTTGTTGTTTTTTGGACTTGTAATGCTATATAGCTCCAGCTCATATACCTCTGCAAATAAATATGGAGACGGTGCTTATTATCTAAAAAGACAGCTTAGAAACATTGCGGTTGGAGGGGTTGCTATGGTGGCTGCAGCAAAAATTGATTACAGAGTATGGAAGAAATTTAGTTTATTTGCATATGCTGTTTCATTTTTACTTTGTATTCTGGTAAAAGTGCCTGGAATTGGTACCAGTTCCCACGGTTCTTCAAGATGGATTGCTGTTGGTCCGATACAGTTTCAACCCTCTGAAATAGCAAAGATTGCGACGATTGTGTTTTTGGCAGCGGTTATTGTTAAAATCCCTAAGCAGATGGGGAAATTTTCAAGTCTCGTAAAACTGGGATGTCTGCTGGTTCCATTGGTTGGAATTGTTGCCTCAACAAACCTTAGTACTGCAGTTATTATTCTTGGAATTGCTATTTGTATGATATTTGTAGCTAGTCCAAAATATTCACATTTTCTATTCGTTGGTTTGGCTGCAATTGCAATTATTGGTATTTTTATTATGACTGCGGGATATCGAGGAGATCGTGTTTCAGCGTGGCTTCATCCTGAAACAGCAGGCGATAAAGGATATCAGACATTGATGGGACTTTATGCAATAGGCTCTGGTGGACTGTTTGGAAAAGGACTTGGAGAGAGCCTTCAGAAGTTGGGAAATGTTCCTGAATCACAAAATGATATGATTTTTACTATTATTTGTGAGGAGCTGGGCTTGTTTGGAGCAATATGCCTGATTCTATTGTTTATTATTCTGATTTGGAGAATGATGGTTATTGCAAACAATGCAACCGATTTATTTGGCTCTCTTTTGGTGGTTGGAGTTATGTCACATATTGCACTTCAGGTAATTTTGAATATTGCAGTTGTTACAAATACAATACCAAATACTGGAGTAATTCTTCCGTTTATTAGTTATGGAGGTACTTCGATTATCTTTTTGATGGCTGAAATAGGTATTGTTTTATCTGTATCAAAGGGTATAAAGCTAGAGAATATATAGGCAAAATGGTGAAATGAAATGATAAAAGAACAACGAAAAAAGAAAAGAAGGTTTATACAATTTTTGAAAACCCTGATTATTGTTTTGTTTGTGATAGCGGTTATTATTTTGATTGCATTAAAAGTATTCACGGTTAAAAAAGTTGTAGTTGAGGGAAATGACCTGTATGAACAACAGATAATTGAAGATGCTGTGTTGAATGATGATTTTTCGTGGAATTCTTTGTATGTATTTTTGAAGTATAAATTTACAGATACAGACAGCATCCCTTTTGTAGATACTATGGAAATTTCTCTGGATAGTCCTACAACCCTTCATATTAGTGTTTATGAAAAGGGAATGCTGGGATATATTTATATTCCGGGAATTAATGAAAATGCATATTTTGACAAGGATGGACTAGTCGTTGAGACATCTTCAGATATTGTTCCTGATGTACCTAGAATTGATGGAATAAACTGTGATGAAGTAGTGCTTTACGAAAAGCTTCCGATTGAAAAGAGTAAGCTTAAAGAGATGTTGGAGGTTTCACAGGCATTAAAGAGAGAATCTTTGGTTCCGGATACGATTACATATGGATGTGAAGATGAACCTGTTTTATCATATGGAAATGTTCAGGTTTCCATGGGAGATACCAAATTACTTACACAGAAAATAGAAAGACTTAAAGCTATTCTTCCAAGTGTGGAGGGGAGCAGTGGAACACTACATTTAGAAGATTGGACGGAACAATCCACAAATATTGTGTTTGACAAGAGTGAATAAATGAAAAAAATCACATTTTTATGTTGATATTTTCAAGGAAAAACTATATTATAGAGTATATGAGTTTTGACGATTTGAATTTAATATAAATTTGGGAAAGAAAGAGGAGGAAGAACCTTGCTTGAGATAAGAACTACAGAGGCAGATGCCAGTGCAAAAATCATCGTAATAGGTGTTGGTGGAGCTGGTAACAATGCTGTTAACAGAATGATTGATGAAAATATTGGTGGAGTTGAATTTATCGGAATTAATACTGATAAGCAGGCTTTACAGCTTTGCAAAGCTCCAACATTGATTCAGATAGGAGAGAAACTTACAAAGGGACTTGGTGCTGGTGCTCAGCCTGAGATTGGTGCAAAGGCAGCTGAGGAAAGCGCGGAAGAATTATCTGCTGCTGTTAAAGGTGCCGACATGGTATTCGTTACTTGTGGAATGGGTGGCGGAACTGGTACAGGAGCGGCCCCTGTTGTTGCTAAAATTGCAAAAGAGCAGGGTATTCTCACTGTTGGTGTAGTTACAAAGCCATTCAAGTTCGAAGCTAAACAGAGAATGATTAATGCAATATCAGGTATCGACAGACTTAAAGAGAGTGTTGATACACTTATTGTTATTCCAAATGATAAACTTCTTGAGATTGTAGATCGTCGTACAACAATGCCGGATGCTCTTAAGAAGGCAGATGAAGTGTTACAGCAGGCTGTTCAGGGTATTACTGATCTTATCAATCTGCCAGCACTTATTAACCTTGATTTCGCAGATGTACAGACTGTAATGAAAGACAAGGGAATGGCTCATATTGGTATCGGAAGTGCTAAGGGAGATGAGAAAGCAATCGAGGCAGTTAAGCTCGCTGTTGCTTCTCCATTATTAGAGACAACAATCAATGGAGCATCACATGTAATCATCAATATTTCAGGAGATATTTCTCTTATGGATGCAAATGATGCTGCAAGTTATGTTCAGGATTTGGCTGGTGATAATGCAAATATTATCTTCGGTGCTAAATATGATGAGACTATGACTGATGAGGCAACAATCACAGTTATTGCGACAGGACTTGAGACTGCAACAACTGTTACTCCAACTCCAGTAGCATCAGCTTCAAATTCAATGGTTGGACGTATGGTTTACCCTACATCGACAACAGCTAGAACTTCAGCAACTGCTACAAGTGGATTGCATACTAGCACAGCAGGATTACATTCAACAGCAAGTGGGTTACATAGTACAAAGCCAGCTTCGCAGCCAGCTTCTACTCCAGCTCCATCGCTTACAGGAATCCAGAGACCACCTCAGCCAGAAAGTACAGTTAAACCGGTTGAGATAAATATTCCTGATTTCTTAAAGAATTCAAAGAGATAATTATTTTAATAAAAGAGGCTTCCAAGTTACATTGGTAGCCTTTTTTTGTGCTACGAATTATCAGAATACGATTTGGGTATATATTTTAGTCGACTTATTATTATTTTTTTCATAAAGAAATTGGGATATATTTCTGTTGAAAGTGAGGTGAGAATATATCTATGCATTTTATCTCGATGTGTTTCTGATAAGAAATTTTCTGATAAATTCTTCTATTTTTTCATTGACATTATTCACCTTTAAATATTCTATAAAAGCAAATTTTTACAGAATAATTATTGCTTCAGCAACAGCAGATATTATTACGACAGTTATCATTTTGACATCAAATAGTATATGGATTTATTCACTGGTTTCATTGTTTGTGGTGTTACCAGGTGGTGTATGTTTTTTGATGAGAAAGAAATACGTATTGAAGGAGTTCTTTATTACACTGGTAATTACTTTTTTGTTGGGCGGAATAATAAATGCAATCGATGGAATAATGATTAATGAAATAAATAACGCATTTGGAGCTGAAATAGTTTTTGCTGTTATAATAGGATACTTTTCATTACTGTCTTTGCAGAAAAGAATGAGAAAAGGTAGGGATCTGTATGTAGTATCAATTTTTAATGAGGGGCGATGCTTTGTGACTCAGGGAAAGTTTGATTCTGGAAATGTCTTAAGAGATGCTGCATCAAAGAAACCGGTACATATTGCATCACCCAAGATTTTTGAAATTTTGGGGAAAGATGCGGATTTTATTGAAGTTGGGTATAAGAGTTTAGGAAATGATGCAGGCGTTTTGCAAACCTGTTTTTTTGATGAAATGATAGTAAATTGTAATGGAAGGAAATATGTAATAGAGAAACCACTTATTGGAAAGGCATCAGATGAATTATTAAAGAGTCTCGCATATGATATTATTTTAAATGAAGCTGTTTTTGATGATTCAAACGTTGATTAAAAATATTTTTCGTGACGAACAGGAGCAGGAAGTATTTTATATTGGAGGAAATGAGGTACTTCCACCACCACTTGAGAAGGAAAGAGAAAACGAATGTCTTCTTACATTAGCAAATAAAGATACAGGTTTGACAATCGATATGGCCAAGGAAGAATTGATTTCTCACAATTTAAGATTGGTTGTCTACCTGGCAAAGAAATTCGAAAATACAGGAGTGGGAGTTGAAGATTTAATATCGATTGGAACAATTGGGTTAATAAAAGGAATTAATACTTTTAATCCTGAGAAAAAAATTAAGCTTGCTACATATGCGTCCCGTTGTATAGAGAATGAAATATTGATGTATCTCAGAAGAAATAACAGAACGAAGCTGGAAGTGTCATTTGACGAACCACTTAATATGGATTGGGATGGAAATGAGCTTCTATTGTCAGATATTTTGGGAACTCAGGAAGATGTGATATATAAGGATATTGAAACACGAGTGGAAATTTCACTATTAAAAAAGGCGCTAAAAATGCTTAATCCAAGAGAGCGCCAGATAATTGAACTTCGTTATGGATTAAACAAAATTGACAATAAGGAGATGACTCAAAAAGAGGTAGCTGATGAGCTTGGAATATCTCAGTCGTACATTTCAAGACTTGAGAAAAAGATAATTAATAGATTAAAAAAGGAAATCCAAAAAATGGCATGATGTGATATAATTTAATTAGTAAATTGATGGGAGATGATGAGAATGGTATTGGAGTTTTTAGGGGCTGACAGAGAGGTAACAGGAAGCTGTCATTATGTGTATTTTAATGATATACATTTTCTGGTTGACTGTGGAATGGAGCAGGGACCAGATTTGTATGTAAATCAGGAGATTCCAGTTAATCCGTCTTTGATAGATTATGTGTTTGTGACGCATGCACATATTGATCATTCGGGATTATTGCCTCTTTTATATAATCATGGTTTTAGGGGAACTGTTTTTGCCACCAAGGCAACTACTGATTTATGTAGCATCATGTTAAAAGATTCTGCACATATTCAGGAATTTGAAGCTGAGTGGAGAAACAGGAAGGCCAGAAGGGCCGGAAAAGAAGAAATTACTCCGATGTATGATGTAAATGATGCAATGGGAGTGATGGAACATTTTACAGCCTGTGATTATGACAGTGTGTATGAAATATGTCCGGGACTTAAGGTTAGATTTGTTGATGCTGGACATCTGTTGGGGTCTTCGTCTATTGAAATCTGGGTTACAGAGAATGATGTGACGAAAAAGCTTCTTTTTTCAGGAGATATTGGAGCCGGGGACAGACCTCTTATCAAGAATCCTGTTTATGTTGAAGAAGCAGATTATGTCATAATGGAATCCACATATGGAAACAGGAATCATGATAAGCCGGTGGACTATGCAGTAGAGTTGGCAAAGGTTATGAATGCCACATTTACAAAGGGCGGTAATCTTGTGATACCTGCATTCTCTGTAGGTAGAACTCAGGAGATGCTCTATTTTATGAGAAGGATAAAGACTGAATGTCTGCTTCCAGAGTATCAGAATTTTGAAGTGTATATAGATAGTCCGCTGGCAGTTGAGGCTACGAATATTTTTCATGAAAATGTATCAGAATGCTTTAGCAAAGAAGCTATAGAACTAATAAATCAGGGAATAAATCCAATTAAATTTCCGGGATTAAAAGTAGCTGTCTCATCAGAGGAATCAAAGCTTATTAATTTTGATGAGAAACCGAAGGTTATTATTTCAGCCTCAGGAATGTGTGAGGCTGGTAGAATTAGACATCATCTAAAGCACAATCTCTGGAGAAAGGATTCTACAATCCTTTTTGTAGGTTATCAGGTTCCAGGAACTTTGGGTTGTTCTTTGCTGGGTGGAGCGAAGACTGCGAAGCTTTTTGGTGAGGAAATAGAGGTTCATGCTGATATTGTAAATCTTCCGGGAATAAGTGGTCATGCTGATATGGATCATTTGACCCAGTGGATAAAGGCTGTAAAGACAAAACCGGAGAAAGTTTTTGTTGTGCATGGAGAAGAAAGCACAGCAGAGTTTTTCGCTAATCATGTAAAGGAAGAGACTGGATATGAGGCTGTAGCTCCATACAGTGGAGATACTTATGACCTCATTACAGGCGAGAAGATTAAGGATGGCGCAAGAGTTTATGCGGAGAAGAAGACTGGAGTTGAGGGTAAACCTAAGACAAGAGCTTCCATTGTATTTGATCGTCTTATCGTTGCAGCCGAAAGACTTCTTGCTGTTGCAAAAAAATGTCAGGGAATGGCAAACAAGGATCTGGCTAAATTCGCAGACCAGATTAATGCACTTTGTGATAAATGGGACCGTTAGGCATTTTTTGTAGATACGGGAATTATTGCTTTTTTGCAATTATTTTGATACACTTACAAAGTGTTATCTCTAGTTGGAGAAGACTCCCACTTCTTTAAGTGGTAAGTATATATGATATTTGTCTCAGTGGGAGTCTCAATCTCCAACTGAGATAAAAACCTCCGGCGGATTGCAGGAATGCGCAGAAGAAGATGTCAGCAAAGCTGACGCGCATTCCGCAGCAAGAACGCTGGAGCGTTCTTGAATTAAAAAAAGAGGTTGATTTACAATGAAAAAACTTATCGAATTAATTACAGAAGAAGTTACGAAGGCATTTACAGAAGCCGGATACGATGAAAAATATGGAAAGGTTACATTATCAAACAGACCTGATTTGTGTGAATATCAGTGTAATGGTGCAATGGCTGCAGCAAAGGAATATCACTGCGCACCATTCATGATTTCTGATAAGATTGCAGAGGCTCTTAAAGACAGCAAGATGTTTTCTATGGCAGAGTCTGTTAAACCTGGATTTTTAAATCTTAAGATTGATGATGAATTTCTTGCCGGATATGTAAATGATATGTTGGCAGATGAGGGGCGTTTTGGCTGCGATAAAGCAGAAAATCCAAAGACTATTATTGTTGATTACGGCGGACCAAATGTTGCAAAGCCACTCCATGTTGGACATCTTCGCTCTGCAATTATCGGTGAGAGTGTAAAGAGAATTGGAAAATATATGGGGCATAATATGATAGGTGATGTTCATCTTGGAGACTGGGGACTTCAGATGGGACTTATCATAACTGAGCTTAAAGAGAGAAAACCAGAGCTTGTATATTTTGATGAAAACTTTGAAGGAGAGTATCCAACAGAGGCTCCTTTTACAATTTCAGAGCTTGAGGAGATTTATCCATGCGCAAGTGCAAAATCTAAAGAGGATGAGGAATTTAAGGCATTAGCTCTTGAAGCAACAAAGCAGTTACAGGCAGGAAGAAGAGGATATCAGGCTATTCTTTCACATATCATGAATGTATCTGTTACTGATTTAAAGAAGAATTATGCCAACCTTAACGTATCATTTGAACTTTGGAAGGGTGAGTCAGATGCGCAGCCATTCGTACCTGATATGGTTGAGAAGATGAAAAATGACGGTCTTGCTTATGTAAGTGAGGGCGCTCTTGTGGTAGATGTTAAAGAAGATAGTGATACAAAGGAGATTCCTCCATGTATCATCCTAAAGTCAGACGGAGCTTCACTTTACAGTACAACTGATCTTGCCACACTTGTTATGAGAAGAGAAGAAAATGACCCGGATGAGGTAATCTATCTTGCTGATAAGCGTCAGGAAATGCATTTTACACAGGTGTTCCGTTGTGCGAGAAAGGCTGGAATCGTAAAACCTGATACAGGTCTTAAATTTTTAGGCTTTGGTACAATGAACGGAAAAGACGGAAAACCATTCAAGACAAGAGATGGTGGAGTAATGCGTCTTGAAAGTCTTGTATCAGAAGTAAATGAGGAAATGCTCAAGAAAATCAATGAAAATCAAAAGAGCAAGGAAAATCTTGAGATAGATAATGAAGAGGCAGTAAAGACAGCAAAGACAATTGCGCTTGCTGCAATCAAGTATGGTGATTTATCAAACCAGGCAAGCAAGGATTACATCTTTGATATTGACAGATTTACATCTTTTGAAGGAAATACAGGACCATATATCCTCTATACAATAGTAAGAATCAAGTCAATCCTTAACAAATACGTTGCAAATGGCAACTCATTAGAGGATTTGGACAACGCAATTCTTGCAGCTGATTCAGAGAACGAGAAAGATTTAATGCTTGCACTTACAAAGTTTGGTGCCATGATGGAGGGCGCATTTGCTGAGTCTGCACCACATAGAATCTGTGCGTACATATATGAACTTGCAAATGCATTCAATGGTTTTTATCACAATACCAAGATTCTTGCTGAGGAGAATGAGAAGACACAGAAATCATATATAGCAGTTCTTGTTCTTACAAAAGCAATCCTTGAGACTTGTATTGATATTCTGGGATTTGAAGCACCAGAGAGAATGTAAACTGATATGGGGGAATTATGCAAAAGAATTTGCTTAGTGTAATTAGAGATAAGCAAAACTACTGGCTAATAATAGAGTTGGCTTTGTTTAACTTTATTTTTCTAAGCACTGAATATTTATTTGATGACATGATCGCTTTTTTCGCAGATGAGGTAGGAGTGGTTAATGCTCAGAATCAGGTATTAGGAGCAAGTGTAGTCGGTTTTGTGCTATATTCATTTATTGATAAAATTATTTCAAATACCAAAGTCAGACAGATAATGAGTGTGGTAGAGTCAGCTATGGCCTGTCTTATGTTGATTATTATAATGCTTCACAAGAGTTATCTGATGATAATGCTGGCGGGAGTTGTACTTTTTATTTTGCTTGGAATTCAAGGAGCTACAGTGTGTTTTTCGGTGTCTCGGAAAATTACAGAACGAAATTATCTTGCCAGATTTATTGGAATATCGTATGCTCTTGGCATATTTATTCAGTTTATCAATAACAATATGGTGAAAAAGTATTCTTTTCAGGGAATCTTTATTATTGTATTTATAATAGCTTTTACAGTGTTATTGCTACAAATGAGAGTGTCAGAAGAAGACACAAGCCAGTTGGAAAATGAGATAAGTGGAAAAAATAGAAAATCACTAATTGTTGCCATATCACTTATGGTCTGTGTGGCACTCATGACAATAATTTTTTCTGCCTTAGATGCGGCAGTAACACTTGTTCATGCTTCCGTAGATTTTGATATCGGACAGTGGCCAAGGCTTTTGCTGGCAATTAGTGGCATTGCGGCAGGCTTTTTGTATGATATGTGTGGCAGAAAATATATGTCAGCAATGATGTATATTGTAACTATATTGGCAACAATCTGTATTGTAGTTATACAGTTTGGAGGACCATTTATCATTGGTCTTTTGATTTTCTATATGTCAGCAGGATTTTTTGTGGTTTTCTTCACTACAAGCTTTATGGATTTGTCCTATAAAATAAAAAATCCTAAGCTTTGGGTTGGCATGGGAAGAGCAGTGAACAATTTCTGCGCCTTTATTACAAGTGCAGTATCTGTAGCGCTTATAGCAAGTGGAAGTCAGTTTGTTGTAGTCATTACTGCACTCATACTTTTTGCGCTTATCAATGTGGCATTATTAATATATACTCAGTTCGAAAAGGATGAGGTAATTGATAATACAGAGCCGGTTGTTAAGGTTGTTTCTGAGGAAGAGAAATTTGCAATCTTCGTAGAAAAGTATTCTCTTACCGAAAGAGAGAGTGAAGTTCTAAAGGCCTTGATAGAGTCTAAAGACAATGTGCAGACCATAGCACAGCATCTTGGATTTTCAAGAACTGTTTTGTACAGGCACATTGCTAATATTAATAAGAAGACGGATACAAGTTCTCGTTTGGAAATAATTCAGTTCTATCATAGTAGTGTATTTAATGGAAAATAATTTTTAGATAAGTTGATGTATGAAATATTGTACATCAGCTTATTTTTTTGCGTGTAAACACATTTGGGACGTTTGTAAACTAGTATTTTAGTAAGCGTCTAATTTCAGGGTGTAATTAAAAATACTATCGGAATCCTCATTGCTAGGATTCCGATAAGCTAACATTTTACTCTGTTTTATTGCTACATTGTTGCTGAACTATTTCATTCCATGGTGCTAGAGAGTCTAGT
>JBGVHH010000120.1:0-2307 GCA_045122195.1 Agathobacter sp.
AAGTATTGAGGGGATTGTGTTAACCCAAAAGGATGCGGCCTTAACTTTTCTTCAAGATCGTAACTAAATAAGAAAAAATATAGAAAAGTGCCGAGAAATCGGCACTTTTTTGCTTGCAGTATTGGTGTTTTTGTGATACAATTTAGTTATGTACATAACTAAACGCGAGGTGAAAAAATGATTAGAAAAGATGTTCTTGTAAAACGTCCGGAGGGGACGAAAATATATCGTCAAAGGAACTGTGAGTATGTTTATCATGTGACTGGAAGTGAGTATAAAAAAGATAAGCAGTATGTTGTGGAAAAAAGAGTCTGCATTGGAAAAATGGTGGATGACGAAAATATGAATCCGAATGACAGCTTCTATCAATACTATGAAATAGTTGGTGGAAATGATGAAGAAGCACCTGCTTTTTCTGATGCACTTCAGGTGGGGGCTTCCACGCTCATCTTTAAGGTTATGGAGGAATTAAAGATAAGCGAACTGCTTGAAAGTATTCATGGAGAAACAGATGCCAACCTCATAAAGGATCTGGTCAGCTATATGATAATCAGGCAAACAAGTACGATGCAACATTATTCAGATTTTGTGTGGGGACATCTTGTAAACTCGGAAAAGAAATGGGACGATACAAAAATATCGGATTTTTTTAAGAATGCGGTGGATTATGCACAGACAGAACTGTTTGTATCAAAGTGGAATGAAATACAGCCGGAGCATTCAGAGATATACATCAGTTATGACAGTACAAATATGAACACAAAAGCAGATGGTGTTGATATGGCAGAGTATGGACACGCAAAGGAGGACAGTGATATTCCACAGGTGAACATCAGTTATGCTGTGAATCATAAAGATGCAACACCGCTGTTTTATGAAATGTATCCGGGAAGTATTATAGATAATACCCAGTGTACACATATGGTAGACAGAGCGAAAGAATACGGATACAAAAATGTGGGACTGATACTGGACAGAGGGTATTTTAGTATAAAGAATATCCGGTATTTTGATGCAAAAGGTTACGATTTTTTGATGATGATAAAGAATAACAGTATATTAGTGAGGGATATGTTGAAGGAAGCAAAACTTCCTTTACTTACAAAGGCGAAGTACTATCTGCCGGAGCATGATGTTTATGGTCTGACAAAACAGGGGACAATTGGGGATGACATAACAGTCAGATATTTTCATATTTACTATGACAATGTCCGGGCAAGTCAGGAAAAGAATGAGTATTTGAAGCAGCTGGTAAAGAAGGAAGAACATCTTCAAAAAAAGGTGAATGAAAAAATCAGACGGAAAGAAGATATGGTGGCATATAAAAAGCTGTTTAAACTAAAATATGACAATAACGGATATCTGGAATCATACAGTAGAAACGAGAATGAGATACAGAAAGAGATCGATAAACTTGGGTTCTTTGTGATTGTAACATCGAAAGAAATGAGTGCATCAGAGGCACTTGATATTTACAGAAAAAGGGACAGCGTGGAAAAGATATTTAGGATGCTTAAGACAGGATTAGAGTATGATACATTCAGGGTACATAGTCAGGATTCCTTGGAAAGCAAGACTTATGTGATGTTTATAGCAAGCATAGTCCGTAATTATATCTTTCAGGGATTAAAGAAAGTAAGTGAAAAAGAAAAGGACAGAAAGAATTATACGGTTCCGGCTTCAATAAGTGAACTTGAAAAAATAACAATTGTAAAAAACAGCAAAGATGTGTATATCAGAAGATATGGATTGACCAAAAAACAGAAGAATATACTGAAACAATTTGGGATAACTGAAAGCTACATAAATCAGGTGGCGGATCAGATGAATTCAAGGAATTAGTTATACAAAAAAAGAAAAGTTAAGGATACAGTTATAAGTTTGCGGGATAAATATAAAAAGGAATTGCTATACATACTAATTTGTGATACATTTTATTCAGAAATATTTTGTTAAAATTAATTTGAATAAAAATAATTTGAATTAATGAGGAGGTAATTCCTATGTTTATCGGTAGAGAAAGAGAACTTGAGTCATTAAAAGAATTTTATGATAAAGTTTATGAACAAAGAAGATATTCATATCGTTTATTTAAAGAAGTATATAATAAAGGTATTGCAGAAGGGCATGTGGTTTCGCAAAGTGTTGCAGGTAATGAAAACTATGAGGTTGGAGGAATAGTTGTTTTAGAAATATCATTAGGTCCATCACCAGAAGACCTAACAGAGGTTAAGAAGGTCAAAGTTCCGAATTTTGTAGGTATGACATATGAAGAGGTACAGGAAAGTGCTATAAACTTAGGTTTGA
>JBGVHH010000121.1:0-4331 GCA_045122195.1 Agathobacter sp.
ATTTCCAACAAAATTAAAAATGTAAGACAATCCTTATTTGTAGAGGACAGAAACTTTCAGTTTCATGAAGAGTTGAGAGCACGCGAAGATTTGAATTCTCACTTGAGGTATTTTAAGGGATTTAATAACTGTTATATCTTGTTATAAAAATCTCGGCAAACCATTGAAAATACTAAAGTTTTCGTGGGTATCCTCTCCGTAACATCTTGTATCGTGTTATATCGTTTTATCCTTGGTTATGATCTCTGATAAGGGAAAAAACAAGGGCACAAGATGTCCGGTGGACATCTGCTCTGTGCGGACCGAAGCGGAGCGGAGACAGAAAATCTGGTAACAACTTATAACAAATTATGAAAATGTCAGTTGGAACATGATGAGATGCTTTTAATGCAATTACAGGAAAGGATAGATAAGATGAGATTGGTATATGCAGAGTATAACCCACAGGCAAACAGTTGATGTAACCACATTTGAGAATTACATTTTACGAATTGATTGTAATAAGGTAACTCGTGTATCTAAACTATAGTACCCAAAGTACCCGAAGTAGTTAAATTTTATTTAGGGTACAATTATAACTCGTGTTCTTTCCCTATAGTACCTGAAGTACCCGAAGTAAAAGATCTAAGGTATCATTATTCATGACTAAAACCGAAAGGAGCATGAATAATGGTAGTAGTAACATTTGAAACCAATGATGGTAAGACCAGATATTATCTGGCAGATGATAATGCAGTACCAGTACAACCGGTATTGAATTATTTAAGATTTGAGGACGACAGGGGGCTGGCAAGAAATACCTTAAGGCTTCACTGCATCCACATGAAGCACTTTTATTCTTTTTTGGAACAGAAAGAGCTGAAGTACACAGAGGTAACGGTAGACCATTTAGCAGAGTTTATTGCATGGTTAAAATATCCAAGGGTACACGAGAAGGTAATTCCTATACTCCTTGAGCCGGCAGTAAGGGCACAAACAATCAATGCAAATGTAGATACAGTATTGGCTTTTTACAATTATCTCTCTCTTCATGATGAGTATGAAAAACAGTTGTCACAGAAGCTGATAAAGTTTGTGAAGAGCCCACAGAAGAATTATCGGTCATTTCTCAATGGTATAGCCGACAAAAAGCGAGAGAAGAGATATATGCTGCATTTGCCTGTTCCACAGCAGAAAATAAAAACAGTTGCAAAAGAAGATGTAAATACTTTAATAAAGGCAACTAGTAACATCAGAGATTATTTACTGTTGTATCTGCTTTTTGAGACAGGGATGCGTATTGGAGAGGCATTGTCATTGTGGCTGGAAGACTTTGATATTTCAGCAGGCACAATTACTATCAATGATCGTGGAGAGATGGAAAATCTTTCGGAAATCAAAACGGTATCAAGTCCAAGAAAGCTTGATTGTTCACAGGATTTAATGGAAGTATTCACAGAGTATGTGTGTTACTTTCATACGGAAGGCATTAAAACAAACCATGTCTTTGTAAAAATGATGGGCAAGAATGCCGGGAAAGCAATGGATTACGTAGATGTAGATAATCTTTTTCGAAAGCTTAGAAAAAAGACAGGCATATATGTGACACCACATATGTTCCGACATACATCTCTCAGTATGTTAAATTCAGCAGGCTGGGAACCGGAATTGCTTCGTATAAGAGCTGGTCACAAAAATATATATACAACGCTTAATACCTATGTTCATCCTTCAGATGATGAGGTCTCTGAAGCCTTCAAAAAGGTATCTGATAATTTAAAGATACCAGGGAAGGAGGCATTAGAGTGATGGGTGTATTAGCCTTATCATATGACTCAGATGATAAATATATGGAAATGTGTGATTATCTGAATGCTAATAATGGATACTGGATTAATAATGATGTCTGGACCGGATGTGACAACGCATTCAAAGAAGCGGAAATCTGTGTTAAAGATAAAGTTAAAACATGGACGATAGCTGATTTTACTACATTTAAACAAGTCCGTTTAAAGAATGAGATGAAGTACTTTATATTAAAAAAACTTAAAGAGAATGAACTTACAGTTTATGGATGCTGTGCTCATTATCTTCGCGCAATACGGAACATTGGGAATGTCACAAGTAATACGAGAATTACATCTTTTTTGGATAATAAGACCAAGGGATTAACTATTGATAGGGATTCATTAAGTGATACAGAATTTAAGACTTTTGAATCACTAAAAAGAGCCGTGATATGTTTCATTCAGGATATATATGATGAAAGACCTGAATTAGAAAAAGATAAATGGCATTCGTCTTTGATTCCAGGGGTAAAACTCTCGGCAGCAATTAAAAGAACAAATCCCAGCATTAGCTTTGAAGAAATCCCAGAGTATTATAGGGAATCTGTAAAAAGATATATGAAAACGCTCATATATCGCAGAAGCTGGAGCTTTTGTAGTGAAGTACTTATGTATATAAGATATTTTTATAAGTCTTTTTACGCAAATGGGTATAAGGATGGTTTTCAAGAAAATCTGACAAGGATGGATTTTGAAAAATATCTGCAGTGGGTATCTGAGGATTATGTAAGTAATAATGCAACGTTTCGAAGTAAAGCAGTTTCTTTTATTAGAAACTGGCTGGATTTTATACAGTTAGCAGAGTTTGATGCAACTCCAAAGAAGGATATCACGAGACTTATATTTGATGAGGATATACCAAAGCGTGAACGTCCATCAGATACCTTTGAAAAGATTAAATATATACCGGAACCGGTTAGAACAGAGCTTGATGCGGCTATTGATGAAATAGAACCGGCAGAAATGAAACCGGTATACATTCTGCTCAGAGAAACAGGCTGGCGTGGAACAGATATACTGAATCTGAGATATGATCAATGTCTGGATTATGTGTGGAACAGTCGAACCGAGGAATATGTCCCTTATCTATATGATGAGATAACAAAAACGGGGATTCCACTTCATAAGATTCCTATAAGACCAGAAGTAGCTGAAATGGTATCATCACTCATAGAAGATGCAAAGACAAAAAGTACTGATGAAAATAACCCGGATAAGTATCTTTTTAACACTTACGAAGGTAAATGTAAAGGCTTACCTTATAGCAAGCCTGCTTTTGCCAGTGCTGTAAATGAATTAATAGCACGCAAGGGAATAAAAGATGGTTCGGGTGAACTATATCACTTTAAAACGCATTCTTTGAGGCATACAAGAGCAATGGAATATACGGAACAGGGAATGCCAATAGGAATCATACAGCAGATACTTGGTCACTGCAGTCTTCAGATGACGCTCCATTACTCGAAGGTTTCAGCAGATATGCTGTATAAAAAATGGAGCGAAACAGAAAAACTCAATCTGTTTAAGCCAGCAACCGCGCCGCCCAATAGTAAATATCAGAATACAGAAGATGTTTGTTATGAGCATGTGCGAAAGAATCTTGATGCTGTAAGGGTTCCCTTTGGCACCTGCTTTAAGCCTACTAAAATCGGATGTAAAAGTCAAACACAGATGTGTTTGGATTGTGCCAGCTTTTGTTCTACAAAAGAAGATTTATCGGCATATGAGGCGGAAATAAAAAGAGTACGTGCAATGATTTCGATAGCTGAAAAAACAGGGAGAAATGACTGGACAGAAAAGAATAATCAGTATCTGGAGAATCTGATTAAGATGAGAGACAGAATCCTTAAGGAGGGAATAATTCATAAAAATGGAAAACTTCGGGAGGAATATGATGACTGATAATACAAAACATCTGGAGGCTGGATGGAAAAAACGTTCCGAGGAGGCAAGAGAAAAAGCCTTTAAAGCTATTGAAAAAATAAAACGATGCAGAGGCACAGTAAATTTCAACAGCGTTCATGTTGAAAGTGGATTGTCAAAGAATTATTTATATAAAAATGAAGAAATAAGAGAGGCAATCATAAAAGAAAGAGATGTGGAACAGGCAAGAACAGAAGCCTATCACAAAAAATATGACAAGACATCAAAATCAAAGGATGTTGTCATAGAAAGTAAAGATAGATATATAGCAAAGCTTGAAACTGAAATCTCTCGATTACAGAAAGAAATAAATCAGTTGAGAGCTATGATATATGAAAAATAATTTGCTGTTCGAGTACATGTACTCGAACAAGAAAGTCAGTGTTTTCGGGGCTTTGAGCCCCGGGTACACGAGTTATTGGATGGAGGTGGATGGCATGAAAAGGGTATTGTTTAAGGTCATTGTTCCGGCAGTATTCATTGCGGTATGGATGCTGACCTGTTATCCGGTATGCAATAAAGCAGAAGGCTTTGACTGGTTTTTATATTGGATTATTGCAGGGTGCCCGTTTGGTATCCGCC
>JBGVHH010000122.1:0-2413 GCA_045122195.1 Agathobacter sp.
GTAATCCCTGTTACCTAATATTATTTCTGCAAATAATATCTTACAGGTAAATCCACGAATCTACAATTGTGAGGTCACTTCATATTGTCTCCTCAAAAGTTTGAGTGGATTTCGATAGAACAAAATTTGATATAGTCTTATACTAGATGTTGGGGTCAAAAGAGTTTGTAGAAACACTCTGACCTACCATATAGTACCTTGAAAATTTTACACAATTAGATTTTTATCACTTTCCAGATGTTAGTATGCAATACCAAAGTGACTGTTATCCTTTTTGTTATGCTAATATTGGATTTTGAGCATAGTTCCCCAAGCCCTTTCGATAGGTAAAGAGCTTTTTAAAGTTCAATGCTCCGATTTTACATCCAAAGAAAAAACGCCCTCGGATTAGTCCTCTGACCGCCATCCTGTCTGCATGATATTGTCTGCGTAACAGGAACGGCAGGGTTTCAACTCCATTACGGATTCTGAAGAGATTTCGAAACTCTTCGCTTCCCATGAATCGTTGCTGCTTTGCTCTCTCATGGGATTTTATCGTTACAGTAACACTACTGACACGTTTATGGATTTTTGCTTTACATCGGTCCTTATTCGGACAGTTTGCACACTGGTCTCTTAGAAAGGAAACATGAAATTGCTGGGATTTACCACCTGTATATCCACAGGATTTTGGTTCATATCCTGCCGGACAGCTTAATACTTTGGTTCCGGTTTCATTGAATATAAAATCTGCCAGAATGTCATCAATTGGTTTTCCTGATAAATCAGTATTGATCAACCGAATGTTTTTTTCAGCCGCAAGATCATGGTTTTCTTTTCCGGAATATGCACCATCCGTGATCATTGTGCTTTCTTCATTTTGGATTTCTGTACGAGCAAGGCTATCTTTCAGAAACTGACTGTCACTGTAATGATTCTGCTCAAACTGATAATCGGTAATCACTGAACCGTTTTTACCAACTGTCTCTTCGAGATTTGCTGCATAACCCTGATGCTCTTTTCCTGCTTTGACTCTGTATGTCGCATCTGGATCAGATGGATTCTGAAGCATTTTAGAATGGAATCCGCCATCTTCTTTCGTACGAAGGCGTCGGGAAGCTTCTTCCACAACAGTCTGTTCGGAAAGACAGCGTACCAGTAACTGGTATTCCGTAATGTCATCATAATCCGTTCCGCAAGATTTCAGTAAGCTGTCTGCATCTTTCAGAATGGTATCCAATTGATCTACGGTATCAGAATCGTTGCTGTAATAAAAGATTTTATTATAATCATTTGGATCACAGTAATGTTCCATGCCTTTGATCAGATTGTCACAATGGTTTTTGTGAAGATAAATAACCAGTTTTGCTACACAAGTATACAGCAGTTCTATGCGGCTGAGTTTTCGGATGTTTGCTGCTATCATCATAGAATCCATTCTTTTGATTCTTGGATTGATATCCATGAGTTTGGCGATATTTGATCCGAGGCCTGCCATACAGTCATGAAGCAGGTCTACACCATAAACTGACTCATAATCATAACAGCGTTTGCGAAAGCGTGAAAGGGTTTTGTCGCTTATTGGCTGCTCGTCAAAACTTGTTGTATGAAGAGCATACTGATAACGTGGATCCAGCATGAGATTTTCAACAACTTCATCATCTGAGATTCCAAAGATTTCTTTGATGATTAGGGCACCAATGCACACATTTACGGGTGTATTTGGTCTTGAAGCGCTGGATGAATACAGAACGCGGAATGGTTCTTCATCGATTGCAGGAAATATATCTTCTGCAAAAACCTTTGCCCATGAACGTTCCAGAGCTTTCTGCTCACGAGACGTAAGACCTCCGAAACTGTCAGTAAAAGATAATTGTTGATACGAATTCATTCTGAATGCCATAAAATTCCACCGCCTTAGATTGATATATACAGTATACCATATTTAGGCGAAGCTGAGGGATTTGTGTAAAATTTTCAAGGTACTACAATAGGGCTTTTGACCCCAACATCATAACAAATACATAGTATATTTTAATTAGAGGACTTATGAATAACTTAAAAATCAAAAGAATAATAGTACTAATTTTTATAAATGTACTTTTAATTGCAATAACTACCTTTATATGGCAGCTTTATGCTGATAAAGCAGTTATTGACTTGATACTGTACTTATTTTTGCTAAGTATTGTACTTATTTTTACCAATATAGAGTTGATTATTAACGGACGTAAACTATTCAAGCAAAAGCGTACCCTGAAGGCTTATCGCCAATATATTCCGGTTATTAATGACCTTATAGTTGAAGTTCGTAGAAAACAGAAAAATCATATTGAAAATCTAAAGCAAATTGAAAAAATTGCGGAAGAAAACGATGATTATGAGAAGCTGTCCAAAGCTCTTGATGCATACAGTGACAAGCTGATTGCCGGAA
>JBGVHH010000123.1:0-2543 GCA_045122195.1 Agathobacter sp.
ACTTTTCCATTCCTTCAAAAGTTCTTTTTCCGAACCGTCTTCTTTTAAGCTATATAAAGCGTATTTGTCCATCGCACTCTCTGGTTCGTTATCACATATATAGTATAAATAACCATCACAATATGAAATTCCTACTTTTCCATCGTTTTCTACATAGGCATTGCATAATTTATATTTTTCTTTATCTGTTTCTTTTTCATGAAGACAATCCGGTTTATTACACAACGGAACCACTGACTGATTCTCTTCATCCATATAGTATATGTAATGTCCCTCTAACACATAATACCCCTTTTTCCCTTTTGCCTGTTGCGGAAAAAATGCAGAGTCATCGTTATTCATATACTGATAATCTATTCCTTCCATATAGCTATCTTCCAATACTTCTGTTTTCGCACACCCCATAATTGAAAACATACCTATACATGTAATTAACACTTTAACTTTTTTTATCATAACCGCTCCTTTTCACAAAGAGCCTGACACGATCCGTATCAGGCCCTAATCTGATTGTTATATATTTTACAACAAACTCCAACCACTATTGCTTGACGGAACAGTTCCCACTGTAGTTTTTCCGCTCCATGAAGAAGATGAATTTGCGGTTCTAACAGAATGCTCACCTTTTGCACCATAAGATACTTAGGCGTTTGCGAAACGCCACAAGCCGCATAATTACGGCATTTTTTTGTTACTAAAATCAAAAATCTCCTCACGGTTTGTGGTATAATGGAGTTGCTAGAAACCATAAATCACGCCCCGAAAGGAGATATATCTATGATACCACAAAAACAACTCTCTTTGGCAGATATTTTTGAAGATTGTAAAGAAATTTATGAATCTGACAAACCTCAGTTTCTTACTCTGCTTGAAAATCACATCGACCTTGATGAAATTGTTCCGACTTCTTTTTATAATCATTACTATGCATCCACCGGAAGAAATCGTAAATATCCTTTGACTGCAATGCTTTGGGCTTTGATTATTCAACGCCTCTTTACTATCCCAACAGACTCTCTACTGTTAGTTTTTCTTCATTATTCCCGACACTTAAGAGAGTTCTGTGGCTTTACCAAAGTTCCTGATGCTTCAAAAATCACCCGCTTTAAACAGGATTTTTTAGAGGACTTACAATCCGTTTTTGACAATCTCGTTGATGTCACTGAACCGATATGCCAAGATATTGATAAAAATCTTTCTTCTATGCTTCTGTTTGATACTTCCGGTATTGAAGCATATGTTACTGAAAACAATCCTAAATACGCCAATCGTATTATCAAACAACTTAAAGCCTATGCGAAATCTCATAACTTTGATGACTCTTATGACCCTTACAAGGCAGCCTATGCCTCTATGCCTTCATCCGCCGCAGCTAACCATGAAGTGAAGCAACAGTATGTCAATGGTCATTTCTGCTATGCTTACAAATTTGGCATTATAACCAACGGACTTGGAATTGTTCGCTCCATTGATTTTTATAACAAGGATTATCTTGATTCTCATCACGACATCATTGTTGAAAAGAAATCTAAATCCCCCGATGAGGACAAATCACTTGCCGATTCGAAAGCCTTGATTCCGACCCTTAAAGATTTCAAAGAACGGCATCCTCTTATCAGACCTAAAATATTTCTTGGTGATGCAGCCTTTGATACTATTGAAATCTATAAATCCTTATTTGAAGATTTTAAATTTCAAAAGGCATTTATCCCTTTAAAGGTAAAACTTTCACTGGATAACATAGATTACACCTTCAATGAAAATGGTATACCTTGCTGTCCTCACGATTCTTCACTTCCTATGAAACGGGAAGGTAGTAAGTCGCACTTAAAAAGCAAGCTACCAACCATGAAATTCGTATGCCCCAAGATGAAATGGGAATACAATAAGGAAGATAAATCAAAACGACGGGTGTGTCACTGTGACAATCCTTGTACAACCTCTTCCTGTGGAAGAATGATATATGTTTATCCAGAAAAGAATCTGAGAGCATATCCCGGTGTGGAACGTGGCTCAAAGGAATGGGATGAAACATATAAAATCAGGGTAAATGTTGAAAAATCAATCAACCATTTCAAAGACAGCTTCTGCGTTGCTAATCGTAAAACCACAAACGAGAAAACAATTCACGCCGATTTACTTTTAGCAGGTATATCACAGTTATTAACTGTAGTTGTGGCAGATAAAATGAATCAACGTCAACACATCAGAAGCTTAAAATCTTACATAGCTTAGGGCTTACCAATTCCATAAAGCCAAAGGCTTATTAAAGTGCGCCTAAAATGTCCCATTATCCACATTTCATTCCAGAATTCGTACCATGTACGAATTCATCCTTGTTTTTAATCAAGATTGCGAACGAGCTTATCGAGTTTCGCAATTACCTATTTTGTAATAATTGCACACCACTCTTTTTCTGGCTTTTCTACATTTTTCACATCAATATATTATTTTTTGCGTTTTTATAGCAAAAACTGCACATTTACAAAGAGTTTCGCAAGCGAAACTCTCCTATAGAGCAAAATGGGCAGCCAGCCATACAG
>JBGVHH010000124.1:0-4447 GCA_045122195.1 Agathobacter sp.
TATGCTTTTCTTCCTATTAAATTCTCTGCGTGAAACTGAAATTTGTTACTCTAATTCCGTGCGAAGGGTGAATTCATCGGGAAGATCGTAAATCGCTTTTTTCAGGAAAAGCGGATAAAAATATTCATCTTTCAATCTATCAAACTCCAGCCATTCAAAAGTATGGATATGCTTTCCTTCTGTCAGAGTAAAGACGTTTCCTCTTTCCAGTAGAGTTGTCTCTGAAATATCCACCAGAAAATAAATACACAGTTCATGATAATGTAGATTATCCACATCTTCGGTAAAAAAAGCCTGATTAAGCCATAATGGACGTGTAATCTTTGGAGTTACACCAAGTTCTTCCTGAACTTCCCGAACCACTGCTTGCTCAGCAGTTTCACCCATCTTAACTCTTCCACCTGGAAGATAAAAATAGGGTGAACGTTCATCGTGCATCGCTAAAATTTTATTTTCCGCGATTATCATGGCACATACTCTATAATTAAATTTTTGATTTTCACAATTATAGGAAATATCCATTGCATTGCCTCCTCTAAATTCAAATTTTCTGTTGCCTACAAAATAGAATATGAAATACATTAAATAGGCATTTCGTATGCAAGGTACTTTCGTACCTCACATACTACACTATACCATAAAAAACACATCCTTTCCACCAGAACCATATGATTATTCTGTAGACTTTTCCTTTTCTTTTTGTTCCGCAATCATCTCATTTATCCAAACCAAAATAAAATCCAAACCTTTGTAATAATGGCAGAACAAATCAGTTGATTGCTAATAAAAGGTTTGGATTTTAAATGATGATGATTAGCTTAAACCACAAAGATTAAGAAGCGAACCATCTGTGTTTTTCCACTTGGGTATTATCTTTTTGCAGGTTTCATCATCCAGGGTTGCTAATGCAGCTGCTTTTTCGTCATTTGTGATATCCAGATACACCATTGTGGTCTGTAGATGCTCATGCCCAAGCAGGAGTGATATTTGAACTATGTTCATACCATCTTCAAGCCAATGTGATGCTTTAGCATGTCGTATCTGATGCGCATGAAGATTCTTCGGAACCTCATCACAGATTTCATGTGCACATGCGGCATGCTTTTTAAGCATCTTACCAATAGCCGGTTGTGTGAGCTTTCCATATATTCCTGTATTTCTGGAATAGAACACGTAGGCTTCAGGATCAGGAGCAGAACCATGAAACTCTGCTAAATACTTTTTAAGATGTACTACAGCCTTGGGTAAAAGTCCTATCGTTCTAATCTTTGTTCCTTTGCCAATGATAGTGATATATGGCTTCTCAGCATCCAGATACAGCTGCTTGTTTTTTAGCGACAGAACTTCATCTATTCTACAGGCAGTCGCATAAAGCAGGATAATAAGTGCAAGATCCCTTCTACCTGTTTTATTGGTAACATCAGGTACTGACATCAAGGCTTTGACAGCATTTTTGCTCATGCCTTTTACCTTGGTTTTTGGTTCCTTTAATCGTGGAATTAACGTCGCATCATGGTATAAATATAGATAATCGATTTCTTTACTTCCAAGATATTTTAGGAATACCCGCAAACATGCGAGGCGGTTATTGCAGGTTGCAGCACAGCAGTTACGGTCATTTTTTAACCATAGAATCCATTCTTCTATGACTGATCTGCTAAAACAGTCTGAGCTTAAACTATTGATAGTGATTCCCCTTTTCTCATCTAAGTACATGATGTAAAGGGTAAGTGTGTATCTATAGGCTCTAATTGTGTGTTCGCTCTCTGTTAAAAAGGATGACACATAATCGTTCACAAAGAACGATATGTGACGGGCGATGCATACGCCTTGGTTAGTAGATTTCTTCATCTGTATTTACCTCCGGGACAATCCAATCAAAAGTTTCATTTGTTTGATTCATCATAATACTGCTTAGATTAGGAACAATTGAGTAATAATATTTTGTGCTTTCTAATGTGACATGCCCCATGCTCTTACTTAAATATGCGATTTTATCATAGAAATTGAACCCTTCATTTGTCCATCTGTTGATATTTTCTATTGCATAGTTATGCCGTAAATCATAGGCAGTTGCATGGGAACTGTTAACAGAATCCCATATAATACGAAAATTATCAGTTAACCAGCTACTGTTAAAGCGGACATTATCTTTTGATACAAAAAAATACTCTCTGTTTGGAAAAATACAATCCATTTTCTGATTGAATTGTTGCATAAGTTCCAGCATGGAATCATGCAATACAATATAGTGCTCATTGTATCCTTTTGTGCCTACTATACTGATAACTCCTTCAGTGAGATCAACATGTTCACACCTTAAAGACAGGGCTTCGATTGTTCTCATTCCTGTGCTGTAAAGTAACCGAAAAATCACAGGAGCTGTCATGCTGCGTATTTTCATATCAATCCGGTTTGGTAAATATCTCAGATTATCGCAGGCTTCGAAGAAATCAGATAATTCCTCATGCGAAAATGCATGTGGTATATACGTGTTTCTTCTTTTACGGGGTCTTTCAGGAACAATAACATTTGTCTGCTCTCTTTCCTGAAGATATTTGATAAATTCAGAAACCAGGTAGCAGCGTTGCCGGCAAGAGTTTATGGTTTCAGTAGGTCTTTTCGCAAAAAAGCTGTCAACCATTTTCTGGGTGAGTTTATCATTTTCTGGATATAATTCATTGCAGTGACGATCAAATGCACGCATTTTGTAATGAGAATCTCTGCTCCACTTTTGAGAAGCTTTTCGATATTTTTTAAACTGCTCCATAAGCGGAGAGAGTTTTGATATAAACTCAGTCAATATCAAACACCCCCTTTCGCACAGGATAAGATTCTATGCTTAGGGCACATTCTTTCAAATGATGAAAATCCGTATGCAGATATGGGTCTACTGACTTCGGTGAAGTGTGTCCAAGGATATTTGATATGACTGGTAAAGCAGTATCTTTTTCTAACAGTTTAACAGTCAGATGATGGCGGAATAAATGAGTGCCTATCCTATCACCTTTATTCATGCGGATATTGGCAAGACCAAACACCTTACGAACAATCCAACGTATTGTTTGTACTTTCAGTGGTTCATATGGTACAACTTCTGAGATAAATACAGCATCGAATGAACACTTAGGTCTCTCTATAGTGATATAGTCATATAAAGCATTTCCTACAGATGGTAACAGTGGCAGTTCAAGTTCTTTCTTCGTCTTTGATTGAATAAGTCGGATAACATCAGAATTCCAGTCAATCGACTGTAACTTTAAATTGATGATATCTACACCTCTTATTCCGGTGTGCAACAAAAGATTTATAATGGCTTTATCCCGCAGTGACAGTGTATCTGTATCCAATAATTGATTGATTTTACAGATTTCATCATCTGTGAGCATTTGGATATTTTTTCGATGTTCTGTCAGATGTGGCAGAAAAAGTAATACTTTTTTACAACCAATGGGATCAACCTCTAATCCTGCTTTTAGAACTGCTCTAACACTTTTACAACAAGCGGCGGAGCGAATTAAATTACCCGATTCATCAAGGAAGTAAGACAAAACATCATCTTCTTCCGTTGATTCCAGATTACAACAGCCTCTTTGCTGTAAATGATAAAAGAACACAGAACCACTATGACTTTCGCTGTCTATTGTTGTGTCTTTTGTTTTACCAATTCTCTCAGCATAGGTCTTGTAGTAATCTATTAGTTGTTGATAAACATGATTCAGAGAGTGGTATGCACCTCTTGGTTCAATAAAAGAGCAAATTCTGCGTCTGTCCGGAAACAGACCATAAATATCAAAATATTCAATGCTGCCAATTACTGAGCGTCTCCACTTTAGGTCTTTTTGATTTGAGGAGATGCTCACAAAATATTGGTAAATGTCCTGATACGAAGTCCATGATTCCAAATCCAACTCAAGAATTTCACGAATTTGGCGCTTGTACATATAGATGCAACTCATGGAATATCCAGAGTTCTTCATATGGTTGACAAGTTCTTCATGGTGTTGTCGTAAATTTGTTAAATCCATGGTATGTTAACCTCCTTTTTTCTTTTGGTTTATCATACCATGGAAAATAAAATCCAAACCTTTAGACTTAATGTCGCTATAATTAATGTCGTTTTTGAAACAAAGTTTAGATAATATTAAGGTTTGGATAAATGAAAAGATAGCGGAACAAAAAGAAAAGGAAAAGTCTATAGAATAATAATATGATTCTAGTGGAAAGTATGTGTTTTTTATGGTATAGTGGAGTATGTGAGGTACGAAAGTACCTTGCATACGAAATGCCTATTTAATGAATTTTCAAATTCCATTTTGTAGGCAACAGAAAATTGATTAGGTTACAATCGCTGTTAGCGTAAACGAAAAAGCAGATTACATATTGCCAGTATCTGCCCTTTCGTTTGCGCTAATAGCGATTTTGCCGAATTGAACAAAGTCGCGTC
>JBGVHH010000125.1:0-24386 GCA_045122195.1 Agathobacter sp.
GGTGATTAACCTACAGCAGTTCTTTTTCGTGCTGTCAAGGGTGGCGGAAAACTGCCACAACCTAAAATATCTACAGTTTTCAAGGTTCATCTGAGCCTTTTTTCTTCAACTCAGTTTTTCATAGGTCATTTGACACTATCTACTAATTAATTCTCGCCCATTAACAGAGTGTAGTATTTGTCCATAATATCAATCTGTTCATCGTTTACTGCGATAAGCCAGCTATTTTCTGCCATCTCAGCATATTTTTCAATTGCAGGATTCTCATAGAATCCTTCTGGCAGATATTCCTCTATGTACTCTCTCTTACACATCGGAATCTGTCCCCACTCATCAATATGTTTTGCAACTGTTTCCGGACTAATCATATAATTAATAAATTTCTGAGCAAGTTCAGTATTCTCACAATCAGCTGTCATTCCCCAGTATTGGATAAATTCCTCATATGGCGAATCCATTTCTGCTACCGCAAATTTATCCCAATTTTCTTCGTTATCAAAACATAACACTGCATAATCCCATGATAATGCGATTGAACACTCTCCATTTTCCAATGCTGATACACAACTCTCACCTACGAATGTTTTTACGTTTTTCTTGATATCTGAAAGCAATTCATTTGCTTCTGCGATTTCGTCCTCATTTGTTGAATCTGCGCTGTATCCTAATGATTCAAGAGCTGCCCCATAAAGTGAAATTGTTGAGTTTACCATAGCAATTTCGTCTTTTAGCGCCGGGTCTGCCAAGTCTTTAAATGAATGGATTTCAATCGGACATGTTTCTGTATTGTAGATTATTCCAGTAAATCCGGCATTTGAATCTGGTGTTACATATTTCATATCCTCGTCTCCAATTGGACCCTTTTCCATAAGTACATCTTCCACGTATTTTTCATTGTCTATTTTGCTATGATCCAATTCCTGCAAAAGTCCATTATCAACAAATGTCTTTACATATGCCGCTTCAATATCAACTACATCGTAATCTCCACCGCCCTCTACCAGCTTACTGATAAGAGTATCTGTGTTATCAATGTATGTAACGTTTACCGTGCAATCATTTTCCTTTTCAAAGTCATTGATTGCCTCTTCCGAAAACATTCCATCCCAGATACAGATATTCAATTCTTTTGAATCACTTTTGGATGAACCACATCCTGACATCATTCCGACAACAAGTGTTACCGTTGTGAAAATACCTAATAACTGTTTTCTTCTCTTTCTCATAATTTTTTCCTCCTATATTTCAATATCTATAGATTTAAAATCTACTCCAAAATAGACTCATAAATTCTTCTTACATCATCCACACTCAATGACATTTCCCCTGCATCATCAAGTCCAAATTCTTCCACTGCCTGCTTTGCCATCTCATAGAAATCATCCTCCGGCTTTGCTCCTATGGACTCCAATGTCAACGTTAATCCCATTTCTCTATAAACATCTGATGTTTTTTCTATTGCCGCATGAGCAATATCCATTGGATAATCTTCGTTTATTCCAAACACTTCATTGGCGTATTCAAGAAAAGCCGGCAATGTTTTGTCGTTCAGTATATATCTCATCCATCCGTTCTCTATCAATGCCATTCCATGTCCATGCGTCACATTGTACTTATTTGTAAGCTGATACTCTATAGCGTGACACGGCCAACTACTCATATTTCCACATGCTATAAATCCGTTTATTGCCCAGCTTGCTGCCCACATCAGATTCGTTCTTGCTTTCTCATTCTCTGGGTCCTTTACTGCTATAGGTCCATATTCTATACAGGTCTTTAACACCCCGTTCATCATACTTCTCTGAATATCAGTAACTTCTACTCTTGTGAAGTAATACTCAAACACATGTGACATAATGTCAGCCACACCTGCGGCTGTATGATATGCCGGAACCGAAAATGTATAATATGGATCCAATATGGAGGCCTTTGGATAAATCAGTTCAGAATTTATCTCTGCCTTATCATTTACTTCCTTATTACTTATTACTGAACTGCTATCCATTTCTGAACCTGTTGCCGCAACAGTAAGTACTGTTATGATTGGAAGCGCCTTTGTAATCAAGCTGTTGTCTTTTACTATGTCCCACGCATCTCCCTCGTAGAATCTTCCAACTGCTATTGCCTTAGCACAATCTATTGTGCTTCCTCCTCCAATTGGAACCAACACATCTATATCATTTTTCTTACAAAGCTCCACACCCTTATTTACTGTGCTTACCTGTGGATTTGGCTCTACACCACTCAACTCAATATATGAGATTTCATTTTCTTTAAATAACTTGATTGCTTCATCATATATCCCAGTTCTTTTAATGCTTCCGCCACCATATATGAGCAATACTTTTTTTCCATATTCCCTCACAAATTCCGGAAGACATTTTATCTGACCTTTTCCAAATGCCACTTTTGTTGGAATGTTGTAAATAAATCTCTCCATGGGCTATCTCCTCTCATTTTTAAATAAAGAGTCCTGTATATTTTCCCTATATACAGAAAAAAGTGCGGAAGGAAAATTTCCTTACGCACTTCTTTGTACCTTAACTTGTTTCAAAGGATATACCCTAGTATTATACTAGAGTCAACACAAAAAATAATTTTTCTATCATTCTTTATTTTAATTATTTACCATAAATTCTTTAGAATTCTTAAGGCCTTCTCCAACTAGAGATAAAACAGGCTCCTACTGAAGTTCCTTTTCAAGTAATAAAGCAGCATCCCTTACACAATCCGTACAATCCCTCTTTACCACTCCGTCATCTAATCCTTTAAGCATTTTGCAGACAACGGTTCCATTTTGATTTTTAAAGGAATTAATCATGTTTCTAGCACTACTCATTGTTTTCTGGGGATTATTGTTTATCACTCCAAGAACATTTACAGCTCCCACCAAAGCTCCACAGGTACCTTCCATACTGCCTCCGACACCGGCTCCAAAGCCCTGATTCAGTTTCTTCAACGTATCTTCGTCTAATCCCGCCAAATCACTATATGTACAGGCTACAGCCTGTGCACAATTGTAACCACACATTTTTCTTTTAGCAGCTTCTTCTACTCTTGTCTCCATAGTATATCTCCTTCGTGTAAAAATTTAATCACCTAAAATAATTAGGTTCATTATACCACAACGTGACCCTATAAGATAAATAAAACAGTACAAGACTAACCATAGGCGAACATGCACAAAACAATTCAATCCCCCGTTTGTGCTCCTGACACCAGATTAATATTTTTACTGCATCCAAATGTTCACTCAGCCACGTCACATCTCCGAACATCACAAATCCAATAATCACAAAAGCAATGCCCATTATGATTGCGATTTTAATTAGCATTGCCTTGCTCTTTCCAAGTACAATAAATAATGGTAGTTCGATGGCTGCTGACAATATTCCCAATCCAATAAATACAGGGATAAATTTCATAACAATTTTAGTCATCTCCATCATATAACCTTCTCTGCAAAATTCCCGACACAGAATCCCCCATACGTACGCAATTACCAGAAAAAACAATGCTGCTACAGCTATGAAAACATACTTTGACAAAACATATGATTTTTTCGTAATCGGCATAGCATATAGATAGTCTTTTATTTTATTTTTCTCATCACCTTCTACTATTTTTGCAACCCAGCTATTTACCACGCTCACACAAGCAATTAGAAAAATTGCAAGTCCCATCACAAAAAAGCTGTCCAACAGATTAATCAACTTTCCCGAGTCATTTTGCACAAGAAGCTCTTCTATCTCATAACTGCCTGGAAACACCACTCGTAACACCCCATATATAAGTGTCAAAAACCCTATAATCCACGTGAGTCTAAACTTATGAATTCGGTCTACAGAAATAAAGTCCTTATACAACAATCCAATCATTATACAATTCCCCGCTTTCTTTTTGCGATATTTACAGAAGCAAGATAAGAAAAACTCATTATCATGATTGCTACAAATAGCAAAATGTAATATTTATTTTTCAAAAAATCTATAAAATTGTTACCTGTCACAATAGAAGAATCATCTCCAGCACTGATTGAGATAAATATGTTCTTTATTTTTCCAAAATTTACCGCAACCACCGATAAAATCATTACTAAAATAGTACAAATCTGAGCATAAGATTCTTTTCCATATCCAAACAGAAAACACAGCATGATGGTAATTGCTCCATATATGCTCATACAACTAGCTGTTGAAATAATTATTCCAAAAAAATCAGCAAACGATATTATATCTGTGATTAGCGAAAGTACGAAAGAAATCAGCAAATCTATTGCTACTCCTATTCCAAACATGATAAGCACCGTTATATATTTTGCTGCAACGCGCTTTGCGATTGATAGCGGAAATGTTGAAGATACGTTAAAAAATCCAGCTTTCCCATCTGCCAAAAAAATTGTTGACACGTCCCCCACCAGGGCAATTGGTATAACCATAAAAAGAATTAATGCCATCGTCGATAGATTTTTGACATCAACCTCGCTCACCTGGTTTTCTGCTATCATTTCCCGGTTGCCAAGTGCGATATTTCCCAAACGTGCACTGAGCACAAACATAACTGATAGCACAATTACCGCTACAACCGTGTATATAAATATTACTCTCTGTTTTCGAAGACACATCATGTCTTTGATTATTAATCCCTTCATTTGTTCACCCCACTTATTCAGCCATACATTTATTGACATAAAAAAGCATAATGTCCTCAAGTGAAGCCTGTTCAATTACCATTTCCGGATACAATTTTTCACAAGCCTGTCGGTCATTTATCAAAACACTTGCACCTAACGATTCCTTCTGGGCATTTACAATGAGAGACGAACTAATCTCCTGCAACTGGTCTTTTTTACATTTAAGCAAACCATGTTTTTCGATGATATCGTCCTTATTACCTGCCAGCAGAATTTTTCCATTATTGATAAATACCACCTGGTCCGCCAGCCTCTCAAGATCCCCTGTTATATGTGATGAAAGCAAAATAGTATGGTCTTCCTCCACTACATACTCCCGGAAAATCTGAAGCATTTCATTTCTGACAATAGGATCAAGACCAGATGTTGGCTCGTC
The DNA here is from genome assembly GCA_045122195.1 of Agathobacter sp. Taxonomy (GTDB): domain Bacteria; phylum Bacillota; class Clostridia; order Lachnospirales; family Lachnospiraceae; genus Roseburia. The sequence continues at coordinate 5,070 of JBGVHH010000125.1, forward strand.
CATGATAAGGAGTTTTGCCCTATGGGACAATGCTACCGCTATCTGAAGCTTCATTCTCATTCCTCGAGAAAAGCTTCCACAAGGCTTCCTTGTAGGAAGAGAGAACCTTTTTAAATACTCAAAAAATAGCTTTTCATCCCAATTCTTATAAATATTTTTCATCATGAGATTTATATCTTTACCGTTCATAAATTCATGAAATCCCATCTCATCAAAGACAACTCCTATATCCTCACGTAGTGCAGCGCTATCCTTTTTTATGTCCTGTCCAAACAAATAAATTTCCCCAGAATCAACACCTATTACGTCTAAAATTAGTTTGATGGTCGTTGTCTTGCCAGCCCCATTTTGTCCTATAAATCCACAGACTGTTCCCTCCTGAACCGAAAAGCTTACATTATCCAGTTTGAAATCACCATAGTCTTTGGTTACACCATTTAACTCTATTACATTTGTGTTTTCCTGCATTTTACCCTCCACTTCCAACTACTTTTCGGATTTTTCTTCATATAGAAGCTCTAACATCTCATGAAGTTGTGCATTGCTAACCTTACAAAGAATAGCTTTATCCACAGCCTTCTCCAACATCTCCTGAATTGCAAACATCATGTTCTCTCTCACAATGTCGCTATTGATACCTTTGACAAAGCTACCCTTCCCGGTAAAGGACTCTATAAATCCATCTCTCTCCAGATCCTCGTAAGCTCTCTTCGTAGTAATGATACTGATTTTTAATTCCTTCGCCAGCACTCTCATAGATGGAAGAGCCTCCCCTTCCGCAAGCTCTCCGCTCATAATCTGACTTTTAATCTGCTCCTTTATCTGCTCATAAATCGGCACTCCAGAGCTATTGCTAATAATAATATCCATGTTAATTTCCTATGTGTACACCTGTAACAAAATAAATATTGTATATATGCATTATATACACTTTGTTTATACATTGTCAATCGCCTATTAAACTATAAGACTATAGTAAATATTGTCGTAATTGCTCGATAACAACTACAATTGAAAAACAAAACAATAAATAGTATAATAGAACTATATTTTATGTATTTTTTATGGTGGGGTTATTAGATGAACAATATTTTGATGAGTATAATTAATAAACTTTATGAGACTGATGCAGGAATAGTGGCATTACGTCATTACAATAATTTCTGCCTTAATTTGGAAGATTTATCTTTCATAAGAAATGACAATAAAAATACTATATCTTTTCACAAGAATTTTTGTGATTCATGTATATCTGAACCATTTGCTCCATTTTTACAGGCAATAAATGAGCTTCGCATCAAGCACGAAATACGTGTTGATGAAATTTTTGAAACCTGCAATATTTATCCATTACATCATGAGATTTATGAAAGCTATTTTACAACAGGGGTAAGTGTGAGAAAAGAAAAACCTCTGATAAATGAAATCAGTTTTGAACAGCAGCTCTTTATTGAAGAAATAGCCAGAATTTTGGAATTTTTCTCAAAAATCGAACCTTTATGCTTCGTATTGGAAAATGTAAGTGCAGCTGGATATTCTACACTTTTGGAAATCCAAAAGCTTATGGATATGTCCATAAAAGAAATCTCAATAATCTGCACTTTTAACGAAACCGATACAGAGATTGAGTACACAAAAGAGCTATGGTCATCAATCGTGTCCGACTGGGATAACAATAACATTATCCTGGATATTATTGACGATGATGAGCAGGTTATAGACCACAAAAATTCAAATATTACCTATCCAATCAATGCGTTGGATGACATTTATGTACAGATGTGCAACCTGTTCTCATTTACCTGTTACCGTCAGGTTACATACCATCTTAATTTTATATACCACAAATTTGAGGTAGAGAAAATATCCGTCTCTGCAGAGACAAAATTTAATTATTACGAGCTATATGCAACTACTGCAATGTATATGGATCAATCTTCAGAAGCCATGCTCTATCTAACTAAAATGAAACCGCTCATAAAAGAGCTTGACGGCAAAATCTGGAAAATCCGATACAACCTAACCGCTGCAAGCATATATATGTATGGCTTCCAGCAAGATATTGCGCAAAAACATATTGATGAATGTAAACAACTAATGGATAAAACAGATAATCCTTTTACTGTATTTAAAATCAATCTTCTTGAGCATATGAACACTTTTCAGGGATGGCGAAATGTGTGGATGCTTAACAAAGATGTTACCGGGATAGAACTGTTAATTTCCGAATGCATTAAATATGGTTATGATAATCATCTTGCTCATATTTATGTATATGCATTTGATAATGAAAATAAAAAATATGTGGACAGTTCCAAATTAAATACCCAGATTCCTCATTTTCTTCAGGGTATCAAAATTGCAAAGCGCATTGGAAACTACAACTTTATGATTGAAGCATACAAGAAGAATGTACTTATTTGTTCAACAAATGGTTATTATACTACTGCAAATTACTTTAATAAATTAGTACGAGATATCTGTATTGAAAAAAACATCCCTACTGAACTGGCATCAACCTACAACGGAATGGGTTACTCTTACTGTGTTTCAGAGGAGTATGATAAAGCTTTCGAGTGTTACAATAAAGCTTTAGATGTATTTATACAGATAAATAATATAAGTTTCGTCAACGAAACTATATACAATATGGCTGTAAATGCGCTTCTTTGTGAGCAATATAAAAATGCCTTTGATTTGTTCCAGCTATGCTTAAAAGGAAATACTCTTATCAACGAAAACAGTATCGATGCCTGCAATATCTCAAAAATATATGGTCTTCAGGCTTTTTGTGCTTACAGACTTGGGCAAACTTATACTTTGATAATCAACCTTCAAAATATTGAGCAGTTTTTAAGTCATATCATAGAACTAGAGGATAGCGATGTTGATGCTCCTCATCTGTGGGATGATGACCTTGCCCTTTTCTACACCGTATCTGCCCTTTTAGATGAACAAAATGGACAGATGCAAGATGCATATAAAAATCTAAAAAAAGCTAAAAAATTCATTGACAGAGCTGTTGGAAGCAAATTTATGTTCTTCGTACCATATTCAATCATTTATTCAAGAGTAGCTAAATGCTGTGGAGATGATTATATAGCCGAAGAGAAATTGCTTGAAGCCAAAGAATATTGCCGACAGAATAATTTTTCAAAAAGACTTGCAATGATTACTGCATATGAAAACGGTCAAGCTGTTGATTATGATACTATTGATTTCGTTCTTAAACCAGAGGTTGTAGACAATATTATCTACAAAGCCCAATATTATGGTCTTGTAAAAGATTACAATTCTCAGAAAAAGGATCTTGAATTTCTGAGCATATGGCAGAAGGTATTAAGTGGAAACTTCATCGAAACAAACAAAGTTCTTGAAACAGCCTTTTCATCGCTTATGAATCAATATAATCTGGATGATTTTGTTTTCATTAAAATGGAAAATGCACGTCCTGTTTTACGATATATTAATTCATCAAGTAAAATAACAGAGGATATTCTGTGGTATATAGTTGACTATTTCAACTGCAATCGAAATGCTTTTAGAACTTCAAAACGCGACAAAGGCTACGCAAGATACAAGAAGTTTATTGACAAATGTTTTGGTTTTAATTCAATTTGTACCTTTATTGCAGTACCTATTTTTACTGATGAGACATTAAACTCTGTTTTTCTTACATCTGTACAGATGAATATGGAATGGAGTTACAAGTCAAAGCGATATATTTATAACGGCGATGATTTATCTATTTTTTCAATGCTTTTCCATAATGTGGTTGATTTTATTGAGAGAATGGATGCTCAAAAGCTCATTGCCAATGCAAATAACCGCCTAAAAAATATGGCTATCAAAGACCAGCTTACCGGTATATACAACAGACAAGGTCTTGTTGAGCTGTTCAAACAGGAATTCGACAAATGTTCGGTTATCTATGCCGACCTTGACAATTTCAAATATTATAATGATACATACGGTCATGATGTAGGGGATAAAGTCCTAATAGAATTTTCAAAGCTTATAAGTCGTGTCACCAATCAAAAGGCTGACGCGGTACGATACGGAGGCGATGAGTTCCTGCTACTATTATATACAGATGATAAATCAGTTGTGGAAAATGCTGTGATAAAAATTTATGAAAAGCTAAGTGAATCCAAAGGATTTTCCATGGATATTTCTAATTTGCTGGGTTATGATGTGGAAATTCCAGCCGATAAGCAGTTGTCCTGCTCTATCGGTGTTGCAATAGGAAATATCACCCCAAATAAAAGTACAAAAACTCAGGTATACGAAATCCTCAAAAAAGCAGATACAATGATGTATCGTGTAAAACACACTGGAAAACATTCATATATGTTCTATGAGTACTAAAAAAGCAGGCTTTTGCAGCCTGCTTTTTACGTATAAATTTACTCCTCCCTAAACAGTACTCTTGAGCTTTACCCCCAATAAAAATGCAGAAAACAACGAAAGTATTCCTCCGAACACAAATGGTGCAAACACACCTATGCCATCCCAAAGCAATCCCGCAATTATACTTGCTGGCAAAAGGGCTATTCCCACAAGCGTGGAATGAAGTCCAAGCATTGTTCCTTTAAGATTGGAAGGAGCTATTTCTGCAATAAAGGCTCTCTCTACCCCGGCAGTCATCGCAGTATAAACTCCGTAAACCATAAAAATTAAGACCATTAGCAGCTTCGAATTGCAAAAAGCTGTTTGAAGAATTTCCAAGCGTAAACAGGAAAGTAATCGCCAGATAAAGTTTAAGCCTTCCATCTAACTTTGAAATATTTTTCCAAAAATGCTCTCTCTGAACAATTTCACATTTATCTTTTTTCTCGTGAACAAACAAAAACAATATGAGTGCAATCACTATCGGAATAATTGAAATAGCAAATACTGTTTTGTAGCTACCTGAACCAATATTTTTCACCAGAATAAATGCAATAAGTATACCCGTTGCTGAGCCTGCCATATCAAGCATTTTATGAATTCCAAAGGCTTTTCCCATATTATTTTTATCTGCACTCTCAGATACCATAACATCTCTCGGTGCAGTCCTTATTCCTTTGCCAAAACGATCTATCACTCTTGCGGCAAGAATCCCTCCCCAAGAGCCAGCGAAAATCAATGTCGCCTTATAAAGCAAACCAGTTGCATATCCACTAAATGCAATTATCTTTTTGTGCTGAAATCTGTCACTTATATATCCGCTAAAAACCTTTAACAGACTTGCAACACTCTCAGCAATTCCTTCGATAATTCCAACAAGTACAGGAGTCGCACCAAATACAGATGTCAGATATAACGGAATCAGCGGATAAACCATTTCACTTGAAATATCAGCAAAACAGCTTATTAGCCCAAGTATGATAATATTTCTGGTTCCTCTAGAAAACTTATAGTGTTTTTCCATCTTACATATTTATCCTTTTCACTGATTTTTCAAAGTCTCTATTTTATTTTAACAATACATCCCTTTTTTCGTCTACCCTTCCGGCATAATGATTGCCGCAACAATATATACAATGCATCCAGGTCCCATACATGTAAGTAAAACCCAAAGTAGTCTAACTAAAGTAGGGTCCACATCAAAGTATTCTGCGATTCCACCACATACTCCACACAATTTACGGTCATAACTCTTTGTTAATCGTTTCATATCAATTTTTCTCCTTTTTCTACACATTCTTATTCTTTATACTACAAGATCCACATGATTAAGAGTTCCCACCATTCCTGTGCTCTCTTTCAAGTATACTCCAGTCTTTTTGATTTCCGCATTTAAATCATTCTTGTCATCCTTCAAGCTAAATTGTGTATCTACATTTCTCAGATATATCGCACCTACGTCTGCTTTTTTCAAATCTATCAGATAATCATTTCCTTTCTCGTCCTTTGTCCATACCTTAAGCTTTGAAAAAATACTATCATTCTCATCAATCCAGCCATTTCCATCTTCGTCATAAGCAGCAAGGTCTTTGAATCCATCTCCACTTTTTGTTCCAAAAAGCTCTGAGCCGTCATTTATCTTTCCATCACCATTCTTATCAAGCGCCAAAAAGCCCGAACCATTTCCTGCAAAAGAAATCTTCTCCTCTTTTCCATCTGAATCCAAATCAAAAAAGAATTTCTGATCACTTACAGAAGCTATATTACTATCCAGATTAATAATCAATGGATCCGTCTTTATATAGTCTTTTACTTCTAAAGTATCAATCTTTGTCATAAAAGCTCGTGACATTGTCATCTCTATATTGAAATCAATACTTCTTCCATCTGCAGTCTGGACCACTCCCTTAGACGCAAAGGTTGTACTTTCAGATTCGCTAAAAAAGCCACTTGTTGCAGTTATTCTTTGCCAGGTTGTTCCACTTGCATTGGTACCTATTTCGAGATTTCCTGTATTAAGCTTTGCAACTGACACTGTTCCTACGCTGATTGAAGATTTTGCCTTTAATTCCTTCGGTAGTTTTTCTCCTCTAAGTGCTGCCAGCATTTGTCTTAACATTTTGATTTTCATCTCATACTCATCTGACATCTCAAAACTACCGCCCTCTTTTTCGGTTTTCATCTGCTCTGCCATTTGTTGGAGAGAACGCGCATCATTCTCCTGTTTTCTTTTCTCTGCCTCTTCCTCCTGTTGCTTCTTAAAATCGACCATTGCCTCTTTTAAGCTCTTACCAGCGCCTTCTACAGACAGTGAAAGAATTGCTGCAGATACGTCCTTCGATTTTGCAGCCTGAATAGTCAGAGATTCCTTGTAGGCAAAAGAAGACTCCTGATGTGTCGATGCCATAGAGATATTACTATTTGATATTTTCATATAGGACTCCTTTCCGAGCAAACTGGCAAATCCTTTTGCCAATATGGGACAACAAAGGGCGTTTCATATTGAAACACCCCTGCCCTTATCACTCTGTTGAAAATATTTTTTTATATATAATCCATATCGACACAACAGTATTCTTTATTAACTTTCCAATTATAAAATATCTATGTATTCTCCTGATAAAGCCTTGTTCATACTTCTTACAGCACAGAATTTTCCACACATACTACATGCTTCGCTGTGATCATCCTCTGGCAATCTGTCATCTCGAATTGCTTTTGCTGTTTCAGGATCCAAAGCACATTCAAACTGTGCATCCCAGTCGAGATTTCTTCTTGCATCCGCCATCTTGTCATCAATATCTCTCGCCCCAGGAATTCCCTTTGCTATATCTGCCGCATGTGCTGCGATTTTTGATGCAATGATTCCCTGTTTTACATCATCTACATTAGGAAGTGCAAGATGTTCTGCTGGTGTTACATAGCATAAAAATGCAGCTCCATTCATCGCTGCTACAGCTCCACCAATTGCAGATGTAATATGGTCATAACCTGGCGCAATATCTGTAACAAGTGGTCCTAATACATAAAAAGGAGCTCCCATACAGATTGTCTGCTGAACCTTCATGTTCGCTGCAACCTGATCAAGTGGCACATGTCCAGGTCCTTCAACCATTACCTGTACATTGTGGTCCCACGCACGTTTTGTAAGTTCCCCAAGACGAACTAACTCTTCTATCTGGCACACATCTGTAGCATCAGCAAGACATCCCGGACGACATGCATCTCCCAATGATACTGTCACATCATGCTGTTCACAGATTTCCAGAATTTCGTCATAATACTCGTAAAAAGGATTCTCCTCACCAGTCATACTCATCCATGCAAAAACAAGACTTCCTCCACGACTTACAATGTTCATTTTTCTCTTATGTTTTTTTATCTGCTCAATAGTTTTTCTTGTAATTCCACAGTGAAGAGTGACAAAATCTACTCCATCTTCTGCATGAAGTCTTACCACATCTATAAAATCCTGAGCTGTCAATGTAGCAAGGTCTCTTTGGTAATGAATTACACTATCATAAACCGGCACCGTTCCAATCATTGCAGGACATTCCGATGTCAGCTTCTGACGGAAAGGCTGTGTATCTCCATGGCTTGAAAGATCCATAATTGCCTCAGCCCCAAGATCAACTGCACTCATTACCTTCTGCATTTCAATTCCATAATCCTTGCAGTCCCTTGATACGCCAAGGTTTACATTTATTTTTGTACGAAGCATGCTTCCTACGCCTTCAGGATTAAGGCATTTGTGATGTTTATTTGCAGGAATTGCAACTTTTCCTTCTGCAACCAATTGCATTAGCTTTTCAACTGCCATATTTTCTTTTTCTGCAACTTTTTGAATTTCAGGTGTCACAATACCTTTTCTGGCTGCATCCATCTGTGTTGTATATTTTTCTGATACAGCGCCTGCGTTTGTTCCGTTTGTCATTGTTTTTCTCCTTTTTCATATATGATTTCTACAACAACTTTTGTATAGCGACAGAAAGTGGTGCTCCCAATCCACCGCTTTTTGCAAATTCACCAACCAGGCTCATAGCCATTAATGATTTACGAAAATAAAAGCGGATACGCCAAAATATGACATATCCGCAAAATAGCTTTACTATATCCCTACGTTGGCATTATCCAAATCAGGTTTTGGGTCGAGACGATAACAGTCTCCTCTCAGCCAACTCCGGTAACTCCCCATAAATTAGTATTTATTTTTCTGTTTTCACAACAGCCTACACTATTATGATACTCTTCACAAGCAATCTGTCAATGCTTTTATCTCAGTTGGAGATAATCCCCTCCACTGAGACTAATATGTTTCGTCTCGCCACTTATAGAAGTGGGCATCTTCTCCAACTAGAAATCAAATTACTGAATACTGCATTAACTCATATTTTAGCTTACATCCCTCATAAATTTCCGCTGGAAGCAATGCCCGAGCAACCAGTTTTAATTCTTCTGATTCAATATCTGTTCTTCTAAGATTCGCATAATCTCCATCAATACTTACTACTTCATAAAACCATGTTTCCATTTTAATCATCCTCTATTTCATACACATTTCTTCATCTGTTGGTAATGGTACAAGCTGTGCCGATGGCAAAGTCTGATACCAATAGGCGACACTCGTGTAGTCATCATACCTAGGTCCTGTCCACCCCATATTATCAATTGTCATCCGAAAGCCATTTGCAAAACGAATCGGATCTACGATATGAAAACGATACAACAGAAATCTTTGCTGACCATTATAAAACTCCTCATTGTCGCCGTAAATAGCATACATCCCACTATAAAGCGCACTAAATGTTTGATATTTTTTAATGTAAATATCATTTCCAAAACCGTATGAACCTGTGAAATAATCTTCTGTACCTGTATAATTAATTGAAGGGTATATATCGTCATCTATATACATTTTTGCTTCTCCTTCAACACAACAAGTATTATTTCCATTCATTCCAGTGGCAAGTGTAACACCTACAAATTGTCCCTTGCCGGATATTCCATCAATAATTGTATATGTTTTCCCTTTCTCAACCGGATGCTTCTGCCTGTATGATGCGTGAAAGTATCCAGCATTATCAGGAATTTCCTGATATGCTCCTGTAATAATATAATACAAATCTTCGTCTGTCTTTCCTCTATTTTCCATTGTGATTTTACAATGCCTTCTGAAAGGCATTTCAAAAAAAGAATTGTATCCTCTTCCAGGAGCAACCAAAATCATCGCGGAATTTAGAACCGGATATTTTCCATCTCTATCCCTAAAGTTTTCATCATATGCACATCCGAAAAAAGCAGAAATCGGTGCTTCAACAGATGGATATTCCTGATTGTCCCAATAAATTCGGATAATAAAACTATGTCCCACATACCCTGTAAACCACATATTTTGAATCACACCCGGACCATCTGTATCTACAAGAGTAACCGTTTCTCCAGCATGAATGCAAACTGTCGGACGAAGTTTTGTACAATCCCCCCCTCTAGATCCTCCAGCTCTAGTCCCCGTCGGATTCTCTGCTGAGAATGCAAACGTCTTGGATTCACATATCATATTGTACATTTATTATACCTCCAATTATTAAAACAGCTACTTCTAGAAAATAGATGTAGCTGTTTTATATTATTTTTGTAATATGTTTGTATTATCTTTACTATATAGATTACTATAAATAACTATAGATTCTTGAAAATAGCAGTTTCTTTCTGCAAATCACCAGCAATTCTCTCGTTCTCACCCATTCTCTCTGTAATATTATCCATATCGTATACAAGAGCCTGTGTGCTTTCTGCCGCACCAGAAACACCCTTAACACCTTCTTCAATAGCACTTGTAATTGAATTGATAGATGATGCTATTTCTTCCATTACAATCTGAAGAGAGTCTGTCTTCTCATTAAAGCTCTGCATTGAACTTTCAATATAGGTTGCATTCTCTTTGTACTGCTCACCTTCTTCTACAAAGTTCGAGAACTCTGGCAGAATTGTTGTCTGCATAAACTCTACTAAGCTGTTTGCATGTGCAGAAAGATTATGTACGGCATCTGTTACAACTTTGTTTATTTCCTGAATGTTGTTTGCAGAATCTCTACTTGAATCAGCAAGAGAGCTAATCTCATTAGCAACAACCGCAAATCCCTTTCCTGCTTCTCCTGCACGAGCAGCCTCAATTGATGCATTAAGTGCAAGAAGGTTTGTCTGGCTTGAAATAGAAAGAATATCGTTCGTAAGCGAATTTACCTGATCAACACTCTTTGCATCTTCAATTGCCTGATTTAATACTTCAAGGATTTCATTAACCTTGATATTTGTCTGTTCCATGTTATCCCTTGCAGACCTCTCCATATTGTCTGCATGTGATTTCATTGTCTTTGAGTATTCATTTAACTCATTCGACTTCTCTGCAATATTATTTACTTCTTCGCTTACAGCAGATGTATTCTTATTGATAACACCTGCACTATTAGCAACCTCCTGCATTGTAGCTGACAACTCTTCTGTTACAGCCGAAAGGTCTGATGCACTCTCATTTGAGGTTCTAACACTGCCTAATACCTCGTTTACAACCATCTCCATCTTTCCAGAATTGTTTGTGATTGTATTGAAAATATTCTGTAATTTCTCCATAAACGAGTTAATACCATTTCCAAGTGCAGCAATCTCATCATTAGAAGTAATTGTTATTCTCTTGGTCAAATCACCCTGTCCAGCATCGATTCCGCTTATAATATCTTCAATCTCTTTCTCAGCCCTTGTAATTGGACGAATAACATATCTCATTACAATTAATACAGCTGCAAGAACTGAAATAACGCTAATTATTACAAGCACTACATCCACAACTACTGCTAACATATATGCAGTCGCCAACTCACCTTTTGCTTTTGTAGCACCAGTACTGATTTTCTCTTTAAGAGAACTAATATTTGCCTCCATTGCATCGGCATAATCAGATACTTCACCATTGGCACATGCATAAGCTTCTACAGTTTTCTGGTTAGCACTATACGCCATAAGGCTTCTTACAGACAGTTTAAAATTAGAGTAATTCTCTTTAAGTTCAGCATAATCCTTATCCGATTCATCAACATACTGTCCATATTCCTCTAACTGCGCTTCCAGCTGCGCTTCTGCGCTTTCAATCGAAGAAACATATCCTATCATTGTATCAAAATCTGTTGCTATAATATGTGAAAGAGCCTTATTATGAATATTTTCGACACCAACTTGTACTTCTGACAGACACTGCACTCCATTCAAATAATCATTGGAAATAACCGTTGCTGTATTATTTACATTTCTAATACTGATTACCGCTAGAATATTAGATACTACACCAACAACTCCAAGTATAATTACTGGAATCAAAATCATTAAGCGGACACTTGTTTTTTTCTTATTATTCATATTTGTCTACCTCCCGCTCAATTAAGAATTTGAGGCGGTTATCTTTTTAACCATCTCATCTAAATAATCCTGAAGTGATAATCCATTAGTATTGTTATTTGCCATTGCTACTCCAAAGTCACCTACTGGCTCCCAATATGCTCCGCCAATTCTCTGAAGCTTAGAATATTCAGCCTGACTCATTACTGCGGTAAGAGCTACAGCCTCTTTTACCTCTGGTGATGCAGCTGCATTGATATTTGATGGGGCCTGAGATCTCATCGAAAATCTGAGCATCTGATTATCTTCATTTGAAATCCAATCAGCCAATTTTGTTGCCCACTCTTTGTTTTTAGAATATGAATTAACACCAACTAATTTATATCCTGCATACGATGACATCTGAACCTGCTGTCCTGCACAGGTATATGTAGGAAGCTTTACTGCGCCAAGATTATCACCCCAAGCAGCCTTCAAATCATCATACGCCCATACTCCTGATACTCCGGCAATTACAGTATCATTTGCAGCCCCTTCTTTAAGAGCATCATCTCCACCGTTTAAAAATCCAGAGTTACTACCAATTGCCATCATGGCATTAGCAACATCTACACCCTTGATATTTCCCTCTGTTGAATTCCATGTACAGTAATTTGATACTCCATCTTGATTTAATCCTACTTCAAGTCCTGTATTACCAAAGAAAGAATATAAGTACCATCCAGAACTCCAATCCATGGAAATCTTCTTCCCTTTTGATGATGCAACAGATAAGATTCCATCCATTGTAGCCACATCAGCTTCAGATAAATATGCCTTGTTATAGTAAAGGAAATATCCATTATCTGCAGTAAGTGGATATGCATATAGCTGCTCCCCCAGAGACGCAGCCTCAACCGATCCCGCCGCATTACGAGCCATAATATCATCCGGCTCCTCTATTGGTTTTAATACTCCTGATGATGCAAATGTTGCCAACTGATCATCAGAAAATGTAAAGACATCAGGTGCATTATTTACATCACCTAACAATTGATCTTTACATTCACCTTCCGGGCAATTTGCAACTGATATTTCAAATGTTGTATCAGAATATTGAGCCTGAAATCCACTAATAATCTGATTCATTAAATCATTATCTTCTTCTGCACACCATACAGTAAGCGACACTGTTCCGCCAGCTCCACTACTTTCATTAGGTGCTTCACCTGTACTACCGGCCTTACTGACACCACCGCATCCGGATAACAGTAACCCGGTTACTGTAATCATGCTTAGTAACTTTTTATGAATTACCTTCATCTTTTATCCTCCCCACCATCGCTAAATATTCATATTCAGTATACTATCAATATTACTCTTTTTCAAGTATTTTTGGTGCCTAAGTATCATTTTTGGTATTTTTTTCCTAAATTATTTTCTGTTTTTTTTCATCTGCTTAACCCACTTAGAAATTTCCTTCTTTTTGGCATAATTCTTTGTATTCTCAGCATGAAGACTGCAAAACAAATCATATCTTTCCTGCGATAATTCTCCTGTTTCTATAGCAGCTTTTATTGCACAGCCTGGCTCTGTGTCATGCTTACAATCGCTAAATCTACAGGAAGCAGCTAGGTCAACAATATCAGAAAAAGTATCATCTATTCCCTCTTCAATATCAGCCATTCCAATCTCCCTCATACCAGGTGTATCAATTATGGTCACTCCGTTTTCGAACTCAATTAATTTTCTATACGTTGTAGTATGGCGGCCTTTTGAATCAGATTCCCTTATTTCCGAGGTTTTCATCATCTCCTGTCCAACTATTGAATTCAATAATGTTGACTTACCCACTCCAGATGAACCAATGAGGCAGATAGTTTTTCCTGGTTGTAAATATTCTTCAAGCTCATACAAACCGATATCATAGATGGCACTTATAGCATGAACTTTTATTTTTTCAGATATAGATTCCACCTCACGTACATATCTTCCCACATTATTGCATAAATCAGACTTTGTAAGTATAACAACAGGTATGGCACCTCCACCAAGCCCCACACTAGCATATCTGGCTATTCTGTTTACGCTAAAATCATCATTTAATGATGATACGATAAATAGGTAATCAACATTTGACACCATATACTGGTCCACACCTGTTTTTGCCTGATTTGGTCTTTTTAAAAAGCTTTTTCTGTTGCATACCTCTATTATTGTTGCATTTCCGCTAGGATTTTCCTGAAAAAGAACATAATCGCCTACAACAGGCAATTCACATTGTTCATTTTCATAAAATGCCCCTTTTAATACTGCACTAATCTCTTTTTCAAAAAACTTTATTGTATATAAATTCTTTTGAACCTGCGAAATTCTACCTAAACGTTCTTCATGAATCCATCTTCCAATATCAAATTTATTGTAAAATGGAAATTCCTTATTAAATTCCTCTATTTCATCCTTGTCTTCGCATTTTTCAAATACATCTGACTCAAATAAACGACCATGTACTTTCTCAAAGCTGTCATTTAACTGATATGCCATCAATGCATCAAAGTTATTTCCGTTTGGATCGGATATTCCAAATACATCTGCTGTTTTAAAGCCATGCCTTGGGTAATATTCTGGCTCTCCATATATCACAATTCCTGAAAAACCAGCTTCTTTGGCAAGTGCCATTGTTTCTTCTAATAATTGGGTTCCTATTCCTCTACCAAATTCAGTTGGTTCTACGCATAATGGTCCAAATGTCAACACCTCATGTTCTACATCATTATCTACAACCTTTGCTCTGGTATAAAAAATTGCTCCTACTACTTTACCATCCATTTCAGCTACTCTGCTTAACTCTGGCAAATAATCCTCTGATTCTCTTATCTTGTTTACCAGTAAATGCTCATTGCACCCTGGACCGTGAATATTCCAAAAGGCTCTAAGAGTCATATGTTCTGTCTGTTTATAATCTTCCTTATTTTCTTTTCTGATAATTATATTATTCATTGATTTTTCTCCATTTCTTATATTCCAAAATACTCTTTTTACAATCTAGAATACAATATGAAGACCAGAAATCTATTGATGTGAAAAAGAAATACATGATAATTAGATTTTTCATTATACTAAAAAAGCCGCGACAAAACGCCACGGCTCATATTTCAGAAATTATATAAGTAAAGTTAATATCTATAATCAAACTTTTTATAAATCAACCGAGGTATTCACATTGTATTCAGTTAAAACTTTTCTATAGTTATTCAAAATCATCACCAATACCTCTCTTTCTTAGTTATTTTATGTTTCAAGTATAACATTAAAAATAATAATGTCAACTAAGATTAACTTTCTAAATTTGATTTTCTACCGCTGTAAATTCATTCTCAGTCACATGAGTTTTAATATATAAAACCCTGACACCTTCCTTTTTTGCTCTCTCCAAAGCTTCTCCAAATTCCGGGTGCGTTTCCATATTAGGATAGACCTGCTCTATGCCATCTGCACCTATAACAAATGCCACGGCACAATGATATCCGTCTCTAGCGGCTCTTGCAAGCTCTTCTAAATGCTTCACACCTCTTTCTGTTGGTGCATCTGGAAAGTATCCTATTCCATCTTTAAACAGCGTGCATCCCTTAACCTCAATTAAGTATTTGTCCACGCCTTTTTCAAGATAAAAATCAATACGTGATTTTCCATATTTGTACTCGGGTTTTATATAATCAAAATCTAATGATTCCAAGTATTCCTTCATTACTGTGTTTGGAGCCTGTGAATCAATACTTATCCAGCCTACTCCATCACGTTTTGCAGCAATTAAATCATATTTTGTCTTTCTGTTTGGATTATCAGACATCTCCAGTGCAACTAAAACCCCAGGAATAAGTATCTCCTTACATCTTCCTGTGTTTTTTACATGAACCGTCTCCACAACTCCATCAACAGTTACATTTGCAATAAATCGATTGGGTCTATCTATGAATTCTCCAATAACAACATTTTTATATCTCATCTGCTCTATACATTTGGAAGTGAAGCTAAAGATTTAGCAATTTCTTCATCTGTTGGGATATAATCAGCCATCTTCTTGTCATTAAATGCCTGATATGCATACATATCAAAATATCCTGTTCCAGTAAGACCAAATACAATATTTTTAGCCTCACCAGTCTCTTTACACTTAAGAGCCTCATCCATTGCTACTTTAATCGCATGACTACTTTCAGGTGCAGGAAGGATTCCCTCAATTCTGGCAAATTCCTGTGCCGCTCTGAAGACTTCTGTCTGTTCAACACTTCTTGCAGTCAAATAACCCTGATCATAAAGCTCTGATACTACTGAACTCATTCCATGGTAACGAAGACCACCTGCATGGTTTGCTGATGGAATAAATCCAGATCCTAATGTATACATTTTAGATAATGGACATACCTTTCCTGTATCACAGAAATCATATGCATACTTTCCTCTTGTCATACTTGGACATGAAGCTGGTTCTACTGCAATAATTTCATAATCAGCTTCTCCTCTAAGCATCTCACCTACAAATGGAGAAATAAGTCCACCAAGGTTAGATCCACCGCCTGCACAACCAATAATCATGTCAGCTTTTACACCATACTTATCCAAAGCAGTTTTGGTTTCAAGACCAATAACCGACTGATGTAAAAGAACCTGTGTTAATACTGAACCTAATACATAACGATAACCTTCCTGTGAAGTTGCTGCTTCAACAGCTTCTGAGATTGCACAACCAAGACTTCCTGTTGTTCCTGGGAACTCCGCATTGATCCTCTTTCCTACCTCTGTGTTCATGGAAGGTGAAGGAGTAACATTTGCTCCATAAGTTCTCATTACTTCTCTACGGAATGGTTTCTGTTCATACGAACATTTAACCATATATACCTGACAATCAAGGTCAAAATAAGAACATGCCATTGATAATGCAGTTCCCCACTGACCTGCTCCTGTCTCGGTTGTTACACCCTTTAATCCCTGCTTCTTAGCATAGTATGCCTGTGCAATTGCAGAATTAAGCTTGTGACTTCCTGATGTATTATTTCCCTCAAATTTATAATAAATATGTGCAGGTGTTCCAAGCTTCTTCTCAAGACAATAAGCTCGCACAAGTGGTGATGGACGATACATTCTATAGAAATTTCTGATTTCCTCTGGAATATCAAAATATGCTGTTGTCTCATCAAGCTCCTGCTTTGCTAACTCTTCACAGAAAATATTTGAAAGTTCTGCTTGTGTAACAGGCTGTAAAGTCTGTGGATTCAAGATTGGTGCAGGCTTTTTCTTCATATCCGCACGAACATTGTACCACTGTTTTGGCATCTCATTTTCTTCTAAATAAATCTTATATGGTATTTCATTCATTACAATTTACCCCTCTAACTTTTTTGCTTTGCTAATTATACCACATAATTACTTAATTAATACAAAAAAAATATATTATGTAGTTTCTTATATTTTTGCAAAATTTTGTAAAAAAAAAGAACTTGATATCAAGTTCTTTGAACAGGGCTACAAGGATTCGAACCTTGAAATGACGGAGTCAGAGTCCGTTGCCTTACCATTTGGCGATAGCCCTATATTTAATGTAAACGCAGAGGGTGGGATTCGAACCCACGCGCCCTTGCGGACAAACGGTTTTCAAGACCGCCTCGTTATGACCACTTCGATACCTCTGCAAATAGCGAGAAAGAGACTTGAACTCTTAACCTCCCGGGTATGAACCGGACGCTCTAGCCAGTTGAGCCATCTCGCCATATAGGGTGGATACAGGGATTCGAACCCTGGGCCTCCAGAGCCACAATCTGGCGCGCTAACCAACTGCGCTATACCCACCACGGATTTCTTATATTAAATTAAATGTGCCTGAAGGGATTCGAACCCCCGACACCCGGCTTAGAAGGCCGGTGCTCTATCCAACTGAGCTACAGACACACGAACGTGCGTGAGAAGATTCGAACTCCCGACACCTTGGTCCGTAGCCAAGTGCTCTATCCAGCTGAGCTACACACACGTATTATGTATTTGCTTTCGCAAAATCGGGGTGACAGGATTCGAACCTGCGACCTCCTGGTCCCAAACCAGGCGCTCTAGCCAAGCTGAGCCACACCCCGTTAATATGATGCCTCAGACCGGAATCGAACCGGTACTGTATCACTACAACAGGATTTTAAGTCCTGCGCGTCTGCCAGTTCCGCCACTGAGGCATATATTTAAATGAGACATCGGGGATTCGAACCCCGGACAACTTGATTAAAAGTCAAGTGCTCTACCAACTGAGCTAATATCCCATGAAGTGCCCAGTTCCGGAATCGAACCAGAGACACACGGATTTTCAGTCCGTTGCTCTACCAACTGAGCTAACTGGGCAAAAATTAATGGGCAGAGGTGGATTCGAACCACCGAAGCAAGTTGCAGCAGATTTACAGTCTGTCCCCTTTGGCCACTCGGGAATCTGCCCATTTAAAAAGTATATAAATACTTAATGGAGACGGAGAGATTCGAACTCTTGACCCCCTGCTTGCAAGGCAGGTGCTCTCCCAACTGAGCTACGCCCCCAGATGTTTTATTATTATAAAATAAATATCTTAGGTCTGCAATAAAAATTGCTGATAATAAAATGGGCTTGAGAAGACTCGAACTTCCGACCTCACGCTTATCAGGCGTGCGCTCTAACCGGCTGAGCTACAAGCCCATATCTATTTTATAGTGCGCCTCCAGGGGCTCGAACCCTGCACACCCTGATTAAGAGTCAGGTGCTCTACCAAATGAGCTAGAGGCGCTTAATGAAGCAGACGCATCTAAATCCATACAAATTCGAATGGATGTCTGCATAGGTGATAAGGAATTCTCCCAGTAAACCGGTTCCTCATTATCACAAGAAATGACTCCAACGGGAATCGAACCCGTGTTACCGCCGTGAAAGGGCGATGTCTTAACCGCTTGACCATGGAGCCAAATATTAAGTTCAAACGACCCCAGGGGGACTCGAACCCCCGACCTCCGCCGTGACAGGGCGGCGCTCTAACCAACTGAGCCATGAGGCCTTATAAAGTAGTGACTCCATAGGGAATCGAACCCTAGTTTCAGCCGTGAGAGGGCTACGTCTTAACCGCTTGACCATGGAGCCATATTTCATAAAAAAAGCGGGTGATGGGAATCGAACCCACGTATCCAGCTTGGAAGGCTGGTGTTCTACCATTGAACTACACCCGCATAAACAGTGCGGAAGATGGGACTTGAACCCACACGATTGCAATAATCACAAGATCCTTAGTCTTGCTCGTCTGCCAGTTCCGACACTTCCGCATACATGTTAAATTAAAGGTATTTGCACCTTCAAAACTTCATACAATTCCAAGAACATTCTTTGTTCTTTTCCGCTTCGAAAACATGCTCGATTTCGCTACGCTTCATCTCGCTAAGTTTGCTACGCGCGATACATCAAAGATGTATCACAAAGATTAAGCCCTCGACCTATTAGTAACAGTCAGCTCCACATGTTACCATGCTTCCACCTCTGCCCTATCTACCTTGTAGTCTTCAAGG
>JBGVHH010000126.1:0-47054 GCA_045122195.1 Agathobacter sp.
GGTGATTAACCTACAGCAGTTCTTTTTCGTGCTGTCAAGGGTGGCGGAAAACTGCCACAACCTAAAATATCTACAGTTTTCAAGGTTCATCTGAGCCTTTTTTCTTCAACTCAGTTTTTCATAGGTCATTTGACACTATCAGTTACTTTTACAGATATAATCGACCATATCTTGCAGTCTACTATTTTTATATATAATCTTGGATATTTTATTTTAATAGATTGCATATTACCAATCAGAACATGGTCGCTCTCTTCATAAAGAGAACTAAAGCTGTTTATCTGCCCACTTTCTACCTCACTCTTGAAAAGTCTCGACATGGTAGCGGCATTATCTGAATGAACCTCCTGACATTCACTGTTTATTTCATTTCCGTCATAAATTAGCGCAGCAACATCAGCGTCATAATACTTTCTAAGCTCAGTAAGTGAGTCCAAAAATGTATGCTTTACCATTTCATTTTTTATGGTCTTAATACCTCTTCTGATAACCTCATTATTACTATAATATTTTCTAAATACCGTATTATAGTGTTTACTGTCGCTTAAATCTGTAATTGTAAGATGCCTGGTTTCATTTTTATCTCTATGTGAAATTCTAACCAGAAGATTTTTGCTTCCGAATATCTTATCAAGTACCTCTTCTCCGGAACTGGCCCCCTGATGAACAAAATATCTCTGTCCACATTCTTTTCTCGCAATAATATCCTCAAAGAAGTTGTTTGGAACACCATTCTCTATATACTCATCAAATTTACTTGCTGGTAAGATACTCGCTTCCCTTGCAGCCTTGTTTGCAAAAAGAATACGGTTAGTGCCTGTATCTATCACTAGTATATATTCTGGTCTTTCATTGTAAGAGTACTTTTCATACTCAGTTAAATTCTCTGTATTCTTGTGATTGTAAAACAGATTTGGAGTCGTTGATACACCATTGTTACTTTTATTCTTCACAATATCGCTATACATCACAAGTTGATTTTTGCCACGCTTTTTAGCAGCATAGACTGCCTGGTCCGCTTCATAGTACATGTCCATAAAGGTCATATTTCGACCATTTCGCACACTTATTCCTATCGATGCAGAATATTCCATGTCGAAAATAATATTTTTAAGATTCATTACCAAAGTCTTACAAAACGAATTCACCAGATCAGGATTTTTAAATCCCCATGCCAATAGCGCAAATTCATCTCCGCCAAGTCTTCCGGCAATACCTTTTTCCCCAACATTAATATTCAAGGTATTTCCTGTCTGTGCTAAAATCATGTCACCTACATTATGCCCAAGTGTGTCATTAATTATTTTAAAATCATCCACATCCAGCATTAAAAAAATGACCTCAGATTTTAAATCCTTTAGCTTCTTCTCACACAACGCCTCGAATGTCTTGTGATTGTATACCCCTGTAAGTGCATCTATTTCCGCCTTTTTCTTAATTGATGCCTCAAATTCTTTTTGCTTTTGAATATTTATTATTCGACCTGCAACACAATTCACATTCCCATCTTCACCTGCAATACTCGCCAGAAAAATTCTATACCACTCCGGTTCATTTCCATTTAATGCTCCACGAATTTCAAAAACAACATTGCAGGTTTTTTTTAGGCATTTTTGTAATGCCTTCTTGTAGGTAGTTACATCCTTCTTATCATACTCAAAAAGATAACTGTCAAGATTCTTCTGATACTTTTCAAAGCTTTGAATCACAGTATAATTCCCATTTACAACCTTATACAGAGTTGCCCTGTCAGTCTTTTTATTATACTCAAAAAGTCTCTCCTGTTCCTGCTCTGCAATTACCTTCATAAGCTCAAACTGTATCTGCAGTACATCTTCACTATTAAGCTTTTTCTCCTCGTTCTTCTTAGTCATTCCTTACCCTCATAAATACATCTTGCACTTCCCCAATAAGGTCAAAACAAAAAGACCCTGTTTATAGTAAAATTTTACCATAAACAAGGTCATTTACCAACTAATTTATTGACTAAAAATTATGCTTCGTCGATAGCCTTACCAATATCATGTCTCATGTATTTATTCTCAAAATCAATCCACTCTGTTGCCTCATAGGCTTTTGCTCTTGCTTCTTTTAATGTAGAGCCTGTAGCAGTGATACCAAGAACTCGTCCACCATTTGTCACGATATTTCCCTCATCATCAAATTTTGTTCCGGCATGGTAGCAATAATAATCTTCCTTGCCATCAAATTTGTCAAATCCGGAAATCTTGAAGCCCTTTTCATATGCTACCGGATATCCGTCTGATGCTAATACCACACATACACACGCATTGTCCTCAAACTGAAGATCAATTGTATCAAGTTTACCGTCTACGCAGGCTTCCATAACATCAATAATGTCGTTTTTCATTCTTGGAAGAACAACCTGAGCCTCAGGATCTCCAAATCTGGCATTGTATTCAAGAACCTTTGGACCATCCTCTGTAAGCATAAGACCAAAGAAAATGATACCCTTAAATGGTCTTCCCTCTGCTGCCATTGCATCTACAGTTGCCTGATAGATATATTTCTGACAGAAATCATCAACTTCTTTTGTATAGAATGGGCTTGGTGAGAAGTTACCCATTCCACCAGTATTAAGACCTGTATCTCCATCACCTGCACGTTTGTGATCCTGTGCTGAAGACATAATCTTTATAGTTTTTCCATCTACATATGAAAGAACGGATACCTCTCTACCTGTCATGAACTCCTCAATAACCATTGTATTTCCAGCAGTTCCGAATTTCTTATCTTCCATAATTTCACGAACACCGGCCTTTGCTTCCTCAAGTGTATTACAGATAAGAACACCTTTTCCAAGGGCAAGTCCGTCTGCCTTTAATACGATCGGCATCTTTGCTGTCTCAAGATATTTGAGAGCTTCATTTGCATCTGTGAAGTTCTCATATCCTGCTGTTGGAATGTTATATTTTTTCATTAAATCTTTTGAAAAAGCCTTTGAGCCTTCAAGGATTGCCGCTGCCTTATTTGGTCCAAAGCATTTAAGACCTGCTTTTTCAAACTCATCAACGATTCCACCAACCAATGGATCATCCATTCCGATGATAGTAAAATCAATTTCTTTTTCTTTTGCAAAAGCAACCAATTTATCAAATTCCATTGCACCGATTGCAACACACTCTGCAAGTGCAGCAATTCCGGCATTCCCCGGTGCACAGTAAATCTTATCTACACGTGGACTTTTTGCAACTGCTCTACAAATCGCATGCTCTCTTCCACCGCTACCAACTACTAATACTTTCATTGTAAGTCTCCCTTTCTTAGTTAGTCTTCGTCTATTACAACGACACCATTCTCAACTGATACCTTGCCATTGGCAATCAAATCAATAGCCTTTGGCATGATAATCCATTCAGCTTCCTCCATTACTCTTCTTTGAAGAGTCTCAGGAGTGTCACCATTTTTTACCTCAACAGCTTTCTGAAGGATAATTGGTCCTGTATCTGTCCCTTCATCTACAAAATGACATGTAGCTCCTGTAATCTTCACTCCACGAGCCAATGCGCCCTCATGAACCTTTAATCCATAATATCCGGTTCCACAGAAGGAAGGAATAAGAGATGGATGAATATTTATAATTCTGTTTCTGTACTGAGCAATCATCTCCGGTGGGATAACTACTAAAAATCCAGCAAGAACAACTAAATCCACATTGTACGAATTGAGTTTTCTAAGAAAATCCTCGTTGAAAGCCGCTCTGTTTTCATAATTCTTTGGAGAAATACATATCCCCTCTATTCCAGCCTTTTTAGCTCTCTCAAGTGCATATGCATCTGAATTGTTACTAATTACAACCGAAATCTCTGTGTTTGTAATCTTTCCTGAATCTATGGCATCAATAATCGCCTGAAGATTTGTTCCTCCTCCGGATACACAAACTGCAATTTTTAACATTTTGATTCCTCCAGATTAAACGAGATCTACACCCTTTTCACCATCAACGATTTTACCTACAACGTATGGTGTATCTCCGGCAGATTTCATAGCTTCCATTGTCATATCAACATCAGCTGGATCAACGGCTACAATCATTCCAAGCCCCATGTTGTATGTGTTGTACATCATCTGCTCCTCAACCTGTCCCTCACGAGCCATCATTGTAAAGATTGGTGGAATTGGATAGCTGTTCTTCTCTACTACTGCACGTTTTCCTTCTGGAAGCATACGAGGAATATTCTCATAGAATCCACCACCTGTAATATGGCTGCAGGCTTTTACTCTGACACCGGCATCTTTTACTGCCTTTAATGCTTTTACATAGATTCTTGTTGGAGCAATAAGTGCTTCTCCAAGAGTTGTTCCAAGCTCATCATGATATGTATCAAGAGTCTCTTTATCCATTTTGAAGATTTTTCTAACAAGAGAAAATCCATTTGAATGAACACCAGTTGATGCCATTCCAATAAGAACGTCTCCATCTTTTAAGTTCTCACCTGTGATGATGTCTTTTTTATCAACAACACCTACAGCAAATCCTGCAAGATCATACTCATCCTCTGGCATAAGTCCTGGATGCTCTGCTGTCTCTCCACCTACAAGTGCACAACCAGACTGTTTACATCCCTCTGCAACACCACTTACGATTGTTGCAATTTTCTCTGGTATGTTTTTTCCACAAGCTATATAGTCAAGGAAAAATAATGGTTCTCCACCTGCACATGCTACATCATTTACACACATAGCAACTGCATCAATACCGATAGTGTCATGCTTGTCCATGATAAAAGCAAGCTTTACTTTCGTTCCACATCCGTCTGTTCCTGATAAAAGAACAGGATCTTCCATATCCTTTATTGAAGCAAGTGAAAATGCTCCTGAAAATCCTCCTAGTCCTCCGAGAACCTCTGGACGCATTGTCTCCTTAACGTGTTTTTTCATAAGCTCAACTGATTTGTATCCAGCTTCAATATCTACACCTGAATTCTTGTAATCCATTATTTTTCCTCCTGATATGCATATTTTTTTCTCTTCTACTATAAAGCAAAAAGCGAAGTAATACAATACATAGTATAACTTCGCTCATAATCATTTTCCAATTATTAATTCTCATATATATTATTAGTATAACTAATAATTACATTCTCATTATTGAATTTTACTTATAAATTAATTACCTGCACTTTCATAGCGGGATATTCCATAATTAAAAAACCCATATGCAATTATCCAGAACAGAAGTGCAATACCACACTCAGCCAAAATAACAAGGGCACTATCCGATTCAATCAGGAAAACTCTCGCTGGAAGATATGCTACAAACGCAAATGGAATCACCCATGTGATGATAAATTTTATTGGCTTTGCATAAATATCTGTTGGATATTTTGCAAAATCTGCCATCTCATATGCAACCTGCAAAAATGGCCCACTTTGTTTTACCCAGAATGCAATTGTCGCAAAGAAAAGCTTTATGGACGTATAAATAATTGCCCCAGCAAATATAGATACAATAAACAATGCAATGTGGGCAGCATCTACTATTACTATTCCTTTTGCAACTGACATTCCTACCAGAATAAAACCAACGAGTAGTTCACCCAGAGCATCCGGTTGTAATTTTTCCGCAATCACCTGAAAAAATACATTCATCGGTCTAAGCATATAACGATCAAAATCACCGCTTATAACCAATCGCCATGCCACAAGCCAAATGTTGTCAGTAAACAGATGGTCTATTCCTCTTGGTATCTGAGCAAAACCATATATAAACACCAACTGTTCCAATGTCCAGCCTTTTAAATTTGGAATCTGATTAAAAACCAGATATAAAAATACAATTCCCATAATCTGAGTAAATAAAAAACCA
The DNA here is from genome assembly GCA_045122195.1 of Agathobacter sp. GTDB lineage: Bacteria > Bacillota > Clostridia > Lachnospirales > Lachnospiraceae > Roseburia. Next base: position 5,831 of record JBGVHH010000126.1, read on the forward strand.
AATAATCCAATCAAAAAATCTACTTTTGACTGAAGTATCACCTTAAAAAACTGGGCAACAAGAACCTTATACAGTCGGAGATATCTCTTTATTGTCTTCATAACTACCCCCCTAATACTACCAATCTTTTTGTTACTTTTTTCCAAATCAAACGTCCTAACACATCAAGTATCACAATCCAAAGCAACTGTCTTGCCAGCACAAACATAAGTTCGCTTCCTGTGTATTTTCCCAGATAAATCATAACCGGAGTGTACACCATTGATGAAAATGGCATAAAGTCAAATACCCTTTGGATTACCTCCGGGAAAAATGACAATGGAATGAGCTGTCCTGTAAGGAATCTAAGAAGTGCCTCTTTTGCCATAGCCATTCCAAAAATGTATGTGGTAAAGAATGCAATCATTCCAAAGCAAAAATCAAATAATACGTAGATAATAAAGCTAAAAATTAAGCTTATCATGTACAAAACAATATTTGAAACCGGAGTAATTTCCATGCCAAGAAAAGCCACCTTGTAGTATTCAAGACCAATCCATACAAATATACAAGGTGCCAAAAATCTGTACATAACATTTCCAAAAGCCCTAAAAACCAAGCTGAGTCTGTAATCAATAGGCTTTATAAGGTTCATTGACACAGTACCCTTTACTACATCCTCACTTACATCTTCTGAAATGCTTATCATAGTAAGTGATGAAGTAATATAGCTCATGAATACATATATGACCATCTCACCCTTTGTAAGTCCCCCAAGTGCCGCGCCCTTTGCACTTCCATAAATAGCCATCCACAGAAAATAGTTTATAAACGACCCAAACAAACTACAAAGGATAAAAAGATAAAATGATGCCGGATATGCCAGATTTACTTTTATCTCATTTACCGTAAACGGTATGTATACTTTAAACAGCTTTTTCATAATAAATCTCTTTTACAATCTCCTCTAATTCAGTTTCTTTAATTTCAATATCTTTTACCATAGTAACCTGCATTACTGCATGAATCACGTCTGAAACCAGTACGTCGTTTCCATTAAATGATATCGCAACCTTGCTCTCTTTTTCATTCTCCTCAAGGACAATACTTTCTGGTTTTTCCATAATCTTTGACCAGTCTATGTCTCTTACTCTTTCAGTATGCTTTACAACCATGCTGACTTTTTTCTTGCCGCCATAAACTTTTTTCAGATTATCGAGACCTCCGTCATAAATCTTTTTCCCCTCATCGATTATGATAATTCTGTTGCAAAGCTCTTCAATATCACCGATGTCATGAGTGGTAAGAATAACTGTTGTATTGTATTTTTGATTGATTTCTTTTATTGCTTCTCGTATTTTATCCTTTACCACAAGGTCAAGTCCTATTGTCGGCTCATCAAGGTATAAAACCTTCGGATTGTGCAAAAGTGATGCTCCAAGATCCGCTCTCATTCTCTGTCCAAGAGAAAGCATTCTAACAGGTCTGTCAAAAAAGTCCTCCAACCCAAGAACCGAGTTTAAAAACTCCATTCTGGTTTTATAATCTTCATCTGACACACCATAGATTTCTTTTAAAATAGTATATGACTCTGACAATGGAAGATCCCACCACAGCTGTGTTCGCTGACCAAATACAACACCTATGTTCTTGGCATTTTCCATTCTCTTTTTACTCGGATTTATTCCATTAATGATGCATTCACCCTTTGTGGGATTTAATATTCCTGTCATCATTTTAATAGTTGTAGATTTACCTGCTCCATTACTTCCTATATAACCTACTATCTCACCATCTCCTATTTCAAATGATATATCATTAACTGCAAGCTTTCTGACTTTTTCCCTTGAAAAAAGTCCCTTTATTGCGCCTTTTAATCCCGGATACTTCTTCGGCGACACAAATTCTTTTGAAATATTTTTTACTTCTATCATAAACTAACCCCTTTCCTAACGTTTGTTTCAAGCGTAACAGACCAACTAAAAAAAAACAATCTCCCTAAGGAGATTATTTTCGTAAATTTTAGTAATTAATTTATAATTCAAACAGAGCTTCCACTGCAAACTGTATCTTTGTAGCATTAAAGCCCTCTTCCAATGGAAACAGAAAATATGTATTGTCCAACGTAGAAAGTGTCACACATTGTCCGTGACCTCTGTAATCATACTCTGTATGAATTGAGCTCATGGATTTTGAATCAAAATGCATTGTCTTTGCTTCTTTTTCACCATAATCTTTAAAGGTCAGGTCAAATCCTTTTTCGCCGTGAACCAAATGCGCAGTTCCCAGGTCTATAAAATTTTTAGCATTCGGCAAAGCTTCAATATGAACATCCATCTCCAGATGATACCTTCCGGATTTAATCTCTTCTATCACTTCCTGTCTTTGCCATTCATAATAATCTGGAATGTGAATAGATGTTTCTTTATCATCTTCATCTATTAATCTTCCATATTCATTCATATAATAGCTGGCGTTACAATCCCTGCAAAAAATTCTTGCTCCCTTAGAATCCATAGAAAAATCGTGTCCGCATTTTTTACACTTATACAATGCCTTATGAAGCCCTTCTGCTCTCTTCTCGTAGTTAATTTTTATCTTGTTTTCCCATTGATAAGCATAATCATCATAGGTGAGTTTCTCCTGAAGCTTTTCAGTTATCTCTGCTGCCGAAAGCTTCTCTAAATCCTCTGGGTCAAAAACTTTAGTAATTGTTGCATCAAGTCTTGCCCCCTTTCTTGGCGTGAGATTCCAAATTGGAGACTGAAGGTAATTTCCCTTCATATTCACTGTCACCACCGGAACTTTTAGCATCTTTGCCAGTTTTCCGACTGAAGGTTGAAGCCTTGAATTGGTTCCAACATTGGCATATCTGGCTTCCGGATAAATCACCATAATTCTGCCCTTAGCAATTACTCTTTTTATATTTTTAATAAGAGCCATATCATCTACGAATTTTCTTGTTCCTAGGCAACCGATATGTCTATACTTCCACTCACCATAATACTCAAATCCTTCTAACTCAGAAACATAGTTTGCCGGGTGGGGAAAAATTGTAAGTGGTGTTATCAAAAATTCCATAAAAGAATGATGCGAAGCAAAAATAAGATACGGTGGCTTTAATCCTTTCATATTCTCTTTGTGAATTTTTAGACCATATTTTTTCCCTATCAGAAAACCATACCCCCACACAGCCGGCATGACAAGTGCATTCTGTGCTGGTGGCATCTTGTTTCTGTCGAATGGTGTAGGATCAATCTTTTTTACTTTTCTCTTACTTAGACTCATCTGCTCCTCCAACATACTTCCTTATAGCTGGAATTTTACATAATAAATAATACAACAAACCTGTTCCAAGGAATGAACATCCGGTTGGTGTCAGATAAAACAAGGCTGGAATATGAACCTCTGCTGAAACCGGGTTATATATCGCGAGCGAGAGCAACACTCCAAATATCACACAACCTAAACCAACTAAGTTTATTCCACCTGTAAAATAATATTTTTTCTTATGTCCAGGCAAACCAAAAGCACCTCTTAAGTCAATTTTTTGCTTTCTGATAAAGAAAAAATCGACAAATAATAAAGCCGCAAGTGGCGCATATACACAGGCACTAATTGTAAGAAAAGACCCAAAATATTCAATTATTTTGCCCCATACACATAGGATTGAAACATATGCAGCAAGAATCAGAATAAGTACATTATATTTAGCTTTTTTGAATGAAGACTTAAGCATAACTCCATATATATAAGCTCCAACTGCCTGAGTTCCAATATTTGCAAAAGCTACCAGAAGAAGTGATGCAAGCGCAAGTGCCGGAACTGATAAAGTAGCAAGCATAAGTGTTGGATCATCTACCATCGTACCTGTTACATACTCCATTGCAATTGCCATAACAGCTCCTACAACTACAAAAAACGAACCTGCTAATCCCTGTCCTAATACTCCGGCCCAGTATCCGCCTTTTTCTGTTTTGGCTAATCTAGGTACCTCTGCCATTCCTCCAACAAGAGTAATAACAAAAGCAAAATTAGCTTCTATTGAAATAATATACGGAATTATATTGTTCTTAAATCCTGTATCTACAGGCTTATAATTCCATATCACATCAAAAGGCACAGCTGAAAAACCTACTATTACCACAATAACACCTACTGCAAATAGCAGGGGAACCAAAACTCTTGTGGTCCATGTAATAGCTTTTATTCCCTTATATGCAATCAGTGTACCAATAAGAACGCAGGAAACAGCGAGAATTGTATGACACCAGCTTGGGATATTGACTCCAAACAAAGCTCCCAGATTGGTCATGGAGCTCGCAAACAAATCACCACATACGGCATACCACGGATAGTTAATTATAATAATAATCACTGTCATAATAATTACACCGACTGGACCAAACACACCTCTTAGCCACACCCATATATCAATTCCATAACGAACTGAAAGAATTACAGGAAGCTGATATATTGCCAGCATAAGTATCGCACCTAGAAAAGCTCCAATCAGCAACTGTTTAAAGCCTACAAGTGTTGCTAAATATGAGCCCTGTGTATAACTCCAGGTTGCAATACAATATCCGGAAAGCACCAAAAATGCATCCATAAAACTATATATTTTCTCTTTTTTACGAACCGGCAATATACCGAACATTGCCTCTTTTTCTATCTCGCTGTTTATCTTCTCACTCAATTGATAAAACCTCCATAAATTATTCCCGCAAGGCAAATTATACATACTACTGCTACAAAGATATAATCTCTTTTTGAAAACCTCTTAGGATATTCATACTGTGGTTTTTCCATCTCACTTAATCGACTCTCAATGTCATCATATAACTTCTCAAGTTCCATTATTCCTCTCCTTATGTTTTTGTTGTTATTAACTCCCATATAATATCTGTTTTGTGTGAGAAAGTCAATCTTTTTCTTTTTATTGCTTGGAAAAAAATCAATGTTTTGATAAAATAGCGTGGAGAATATTATTAAGAAAGGTATAAAAAAATGAGTAAGAAACGTGACAAATGGGCTTCAAGAAGTACATTCATTCTTGCAGCTATCGGTTCTGCTGTTGGTTTAGGAAATGCGTGGCGCTTTCCTGGTCTTGCGGCAAAACACGGGGGTGGAACTTTTCTGTTCGTGTATCTGGTTGCACTTTTCGTAATGGGAATTCCGCTTCTGATGATGGAGACCTCCATCGCTAGAAAATTACACAAAGGAGCGCCTGAAGCCCTTCGGGGAGTAAATAAAAAAGCTGAATTCATTGGCTGGTCTGCAACTGCCAATGCATTTGTAATTGTTACATACTATTCAGTTGTTTTTGCCTGGGTTCTTCTGATGGCTTTTTCAGCCTTCAAATTTGCAGATATGACTGGAAACAGTGAAGCCGCAAGCAATCTGTTCTTTGACGTTACAAAGCTTACCGGAGCAATTGACGGAGTTAACATTCCTCTTGCAGTATTAATCGCTTTAGGTTTGGCATGGGCACTTATCTACTTCTGTATCAGAGATGGTGCAAGCAGTGTTGGAAAAGTTGTAAAATATACTGTTTTCCTTCCAATCATTCTTCTACTAATCATGGCAGTAAAAGGCTGCATGATGCCGGGAGCAATGGATGGAATTAGAAAATTTTTCATTCCGGACCCAACAGCATTTTACGATGCAAGTCTCTGGATTGATGCGGTAGGACAGGTTTTCTATAGTTTATCTATCATGATGGCAATCATGTTTGCATACGGCTCATACCTTGATGAAAGCTCTAATCTTGCTGAAGACTGTGTAATAATTGCTCTTTCAGATGCAGCAGTTAGTATTCTATCAGGAATTGTAATGTTCTCTACAATGGGTGGTGTTGGAATGCTTGATAATATTTCTTCATCTGGAATAGCAACAGCTTTTATCATTTATCCTCAGGCTATTGTTAACCTTACAAGTATAGGATGGGTAAATGCATTATTTGGCGTAATCTTCTATATGATGCTTGTTACGCTTGCAATCGATTCTGCCTTCTCTATTGTAGAAGGAGTGTCAGCGGCTGTTTCTGATAAGTTTAAACTTAATCCTAGAAAAACAACTGTTGGCATATGTTGCATTGCCGGTGTTATTTCACTCTTATATGCAACACGCTCAGGACTTGCATGGCTTGATATTGTGGACGCCTGGACAAATCAGTTCAATCTGATTATCATCGGTATCCTTGAATGTCTTGCTGTAGGCTGGTGCTTCTCTACCAAAAAGGTTTTAGAGCAGATAAACAGAAACACAACCAAATTTAAAATGCCTGCCTTATGGTTCCAAATTTCCATTAAGGTAATCTCACCACTTGCGTTAACTATTTTGTTTATCTGGAATATTTATACATTGTTTGTAACTAATAAAGGCCATTACAACGCCGACTATCCAATCTGGGCTGAGATTGCTGCCGGATGGGTTGTAACTGCGCTTGTATTCTTAAGCGGAATTATCGTTAGACTTGTTGTTAAGCACAAAACAAAAAAAGGTTTTGTGGAAGAAGAAATTAAGTGGGAAGACTAAAATTCCTTGAAATAAAAGCTGTTTGTAAAGAATAATCTTTCATTACAAACAGTTTTTTATTTGCTAATATCCATACGTTACTGTATAATTAGTACTATATATGGAGGGTTTTATTATGAAATTAAAGACAAAAACTATTCTAATCTTTTTTGTTACTATTTTTATTTCTATTTCAGGTGTTGCAGGTGTTTCTTACTATTTCAGTTCAAAAGGGTTAAATGAAAATGTAACTACAAGCATGAAAACTGCAGCTTCTCTTGGTTCTGGAAACATTTCAGACCAGCTTTCTAATTATTTGTCTGCAGTATCAGTTGCAGGTACAGAAAGTACCGTCTATGACACTAACATCCCCCTTGAAGAAAAGCAGGCTTTTTTAGCACACTATGTGGAGCAATATGGTTTTACAAGTGGAAATTTGCTAGATGAAAAAGGTGTAAGTATCATTGATGGAACAGATTTTTCAGACAGAGAATATGTAAAAAAAGCACTAAGTGGTGAAAAAAACATTTCTGATATCACTCTTAGTAAATATACCAACACATACGGAATATCAATTGCCGCTCCAATAAAAGAACCAGATGGAAATATTATTGGAGTAATATATTTCAGACTTGATATAGATTTTATGCTGGCTATACTGGAGGATCTAAAAATCAGTGATAACTGCGAATCTTACATACTAAACAAGGACAATGAATATGTCGTACACCCTGACACAGAAAAAATCCTTACCAAGGCAAGCGCTTCCGATGCCGCTTTATATTATGGAGTAAAAGAAATCGAAGGTACCAACGGATGGCAGCTTGTGCTTGTCGCACCTGAATCTGATTTTGATGTAGCGATTCAAGAAACAAATAAAATATTTATTATTCTCGATGTAGTAGGTGCTGTATTTGCACTCCTATTCGGTCTTGCGTATGCAGGTTATATTGTAAAACCAATCGCTACTGTTGAAAACGCCTTGATAAAAATAGCTTCCGGCAATCTCGACAATAATATACAACATTCAAATCGCAAAGATGAACTTGGTGTGTTAATAAATACAACAGCCAGCTTAAATAGCACACTCTCCCACATCATAGGTGAGACAAATGATGTCCTTAGCACAATAGCAGACAATAACCTTACAGTACATGATATGGCAGATTATCCTGGCGAATTTAACCAGATCTCTCAATCAGTAAACCATATTAAAGAAATACTCTCTTATCTGATTGTTGAAATTCAAAGTTCATCTTCTAATGTCAAGATTGGTTCCGAACAGCTTGCTGATGCAACCCAGCTTCTATCAAGCGGAGCAGCATCACAATCTTCTTCTATAGAGAAGCTGATGAGTGATATCAATAACGTAGCAGAAAGTATCAACAAGAGTTCAGAGCACGGAAGAATAATAAGTGAACAACTTGCAACTCTTGAACAGGAAATAAAAGACAGCAATGCACAAATGCAGGAGCTATTATCTGTTGTATCCGAAGTAGAGGATATGTCATCAGATATCCAGAAAATTGTTGGTGACATTGATAACATTTCTTTCCAGACAAACATTTTAGCACTGAATGCTTCTGTCGAGGCCGCAAGAGCAGGGGACAACGGTCGTGGATTTGCAGTTGTAGCCGAAGAGGTATCCGCACTTGCCGCCAAATCCGGAGATGCATCAAAAAGGACGGGAGAGCTTATTGACAGATGCATTGCAGGAATTGAAAACGTTAAGAAATGTGCAGATGCAACCTCTGAATCCCTCGACATAATTGTGGAAAATTCAGTTGAAATAGCATCAGCATTTAACTCTATTACAGATGAGACCAACGATGAAGCAGAAAAAACCAACGCAATCAAAGCAGAGATTGGAAACATAACAGAAGTTGTACAATCCAACTCTTCTAGCGCACTTGAGACAGCTGCTTCAACAGAAGAGCTTTCTCATCAGGCAATTTCATTACAGCAGATGGTTTCAAAATTTAAAGTATAAAAGCTTTGCGTCCCATCCAGCTTCGTTGGAAACGTGCGCCGCTAGGCGCACCTATAAATAAAAGGAGAACTGCTTTAGTTCTCCTTTTTGCTTTCAAAAAATATAAACTTGTCAATAGAATCAAGAATATCCGAAAAATCCTCTCTCGGGGCCAGTTCAATATACCTTGAGAGAATTTCATTCTCATTCTTCTTATATCTGCCATAATAGATATCATACAGATTGTGACCTCTTAGATAAATCTTTATCTCCTCCATATGATTTTTCACATCAGAAACAGATGTAATATCATGTCCAATCACCTCTACGAGATGCCTTGCGCTTTTTATCCTGTGAAGATAATCCTTCCATTTTTCCAGAAAAATCTCGTAGAAGTCTTCTTCATTTTCCAAAACTCCAACCTGCTTCATAATAGCTGGATTTAAAAAATAATTTTCGAAGGAATAATATTTTAGTACGAGCACATTTTCCGGACGTACACGGGGAAGGTGGTCCACATCCGAAAGATTCTGCTCATCATAATACTTGCATAGCTGATGCTTTAATTCCTCTGAATCCTTTCCATCTCCATCTCTTATCATCAGAAACTGGTTCTTTATATATACCTGATTCATATATTTTAGATTGGCGTATGTCTTGATATTCGTACAACTGTTGGTAGTTATAATTGCAATTCTGTTTAGCTTTCCGTTCTCATCATATACCTCTGAATAATATTTCTTTAGCACCAGAGGAAGTCTGCTCTTATCTTGCTTACCCTCCACAATAAATACAAAATTAACATTCATAAGGTCGTTTGCTGTATATCCTAAGTCATCTAAAATTGCACTAATATTTGTATTTTCACATATGGTTGGATTCCCATCAGAATCTAATACTACCTGCCTAATCTGTTTACTGATAAAATTAGACAGCAGATTTGGCGAATGTGTAGAAAAAATCACCTGATGCTTTTTTGACAATCTGTATAATATTTCACCTGACTTTTTCTGCATAGAAGGATGGAGAAAGATTTCAGGCTCCTCCATTGCAATTATACAGTTCTCCTGCAAAGCATCATCTGTGTAGGTTTCAAGCAAGGAAAGCATATAGATGCTTCTCATTCCCTTTCCAAGTCGCTCAATAGGCCTTGTAACCTTCTCATTAGGCTTATAAATCTCTGTTGTCACATCAAGCATGCTTTCTACATTACGGTTCATGGAATAAAGAATCTCGTCCATTCCACCGTTTTTCTTGTAATTAGCATTTACCTTCTTTGCAAAAGAATCAAGATTCACCTGATACAGCTTATAATCTAAAAGTTTTGAAGCTTCTCTTGCCGACAACTGCTCAGGCATTTTCTTTTTTATAAGTCCTATGCAGGAAAAACAGTGATTACATTTTTTAACAGAGTCAAACAGGCATTTGTTGGCCCTCATCTGTTTTAACTCATCATCCTCCTGCAAAAGCATCATGCTATTTTGAAACTGAGCCAGATTTCGCTCCGCATCGATGTAGTAGATAGTTGGGAAAATTTCTGCAATGAGGGGATTGTTTTTCTTCTCCCCATCATCATAGCGTTTTCTTCCATCCATATTCGCTACAAAAGTAAACTTTAGAAGATTGTCTTTGTAAGAAGGAAAAACTCTCAAAAACTCTTCCTTGTAGGACTCGAATTTTCTGTATCCGCTTACTTTTCCATTGCTTTGAAGAATCCTAAGATCCTTATCGTCAATGAACAGATGTACTTCCACCTCAATATTAGCACCAGACTCATCAAAGTCTTCAGCTCGCAGTTCGTAGGAGCCACTTACAAGCCTTATGGCATCAAGAACCGTCGTCTTTCCTGTGCTGTTTTGACCCACCAGGATAAAAGCTGTTTCAATGTCTTTTATCTCTATATCCTTTAATGCTTTAAATCTCTTTATCCTTAGATACTTTATCTGCATTTGATTTACTCACCCGCTTCCTTCTCCTGGGTTTATTTCCTCTTGAAACTCTGTACGCATCAATGGTAGCAGCTATCTGATTGTAATCTCTCTCGAAAAGTTCCTCGCAGATTTCTAGCTTTAGCTTATCCCAGGGAACACATTCCATAATCTTTTGTGTCACAAATGTCTTACTTTTAGCTGCATACCTATGCATTCCATTTTTACTCTGAATATTAACAAGCTCCGGTCTCCATAAAAAGGACAGTTGTCTTTTCATATAATAAACAGGAACAGTCCCATCTTTCTTAATGGATTTCGGATTAATCTGCATATCCTGATATACATAAAAATCCACACTGTTTCCAACCTGCTCCACAGTAATAATTCCCCACCACTGCGGAACATGAGTCTTTATACTCCTGGCATGCTTCGTACCCACCACTACAATATTTTTGTCAAAATAGAGATTATAATCCTTTACCTGACTCTCAAGTCTGGCATAAGTATCTGCATCACTTTTTATCTCTATTCCCACCAAAGAATCTGGTAAAACCATAACCACATCGGCTCTTGATTTACCAATTCTTTTTTCTTCTATAATTCTGTTTTTTCCATAGGTCTCCTCTAGAAATTCAAAAAGAGGTTCCCTTATATCTCTATCGTAAAGCATTAAATCTCATAGTCAACACACATACGAACCTGAGTATATGGACGTACATAATTGTCTGCAACTGCTACATGCTCAGGATGTACGGCGTATCCCTTTAATGCATCCTCACTTTCTAATGTTGAATCAAGCATCAAATCACCATTTGAAGATTCAAGTGTATCTGTAATTATCTTAAGTTCAACAAGCCCTGGAACTTTTCCAACAAGGCTCTCAAGATTTTTCTTAATGTCAGCAAGAACTTTTTCCTTTTCTGCTCCCTCTAACTCATCTTTTAATTTCCAGATAATAACATGTTTAACCATTCTTCTACCTCCTGATTATATTATACACTATATGTTAAATATTCTATTTATCCTTGCTTGCAATATGTACAAAATATAAAAGTGCTCCCACAAAAATCATTCCACCAACCATGTTTCCAAGAGTTACCGGGATTGAACTATCAATAAAAAATGACTTTATATTTAATGCAGATAACTGTTTCTCAGTAAAACCATACTGCTCCATTGCAACAGCTTTGTATGTATCGTTTGAAAGTGCCATTATTCCAGCTGGAATATAATACATATTGGCAACACAGTGCTCAAATCCACTTACTACAAATGCAAGAATTGGGAAGAAAACACTCCATACTTTTCCAGCGGCATCCTTTGCTGTAGCAGCCATTAAAACTGCAAGACACACAAAAATGTTACACAAAATACCAGAAGCAAAAGCACCGCCAAATCCAGCACTAACCTTGCCTAAAGCCACTTTGATTGTAAATGCACCAAGAAGTCCTGATGAATAATCTAGCTGTCCGCTAAAGTATATAAGTGCTGCAATAATCACCGAACCAATGAGGTTACCTAACCATACAAATACAAGCACTCTTAACATTGATAACACATTGATTTTCTTTTGGAATACACCAAGTATGAGAAGGCAGTCACCTGTAAAAAGTTCTCCTCCTACAAATACGATAAACATAAGTCCAATTGGGAAAATACATCCTGCAACTACTCTTGCCACTCCTACATTAGGAATTGCATGCATTGCCACACTGCTTGCAGATGCTCCACATGCGATAAACATACCTGCAAGAACAGCCATTACAATAAGTCTTGAAAAAGACATTTTTGTTCTCTGTTCTTCTGTTTTAATATTAGCCTCTAACACCTCTACAGGGGTATTAATCATCTTGTTGTCCATTTTTATATTCCTTTTTCTTTATATGTCTATAATTTTATTTTTGTCTGTAATGCATAAGGAAATCACTAAGACTTCCCATCGCATCCTTTAATACCTCAATTCTTGGCAGATAAACCACCCTGAAATGATCAGGCTCGTGCCAGTTAAATCCACCACCGTGAATGATTAATATTTTCTTTTCTCTTAATAAATCAAGTGCGAATTTTTCATCATCAACGATGTTAAATTTCTTGGTATCAATCTTTGGGAAAATATAGAATGCAGCCTTTGGTTTAACCGCAGAAATTCCCGGAATATCATTTAATGCCTTGTAGATATACTCTCTCTGCTCATATACTCTTCCTCCCGGAACAATATATTTTTCAACGCTCTGGTATCCACCCAAAGCAGTCTGTACAATCGACTGGGCAGGAACATTTGAGCAAAGTCTCATATTGGAGAGCATATTTAAGCCTTCTATATAGTCTCTTGCCAAATCCTTATTTCCGCTTAGAACCATCCATCCGATTCTGTATCCAGCTATCATGTGTGACTTTGATAATCCACTAAATGTAACACAGAATAAGTCTGGTGCCAAAGATGCAATGGAAACATGCTCTTCACCATCCATTACCAATCTGTCATATATCTCATCAGAAAAAATAATTAGCTGGTTTTCTCTTGCAACCTCTACAATCTGCTCAAGCACTTCCTTTGGGTAAAGAGCACCTGTTGGATTATTGGGATTAATGATAACAATAGCCTTTGTGTTGCTATTTACTTTTTTTCTAATGTCGTCAATGTCAGGATACCATTCTGACTGCTCATCGCATACATAGTGAACCGCAGTTCCTCCTGCCAAAGTAACACAGGCTGTCCAAAGAGGATAATCAGGTGATGGAACAAGTACCTCATCACCGTTGTCCAAAAGAGCTGACATGCATAAATTAATAAGCTCACTTACTCCATTTCCTGTATAAATATCTTCAACAGATACGTTTGGAATATTTTTAAGCTGAGCGTACTGCATGATTGCCTTTCTCGCAGAAAAAAGTCCCTTTGCATTGGAGTAACCTTCACAATCAGCAAGCTGGCGCTGCATATCATAAACTATTTCGTCCGGTGTTCTAAAACCAAATGGTGCCGGATTTCCAATGTTAAGCTTTAACACATTGGTTCCATTCTCTTCCATTCTTGCAGCCTCGTCCACGACAGGACCTCTTACATCATATAAAACATTATCAAGCTTTGTTGATTTTTTAAATTCTCTCATCTTACTCTCCTATCTAGCCTAAAAGTTCCTTTACCTTTTGGGCATCAAACACAACTTTCTCCACATTGTCTACCTCAATCTGATAAAGTGCGTTTGCCGCGAGATGTTCTGCTGCCTGCTCAAGATCACGTATTCCTGAAGTATTGGCATGAAACTTAATAACCGCATCTAAACCATCCTCAGTAAGAATACACTCGTCCTCTCGCATTCCCATTCTCTCTAACACTTTTCTTAAAGCAAATTTTGAGAAAATTACCTTCTTTTCTTCTGCAGTATAATCAGGAATATCAATTACTGCAAAACGCGACATAAGTGGCGCACTGATATTTTCCTTGTCATTGGCAGTTGCAATTGGATATACACCAACTGTTGGAACCATACATTCCATATAGTTGTCTGTAAAACCAAGATTATCAAGCAGTGTCAAAAGTACATCGGCTGGATTACCATTTCCGTTTTTTGAAGCAGCCTTATCTAACTCGTTGATGATAAATACAAGATTAGACTCTCCTGCCTGCGAAAATGCATCCATGATAATTCCAGGCTTTGCATTTGAGTAAATTCTTGAACTTCCAGTAAGCTGCTCCGCATCATTAATTGAACTCATGTCAAGTGTTGTCCATGGAAGCTTGAGAATCTTTGCAACGGCATAAGCAATCTGTGATTTTCCTGTACCGGCTGGTCCACAAAGTAAAAGACCATATGCAGGAAGTGTATGTGTTCTGTTAATCTGAATAATAGTCTCGATGATTCTCTGCTTTACTTTTTCCATTCCATAAAGCTCCTCATCAAGAATTCTTCTTGCTTCAACAGGGTCAATAGCCTCAAAATAATTGCCCTTCCACTGAATATTCATCATGATAGAAAGTGCTCTCTGAGCGTGCCTTCTCTCCTCCGGTGACACCTCTGCTGATCTTGCCACTGCAAGGTTTCTTCTTGCCCAGAGCAATATATTATCAGGAAGAGTTCTTCCTGCACATGTCATAAAATCGGTGATACTCTGGATACTTGTAAGCTTCATACTATCGCCGTCTTCACCTACATCCTCATCATCAATTATAGTATCCGGCATTGTGCTTGCGAACAGTCTCTCCATCATATACTGAAGAAATCCATCCTCTGCTGAAAGCTTTGTTCCGCCACCTAAGGCAACCTCTTTAACCTTGTACACAGCGTAACCTTCTGATGTATTCTCCCCTGAAAGCTGTACCTTGATGTGGTTCTCACCAAGCCATTTAAAAAGACTTACAAATCTTGAATCTATCATTAGTATATCTGCACTTACAACACCATCCTCTTCGTCAAACTCAAACGAAGTTCTCTTGATTGGATTTGTAAAAATTCCACGTGAATGATGTTTCCATTTTCTGTTACTGTTATCAAGTACAACTATTGGTTTTTCCGGTGTCGCGCTTGTCTCCTTTGACCAAAATGTTTCATATGTACACATAGCCTCTCCCTTTGGAGCCGGCTCATTGCTAAAATCAAATACAGGCATAGTTTTCTCCCTTGTAGATTCAATTATTTTTACTTCATATTATCATCGTTTATATATTTTTTAATGTCAATACTTTGACTCAAAAAAATCAGGGGAAATATTTACCATTCCCCTGAAATTTATTTAAATATAATCTGCTATAGTTGTTTTATTCTTTGTCATCTGCTGGAACGAGAAATTCCTTTATTAGTTCATAATCATTGGCATCGTAACATACAATTTCATATTCCGGAATCTGAGGATTACTAAATACCAGTGAGATACCAATAAACTTTGTAAGTGTCGATGCAAGATTAAGTACATCATTCTCATCTGTTATCAATTCAACACGTCCCTGACATTTATCTAATGCCTTGCAAAAATTATCAATGTCGTTGATTTTCTTTACTCTCATCTTTATCCCTCCTACGTCAACATTATAATGCATTTTTAACTGTTTTTTCAATCTCTATTTCGATAATTCCCAGAAAGCCACTGCACTGGCTGCAGCCACATTTAATGAATCAACTCCAGATGCCATTGGAATCTTTACAGTATAATCACATTTTTCTATTGTATCAGCCTTAAGCCCCTGCCCTTCTGTTCCCAGAACAATTGCAAGCTTCTCCTCAATTTTAAGCCTTTTATCATCGATGCTTACTGAATCATCAGTAAGTGCCATTGCCGCAAACTTAAATCCAGACTTCCTTAGAAGGTTCATGGCATCAGCCGGCCAATCATTTTTATCCATTACAGTCCATGGAACAAGGAACACATTTCCCATGCTAACTCTTGCTGCTCTTCTGTATAATGGATCACTGCAGGCATTTGTCAGAATAACTGCATCCACAAACATTGCCGCTGCTGAGCGGAATATAGCTCCCACATTTGTAGGATTTACAACATCCTCAAGAACGGCAACTCGCCTTGCATTTTTACAGATTTCCTCTACTGAATTAAGTGGTTTCCTTTCAAAAAGACAAAGCAGTCCTCTAGTAAGCTTAAAGCCAGTTATCCCGACGAGAACTGACTCATCAGCAGTATAAATATCTGCATCAGGACAGCGGTCAAAAATATGCTCACACTCAGTCAGTTTTTTCTTTTCTACCAGAAATGAAATTGGTCTGTAGCCCGCATCCATTGCTCTTTCTATTACGTTTGGACTCTCTGCAACAAATACTCCCAGCTTTGGTTCGTTGCATCTTAGAAGCTGCACCTCTGATTTTTCTTTGTAGGCCCAGAGTTTTTCGTACATTAAATCATCTATCTCAATAATATTATTTTTCATCATAATCATCTAAAAAGCTGTGCTTTATTCCATCCTGTTTGTATGCAATAACAGTACTTAAATTTACATTCTCCACACTTTTAAAAATATTGGCCTCCACAAATGGATTTACTTTCTTAAGTCTTGCAATCAGCTGTTTAATCTCCATTCTCTTGGATTTATTTTCCTCGTTATTGCAGGTGGTACATGTATCAGTAAATTTGCAGGCACACTGTATGAAATGCAAACCATTGTAATCTCTCCAGGCTTTTATATCATCCTCTCTAACCAGATAAAGTGGACGAATAAGCTCCATTCCCTCAAAATTAGTACTGTGGAGCTTTGGCATCATGGTCTGTACCTGCGCTCCATAAAGCATTCCCATGAGAATGGTTTCTATTACGTCATCATAATGATGACCGAGAGCGATTTTATTACATCCCAATTCCTTCGCATAACTGTATAGATGTCCTCGTCTCATTCTTGCACAAAGATAGCATGGAGACTTTTCTATCTCATAAACTGCATCGAAAATATCCGACTCAAAGATTGTCGCATCTATTCCAAGATTCCTGCAATTTTCCTCGATAACCTTTCTGTTCGCCTGATTGTAACCAGGATCCATAACAAGAAATTTCACTTCAAAATCAAACTTGTTGTGATGCTTTAGCTCCTGAAAAAGCTTTGCCATAAGCATAGAATCTTTGCCACCGGAAATACATACTGCTATCCTGTCCCCTGGTTTTACCAGCTCATATGTGTTTATAGCTTTTGTAAATTTTCTCCAGATGGATTTCTTGAATTTTTTACGAAGGCTTAATTCCACATCTGCCTTTAAGTCTGTGTTGTTTTTTGTATCCTCATTTATCACATCAAGAAGCCAGCTTACGTATCCGCCCTTTAAGCTTACCGCATTAAAGCCTTTTTCCCTAAGGTATGAAGCCACATCTATGCTGTTTTTTCCCCTGCTGCAACAGATTACAAGCTGCTTTTGTCTGTCAATCTCATCACTGGTCTCTATATTCTCTGGTGCCATGGCAATCGCTCCTGGAATTGCACCATGATTTATCTCGTCTTCACTTCTTATGTCAATTATCTGATAAGTATCTTTTTTTAGCTTTTTTAATTCTAAGATATCTATTTCCATTTTTCTCATCCTTTAGTTTTTTTCATTTCTTAAAATTGTCAAGATTCTATATTCGTAATATATCGCATCAAGCGCAGCTATTACAATAAAAATAACACTGTAATTATCCCTTATTCCATATCCAAATGCATCGCAGACACTTGGAACTAATAGTCCTGCTATAAATACAAATTTCATAATTCGTATCATTCTAAGTGAGTACTTTCTCACATCTCCCACACATCTGTATGCCGGAATACGATTAAGCTGCTCAGGATAATTGGATAAAATCGAAAGTCCTATATATATAATGACAAGAACAAGAATATTTACAGCATATTTTTGAATAGGAATATGATAAAAAATACCATAGTATATCTGAAGTCCGACATATGCTACAAGTAGTATTAAATCTATTGCTTCAAAGAGAAGTGCAACCACGCTCAAATCTTCCTTTTTCATGTTCAAAAATCCTTTCTTAATTTCCAGCAAATATTTTAGCATAATATTATTTATCTTTCTAGCAAGTTTGTGCTATAATCATCAATGGTAAAAAAAGAAAACAAAATTTAAACATATAAAGCAAAGGGGCTATTATGGAAAATTTAATAATACCAAAGAATTATGAGTCAGCTTTAGATTTACATGACACACAGCTGGCAATCAAAACAGCAAAAGACTTTTTTCAGGGTGTTCTCGCTCAGCGTCTTAACCTTACAAGAGTTTCTGCTCCACTTTTCGTTGATCCTAACACAGGACTTAACGACAACTTGAACGGATATGAAAGACCTGTTTCTTTTGGAATCCGCGAGCAGAATGAAAAAGTTGCAGAGGTTGTACACTCTCTTGCAAAATGGAAAAGATATGCTCTTAAAAAGTACGGCTTCTCAGTTGGCGAAGGTATCTACACAGATATGAACGCTATCCGTCGTGATGAGGATACAGACAATATCCACTCAATTTTTGTTGACCAGTGGGATTGGGAAAAAGTAATTAACAAAGAGGACAGAAACCTTGATTTCTTGAAAGAGACAGTAAAGACAGTTTACAAATGTCTCCGTAAAACAGAACAGTACATGGCTATCCAGTACGATTACATTGATTTAATCCTTCCAAAGGATATTACTTTTATTACAACATCTGAGCTTGAGGAGATGTTCCCTGATAATACTCCAAAGGAAAGAGAATACCTCTTTACAAAAGCAAAAGGTGCTGTATGTATCATGCAGATTGGTGATAAGCTTGCAAACGGAGAACCACATGACGGCCGTGCTCCTGATTATGATGACTGGGCACTAAACGCTGATATCGTAGTTTACTATCCGGTTCTTGACATCGCACTTGAACTTTCTTCTATGGGAATTCGTGTAGATGAGAAATCACTCGTTGAGCAGTTAGAAAAAGCTGGCTGCCCTGAAAGAGCTGAACTTGATTTCCAGAAAGCAATCATCAACAAAGAACTTCCTTACACAATCGGAGGTGGAATCGGACAGTCTCGTATCTGTATGTTCTTCCTTCGTAAAGCACACATCGGTGAGGTGCAGAGTTCACTGTGGCCAGAGGATATCGTAGCAGAGTGTGAAAAGAACGGAATTAAAATTTTATAATATAAGCTTCCCATGTAATGGTGGAGACATTTGCTTTTGTGCACTGAGCCGTTAGCAGCATTATGACTTTTCGTAAGAATTGCGTAAATTTGTCAGATGTTGAGTTTCGGCTCATTTTTTGTACATTCATTACTACAAGAAACGAGACGTTTACAGCTTCAAATATATTTTTCTACCAATAAGCAGTAAATCTCAAAAAAAATAGTATAAAACAAGCTTTACAATCACATAAAACCGGTAAATTACTGCCTCTGTTTGATTATAATTTTTTCAAGCAGTAATCTTTTTTATTATATCGCCAACTATGAACAATTATAGGTTAAATTCCCCCAAATATTTACTGCCTATGTTTACATTTTACATTTAGAGCCGTAATTTACGCGTTAAATCTAATTTTAATTTTTAAAATTGGCGAATTTTTACTGTTTCCTCGATTAAATTTCTTTTGAAGCAGTAAATATACTTTAAATCATCTCTCTCAAAAGATTATTGCATTATCCAAAGCTGTCTGCCATCTTTTCTCCGACTCCCTTATATATGAATCTTACTCTATTGTGATTGTTACACTTCCAGCAGACGTTGCATAATCCAAAATATCCGGAAACTCTCCATTATCCTCCTTATATGCCTTCGAATCTGCCTCACTAAATTTCTGTTCTGCCTCTTCATCAAGTAAACCTATTGTTATTCTAAATTTTTCATCATCATTTATATTACCAATATACAATCTCTCATCCGATAAGCTTCCGCCACCTGATCCTATTCCAAACACTTCTTTATCACTTACTTTTTCTATGTACGAACTCTTTTCATACATCAATAACTCTGCATCCGCTTCTCCCACATAATCTACATAGCATAAAAAATCGGGATGAAAACTGTCATGGTCTGTTGTTCTCGTGAAAACAATAAATTCAAAATCGCCATCTCGCTGAACTGTTTTCTTATATCCTTCATTGCTTTCTTTAGAATATACTTTTGCAAAAGATGCATCATTGCTTTCTTTCATTCCAGAATAGCCACAATATGAATAATCAGACAAATTTATAACTGAAAAATCATCCCTATTGACTATGGCTGCATTCTTATAGCTCTGTTCTAACCCAACCGACAAAGTAACTGAATACAATAATAATAGAATAATAATCGCAATCATAATCACTTTGGGTATATCCACCATTTTTCTATTGGTAATCTGCCCATTGCAAATTTTTCTATTAATACTTCTTGCATAAATCAAATAATAAACAAACACTGCAATAATTACAATAATAGTAATCAGTACAATCGAACGTGCAATACTAAACATAAAATCTCTCCCTTATATTCCGTAATACTCCTTAAATTTGTAATAATAAGTTCTGGTCACATCTACACTATCCCCATTTTTTAATGTCAAATAAAATTTCTGACTAAGTGCAGGTCGAATTCTTTTGATTGAATTCCGACTTATTATCACGGAATTACTTATTCTTAAAAACAATTCGCTTGGAAGATTCTGCTCCAACACATAGATTCTTGTGGTAGTAGTATACTTCTTATTATTCGAATATACATATACATCTTTTCCAACTGACTCTATGTATAAAATATCGGAAAATGGAACAACTACTCTGTCAGTATCATCCCTACAATACAATTCTCCTTCATTGTAACCATCTTCAGTCAAAATAAGCTCTGAGTCTTCACATATTGTTACGCCAAGGCTTTCTAATTCTTCTGTAACTTGTTTTTTCTTTTCCTTACCAAGCCTTATTTTTATTTTCATTTCGTCACCTCCTGTACAAAAGTCTACATATATATTTTTTCACTTCAATCGAAACGACATGAATTGCATTTATATCGGTATAGATTGCATATTCAAGCCTTCAACTTATTTAATTAATAAAACCCTTGCTGTAAGATACCATAAAAAGAGTGGTTGATTTCTCAGCCACTCCAGTGTAAATTCTTAATTACTTTTCAATAACCTATGTGGAAAGTTTTAGCTTATAATTCTTCCAGTTCATCTAACCAGATGCGTCCACATGCATCCGAAGGCATTCTAAGATCCCCTCTTGGTGAAACTGCAACTGAACCAACCTTTGGTCCATCAGGCAGACATGAACGTTTAAACTGCTGTGCAAAAAATCTTCTGTAAAATGTCTTTAACCATTTAAGAATAAATTCGTCATCATATACTCCGTCAAA
This sequence comes from Agathobacter sp., assembly GCA_045122195.1. Lineage (GTDB taxonomy): Bacteria > Bacillota > Clostridia > Lachnospirales > Lachnospiraceae > Roseburia. The sequence continues at coordinate 27,009 of JBGVHH010000126.1, forward strand.
AGCAATTTTTGCCAAACGATAAATCTTCTGTGGCTCATATCCACATCTAAGCATGTTGTATAAGAAGAAATCATGAAGTTCATATGGTCCAACCAGGTCCTCTGTCTTCTGTGAAATCTTTCCATCCTCAGGTGGTAAAAGTTCTGGTGATACCGGTGTATCAAGTACATCGAGGAGAGTTTTCTCAAGAAGCTCATCTCCACAGGTATCCGCATAATATCTTACCAGATGTCTTACCAAAGTCTTTGGTACAGATGCGTTTACTGCATACATTGACATGTGGTCACCATTGTAAGTAGCCCATCCAAGAGCAAGCTCTGACAAATCACCGGTTCCGATTACCATTCCATTTTTCTTGTTGGCAATATCCATAAGAATCTGTGTTCTCTCTCTTGCCTGTCCGTTCTCATAAGTGACATCGTGTACGGATGGGTCCTGTCCTATATCCTCAAAATGCACATTTACTGCATTTTTTATATCCACCTCAATAAATTCAGCACCAAGACATTTAATAAGATTAACCGCATTGTCATAAGTTCTGTCTGTGGTTCCAAAACCAGGCATTGTAACTGCTGCAATATCAGCTCTGTCTTTTCCAAGCATATCAAAGGCTCTTACTGTAACAAGCAATGCCAGTGTAGAGTCAAGTCCACCTGATATTCCTATAACTGCCGACTTGCTTTTTGTATGCTCAAGCCTCTTCTTTAATCCCATAGCCTGAATCATCAAGATCTCATCACAACGTCTGTCTCTGTCAGCTTTTACACCAGGCACAAATGGCGCAGGATTGATAAATCTGCTAAGAGCTGTCTCCTCTTTTTCCATCTTAAAATCAACCCATGTGTATTCATCACAGGCAGAAGTCTCAAAGGTTGTCATCCTTCTTCTTTCAGCTTCAAGTCTCTTAAAATCAATCTCAGAAAAAATCATCTCATTAGTAAAAAGCTTTGACTGTGCAAGTAAATTTCCATTTTCACTGATGATATTGTGTCCGGAATAAACCACATCCTGAGTTGACTCTCCATCTCCGGCAGATGCATATACATAACCACAGACTAGTCTTGCTGACTGTCCTACCACAAGGTCTTTTCTGTAGGCACTCTTTCCCGTAAGCTCATCAGAAGCTGAGAGATTGACAATCAAAGTCGCTCCTGCTTTTGCATGCTCAATACTTGGTGGCTGTGGTGTCCAGAGATCTTCACAGATTTCAACTGCAATCTTTAGCTGTGGCATATCCGCGCAGTTAAAAATAATATCTGTTCCCATTGGAATAAAAACAGTAGAATCTTCTGTCTCAAGCTCATAGCTTGTATCCATATCCCCGCCGCTTCTGAAATGACGAAGCTCATAGAACTCGTTATAATTTGGAAGAAATGTTTTTGGTACAATTCCAAGAATCTCTCCTGCCGATACCGCTGCAGCCACATTATAGAGATTTCCATTAATAGAAAGTGGAAGTCCAACAAAAAATATTCCTTTTAAATTTTTACTATGCTTAGCAATAAGAACCAGCTCTTCCTTTGCCGCATCCAACAGCATATCCTGCAAAAATAAATCCTGACAGGTATAACCTGTTATACAAAGCTCTGGAAAAACAACAACTCTAGCACCCTTGCCACTTGCCTCTTCCATCAGTTCTCTTATAAGTTGTCCGTTGTATTTTGTATCAGCAACCTTTATCTTTGGAGTTACGGCACATACCTTTACAAATCCGTGTTTCACTTTCTTATCTCCTTTAAGTCATCCACACTAAACTCATATGCTGTGTTGCAGAACTGACATTTTACTTCAATGCTCTCCCCATCAGCAATGATACTGTCTAAATCTTTTTTACTAAGAGTTGATAAAGCTCTGCTTACTTTTTCCTTTGAACAGTCACAGTTAAAGCCTGTATCAATTTTATCTGTAAATTCAAGTCCGAACTCACCAAGTATCTCCTCAAGAATCTGCTCTGGCGATAGACCTCTATCAAGCATTTCTGTGACAGAATCAATTTCCTGTATTTTTTTCTCTAATTTGTCAATTACATCATCCGGCGTAAATGGCATTAGCTGAATGATAAATCCACCTGCCTGTCTTACACTCTGGTCTTTATCAACAAGAACTCCAAGTCCTACTGCTGAAGGAATCTGCTCTGATGTGGCAAAATAATAAGTCAGATCCTCTGCTATTTCGCCTGTCTGTAGCTGGCACTGACCAACATATGGCTCTTTTAATCCCATATCCTTTATTACACTTAACACACCTAAATCCAAGGCTTTTCCTACATCAAGTTTTCCCTGGGCATTGAGTGGTAACTCCACCTGTGGATTCATTGCAAATCCCTTAACATTACCCTTTGAATCAGCTGTTACTGTAAGTCCCTTTACTGGTCCACTACACTGAATCTGAAGTGTGAGAACATCCTTATCACCCTTCATCATTGCTCCCATCATTGCTCCTACAGATAAGAGTCTTCCCAGCGCAGCTGTAATTACAGGTGTTGTCTCATGATGCTCTCTTGCAGCCTCCACCATTTCCTTTGAATCGATTGCAAATGCTCTGATATTTGAATCTGCCGCTATTGCCCTAACTATATAATCTGACATTTTATTCCTCCGTATAATACTTATTTTTCTGCTTTGCTGCACTCTCTCGTGCAATTATCGTAATTTTCTCACTATCATCTGAAACGGGATTATCTGTATATCCATCATAAGCCCCGATAAAATCCATGCCTGCTTCCTCAAGCAATTCCTTTATTTCTTCAAGAGTATAACATTTTTGAAAATGTGTCTCTGAAAATTTCAAATAAGAATCCCTGTCCTCTTCTTTTAAAAATAAAGTAAGGTCATACTGATTGATACATTCTACTTCATCATAATAGTTTTCCCAGATAAAGCTTCCATCCTCACGATTTTCTGCAAAGGTATTTTCACCCATCAGTTCTTGGTACTTGTATCTGGTATTTATATCAAAAATAAAAATACCACCTGCATCAAGATAATTGTTTACTAACTTAAATACTGTAAGTAAATCATCTTTTTCCAAAATATAATTTAAGCTGTCACAGGCACTATATACTGCTCTTACCGTTCCAAACAACTCAAATTCTCTCATATCCTGAAGCAGATACAATATCCCCTCCGAACTGCTTTCCCTTGCGATTTCAAGCATATCCATGGAGTTGTCAACTCCAATCATATCATATCCACGCTTCTGTAAAATCGAAGTCATCTTTCCTGTACCGCATCCCAAATCCAGTACCAGTCCGTCATCGATGCCATATTCTTTTAATTTTCCAATAATATATTCACTCCACATCTCATATGGAACATTATCCATGAAGAGATCGTATACTTTTGCAAAGCTTGTATATGCGTCCATAATGTCTCCTCTTTTTGTTTACACCTGATGTAAATAGTAACAACTTTTCCTTTGAAAAGCAAGGAAAAAAGCATGGTTGATTATTCCTTCCCAAACCTTTATACTAGGCATATGGTAGATAATTATGAACATTATATAACAAGAAATATTAAGGCTTTTTACAAGAGACGCCTTTTTTCACCTACAATTTATCTGTTGCTGCTTATTGCACTATGGTTTATTTTCTCCCTTGGGGAGATTTTAATACCTATTTCATTAAAGGATTCAGTTAGCTTTGAAACCTCCTACAATGACTCAGATAAATATGTATCGGTTAAGCTGAAAAATTTATATTTTACAGGTTATACCAGCAAGAACGGAAATGATATTGACGGGTACTTCTATTACTGTATGAGAGGAAGTGAATGTTGCATCGTAAAGCTTTCACCATCCACTTGTGAAGAAGGTATTCCTTCTATTGAGAAGCTCTCTGTCAGAGGAAAGATTGTTCCTGGAAAACAAACATATAAAGAACTGATTTCCAAGCTTTCAGAGGATTTAGAATGGACAAATAAGGGTCTGTCCGAATCAGTTTCTAATTACTATTTGAGCGAGCCGGATTACCATTTTAACACTATAATATGGCTTTTTATTTTTTATTTTGGTACCGCAGCCTATTCTCTATTATGTTTGATTTTTTACACCACTTTTATATTTTTTCCTTATTTATCTCCGGTATGCCAGAATCTCATTGTGTATGGTCATCCAAAGCACATGTTGGAGGAAGCCGAAGAAGAGCTTGCCACATTACCACAGCTTGCTACGGAAGATATGTTCATTACTGAACATTATTTTATCCTTACTTCACCATCAGGTAATGCAATCGTTCCAATCAATGAGATTATGTGGATATACAAATACTCAACACTCCACAAAATTCTCTGGTATCACCTTAGAATATCGTATACACTTCACATTTCAGCGAACAAGCATGTGTATATCCGATGTCCTAAAAATGCAAAATCTGATATTGACGGTATCATAGATTACTTATCTGAAGCCAATCACGATATTCTCGTTGGCTTTAGTGAGGAGAACCGCTTAAAGGTTCAAGCTGTTCAAGGAAAACCATTCCATATTGAACGACTTTTAGCATTAATAAACAGAAAAAAAAATAAGTGACCACCATCACTTATTTTTTTTGCCTAAAAATTCATTCATATGTTGTCTTATATGTTCCATCTGCTGATTAGTCTTTTCATTATCTGACTGAAAATTCATCATCTTCTCAATATACCCCTGCTCCACTGTAATCAGCTTACTAACAGGAAACTCAAGCTCATATGCCAGTGAAATATGACCAACCAGATTATCAACTGCACTTTTCCTTATACTTTTTAATATACAGTGTTCTTCGTCAAAAGCAGCTAACACTTCATCAGTTATCACACTGGTTTTTATCTCTTCAGTTGTAACATCATATATCTCCTCCATAGGAGTATCGATGTTTACCTTGAAGATATCTATCTTATCTGCATCTCTTATCAATTTGCAAAATACAGCCTCTCTCTCTGAAAGGTCTTCAGGAAGTCTGTAAACATTATGCTGTCTGATTGCAAGTTCAATCAGTTCACGCTCTGATTTTAGTTCTGGCTGTTCTAATAAACCAGGCACATATTGTTCCATTAACCCTTCACAGAACAACAAATCAGCACCAAGCTTTGCATGATCAATTGATTTAGCATCGTTAAAAGTATGATATCTTCTTATCTGCTCAAATCGACCTACATCATGAAGCATCCCAATCAGCCAAGCAATATCCCTATCCTCGCCAACTAATCCAATTGAATCTGCGATTCTGTCACACAGCCCGGCTACTCTGTACGTATGGTTAATTTTCAGCTTTATTTTCTCATCTGACGAATTATAGTTATCAGTATAATCTGCAAATGTTTTGCGCACGCGCTCTCTATCTATTGATATCATAATCTTTACCTAAATCAGTACAGCATAAATTACTGCAACTGATACAACAATCTGAATAATTGCAAATCTAAACACAACCTGTGTATTTGACCATCCAAGTTTTTTTCTAACATGATCATGAATTGGTGTTGTTGTGTTCTTCAAGATATGAATCTTTAAGAATCTAAGTAAAAATACTTTTACAAGTCCAAGTCCACCATCAATAATAAGCATTACTGCCGCCAAAAGATAAATTAATGGACTCTGACTCTTTATTGCTACGATTGCTATAAAAATCCCCATCGCTCTTGAACCTGCATCACCCATCAAAAGCTTACTTGGTGTTGCGTTGTACCATAAGTATCCAAGCAGACAAACTACAAACAATAAGATGCAGAAGTTAAATCCATCTACTGTACATGTCAAATAATTTAACATAAAGAATGTCATCAGTGTAATTATTGTAAGTGTTCCTGAAAGTCCGTCTACTCCATCAGAACAGTTAGTTACATTTATAGATACCCATACAAGAATAACTGTTAATATCCCAAATATAACCGGTGGAATTGTAACTGTGATTCCCAAAAGTGCAAGATTGATTTTACTTGTATTATAATGAAGAAAAACAACAGCAACTACTATTGCAACAATTAAATCAAGGGCTCCCTTTAAGTACTCTCCCCAAGGTTTTTCTGCTGCATCATCAAAATATCCAGTTAGCATTTCTACTACAACAAGTCCCAGATAAATTGCAATTTCAACATTTAACTCTGAAAATATCAAGGCACTAATCACAAATGTTAAAATAAATATGATTCCGGCTCCTCTTGGTTTTCCTGCAGAAAGAGAACCATCATGGGCAAACTGACGTCCCATATCTTTTGGTAAAAATTTATTTAATTTTGAGATGGACATACATGTAATAGCAAATGCAAAAAGAATTCCAACAAATGCAACTATGGACATCCGTGTTGTTGTAAAAAGATGAATCATAATATCCTCCCTTGATTTATTTTATTCAAGAATTAACCCCACTTATTATATTAGTCAGAGAAAAAAAAGTAAAGTTTTACTTGCATTTTTGATTTTTTATGTTATCATACTGATATGCTTTAAAGTATTAAAGCGTCAAATCACTAAACTATTTAATTTTTATTTATTGGAGGTACCAAGGAAATGGCTCAAAAAGGCGATTTAATGACAGTGCGCTCAGACATTCGTGTTCTCGACGCTACCATAAGAGATGGAGGACTTGTAAACAATTTTATGTTTTCAGATGAATTTATCAATGCCCTTTATCGTACAAATGTAAAGGCCGGTGTTGACTACATGGAGTTTGGATACAAAGCCTCAAAAGAGCTTTTCGATGTTAATAAATTCGGAAAATGGAAATTCTGTGATGAGGAAGATATCCGTGCAGTTGTTGGAGACAACAATTCAGACCTTAAAATCAGTGTTATGGCTGATGTAGGAAGATGTGATTACAAAAAAGACATCATCGACAAAAAAGACAGTGTTATCGACATGGTTCGTGTAGCTACATACGTACACCAGATGCCAGCTGCAATCGAGATGATTGAGGATGCGAAATCTAAAGGATACGAAGTAACATGTAACATCATGGCTATTTCAAACACACAGGAATCTGACCTAAATCAGGCTTTAGACATGGTTGCAAGAAGTTCTGCAGATGGAATCTACATTGTAGACAGCTACGGTTCACTTTATCCTGAACAGATTAGAAGAACATCTGAGAAATACACAGATATTGCTGAGGCAAGTGGTAAATATGTTGGTATGCATGCACACAACAACCAGCAGCTTGCTTTCGCTAACACAATTGAAGCAGCAGCTCAGGGTGTAAGCTTACTTGATGCAACAATGATGGGAATGGGACGTGGTGCAGGAAACTGTGCTATGGAGCTTTTACTTAGCTTCCTTAAGAATCCAAAATACAACTTATTCCCAGTCCTTAAATTTATCGAGGAGCATATGCTTCCACTTGAAGAGGCTGGAGCAGTTTGGGGATACAACATTCCATACTTACTCACAGGAAGATTAAATCAGCATCCATCAGCAGCTATTGATTATACAAAATCAGGCGAGACACATTATGCTGACTTCTATACAGACTTATTAGATAAATAAATATACATAATCAAAGGGATTGCTTTTTGCAATCCCTTTTTTGCTTGATATTTTTCAAAGGAGTGTCATATCTACGAGATTATTATGAGTCAATTGCCAGAAAAAATAATCTCCTCCCTGGCAAGCTCCACGTTCTCTTCAGAATGTTCCACCTCTTTTGAGAAAATTCGTGCCACATCTATCTGATCATCCACAGAAAAATGACCACCATTTTTATAAAATCTGACTGCATTCATATCCCTTACCATAAGTGTAAACATTATAGCAAGATAAGCATATGAAACGGCATTTGAATCATAATATGAATTCATAAAATACCTGAAAAGAAAATAAACTAACAGCTTGTCCATGTGTTCCTGCCTGTAGTCTTTACTATCAATATATTCTAATATTCTCTTTTCATAGTCTTTTTCATTTAATATAAGTTCAATATCCTTTTTGTAATCTGCCCATTCATTTCCCAGTACTTCCATGTCCGAAAAAGCTCTAAAGCGACATAAGAAATTGTCATATGAATAATCAGAAAAAGATAACCAGGCAATATTCTTTTCTTCTGATGTCTCGTTGATTAGATTATGAATTCTATTTGCCTCATCAATAAAATCAGCAATTCTTTGGTCAAAATCTTTTGTCTTTTCCTGTAAAATCCCAATCATCTTCTCCTGAGATTCTTCCAGTTGTATTGCAAACTCTACATCAGAAAGCAAACCATCCTCTTCAATAATTTCACGACTTCCAACCTCACAAATTCCAATCTTGTCTGTCTTATTGAAAAAAATTCTTCCCACTTCCTCACAGGACAGGCTTAGACATTTCTGAAGTACATCCTCATATTCAATTGAAAATCTTGGATACTCTGTACATACCTCGCTTAGGGCACCTTCGCCAAGTTCTCTGTATATATCACATAAATTCGATGAATTCAAAAAAGGACAACGACCACAAGCCTGTAACATAAAACTGTGTTCGCCATCCTCTGTCATATACATGTATTTTCCGAAGCGTTGGCCAAGTTCACCTTTCACCTCGGAATAATATTCAAAAGTATCCTCATCAATATTTATCTCCCATCCTATACAACAACTGTCCTTACACTTATCTGCTATACAGGAAAACTGTGAAAAATAATCAGGAACTCTTAAAATCATGCTTTCTTCTCCTTTGCCAACTTCTCGGCTTTCTTCTGCTTCCATCTCTCTTCAATGGCTGCCCAGTCTGGATCCTCTGTTCCCTTAAAATGATTATATCCAATATATCCTATACACCATACAAGTCCTGCAAAGGTTGTTGAAAATGCAATCTTTATTATGCAAATAAGCAACATCGGAAGTGTAAAAGATGCTGTTCCAAATGCAGTTATAATTGTATGTATTGGTTTAATAAGCATAAGCCATCCACCAACATATAAGGCTGAAAATACTCCGAGAATATAACAGAGTCTTCCAAGCATCATACTCCATGTCTTCTTCATAAATATCTCCCTCTAAAAAAATCCTTTTTATAAAAAATCCTTTTCAAAAGCATTGTACATTAATCTACTATTTTTTCAAGTCCAAAAGCACGATTTCTCCACTTTGCCTAGTTTTTTTTAAATCTATGACCCTTTGATTGGCAGAACCTTTAAATTTTAGCATAAGATTTGCCATTTCCTGGATAAATGGACCATCCACTAATACATCAATCATCGATAAAAGATCATCTGTATACTCTGTATATTTGCGACCTCCTTTTATCAAATCCTTGTCCAAAAGATACCCGGTATATGCCCAAATGTCCTTTTGTGGGAAACGCTCCTTTACTTTTCTTACAAAGTCAATAAGTCCCTCCTGATTTTCCTCTTCGAAAGGGTCTCCTCCTAACAATGTTAATCCTTGTACATATGATGGTTCAAGCGAATCAAGAAGTTCCTTTTCAATAGAGTCATCAAATTCTTTTCCATAATCAAAAGCCCAGGTCTCAGGCTGGAAACACCCCTTGCATGCATTTCTGCAGCCCGACACGAATAAAACAGTTCTGCATCCTAATCCATTTGCAATATCACAATACTTAACACCTGCGTAATTCATTTTCTCTCCCTGTCAGGAATCACTCCTGAATTTTATTCATATATGCCCATTTAAATATGGCACTTCCAATAATTATTACATATCCAATAACACTCAGATAATCCGGAATCTGGTCTAAAAACAGAAAACCTAAGGCTGCCGCAAAGAGAACCTGCGTATAATCAAAAACAGATATTTCTTTGGCTGGCGCTTTGGTATATGCCTTTGTAATCGAAAGCTGGCCTCCTGTTGCACACGCTCCTGCAAGAAGAAGCATTGCCACCTGATAAATAGTCATGGGCTTTGCACCAACTATCAGAAACGGAGCTGTAACTATACATGAAAAAACAGAGAATACCATCACAATAACAGGTCCTCTCTCTCCAGAGATTCCAAGCTTTCTGACAAAAGTATACGCCATACCTGCACCCAGACCTCCCACTACTCCAATCATGGCATTTACAAACTGCATATCCATGGATGGCTTTACAACAAAAATAGCACCTATGAAAGCAAACAGTACACATGCCCATTCTACTTTATTCGCTTTTTCTTTGAGTATAAAATACGACATTATTATTGCAAAAAACGGAGACAACTTGTTTAAAATATTGGAATCCGCAATATTTAAGTGATCTATCGCGTAGAAATTGCATATAAGTCCAGTGGTACCACAGATACTTCTAAGCAATAAGTCTGGCCAGCTACTTTTTTTAATCTTAAATCCTTGTTCACTTCTTGCTAGAATAACGATTGCCGCAAAGCTTGCAACAATATTTCTGAAAAAGGTTTTCTGCATTGTGGGCAGGTCTCCTGAAATTCTTACAAAAAATGTCATAAGAGCAAAGAAAAAACCTGCCATTATTATATATAATATTCCCTGATTTTTTTCCTTCAATTAAATCATCACCTTAAATTTTTCTAAATCAAAAATGTAATAAAAGCATCAACAAAAATATTACAAGAAAAATACTTCCTGCAATCACAAAGCATTTTTCCTTTTTGGCAAATTTATCAATAAGTGGTTGAATGAGATATAAAAGAATTGTTCCGCCAATTCCAAATCTAATACTTGATTTTAATGCTATTCTTCCCTCAAAATTAATATCATATCCTTCATTTGCACTGTAATACCATAATGAAGTTCCTGTTCCATCTTTCTTATATGTCCATTCATCTGCACATACAAGATAACTTGTGATAAGTTCCACTACAGTTGTTACAATTGTTGCCGCTATAAAAACTAAAATTACTTTTATAATAAAATCCAAAATCTTTGATTTATCCTGAAGGTTTCCAAATTTGATTTTCTTGATTGGTGAAACTGTAAGCACAAGAACTACCATTCCAAATCCATATACTGGAATGTATGGACCAAACAGTGACCCCCTGTTTTGGAAACCATGACCATTTTCAATCATAATCGTAAGTACTTCATATATCCAGCCTACAACAGCGGCTACAAAGAAGTACATATAGTATTTCACAAAAATTGAATATCCCTTTTTTAATTTTTTGTTCATAACACTAACCTCTTTCTAATAATTTTTCATAACTTTCCATTTGTAGTTGCATTATTTTATTTATACATCTCTGGACGACGGTCGCGGAATAATCCCCAGCTCTTTCGCTCTGATTCAAGCTCATCGAGATCAAAACTATGAAGAATAAATCCCTCACTTTCCCTGTCCATCTGCTCTACCACATCGCCTGTTGCATCAGTAATAAACGAAGAACCATAAAATGTGAGCGATGACTGCTGCATTCCATTCTCCTTGCAAGGCTCCACAGTTTCTGTTCCAATTCTATTTGCGGCAACTACCGGCATGAGATTGCAGGCCGAATGACCTTTCATACATCTTCTCCAGTGTGGCATACTGTCACATTCAAGAATAGGCTCACTGCCTATTGCTGTAGGATAAAAAAGAATCTCCGCTCCATCTAATGCCATAGCCCTTGCTGTCTCAGGGAACCACTGATCCCAGCATATTCCAACTCCAATCTGACCATATGCAGTTTTAAAAGTCTTAAAACCTGTATCTCCAGGTGTAAAATAGAATTTTTCCTGATAAAAATGATCATCCGGAATATGTGTTTTTCTATATATTCCAAGGATTGTTCCATCTGCATTAATAACAGCAACTGAATTAAAAAGCTGTCTGTTATCTCCAGCCTCATAAAAACTTACAGGAATTACAATTGATAATTCCTTCGCGAGAGCCTGCATATGTTTTACAGCGTCATTATCCTCTGTTTTTTTTGCAAACTCATAATACTCATATCTTTGTTCCTGACAAAAATATGGTCTTTCAAAAAGTTCTGAAGGCAGTATAATCTGTGCGCCTTTTGCGGCAGCCTGTCGAATGAGACTGTCTGCTTTTTTTATATTTTCTTCCACACTGCCTGTGCAATTCATCTGAATTGCAGCTACCGTAACATTTCTCATATTCGTCCTCTTTCATTTTTTGAAAATTCAAGAACGCTCCAGCGTTCTTGCTGCTGAATGCGCGTCAGCTTTGCTGACATCTTCACATTATAACGGAATCTGCTGTGTAATGCAGTGAATATTTCCACCGCCTACTATTATATCACGAGCGTAAATAGGATAAACCTTTCTGTCCGGAAAACATTCACCGATTATCTCCACTGCCCTCTTATCCATCTCATCGCCAAACTGTGGCACAAGTACACCACCGTTTGTAATGTAAAAATTGGCATAGCTTGCGGCAAGACGTTCACCGACTTCTCTCTCATCCTCTCCTTCTTCAAAAGCAAATCCTGCAAGCTCATATTCACTGATACATACAGGTTCTTTAGGAATTGGAAGCTTATGAATGACAAATTTTCTTCCTCTTGCATCAGTCTCCTTAGACAAAAGTTCATAATCTGCAAGAGACATTTCATACTGTGGGTCATCCTTATCGTCTGTCCATGCCAAAAGTACATGTCCGGGCTTTGTAAATGCACATACATTATCCACATGTTCATTTGTCTCGTCATTATATATTCCACATGGAAGCCAGATAATCTTTTTGGCTCCAAGATAATCTATAAGCTTTTTCTCTATTTCAGATTTGCTCATAGATGGATTTCGCCCTTTACTTAAGAGACAGGCTTCTGTAACAATAACGGTTCCTTCTCCATCACAATGAATCGAGCCTCCTTCCAACACGAATGGATGAGCATCATAACTGTGATACCCATACAACTCGCAAAATTTTGAAGCTACCTTATCGTCTTTATCCCAGGAAGCATAAAGTCCGTCGTACTCACCGCCCCAGGCATTAAACTCCCAATCGATTCCTCTAACGTCGCCTATTCCATTTACTACAAAGGTCGGCCCCACATCTCTTGCCCAGGCATCATCAGATTCCATTTCCACATAATAAATCTCAAACTGTGGCTTAAATCCACCTTCCTTACAAACTCTAGATACGGTTTCTTTTGCATTATCTATCACATCTGACTCACAAAGGACAAATACTTCCTCTGATTCTGATATGGCACAGATAACATTTGAAAAAGCCTCTCTTGCTTTTATTGCACCGTAAATCCATGAACCTGGGCGCTTTGGCCAGATAATTATTGTGCCCTTGTGAAGTTCATATTCCGCCGGCATATAAAAGCCAGCCTGATTAGGACAATCTGCATTTAAAATCTTCATACCCGAATCTCCTGATTACTTTGCACTCTCCATTTTTATCCATTACGGCTATATCTGGAAGTGCCATTCCGTTAAATGTATTGTTCTTGACCATTGAATATATTGCCATATCACAGAAGGTGAGACGCTCACCTATTTTTATTTCATAATCAAAGGAATAATCCCCTATCACATCACCAGCTAGACATGTACATGATGAAAGGCGATAAGTATACTTCTTTTCGCCAGCTTCTCCACTGTCTTTTAATGGTGGACGATATGGCATTTCAAGCACATCTGGCATATGACATGCTGCCGATGTGTCAAGAATTAAAATCTTTGTATCATTGTTTTCTACTATATCAAGTACTGTTGTCTCAAGATATCCGGCATTAAGTGCAACAGCTTCTCCTGGCTCAAGATATATTTCAAGATTATACTTTTCCTGCATATGCTTTATGCATTTTTCAAGTGTTACAATATCGTAATCTTCTCTTGTGATGTGATGACCACCACCCATGTTTAACCAGGCAACATCATATAACAAATCACCAAATTTCTCCTCAACGGCCTCAAGAGTCTTGGCAAGGTCGTCTGAATTCTGCTCACACAATGTATGAAAATGAAATCCATCAAGCTCTGATAAATCAAATCCATCTGCAATCGCTTTATCAAGTACATCCCTTGTAACTCCAAGTCTTGACCCTGGTCCACATGGATCGTATATTTCATGTCCTTCCTGCGTTGAACATTCTGGATTTATTCTCAGTCCTATGTGAACCTTATTATTTTTTTTAATCCTGTCTCGATGGCTCAAATACTGTGAAACAGAATTAAACACAATATGATCACATATCTCTACTAATTCATCCATCTCCTGTGGCAAAAATGCCGGACAAAACACATGATTTTCCTTCCCCATTTCCTCATGAGCAAGGCGAGCTTCGTAAAGCCCGCTGGCAGTTGCTCCTGATAAATATTTCGCAATTAGTGGATATTCATAGAACGCTGAAAACGCCTTCTGTGCAAGCAGGATCTTGGCTCCTGTCCTCTGCATCACACCATGTAATATCTCTAGATTTTCTATTAACTTTCCCTCGTCTATTACATAACAAGGCGTTCTTAGTTCATTTATCTGCATTAATTCCTCCGAGTTATTCTATATCCCAATATAATAGTAATCTACGTATTTATTCTTAAACTATTAATCCATATGAACAGACTCATCAGCAGTCTTGTAGCAGTCAACAAGCTCAGGGTTTTCCACTACCTGCCATGGAAGTCCGAATTTGTTGAGAGCTTCCATATATGGATCTGGATCCATCTCCTCAAGGTTAAATACTCCCGGCTTTTTCCAAAGACCTGTTACTACCATCATAGAACCAATCATAGCTGGTACTCCTGTTGTATAGGAAATAGCCTGCGACTCAACCTCTTTGTAACACTCCTGATGGTCACATACATTGTAGATGTAGATTGTCTTTTCTTTTCCATCTTTTACACCTGTAAAAATACATCCGATGTTTGTCTTTCCGACTGTACGTGGTCCAAGTGATGCAGGGTCTGGTAAAAGCTCTTTAAGAAGCTGAATCGGTACGATTTCTTTTCCATCAACCATTACTGGGTCTGTACGTAACATTCCTACATTTTCCAGACATTTCATATGTGTCAGGTAACTCTGTCCAAATGTCATAAAGAATCTGATTCTCTTTATTCCAGGAATATTTTTTGCAAGAGACTCTATTTCCTCATGATGAAGAAGGTACATATCTTTTTTTCCAACCTGATCAAAATTATACTCAGCTCTCCACTCCATTGGCTCTGTCTCTACCCAGTGTCCATCTACCCAGTATGAACCGTTTGCAGATACCTCACGAAGATTGATTTCAGGATTAAAATTTGTTGCAAACGGATAACCATGGTCGCCTCCATTACAATCCAAAATGTCGATTGTGTGAATCTCATCAAAGTAATGCTTTAAGGCATAAGCAGAAAAGACAGATGTAACTCCCGGGTCAAATCCACTTCCTAAAATGCCTGTAATTCCAGCCTCCTTAAATCTCTCCTGATATGCCCACTGCCATGAATAATCAAAATATGCCGTAAAACCTAAATCCTTGCAACGCTTCTCATAAATTGCTCTCCACTCTGGGTCCTCTGTATCCTCACACTCATAGTTTGCAGTGTCAATATAGTCAACCTTGCAGGCAAGACATGCATCCATAATAGTAAGGTCCTGATATGGAAGGGCAACATTAAGTACAGCATCCGGCTTATATGAACTGATAAGTTCTTTTAATTCTTCTACATTATCTGCATCAACCCTTGCAGTCTCGATTTTAGTAGTTGTTGTTCCCTCAAGCTTTGCCTTTAAATCATCACATTTTGATTTTGTACGGCTTGCTATCATAATCTCTGTAAAAACTTCACTATTCTGACAACATTTTCTGATTGCAACTGATGCAACACCACCACATCCAATAATTAATAATCTACTCATTTTTCTTCTTCCTCCTCTAATAAATCTTCAACGTATTTTGGAAGCATAAACGCCCCTCTATGCAGATTAGCTGTGTAATACCAGGTCTTTAACCCTAGTTTTTCCCATCTTTCAGGCTTAAAATCATTAAGCGGATGATATTTTTTCGATGCAAATCCAAACAACCAGTATCCTGATGGACAGGTTGGAATATGTGCCTGATAAACCCTGCTTATCGGAAAAGATTTAAACACCTTACGATGCATCTTTCTACACTCCACCTCATCCTCGTCATAGAAGGGACTTCCATGCTGATACACCATTATTCCGTCTTCCTTTAACGCCTTGTAACAGCTTCCGTAAAACTCCTTGGTAAAAAGTCCTTCAGTATGACCAAGCGGGTCTGTCGAATCATTTATTATCAAATCATACTCATCACTTTTTCTTCTCAAAAATCTAAGTCCATCATCGTAATGCATTGCAATTCTTGGGTCCTTTAAGCCTTCCGCAGATTCCGGGAAAAATTTCTCGCAGACCTCTACAAACATTTTATCCGACTCTACCACATCTATGTGTTCTATTGTAGGATATCCGATAAGCTCTTTGGCCACACCGCCATCTCCACCACCTATGATTAGAACTTTTTTAACATTGGGATGAACTGCCATTGGGACATGTGTCACCATCTCATCATAGATAAATTCATCCGCCTCTGAAAAAACGATCTCTCCATCTAACGATACAAACTTTCCAAATTCATATGATTTAAACACATCTATTTTCTGATATTCACTTTGTCCAGAAAATAGCTGTTCCTCAATCCTTATGTCAATTTTTGCATTTATCGTATGATACTCAGAAAACCAAATCTGCATTTTCTGCCTCCCTTTTTACGTACTCTCAAATTTCATTTGCATCTATTCAAGAACCATTAAATACTCCACATTCGGATCCTGTGTTCCCTGCATTGAACAGCCCTTTTCTTTTGCATATAAAATGTATTCTGCAATCTCCTCTGTTATCAATTCCCCCGGTGCCAAAATTGGAATTCCTGGTGGATAACACATTACAAACTCTCCACTAATACATCCCACGGAATCCTTGATTGCTACTGCTTTTTTCGGCGAATAAAATGCCTGCTGTGGTGATGCCACAACCTGTGGATTTACATACTCACCTGACAAAAGACCGGTCTTGTCCTTGCTGTAAAGACGTTTGATATCCTCAAGAGCTCCCACCAGTCGCTCAATATCCTGCAATCTGTCTCCTATTGAAATATAGGCAAGAATATTACATATATCTCCAAACTCAATCTGTATATCATATTCATCTCGAAGCAGGTCATACACTTCTATCCCCGCAAGGCCTACATCAAGAGTATATATCGAAAGCTTCGTCACATCATAATCATAAATACTTCCACCATTTATCAAATCTCTTCCATATGCGTAATATCCTCCAATGGAATTGATTTCCTGTCTTGCATACTCAGCCATCTGAGCAACTTTTGCGAAGGATTCCTCCCCTCTGAGTGCAAGATTTCTTCTCGATATATCAAGACTAGAAAGCAGAAGATATGACGCACTTGTAGTCTGAGTTAAATTAATTATCTGTCTTACGTAATCAGCATTTACGCCTTTATTGGTAAGAAGGATTGAGCTCTGTGTCAGACTTCCTCCTGATTTATGCATTGAAATAGCTGACATGTCTGCCCCTGCTGCCATTCCTGATATTGGAAGATTTTTCCCAAAATACAGATGTGTTCCGTGGGCTTCGTCTGTAAGCACCTTCATGCCCTTCTCATGCGCCGCCTTTACAATGGAACGAAGATCTGAACATATTCCGTAATATGTTGGATTGTTCACAAGAACAGCCTTTGCATCCGGATTTTCTTCTATCGCCTGCTCCACCTGTCTTACTTCCATTCCAAGTGATATTCCAAGCTTTGAGTTTACCTCAGGATTTACATACACCGGTATGGCTCCACAAAGCACCATTGCATTTAATGCACTTTTATGAACATTTCTTGGGAGGATTATTTTATCCCCTGCCTTGCAGGTAGACAAAATCATCGCCTGAACTGCTGATGTTGTTCCTCCTACCATAAGGAAGGCATTCTCTGCTCCAAATGCCTCTGCAGTAAGTTCCTCAGCTTCTCTGATTACTGAAACCGGATGACAGAGATTATCAAGTGGTTTCATTGAATTTACATCAAGTCCTACACATTTTTCTCCAAGAAGAGAAACTAGTTCGGGGTTTCCCCTTCCTCTTTTATGACCAGGTACATCAAATGGTACCACCCTCTTCTTTTTAAACGTCTCTAACGCCTCATATATTGGGGCTTTCTGTTGTCTAATCTTATCCATCCTTATCTCCATCAAAAAAACAGGTAACACTTTCGCATCACCTGTCTAAAAATTCTTTTCATGTCTGTCTAAAGCTTGCTGTTGCCTTTTATTGACCGTTTCACAAGATGATGTGCGTGTGCACTGATTATTAAGTAATCAACTTATAAAATTTGAGCTTCTAACTCAATCAATAATGTGGTCTCCCACGCTCGGCAACCGCCCCGCCTGTCCGTCTGGGCTTAACTTCTATTGTATACTCAAATTGATACTCTTAAAACGTATACTAAGTGGGCTATATGCTATCTAACATACTTTTCAAATGGTATCATAACAGTTTTTAGTTTGCAAGTTTTTATGTGGAACTTTTATTGGAACTTTTTTGAAACTTTGGAAATGGACTGATAGAGGCATGGTTGCTGGCGGTTGCATTTAATCATCTCCAGCTCCTCGCATATTTTACTGCTTGAAAATCCATATTCATCTCAGTTGGGGAGACTCCCACTTCTATAAGTGGTGAGACGAAACATATTCGTCTCAGTGGAGGGTACAATCCCCCAACTGAGATAAAAGCCTCTGGCGGATTGCAGGAATGCGCAAAGGAAGATGTCAGCAAAGCTGACGCGCATTCCGCAGCAAGAACGCTAGAGCGTTCTTGAATTTGAAGCAGTATTCTCTTTATTCATATAATTCACAGCAAGCATTCGGAATGAATTCTGGTCGTTTTTAAATATTTTAAGGTTGGATTTGTATGTTTTCGTACGGATTTTAATTTCAACATTAGTGACTTACGGCTGCTATCTCAAATACTAATTTCTAAGCAGTAATATTTTGCACATTTTTTGATTTTCCAAGGTCAATTTACCGCCTAGAAACATAATCTGTTTTCAATTTCAAGCTGTAATACAAAAACACGTCTGAGTCCTTTAATCCCACCAGAATTATAATCAACTATTAACATGACAAAGATAGATATCCTTTTTGTTTTTTGGCTTTACTCCTTCAAATTGTGCTTAATCTAATTCTATTCTATATTCATCTCTATTATCCACATCAGACGCAATAAATATTCTTCTTGCTTCTTCTCTTATATTTATTGCTGCATTTTTATCCCTGTTTATATGTGTAATATTTCCACAATTACACTTATATACTCTTTCTGATAGTTCTAATTCTTTTCTGACATTTCCACATTTATTCCATCCTCCACATTACTTTTAAAGAATCCTGTTCTCCTTCCTCCTTATCATATGTTTTCCATGATTTTAAATTAGGGACTTTCAACTTATCCTGGTCTAATTCAATTTTCATTCTAAACATACTTTTTCTCCTGATTCTTATATAAAAAATTGTATCAATTACAATAATACTCTTGTGCCCATAGCTTATACTTATTGAATCTTTCTTTTAAATGTTCTGGTATAATTAATCCATCAAAAGATTCATTATTTTCATCATAATAATTAGCCAAACTTTCTGTGATAATCTGTTCATCACCATTCTGTTCTAATAAATCAATTATTGTTCTATTGATTGTAGTGCATACCAATCCACCACGCTTTTCACTTTCAAGAAGATCTAAAGAAGAAACTATATATTGCTCTGTACCTTCTATATTTTGTTTCTCCTCAACAAATATTTGTACAACAGTTCTATAACCTCCATTTGATAAACCCAAATAGTCCGCTGCTGTATCATATGCTAATACACATTTTATTCCAGACAATAAATGTCTTAAATAATCATTATATGACTTAATTGCCATTTATCTTCTCCTTCCTATTTCTCCTTACCTTTTTCTATTAAAAGCTTTTTAATTTTTCTAAATCATCCCCTGCCATATTATCTACTTTTTCTTTTTAGTCGTGTACCAGTCTCAACCATATATGCCATTGCAGCTTCATCAACTGAAAACCTTAATCTGTCCATAGAAGTCACACAAGTAATATTCTTATCAGTCATCAATGAATTTTCTCTCAAACTGAAAAATTCTCCTGCAGTAGAACCTACAATAATATGATCTAAAAAAGATATACCCATTATTTCACAGCTTTTTATCATTCTATCCGTCGTTTC
>JBGVHH010000127.1:0-4003 GCA_045122195.1 Agathobacter sp.
AGATAGAGATAGAAATATTTGGCAGACCGACAAGAGTACAGGTAGGTCTTGAGGTAGTGAAAAAAGTCACCAGAGAACAGCATCAGGATATGATAGAGCAGCAGAAAAAACATATTCCAAAAGCTGGAGAAGTGCGGGTGCTGAAAGGCATATTTGCAGGAATCACCGGCACGATAGCAGAATACAGGGAAAAAGAAGTAGATGTCAATCTTATGCTTTATGGTGCGCAGACGAAGGTGACATTTGGAAAAGATGAGATAGAAGTGGTGGAGTAACATTGTATAGAGATTTGCTATTTTGGAATACAAATGGCAAATCTTTTTTGTTTTTTGGTTCAATTATTATGAAGTTTTTGACAATACCGAAAAAAGTGTTGAATTTTGCTGATAAAAGTGGTAGTATCCCATCTTCGACAGTTGAAATGATATAAACCGAGCAGAGAGCCTTTGTTTATCAAGGTTTGCTCGGTTTTTTGTATATCAAAAAAATGTTGTATGGAAATCCATTATGAAAAATTTTTTAAATTTTTTTATGTTTGATTTATTTAGAAATTTCTTTAATCTTTTTATTCAAATATTTAGGCTGATAATATTTTTTGTCCAGTCCAAGATTAATCACTGCATTTAATTCGGTTACAACCTGTGAGCAGGTATATGTTGACATATAACACATATCTTCGATATTTGCTACATTCATATTTCGTAGTGTTTCAATTATATTTTCTGTTGTAAAATGTGTATTAGTTGTATTAAGTTTTTTCTCTAAAATTCTATAAATTAAAAGTGCTGTATAGCATATAAGAAAATGTGATATAATTCTTTCTCTTTTCTGATGAAAAACTGGTCTTGCAGAAAGATTAGTTTTTAATACGCGGAAGCAGTCTTCGATTTTATATCTGTTGGAACTAATTTCTATGATATCCTTTGCAGGATCATCAAGATTGGTTGCTATAGCATAAAAACCATCATATTTCTCTTCTTCTTCAATTACACTTTGATCTATTTCGTAAAGTTCAGTTACTTCTTCACCAGAAGTTGTTTTAGATTTGCGTTTTATAAAACGAGTTACATCATTAGGACCTTTCTTATAGGTGTCTGGATCTAAGTTTTTTAATATTTTTTTTGCTCTTTCTATCTGACGGTTTCTGATGTAACGCTGATATTCCATCATTTTTCTTGAAAATGTAATAATGATTTTTTGTGGAATAATTGTTTTTGATTTTACTTTTCTTACAACACCATTTTTACAAATTTTTTCTTCGTATAATCCACAGTCAAAAGCTTTGTCTGCCTGAATTATTTTGTAAGCTTTGTCATTATAAAGCCTTAGATTTTTCTCGTCAGTTTTATCAAAGCTTTTCATTTGTTTAAGTGTGATACTGGAATTATCTGAAAGTAACTGGTAATCGATATCGCTAAAAACTGCTTTTTTCATGGCATCAGAAAGTTTCTTGATTGACTGGGTTACTATAAATGCACGCCCACCCATAGAATTAAAATTTCTAATATTAAGAGAGCCAAGCCCAGCATCTGCACAGTAAATAAATTTTTTCCCCTTGAACATTTCAGTTAATTTTTTCTCAAGTGGAATAGCCGTCGTCTGTTCATTATCAGAACCGGAAGTAATGCACATGGATAACGGAATACCATCCCTGTCCATAAAAAGACCCATTTCCACAATAGGATTTGGTCTGTGTTCTTTGCTTATACCATATTTACGAAGTCCTTTTATAATTTCACCTGTAACTTCATCAACATAATCCTCGTCATTGTCTTCAATTTCAAAGTAGTAATTTGAACAATCGTAAAAGCATACAGAAGTATCGCGTTTAATAACATCACAACTTTTTTCAAAAAGATGAGTTATATATTCATCATAATGGTCAGCCAGAATATCCATTGTCCTGAGAATATGAACATAATCAAACTCAGGCTTTTCGTAAAAATAATTTAGATTCTGACTTGTGCCAAGTTTTGAATCAGGAGATATAATTCTTGCAACAGTTAAAAATCTGTTTACAAGATTTGGATCAAACTTAATTTTGGTATCAGCGGTTATCTTATCAAAGAAAGATTTTATTTTTAAATCATGATAAATCTGCTGAAGAAAAAAATATCCAATGTTTGAGTTTGTACTTTTTGATTCAATGTCATTCGAAGCTTTTAATTTTTGAGCAAAATCAATTTTTAAATCTAAAGATACCTTTTTCTTTTCGTTATACTCCTCATTATATTTTTTGACCTGCTCTTTTGCATATGTAAGAGGGTCATCAGTAATCTTTAGAAGCTCGGAATGCTTTCCAATTCTGGCAACATTTTTAGTTGTAGTTTTCTTTCCGTTTCGTATACCCATCTGAATAAAATAGGTCGGATCTTTTGATTTTTTATCGTAATTGAGTTTCATAAGTATATATTATATCACACTTTTCATAAGAATACAACACCATACAACAAAATAATTTATAAAATTTGACACGAAAAAAGCCGTAATTACGCGGTTTTTGGAATAAAATGGGGTAATTAAGTGTCGAAGACCCGTAAAAAAGTGTGATTTTATTATAAAATTTATTTATTTAATACGAATAAAAGATGGAAATAAGTTGACGGTATTGGTATATAATGATAAAATATCAATGTGTTACAGAAAGATATTTGTTTAATAAATAAAATATACATATATAAGGGGGATATATTATTATGGCAAGATTTACTTTACCAAGAGATTTGTATCACGGAAAGGGCTCTTTAGAGGCTCTTAAGAATTTTAAGGGAGAGAGAGCTATTATCTGTGTTGGTGGCGGCTCTATGAAACGCAACGGTTTCCTTGACAGAGCGATTGGTTATCTTAAAGAAGCCGGTATGGAAGTTGAATTATTTGAGGGTATTGAGCCAGATCCATCAGTAGATACAGTTATGCGTGGTGCAGAGGTTATGGCAAAGTTTAAACCAGACTGGATTGTTGCAATGGGCGGTGGTTCACCGATAGATGCAGCAAAAGCTATGTGGATTAAATATGAGTATCCTGATATTACATTTGAGGATATGTGCAAGGTATTCGGACTTCCTACACTTCGTCAGAAAGCTCATTTCTGTGCAATTTCTTCTACATCAGGTACTGCGACAGAGGTTACAGCATTCTCTATAATAACAGATTACGAGAAAGGTATAAAATATCCGATAGCTGACTTTGAGATTACACCTGATGTTGCTATCGTAGACCCTGAACTTGCAGAGACTATGCCGGTTAAACTTGTTGCACATACAGGTATGGATGCTATGACACATGCTATTGAGGCATATGTTTCAACAGCAAACTGTAATTATACAGATCCACTTTCAATCTGGGCTATTAAGATGATTCAGGCGGATCTTGTAAAATCATACAATGGAGATATGGAGAGCAGAGACAGAATGCATGATGCACAGTGTCTCGCAGGTATGTCTTTCTCAAATGCACTTCTTGGAATTGTTCATTCAATGGCTCACAAGACAGGAGCAGCATTTGAAAAAGGACATATTATTCATGGTGCTGCAAATGCTATGTATCTTCCAAAGGTTATTAAATTTAACAGCAAGGATGAGACTGCTAAAAAACGTTATGGTGAGATTGTTGACTTTATGGGCTTAGGTGGAAGTAATGATGATGAGAAAGTTGAACTTCTTATCAGGTATCTCCGTCAGATGAATGATGACCTTAATATTCCTCATTGTATCAAGAACTACGGAGAGGGTGGACTTCCGGCTGAGGAAGGTATCGTTCCAGAAGATGAATTCCTTTCAAAACTTTCAGATATAGCAGCAAATGCAATTCTTGATGCGTGTACAGGTTCTAACCCACGTATTCCTACACAGGAAGAGATGGAGAAACTTCTTAAATGCTGCTACTATGATACAGAGGTTGATTTCTAGTATAATCCACGCTAATTGGCGACATGTTTCACGCAGGATAAATTTTCATTCTGCAAGGCGGAGGAATGAGGCGATGCGGTGGCATCGTCGATTGA
>JBGVHH010000128.1:0-15649 GCA_045122195.1 Agathobacter sp.
GCTCACCTGTGATCCATTCTTCTTTACAGTCTCGATGATTTTCTTTGCGCTTGAATCTACTAATTCGTGATCATACGCTTTGAGAGTAATTCTCATTACTTGACTTGCCATAAAAAAAGCCGCCTCCTTTTCGCACTTTAATTTCAGTACGACAAGTGGTGACTGTACACTTTTCCGTGTGTGTCCTGCTCCAAAAACCATTCGCGGATGGCCTCTTTCGCTTCGCCTGCACACGTTGTTTCTACTTCTTGTAGACCATTATGTTCTGTACAGTGACTTGTCGTCAGTTTCCTAACTTGACATTCGCTCCGCCGAGTTCTCTGCCACGCAAGCAGTAACCTCAAACTTCATCGCTATCATGTCACAGCAAGTTGTATTATAAATGACAAAACATGAATTTGCAAGTTTTTTCTTAAAAAAATAATAAACAAACTTATTTGTGATATTCAGAATGTTTTATGCATTTTTACAACATTTAAGCGGTCACTGATAATTTTCAGCGATCGCTTCATATATTAGCACCTTTTTCCTAATTAATCAAGATACTATTCTTCAAAGTGTTCTTTGTTTTACTTTTTAGGTAATTATCTTTTACTCTTCTTTTTCTAAGAGAAATACCATTTTACCATCTATAAGTCCCCTATCAAATGTTACCCTTGCAAGATATCCGTCCGCAGTCCTAACATCGCACCATGAATATGAATCAGTACTGATTATTTTTACTCTATCACTTTTTCTAATCATTATAGATTCATCTGTTGGAATTCCCGTTTGCTCATCTATTATTTTTGCCTCTACATCAAAAGCAGCCGTAGAATACGCATCATCATATGTATATATTTTTCCATTATAAACTTCTGTACTTTGTGTTTCCGTTGATTGCTCTACCACCTTTTCTGTGTCATTTGTTGTAGTACTCTTATCTTCCTTTCCGGTACAACCTGTTAAAAGTAAAACTGAAGCAAGCGCCATTATTTCATATCTTCCTTTCATATTATACATATACCTTTCCAAAATTATTAATTTACATTTTCACTAATGACAATACTATTAATTTCTCATAAACAGAATTTATCATTTCCTATTGTATTGATTCAAGCATACTATTGTAGAACTCATTTGTTTCAGATGAACAATAAGCATACGCAAACACATCTTCTTCATTTCTACATATATTTGAAGCCATGGAATTTGCAAAAAATTCACTTTCTGCATGATTTGTATACTTCACATTTTGATTTGACATAATAATTTTTTCATCAAAATCACTATCGGAATCTTGAACTGAGTCTGTAGTATCCATAACCCCCTCTATTTCTTCTCCTCCATCTAAAATAATAGAAACATCTTTTCCACTATCATCTACTTCACCATTCACCCAATACAAATAATACTCCCCAATAGAATTTTTCTCTACAGCATTATGCATCCATCCGTCCCCTGATGCACTTTTTAATGTATTTCCTGTAAATCCACCATAATAATCTACTACTGTACCATGCAATTCACTATTAATATCATTTACTACCTGTGAATAACACAATTCAACTTGTTCATCTGTTACACCAGCATCTTTGTCAACAATTTTACTAAAGTTGGGATCTCCAAATTCATAATGATCAACCTGATTCATAATTGCATCAATTACATAATCTTTTATTTCATTTTGTTGTTCTTGTGAAAAATTACCATTTTGCTCGAAATACTCTGCAATGGTACTATCTATTCTGTTCCGCACTTCATTTTCCAAAACTTTATTAAATGTAAGTCCATCTGTTGAACTTTGATATATTGTAGTATATTTTTTACCTTCTTCTCCTAAATAATAATCTATACAATGTGTAGTTTCATGGAAAAATGTTTTATATGATAGTGAATTTCTTTCTTCTCCATTATTCTCAAAATTTACATAAAATGCTCCCATGCTTGAATATTCCCTTCCAGCATTATGAACATCTCCATAGCGAACATTACCAATATTATTTAAATACGCAGATCTATAAGGTTCATCCGCGCTATATGCCAGCAATTTTATATTTAACAAATCTTCCTCGTATCCATCATATCCATCTTCTTCAAAAATGTTTACAATCCCCTCCATATTTGCGGCATGTTCTGGATTTAATTTTTCATATAGTTCAACAAACTTCTTTTTCTCATCTTCTGTTAATCCAAGCACTGGATCATCCATATCACACTCAACTAACAATTCAGAAAATGACTTATAGTCTTCCCCTGTCATAAATAGCGGAACACTATCAGGATTAGCATCATCGATTCGAATAACTGACGTTAATTTCTCTACGGTACTTAGCAAAGAATATATACCTTCCTTACGAAAATTTGATGAATCACTGTCCGCTTGCATAACATTTGTAAAAATAGTTTTGATTTCGTCTTCGGTAAAATTCTGTGCATCAACCACTTTCTGATGATACGTATCTATATCATTAACATAGTCTTCAATATCCAATCCACTATAATGGCGCCAATCTGCAAAAAAATCTATCGTATCACCTAGAATGCGACCAGCATTCTTATCTTTGTCCGCCTTAACATATGCAAGGAGTTTATCCAACTCATTTTGCGTAAATTCTCTTCTCATAATTCTCTCCTATTCAATAATGCATACAAATATCATTCAGTACAAATAATTCCAAATTACACATTGGAAATTGCATCCGAACTTTTCGCATCCACTTCACAAAACATTTTTGAAATACTGTTTAACGTATTTTGCGTTTCTGAAATCAGATCTACTATTCCTATTCGAAGTTCGTCCAAATTCGTATTTACAGTCTTTAATGCATAAGACGTTTTGCCTACATTATCATCAAGAAGTCCATTTATTTCTTCTAGCTTATTACTGATTTCACTTTGGTTTTTGGACTTTAATGTTTCAAGTTTTTCTACATAACCTGCAAGCTTTTCTATTGATACATCTACTGATGTTGTCGTAATATCTGCCATATCTCCTCCTAGTATAATTCTTCATCTGCTTCATCTATCTTTTCAATATAATCTGTACAAAACGCCCCCAATACAGCTATCTCATCTAACTGTTTACTTAGGTCAGTTGCCAGTTCCTTAAATGTCAACAAATTCTCATTAATATTCCCAGCTGTCACACCATCGGTGCAAACACCTTCAATAATCGATATATACTCTGATAAAATCTCATTAAAATATGTTTGCAATTCTGTATAAGCAGTGCTCATACTTTCATAATCTTCATCTGTCACAATCAAATCTGTCACAACTAAATCTGCCATAATTATCTTACTCCCTTTTCAAAACTACTAACTAATTTGCTTCTCTTGCTCTTCTTTTTCAATCTGAGCTATACTAGCTTTGCAACTAAGTATTTCATTTTCCAACTCCATATTTTGCTCCTTAATGGAATCTATTTTATTTTCTATCCGAGACTCTATCTCATCAAAATCTGAAAGTATAGCCATCTGCTTGGATATTTGCACATGCTCATTCAGCTGCTCCGCCAATGTCAATACCCCCTTTGATTTCGCATCTAACAAATTAGAAAATGATATTTTTTTATCTGTCATATCCTGTTCTTCTTGCTTCTTGTATTCTTTCAAAGAAACAATTTTCTCCTCTAATTCTTCAATTATAATATCATTTTCTCTTATTTCTTTTTCACATTCATTAATTCTTATTTGATAAAATTCTTTTGTCGACATTATTCTTAATCCTTTTCACCACTTCGCCTTATTTCAAAACGTTTTCTACATTTCACAATAGATAGCCACAAAAAAAGCTGCAATACCAAAAATAATTGGATATTGCAGCCGAACTGTCATTACAACACTGATGTATTAGACTCTAGCTTTGCGACCCTATGTTTCCATAAGTGTGCCGTAAACATTATTGTTATAATCTTTTGTCTAAAATTATATCTAATTTGTTCTTTAGTGTCAAATTAGTATAGATCAAACGATTTACCATCCAAGGTCCATAAGCCAGTTGTTAAGCTTTCTTTCTTTGTCTGACTGTTTTTCGCCATTATCTTCAGGCATCATATACTCACCCTTGATGTTTCCGTCTACTATATATAGTACTCTCTTGCACTTAGCGGCTACTTTTGAATCATGTGTAACCATTACAATTGTTGTTCCCTCATTGTTTAGTTTCACAAGCTCATCCATCACTTCCATAGAAGAAGTTCTGTTTAGGGCTCCGGTTGGTTCATCTGCAAAAAGAATTTTAGGGTCATTTATCATACTTCTGCAGATGCAGGCTCTCTGGAGCTGTCCACCGGATACTTCATTTATATCGTTATCAGCCACATCTATAATAGAAAGCTTTCGAAGAAGTTCTTCTGCTTTTTCCACCTTCTGCGCTTTTGTAGCTTTGTTTTCCTTGCTTTCAACTGCAGGTAAAACTACATTATCTAATATAGTAAGATTCTTCATCATATACATCTGCTGAAAAATAAACCCCATCTGGTCAAGTCTGATTTTAGCAAGCTCATTGCTTTTTAATTTTGTGATATCCTTGTTGTCAAACAATACCTGTCCACTTGTGGCCTCATCCATTCCTGAAATTGAATATAAAAGTGTAGATTTACCAGAACCGGAAGGTCCCATAATCGCTACCATTTCGCCCTCTTCCACTTCAAAGTTCACATTTTTAAGTACATTGTTCTGTCTTTTATCTACTATATATGTTTTACATAAATCTTTTACTTCTAATATATTTGCCATTTCTTCTTCCTCCATCTATTCAATATTTCTTACATCATTGCTTTTAATTTTTCTGGTATAAAGCGCTGTCAATAATACAGAAACCAGATTTATCAGCAATACTATGCCCGGATAAATCACTACGAGCGATAGAGGTTTAAAAACATATGCCACATCAGTCGCTCCCATCATTTTCCAGATTGGATCACACCATAACTTTGTTACCGGAATTGTCAAAGCAACAGCAAGTACCTCTGCCAAAATTGCCACAATCATAAAACGCAACACATGCCATTTAATTACAAATCTATCACTAAATCCAACAGCCTTTAGTAATGCAATCTGGCTCTTTTCATCTGATATAAACGATCTTTCCATCAGAATAGTAACCAGAATTACAACTACACATGTGATAAGAAGAAGCATCTTGGCAATTGCATCCATGGTTCCTGCAACTCCCATGCAATCATCGCAAAAACCAGCCGCATCATATATGCCTTTAATGTTGTAATAATCCTTAATCTTTTCAATTCGTTTATCAACCTCTTCTTCATCAGGATTATCATCGAAATCTATCTGATAAGCCATCATCGCACTAGAATATTCCATTGATGTAGGCGCATCCTCATGAAGTCTTATAACAGAACCAAGCTGATTCATTGACTGAAAATAGCCAACTACCATACACTCTTTTTTCTCTGTATAAAAATCAACCGTCACTGTATCTCCTATTTCAAGATCAAGCTTATCAGCAACCCGCTCAGTTATTGCTATTTCATTTGCACTTTGAGGTGCACTTCCCTTTATATACTCATATTCTGTTGTCTTTACATACTTATTCTGCTGAAAAGAAAATGAGGTTGTGACATCTTTTGATGTAAGTGAATACTTATACCATACATCTATACTCACTTTTCCAGGCATGCCCATCCTGGTCAAATCTGTTTCTAATTCATCAATTTTATTATGTATATTTTCGTCTCCATCAGCTGACATATCCGTCATTTTCATAATTTTTCCGTCATTGATGTATACATCCGACTTTTTAGCAAGTGTCGAAATCAGACTATCACTTTTCATGGTATCTGCTACTTCTACCACACCAAACACAATGAGAGAACAAAGCAAAAAGGACAATATGATGGTAATAAATCGTTTTGGTGCGCTAAGCACATCATTTAATGCCATAAAAAATGCATTTCCTAATCTACTTTTTCTAAGAGATAATTTACTTTTTTTATTGAATCTCTCACCTGTCTGTCCACTTCTGATAGCATCAACCGGTGTAAGCTTTTTGATTTTACCTGTACATAAATATGCAAATCCGCTCATTACAAAAATTACAATACAAGCACCTATTATATTTAGCATTATTCCTGAATCATTTCCCAGAACCATCTTATGAGAAACCGAATCAAGCAATAAATTTCCAAACCATAATCCGACTACAAATCCAATCACACCTCCTATAACTGACAAGGCAAAGTATTTTGTCATATAGATACTTCTGATTTTAAAATTCTTTATTCCGATGGCTTTCATTACACCAATTTCTCTAAATTCTTCACTTATTGTAAAGGAAATTACAAATTTAAGAAGAACAAATGATACCAGACAAAGAGCAACGCTTAATACCATTACAATCATTGCCATTATCATTTCCATGACATAGCTAATCTTAATCATAGCCCGATCCCCATCAAACAAAATGTTTCTGGCATTGGTCATTTCTGAAGCTAACGCAGTCCTATCATTTGTATCAATATAGAACATATTACCAATATACTGCTCTAATTCTTCAACCTCTGTATACTGAGAGAATTCCTCTGGACTTATTATTAGCCTCTGGCTTCCCATCATCTGAGAGCCAAGGAAGGCGTCTTTTATCTCACCAGCTATTTTGTAGCTTCTTTTTTTACCCATGACTTCGACTTCTAATTCGTCGCCAATCTTTGCATTATTTTCTGCAAGCATTCCTGCTGCTACAAAAACCTCACCTTGTTTTACACTTTTTAGTTCCTCGTCATTTTCATCAAAGAATTTGATTCCCTCGTTACTAATACTCTGTAAAACAACAGCACTATTCTTCGCTTTTATTTTTTTACCATTAATCGAAAATAAATCTCTTTGCCCCCAAAAACAATCCTCTTTTCTGTAACTCTCTACATTCGAAGATTTTTCCAGAATATCTGTAATTCCACCATCTCCATTTTGAGTGATGACCATATAATCACCCAGACCTGCTTTTTCAAAAAAGTAATCAGTTCCATTCATTACTGTAATCACATTGCTAAGGCCTGATGAAACAAACATCGAAGCAAGTATGGCAAACAAAAGCAATATGATATTCATTGTCTTTTTCCGTTTCAAATCTTTCTTCAAGATATCAAAATACATATGAATTTCTTCCTTTCTTTAGTTTATACACATACTATACTTTCTAAATTATTAAATAATCCTTAAATGATTTTATATTTTTCTAAGAACCACTGTGACAATGAATTCACCCCCTGATTTGCGGGCAAATATATCTCCATCCATCTTTTTCAAAAGTTCCTTACATATATAAAGTCCCAAGCCACTTCCTTCAATCTTTTCGCTGTTGCTTCCTCTGTAAAAGGAATCAAAAATATGAAGTATTTCTTCGGATTCAATTTCACTACCTGTATTACATATACTTATCAGCTTGCAGTCTTCTTCCTCATCAACGCAAATTCTAATATTTTTACCATCCCCATATTTAATGGCGTTTTCAATAATGTTTTGAAATACTTCTACCACCCTGTCAAAATCTCCCGAGATAAGGCAGTCTTCAAATGTCTCAACCTCAAACTCTATATGAAGTCGTTTACACTTATCTTCGTAAAATGCATCAATCTCATCAAGCACTTTCTTCAGATAAATCTCCTGGCATTCCACCTCCAACGATAAAAATTCTTCTCTTGATGCTTCAGCAATCTCTCCAACATATCGTTTTATTTCTGATACGTTTTTCTCAATTCCATCTATAGCATTTTGTCTGTCGTCGTCACTTTCGTACAAATTCGCCTTTAATGCTTTCGAATACAAATCTATTGCTGCAAGAGGTGTCTTGATATCATGAGACAGCGACAAAATAAGCGTCTTTTTCTCCTTTAGCAGTTCAAGTTCACGTCGCTTATCATCCTCTAGCT
This sequence comes from Agathobacter sp., assembly GCA_045122195.1. Classification (GTDB taxonomy): domain Bacteria; phylum Bacillota; class Clostridia; order Lachnospirales; family Lachnospiraceae; genus Roseburia. The sequence continues at coordinate 7,874 of JBGVHH010000128.1, forward strand.
TTTCTCTAAGCATATCCATCCCCCAGATAAAACTCTTAAAATACTTACTCTTCTCCTGTTTTATGGGAACTGATAAATTTCCTTTCGCCAGCTCTCTTGTAAGGTAGTTCATTTGATTAAAAGGCCTGATTAATTTCTTCTTTATGTAAATAAGCATCATCAGAGTAAACATTACAATCAAGCCAAACATTGCATTCAGCAAAAATAAAAACTTTCTATCACTTTTCTGAAAATACTCAAAACGATACAGCTGTCCATTTATTTCTTCAACCGTATACTCATAATCACATCTTTGATTCGGCTGAAATTTTTTGACCGAAACAACAGTAGAATACATTTCAAGGTCTATTTCATTTATCTTCTCTCCCGCTTCCATTTTGGATGTGATTCTACTTATATCAACCTTATATTGTCCATTGGCTTCTGCACCATATTTTTTCATTACAAAAAAATCACATAATGCAAACAGCAATAGCTCTGCAACAATAAATAAAAATGCAACTCTATTATACTTACTCAAATCTGTATCCCACTCCCCACTCTGTAATAATATGTTTTGGATGTTTCGGGTCTTTTTCTATTTTTTCTCTAAGCCACTTTATATGTACAGTCAGTGTCTGTAATTCCGACTCGCTATCACTCCCCCAGATGGTATTGAAAATATACTCTTTTTTCAAAGTAACTCCTTTGTTTTCTATGAAAAATTTGAGCAGTTCAAACTCTTTGATAGTAGACTCAACTTCGTCTCCATTTATATAAATGGTGTTTGTCACTGTGTTTAGTATTATCTCATCAGACACCATTTCATCCATTGCATATTTTCGTTTAAACACTCCTTTTACTTTTGCTAGCAAAATATCTATGTCATATGGTTTTTCTATATAATCGTCTGCTCCGAGTCCTAGACCCTTCAACATGTCTTCCTTGTCTGTCAGGGCGCTGGCTATCATTATGTGGGCATTGGAATTTTCCCTAATTTTCTGACATACTGCAAATCCATCCACCCCTGGCAGGCAAATATCCAGAATTATCAACTTTGCGCCGTACTTCTCAAAAAGCTCTATTGCCTTTTCTCCATTTTCCGCAACGCTTACCACATAGTTTTCTTTTCTCAAAAAATCACAAAGGAGTGTCCCTATTTCCTTGTTATCCTCAACAATTATTATATCCAGCATAATTTCTCCCTTCTCATAAAATGTGCTCTCGGCATCTGTTTATAAGATTCCGAGAGTACATTAAAGCTTACTATTATAGGATAACATAAAAAACCTCGCTGCCAATACAAATTAGGAGGTAATAAATAGAGGCTGTAAAAACAGCCTCTACAATTTTAAAGTGCCATATTAAAAAAGGTTATCTACATTCCTAACCAATAGACTTATTGTCAAATTATCATTCACCTCTTCTGCACTTATTGACCATCCAATTATCTGACTAAACTGTTTTACTATAGCAAGACCAAGTCCCGTATTTCCCTTCGTCCTTGAAATATCTGTGGTATAAAATTCGTCAAACAGTCGACTTATATCTAAATCCTGATCAACTATCTTATTTGTAAATGATAGTTTTATTTCATCCTTCTCATCATCAGCTTCTACTCCAATATTCAAGTTTCCCTCGCCATGCTTTAAGGCATTAGTGATTAGATTATCAAATATTCTCATCATCATATTGGGATTTGAATTTATTATGAGCTTGTTTTTCGGACAATTTAGTTCTATAACTCTGCCTCTCTCACAATAATCATCATAATAATGTGCTATGGATTCCTGAATAATTGCCACAAGATTAACAGCCTTCATCTCCGGCTTCTCATTCTTTGATATAACCATTGAAAACTCAAAAAATGAGTCGATTAATTCTTTCAGTCGCATTAGTCTTAGCTGAATAATATGTAAGGCTTCATCCTTTTCAGTATCGCTCATTTTTGAGTTCTCAACCATATCTATATAGCCCAACGCCGATGTAAGCGGAGTTCTAAGATCATGGGAAATATTAGTCATCATCTGTTCAATCTCATGATTTTTTCTATTGTAATTAATTCGTGAGCTATTTACCAACTCAAGCATTATATTAATTTCATTTACTAGTTCACGGTCAATTACACCTATTCTTCTGTGAATCTTCTGGTTGCTTTCGCTTTTAATTATTTCATGTAGCTCTGATTTTAATTGTGCCAGCTCAATTTTTTGCATTATAAAAAATGTAACCATTGCAACCAACACTAACGATAAGACTATTATTATCCCAATCACTTTTTTCTCCTTGATACAAGCTTTATTTTATTTCCGCCTTCTTGAATGAATTGTATCCAATTACAACAGATATTACCAGTATTACAATACTAGCCAGGATACAATTACGAAAATAATCCGCATTCACGTTCGCTACTATTTTGTTAAGCATAGTTGAAAGCTCGTATTTTAACATGTAATCTTCTGCAAATTTTTCTGCTCCTGCCTGATATACAGATACAGCAACAGATGTGTAAATCATTGGAACCAATATTGTGATTGCATTAAATGATGCCATTCTTTTAAGTAAAAATCCAATCGCTACCAGCAATGCCACTACTGCTATCATAATAGGACATTGTCTTAAAACTGCTGCCATAAATGTAGAAAATTCCGAAGTATATTTTTTACCATTTACCAATGAGTTTACAACATAATACATCACATTTCCTAATACAAAGGAACCAATAGTGTAAACCTCTGTCAAAATAAATTTTGAAATTATATATGTTCTTCTGCTAATTGCTGAAGAGATTGTATTCTTGATAGTCTTTTCTCCAAAATCACTTACTACTATTCCATAAACAGGGAATAAAAAAAGAAAATAGTAAGTAAAATTCATGGCTACCATCTGCAAATCCAGTTTTAATGTCGGATCAACGCCCATACCAACCTGAACTCCACCAGCAGCTTTCATAACAACACTTATTGCGTATGTCACCACAAGAAGAATCCAGTACAGGTAAAAACTTTTGCTTTTTGTCATTCTATATAAATCTGATTTAATCATATTAAACATATCAATACCTCCTAGTTTGTGCCTTATGCTATCAACGACTTAAAATAATCTTCAAGCCCGATTCCAGTTTCAAATATCTCATCAACATCGATTCCCTGCTCAACAAGTGTTCTGTTTAATTCACTTCTTGAAATCTCATTTGAATAGATTCTGATTTCTCTGTCATTGATAACCTTATAGTCATGCACATGGAGTATCTTTTCTACAACTCTTGCTGCTTCGTCTACTGCATTTGTTCTGATAACATTACATCTTTGACATTCAAGATTTAATTCTTCCATTGTAATCTCCTTGATTACTTTTCCCTGGTCAATAAATACAAATCTGGTTGCCACTGCATACAATTCCGATAAGATATGGCTTGAAATCAAAATTGTAATACCCCTCTCAACATTTAGTCTGTGAAAAGTTTCCCTAAGCTCGCTTATTCCTATCGGGTCTAAACCATTAATAGGCTCATCTAATACAATTATGTCCGGGTCATCTAATATTGCCAGCGCAATACCAAGCCTCTGTTTCATTCCAAGTGAATATGACTTAAATTTCTTGTTGGCAGCATATGTCAGATTTACTGCATCTAAAACTTCACTAATTTTCTCATTATTAGTAATACCTTTTTGGATACAGTAATATTTCAAATTTTCATATGCTGTCATATTTCCAAAGAATGCAGGATTTTCGATTAGACATCCAACTCTTCTTCTTTGATTTTTAAGTTCCTTGTCTTTTCTTGAAAAAATCTCGTACTCACCACTTGTTTGATTTGTGAGTCCTGTAATTGTTTTCATTAATGTGGTCTTTCCTGCGCCATTTCTACCAACGATTCCGTATACGTCATCTTTATATACAGTAATGTTTGCATTATCGAGTGCTACAAAAGATTTGTATTTTTTTGTTAGCTGATTAGTTTTGATTGCTATCTCTCTCATAATTTCCTCCTGAATCATTTCTTTTGTAGTATCATCATAACATCCCACTCTGAAATAACTCTTAATGCAAATCTTAATAAAGTCTTAATTTACTTTTCAATTACTTTTTCATTCTGTATCCTATGCCCCACACAGTTTCGATGTATTCATTATCCGGATTACATTGTTTTAGCTTCTTTCTCAATTTGCTGATATGAACATTTAAGGTATTGTCATCTGCCGACTCATCGTAATCCCATACCTGATCATATATCAGGCTCTTAGTACATGTTCTGTTTGCATTTGATACTAAAAGCTTTAGTAACAGAAATTCATTTTTTGCCAGCTCCATTTCCTGCCCGTTGCAGACTGCCGAAAAATCATCCGGATTTATTACTATATCTTTATATTCTATTTTTCCCGTTTTAGGACTTCCACTATCTGATTTACTAGCATCTCTAAGCCTGACCGCTACTCTAGCCAACAGTTCCTCATTCGAAAATGGTTTTGTGATATAATCATCTGCTCCCATCATCAATGCGTTTACCTTACTATCCACATCAACTATCGCGCTGGAAATAATAATTGGCACACTCTTCTTTTCTTTCAGTTCCTCTATTATCTCATCTCCGTTTTTTCCTGGTAACATTATGTCTAGAATGATTAAATCCACACTGTCACCATGAACCAAAACTGCCTCTGTCCCCGAATATGCACTTATCGTATTGTATCCATTCTGCTGTAGTAATCTGGATAACATTTTGTTTATATTTGTATCATCTTCTACTATTAAAATTGTATTTTTCATATTGCCCCTTTTATTTCCTTTGCCGTTCTTCTCACTTATAGAAGTGGTAGTGTTCCCAACTGAGATAAAAAATCCCAGAAGCTCAACTGCTTCTGGGATAAGATTCTTGTAATAAAACGATTATTAACGTTTTGATCGCTTGATTTCTAAAAAGTCAAATAGTATGCAACCACAATGGCCAATAAATATTGGGAAGCATATTACTTTATCTAAAACTCTTAACCCAATTCACCAGCGACTCATGATGGATATTTTCTCTAACAGTTTTTAACATATAGTCTGTTACAGGTCCATTACTTCTCATTTTTTCCAGTATTGCCTCCTGCAGCTCTGCCACCGTCATTTCTTCGTAAGATTTAGACCTATCAATGATGACATTGTCCGTAAAGCTTTCTATGCTACTATCAGTCTCATTATGAGGAGTTTCCTCCTTCACCGGAGCAACCTCATCCACAGAAGTCTCTATCTTCGCCGGGGCAACAATTTCCTCCATCTTTAGAGGCTCAAGACTTTCACTCATAAGCTCTTCCGGAATCCATACTTCTCCAGAGTTTGCAGGGACATTAACTTGAATTCTTCCATCATTTACAGTTACACGTTTACCTGTCAATGCGCCTACATATTTTTGTGTTTTGCCAGTGTGTTCTGACCCTTGAGCCATTGTTCCTGCCTCTATATTCATACACACTTCATTATCTCCATTATTCACAGTTGTAATTATGCTTTTGCCTTCCCAAATTCTCGCATATGCAAAACACGTATTTTGCAATTCCAACTGCTTATAATCGCCATAACAAAGAGCTTTGATATTCTGACGCAATTTTCCAAGGGTTGCAATTAACTGCGTACACGGATTAGTGTTTACCGCATCTTTATAATCATCATAATTCAAAGCGGGTCTTAATGAATCATCTGAATTACGTTCCTTGCGTCCCTCAATTCCAAACTCTGAACCGTAATAAAGAGACGGAATTCCAGGCAATGTATAAAGCATCACATGAACAGGTGCAAAATGTGCTTTATTGTTCAACTTCGTATATATACGTTCCACATCATGATTATCAACAAATGTATATAATTTCAGATTATTTCCAACCATGTCGTTAACATATTTAATTGTATGAGCCACCTCAAAATAATTATGGTCATTGTGCGCCGAATACAATGCTTTGTGAAGCATATAATTAGTAACTGAATGAAGTGTCCCGTCATTGGCCCATCTTGAGTAATCCCCATGAATCACCTCGCCCATAAGCCAAAAATCCTGTTTCACTTCATTAGCCACATTTCTCAGGGCTTTCATATATTCAAAATCCATTACATCAGCGGCATCCAGGCGAATTCCATCAATGTCAAACTCACTAACCCAAAATCTCACGACATCACAAATATAGTCCTTTACCGCAGGATTTCTTTGATTTAGCTTTACTAAAAGGTCATATCCGCCCCAGTTTGCATAAGAAAATCCGTCATTGTAAGAATTATTTCCCGAGAAATTTACATCACAATACCAATCTTTATATTGTGAATTTTCTCTATTCTGCTTTATATCCTGAAATGCAAAAAAATCACGACCGGTATGATTAAACACACCATCCAATATAACTCGGATTCCCTGCTTGTGACATTCTGCAACAAAATTAGTCAAATCCTCATTGGTTCCAAGTCTGCTATCTAACTTTTTATAATCTGTTGTCTCATATCCATGCCCAACTGACTCAAAAAGCGGTCCAATATAAATTGCATTGCATCCTATTTCCTTAATATGCCCAATCCAAGGAAGCAATGTATTCAGACGATGCACAGGCTCCCCATAAGAATTTTGCTTTGGTGCACCTGTAAGCCCCAAAGGATATATGTGATAAAATATCGATTCATCATACCACGCCATGTCGTTCTCTCCTCCAATACATATTATTGAGATGTATTTTACCACATCTTTTTCGATTTATCATCGAATTTTCTTGATTTTATACAAAGAAATTAAACTTGACAACTATATCATCCCTTATACAGATGAGGACTCTGAAGGGCCTTATTTCCCTTTTGGAAAGAGGTACTGGTCTTCCTAAAGGAACACTTGAATATCTATCTATAAAAAACGAGTAGACATGGCATTCTCTTCAAAATGCAAACCATATATTATTATAATTAATTCCCTGATAAGAAAAAACCCCAGAACACTGAGTTTCTGAGGTTTGTAATATAATATCTCTTTGAAATTTTTATCGTTTTGAGAACTGAGGTGCTCTACGAGCAGCTTTGAGACCGTATTTCTTACGCTCTTTCATACGTGGATCTCTTGTTAAGTATCCAGCAGCTTTAAGAGTTGGTCTGTACTCAGCGTCTACCTGAAGGAGGGCACGTGCGATTCCGTGACGGATTGCTCCAGCCTGTCCTGTGTATCCACCACCTTTAACGTTTACTAAAACATCAAATTTATCTAATGTCTCAGTAGCAACGAGTGGCTGACGAACAACTACCTTTAATGTCTCAAGACCAAGGTACTCGTCGATATCTCTTTTATTGATTGTGATTTTTCCTGTTCCAGGTACTAAATATACTCTAGCAACAGATGATTTTCTTCTTCCTGTTCCGTAATATTTTGTAGTAGCCAATTTACTTTACCTCCTATTAAACTTCTAATGTCTCAGGTTTCTGAGCTGCATGTTTGTGATCTGGTCCAGCGTATACGAATAATTTCTTATACATCTGACGTCCAAGAGGTCCCTTTGGAAGCATTCCCTTAACAGCGAACTCGATAACGCGCTCTGGGTGCTTCTGGTTCATCTCTCTTAATGTTGTCTCTTTCATTCCTCCAACATAATCTGAGTGATGATAGTAAATCTTCTGATCCATCTTCTTACCAGTTACTTTAATCTTCTCAGCGTTGATTACGATTACATAATCACCTGTGTCGATGTGTGGTGTAAAGATAGCTTTATTCTTTCCTCTTAATACTTTAGCAACTTCTGATGCTAAACGTCCTAATGTCTTACCTTCAGCGTCTACTACATACCATTTTCT
>JBGVHH010000129.1:0-83139 GCA_045122195.1 Agathobacter sp.
ACGGCGGAAACACGGGTTCGATTCCCGTACGGACTGCTCTATTTTTTGATATTTAAAAATAGCCCAACCCTTTGAAAACACTGCATTTGCAGTGTTTTTCTTTTTTTGAAAAAATCCAAAAAAAGGATTAATTTTGATTACTTTTTGATTACCATTTGATTACCCTTTGATTACAAGATATACACATGTTATAATCAGCGTTATGAGTACAAAAGAAAATAGAAATAGAAAATACAATAAATGGGTTGCCTGTTGGGGCAACGCCACATCAATAACAGATCAGAAGGAAGCAATGTACGCAAAGGACATTACATTGCGCTATCCAATAAAAATATGTTTTTCAGGAAGTGCTATAAGACTTCATTTTTCCAATCTGACAGGAACAGAGCCGGTAACACTTGAGAAAATCTATGTGGATAAAACGCCAATCACGTTTGGAGGAAAAGCAATCCTTAATATGGAACCAGGTGAAGAAATCGAAAGTGATGAGATAGCTTTTGAAGTTGAGGCAGGCCAGAAAGTAAATGTAAGCATTTATATAAAGGAATTTGCTCAGATGAATGCAGGAGTACTTATTACAGGACCACTTTCAAAGGGCTTTTATTCATATGGCGATTATGCTCTGGCAGATGAACTTCCTGATGATTTTACTAGAAGTACTAACTGGTTTTATTTCTTAAATACAATCGATGTGTTAACAGAAGAAAAAAACCACGCAGTGGTATGTTTCGGAGATTCTATCACAGCTCAGTCATGGCCGGACTATCTGGCAATGAGAGCCTGGGAGGAAGGCTATAGAAATGTCTCGGTGATTCGAAGAGCAGTAAGTGGAACAAGAATTTTAAGACAGTACGACTGCATCACCTACGCAGCATATGGATTAAAGGGAGAAACCAGATTTCCAATTGAGTCCGAGGTTGCCGGGGCTGACACAATGATTATTCAGCATGGAATAAACGACATTATTCATCCGGTTGGAGTGGAGGTAAATAAATTCAGACCATGGAGCGATATGCCTACCACTGAGGATTTAATCGAAGGAATAGAGCAGATATATCTGGCACCTGCAAAAGAGAAAGGCTACAGAGTATATAGCGGAACCCTTCTTCCAATTTATGGCTGGAGAACATATGATGAGTCCAGGGATCAGATAAGACGTGAACTAAATAACTGGCTAAGAGTGTGTGACGCCTTTGACGGCTGCTTCGATTTTGATGAGGCCGTAAGAGATAAGGAACAGCCTGAAAAATTCGCAGAAGGAAATGATAGTGGAGACCACCTTCACCCAAGTGAAAAAGCATATAAGCTTATGGCAGAAGCTGTCAGATTAGATGAAATCTGCAATTAATATATGAGTAAATTGAATGTTATAAAAAGAACTGGAAGTGTAATAAATGTGGAAACGAAAATGCATCGTATGTGGGAACTTGTTCTTGTGGTGCTTCAAGACCATAGACAAAACTGGCAAAAGTCACTCCAGAATAGGCGAGAGAGCACAATGGAGTGACTTTTTTGACGAGTAGAAAAAGAAAAGCAGAGAGAAAACTAATAAAAGTCACTCCAGAACATGCGAGAGAGCACAATGGAGTGACTTTTTTGACGAGTAGAAAAAGAAAAGCAGAGAGAAAACCAATAAAAGTCACTCCAGAACAGGCGGAAGAGCACAATGGAGTGACTTTTTCGCCCAGAGACAGAAAAATGTCAGAGCATTCAACAGAATAAGAAACATAATAAAACGGACAGGAGAATGAAATTCCCTGTCCGTTATTTATATACCCATATCAGCAAAACTGACGTGCATTCCGCAGCAATAACGCCAAGGCGCTATTGATTTACTTACGTTTCTCGGATTTAATTACTTCCTGATAACGGTCAAGCTCTTTAGCAATAACACCGCTCATTGCAAGTAAACAGATAAGGTTTGGAATAGCCATAAGTGCGTTAGCTATATCCGAGAAGTTCCATGCAATCTTAAGTGTTGTAGTTGCACCTAAGTAGACGATAAGTGAGAAAAATACTCGGTAAACAATATTGAATTTATGTGTATTAAATAAGTATTCAAAAGCTTTTTCACCGTGGTACTCCCAACCGAGAATAGTTGAGAAGGCAAAAAGTGCAATTCCGATACAAACAAGCCAGCCACCCGGCTCTCCAAGGATTGTCTCGAATGCAGCGATTGTTAGTGCAGAACCAATTACAACTTCTTTGTATTCAAGGCTACCGTCTTTTGAGAAAATGTATTCGTTTTTGGATGCGTCATACCATGTGCCCTCACCAGTGAAAGAATCAAGCTCATCATTTGTAAGAACAATAGCATCTCCCTCATCCGGTGTAAGTGTGAGGGTTGCAACCTCTTTGTTTGAAAAATCCACATCATAAGTAGTCTCTACAAGCTCTGAATCTTCTTTAAGAGAAAGGGTGATTTCATTTGCGCTTGCATTGTATTCATAATAACCTTTTCCAACTGTATCAGTGGAACCTAAAACACCTGAACTTGCGATACAAAGTCCTGTGATAGTACAAACAACAATTGTATCCCAGAAGGTTCCGGTCATGTTGATGTAACCCTGTTTTACAGGATCAGTTGTGCTGGCAGCTGCGGCTGTGATAGCAGCTGAACCCATACCGGCTTCGTTTGAGAAAACACCACGGGCAACACCAAAACGAAGCGCCTGTGTCATGGAAGCAACAAGACTTCCGCAAAGACCACCACCAATAGCTTCAAAAGAAAATGCCATCTTAAAAATCATCGCAACTCCGGCTGGAACATTGCTGATATTTCCAATAATGATAACAACTCCGGCAATTATGTAGAAAAGAGCCATGAGTGGAACCACAACCTGTGAAACCTTTGAGATAGATTTGATTCCACCGATGATAATCAAAAGAGCAAGAATTGTAATGATTACACCAGTTACTTCAACGGGAACCGAAAAAGTAGAATTGAGTGCAGAAGAAATTGAGTTCGCCTGAGTCAGGTTACCGATTCCAAATGAAGCAATGACTGCAAAAAATGCGAACAGCCAACCCATACCGGCACCAAACTTTTTGTGCTTAAAGCCCTTTTTCATGGTGTACATTGGTCCACCAGACATCTCGCCTTTTTCATTTACCTCACGGTACTTGATAGCAAGCATACATTCACTGAATTTTGATGTAAGACCAAATGCGGCTGAAATCCACATCCATACAAGGGCTCCAGGTCCACCTGAAACCATCGCTGTTGCAACACCAACTATGTTACCGGTTCCGATTGTAGCGGCAAGAGCGGTAGTAAGTGCTGAAAATGGAGATACATCGCCGTCGCCTGTCTTTTTGCGGGCTTCTTTACTCAATACACTTTTTAATGCATATGGCAAATTTCTCCAACAAAGAGCTTTCGTGCGGATAGTAAGGAAAATACCTGTTCCCACCAGAAGAAAGAGCATTGCGGGACCCCACACAAAGTCGTCAATACAAACAAGAATATCTGAAAACTTTTCCATAACAATCCTCCTAAATTATAAAAAAAATATAAAATTATTAATTAAAGATTCTATCATAGTATATTTGAATACGCAAAAAAAATCGCCACAAAATGTGGCGAAACTTTCTTGTTAAAGAAATTATACAATTTTTTATAAAATAATTATGCTTGCGCACTTCATATCATTTGCTAAATTATAGACAGTTCCGGATTCAACTCCCACAACAGTAGGTCGGAGAATGTAATGAGGATTATTTTTTACAACACGGGCTTTTTCTCCATTACTAAGCATAACAAGTGAATCTACTGGATATAAAATCATACTTTCAAGAAAGGCTCTCATAGCCTTTATATCAAGTTCGGCTGTCATTGACATAATCATTTCGACAGCGTCTCTTTGTGAATAGGCTGATTTGTATGGTCTTTCGGTAACCAGAGCATCATAAATATCAGCAACTGTAAGAATTTTTGCATAATCAGTTATTTTATCTTCATTAAATCCAAGTGGATAACCGCTTCCGTTAATTTTTTCATGATGCTGCAATACTCCCATAGAAATAGCATTGTTAAATTCTGGACGATCCTTAACCATTCTGTATCCAAAAACAGAATGCTGCTTCATGGTATCGAATTCTTTTTCATCAAGTTTCCCAGGTTTATTTAAAATCTCCAAAGGAATTTTGGTCTTTCCAATATCATGAAGAAGACCGGATACACCTATATCATAAATCTGTTGTTGGGACATCCCGAGCTGCTTTGCAACAATCATTGATATTGTAGCAACATCTACACTGTGCTTGAAGGTATATTCATCACTTGTTTTAAGTGCACTGATATCTATGGCAATGGCATCGTTTTCGTTGATGGCATTCATCAGATGACCAGCGATAGAATCCGTTGCATGGGCAAATTCCTTTGAATCGGTGTTGTTATACATGAATGCGATTCCTTCAGAAACCTGTTTTTTTACACTGTCAGAGAGAGTCACCTTTGTGCGGTCCGCAGTACGAAGCTTTGCAACTTTTTCAGCTGCAAGAGGAGATAAAACCTTATCTGGGTCCTCTGGATCATATTCTCCGTCCTGGATATATACAGACATTACACCTAATTTAATTAGTGATTCTATAATGTATTCATCTAAGGGAGCTCCTCTTTCAATGAGGTTACGTCCCATTCTGTCTACGACAACCTGATCTATCTTCATGCTGGGAACAAGCTGTCGGGTTCTCATATATTTTCGTCTAATCAAAATAGTAACCCCTTTCAAAAAAGTCACAAGGTAATTATATAGGATTTAAGTCCTAAAAACAATATCTGAGAATATATTATGTCGAAAAGCTCAGAAGAATAACAAAAAAGCTTCCCAGTACGGGAAGCTTTTAGTTGCGAATATATTCGATTAGATTCTGTGGCCACCACCACTGTGACCGCCACCACCGCCGCTGCGACCACCACCATGGCTTCCGCCACTGCTGGAATTACGAGGGGTGTACTGCTTTGTCTGGTGAGAGAATGTAGCACGTGCATCCTGAATTTTAATTTGCGAATATATACCAGATAAAATGTCATTGTTTGAAGCTTTTTTCATCTGGGAAGTTTTTAACGCATAAAGGAAGCAGAGCAACATACCAAGTGCAACAGCAATGAATGCACTTGAGATGAATTTCATTGGCTGAGCAATGATTCCACCGCCTAAAACAGTGTTGACCTGGTCAATTGTTTTGTATGCACATGTGAAGTAATCACGATTGTGAGATTCTGTAGCATAAATATATGTATTATCACAGATTACATCACATTTTGAATTAGTAATCTTCTTTCGGGCAGAGCCTGTAGAGCACAGGTAAATTTCGCTCTTGTCACGGTCAATAACAAAGCATACGCTAGATGCATTTCTACCAAAAGTGTTGTCTATAGAGGCATACGAAAAATCCTGCGTAGTTGAGTACATATGACTCTCAGTTGTGACAATCATCACATTGCAGTATTTGGTGGTTTCTTTTAGCTCTTCTACTAGGATGTCTTCCTCTGAATCTGTAAAGTAATCAGCCTGATCATCAATTACAAATTTGTACCCTGTCGTATTATTTGTTCCGCTCATGTCTGCAAAAACTGTTGTTCCTGTAAAAACAATAGCAATTGCAAGGAAAAGTGAACAAACCAATGACAATTTCTTTAATGATAAAATTTTACGCACGGTCGTCACCTCCTTTGTGATCAAATTGCGGCAATCTTCTTGTTGAAAGAAGGTTATATGCCTGCAATGTATCTGCAAGGATGGCAAATGTTGATATCAATAAAAGAATCTGGGCAAAATAGAACCACATGTCCAGAATTGGATTTATAAATACAACGGCCGATGAGAGCAATAATGCAATAATATTAAATACCAATCCGAAAAGCCCCTTGTGTCCTTCGATTTTATCGTACTGACTGAAAGCTCTGGCGCAGAATATTAATGATAAAAGTCCTACAACGCCCCATACAATCTGTGGCATTGATACAATTCCTGTTTCTGAAAAGCCTGAACCAAAGAAAATTAATATAAACAACACAATACCATAAATAATAGCTATCATTGATGATAAAACAGATGTATGACTTTTCTTTTCTATACCCTTACTGTATTTGATTGCGGAAAGACTGTTAATCTGACCTAATCTGTCAGGATATATCTTGGATAATTTTCCTTTGTCATCGTTAAGTGTTTCTCGGATTGCAATTTTTGCAAGTTCTCCTGAAAAACAGATATTTGTAATAGCAGAAATTATTCCTACTATCAGTAGCGACATGCTAGGTGTTAATGTTGTCAGTAGACAAAGCAATATGAAAATTGGAATTGCTACAAGGAAAGATCCCAGCATAAATTTTGAAATTGAAATAGGAATATCTGCAACAACCTTTCCAGTCTGACCATTAACTGTTGCATATGATACACGATCTTTATTTCTATATGACATAAACCATACAGGAAACATTGAGTAATCAGCTTCCTCAATTTTAGAATTGAAGGTTGCTGCGTTTGTATTTGTCTTTTCAATTGAATATCCTGTAAAAGCAGGTGTTTTACCAATATTTTTTATAGTCTGGTCGTAACCGTAAATATGAGCATCCTGACTGTAAAGATTCTCATCGATATCGGCAACATCTGCATAAAATCCACTAAAAAATGACGGAGCAAAAGGCTTCATTCCTTTTACATCATATGGTGCCAGGGCTTGACTGATATTGTCATCGAAGGATGATGAAGCATCAAATGAAACACCTTTATAGTATGTATCATTATTTCCTTCAAGAATATAGTGATCAGTGTAGGTATAGTCCCCTCTGCGTGTGGTTTTTGTTCCTTTTAATCTAATAGGACCTTTTTGAGAAACATGGTATACCCAATATGGCATGTATATTCCTCTAAAGCTATCAATGTGAGCCGGATCTTTTAACTCTTTTGGGGCAAAAATTGCTTTTGCCATCATTGAAGAGTAAAGCTGCTTACACTTATCTTTAGTAACCATAAAAGGAATAATGTAATGTGGACGCTGTCTTTTTTCCATTCGTTGGAACAAAACAGTTGAAGCTCCACAGAAGCTACAGAAACCGGCAACAGTTTCATCAGTGCTAAGAATTTCACCACCACATTGTGGGCAGGTAAAAATTGTAGCTTCAAAATCCTTCTGCATCTCGGCATCAGATGTCTTGTTTTCGTATGCGTAAGGATCTAAAAGCGAGTGACAGTATTCACACGCAAGCTGGCCGGAGTTGATGTCGTATTTGACATTTCCGCCACAGTTTTTACAAGCAAACATTTTCTTCTCTTCCCCTCTCTTTTTCTTTTGTATGCACAAAGACATTATATCATACCTAAAATCTGTAATAAATAAAAAAGTAGTGTAAGAAAAAGCAAAAGATGATACAATAGCAAGAACGCTGAGGCGTTGTTGAAAGGATTGGTTTTATGAGTGATTTTTTAAAAGCGAATTATCATACACATACATATCGATGTCAACATGCAATTGAGACAGAGAGACAGTATATTGAAAAAGCGATAGAGATGGGAATCAAAGAGCTTGGATTTGCGGATCATATACCGTGTCCATTTAAAGATGGATATGTGTCTGGTATCAGAATGACTATGCATCAGGCTTCTGAATATGTTGCTTCTCTTCGTGAACTTGGGAGGGAATATAATTCTGATATTAGGATACTAGTTGGATTTGAGGCAGAGTTCATACCTGATTTTTTCCCTGAGCAGATGAATATGTTCAATTCGTTAGGCTGTGACTATATGATAATGGGACAGCATTTTTTGAATTCCGAGGCGCAGGGACCATATATGGGAACACCAACAGATGACGAGAGTCGGATAAGGGATTATGTGGATGCTGTTATAAAAGGAATGAAAACAGGGGCTTTTAAATATCTGGCACATCCAGACCTGATGAATTATCAGGGACTTGATTCCGTTTATGATTGGGAAATGACCAGACTTTGCAGAGAATTAAAGGAACTGGACATACCACTCGAGATAAATTTGCTTGGAATAGAAGAAGGAAAGCATTATCCGACAGAGAGATTCTGGAAGATTCCGAAAGAGATAGGTAATAAGGTGATTATGGGGCTTGATGCCCACTGTGTAAATCATATGGCTGATAAGAAAAGTTATGAAAAAGGTCTTGAGCTCGTAAAAAAATACGACCTTAATTTAATTGATTATCTAAGCTTTTAGCATTTTTTATCCGAAAAACAATGTAGGATAATTTAGGAGGAAAGCAGTTGACATTTGAAGACAAAGATTATCTGGAAAAAATGAACACTCTGGTTTTGCCATTTTTGAGGTTGAATCTGGAGAATGGCAGTTTTGACAGTTTCGATGGTGCAAAGATAAATTATTGTTATATAAAAAATCCTATAGGAAAAGCTACTATTGTTATTTCGCATGGTTTTTGTGAATTTATTCCAAAGTATTATGAGATGTTTTATTATATGTACCAGGAGGGATATTCTGTGTACATGCTGGAGCATAGAGGACATGGCTACTCACAGAGATTTGTTGATGATTTGGACATGGTATATGTTGGAAGCTTTTTAGATTATGTTGAGGATTTAAAACTTTTTGTGGAAGAAATAGTAAAGCCACAACAGAAGTTTAGCAGGATATATTTATATGGGCACTCTATGGGTGGCGGAATATCAGCATTGTTTTTGGAAAAATATCCAGACATATTTGATAAGGCTGTTTTATCAAGTCCGATGATTAGTATCAATTTTAAAAAAATTCCAAAGCACTGGGTAAAAGCAGCTATGGCTTTATCAAAGGTTTTAAGATGGGACAAAAAATATGTTCCGGGAAATCATGGATTTAGAGAAAAAAGGAAGGCTTCAAAAGGAACAGCAATGTCAGAGCCACGCTATGATTTTTATTGTGATTACAGATTAAAGGATAAGCACTATCGCACTTATGGGGCAAGCTTTAAGTGGGCAAGAGAGGCTGTTGCTTTAACTAAAAAAATCAAGAAAAATGTTAGTAGAATCCATATACCGGTACTGCTCTGTCAGTCGGGTGATGAAACCTTGGTGGACAATTCCGCTCAGGATTATCTGGTTGAAAAATCAGAATATATTACAAAGATTGAATATCCAAATGCAAAGCACCAGTTGTATAATGCAACAAAAGAAATCAGAGATAAATTTTATCATGATATTTTTAATTTTTTTGAGCAAAAATAGAATTGTTTTTCACTTGAAAACGAGCAATAATAAGGGGCTCATAATTCGTAAAATTAGTCAAGTGAAAATTTTTACATAAATAATCACTACTTTTGTGAGATTTGCCTTATGGCAAAAATCTACAATATATTGTATAATCATAATCGTTAAGAAACTAAACATAGTGAGGAGAGCGAATATGTCAGACGAAGTTTTAGACGATGTTATGATTAAAGGTAATTGTAAGGGGAAAGCTGACGCGATTGTTGATTGTCAGTGCAATATTGAGAGTGCACCTGTAAGATGTGACCAGGCTGAACATTGTATGTTCTATTCTTACTACAAATGTAGTAAACAGTGGAAAAGGTTAGCATAAAAATAGCATAGCAAATCTGAAACAATTGAATATTTTTGAAGGTTAAGAGAACTTCTGCGTTGACGAGGGTGTCAGTTGCAGGAGTTTTTTATCTTTTTATAGACATATTTATCCAAACTATTGTAAATTAATAAAAAAGATTTTACACATTGATAGAAAGTAATGAATGAAAGTGACGAAGAGTATGAAGAAGATTTTGGTGCTTAGTGATTCTCATGGTGAAATTAAAAATATGCTTTATGCGGTCAAGAAAACCAGACCGGATATGATTATCCATCTCGGAGATTGTGCGTCCGATGCAAATCGATTACGAGAACTAGTACCTGATATTGATATTGTAAATGTTCCTGGAAACTGTGATTTTTCAGATGAGGAAGCAGAACAGATACTTAGCATAGAAGGTTTTAGAATATTGATTTGTCATGGACATACATACGCAGTGAAGATGTCTTATCTGTCGTTGGAATGTGGGGCATTAGAGAAAGAAGTAGATCTGGTAATGTTTGGACACACTCACCGAGTATTTTATGATAATCACAACGGATTGTATATGTTTAACCCCGGAAGTATAGGTTCACCGGGGTATGGAGCTCCTGCTTCTTATGGAATTGTTACATTAGATGGCGAAAATGAAAGCATAGATTTGGACATTTCTTACATTGAATAAATATTCAATTGACTTCTTGTAATTTAGGACTGTATAATACTAAATTATTGGATAAAAGAGGAGCACAGAAATGGTAAAGGTTGTAAAATTTGGCGGAAGTTCTCTTGCGAGTGCGGAACAGTTTGCAAAAGTTGGTGATATCATCAGAAGTGATGAAAGTAGAAAGTACGTTATTCCAAGTGCACCAGGAAAGAGAAATTCAAAGGATACTAAAGTTACGGACATGCTGTATGCATGTTATGCATTAGCTGAAAATGATGAAGATTTCAGAGTCTCTCTTATGAAGATTAAAGACAGATACGACTCAATCATCAATGGGTTAAATCTTAAGCTGGCCCTTGACGATGAGTTCAGAAAAATTTCAGAGGACTTCAAAGCAAAAGCCGGAGTTGAGTATGCTGCATCACGTGGTGAGTACTTAAACGGTATCATCATGGCTAATTATCTTGGTTATGAGTTTATAGATTCTGCAACAGTTATTTTCTTTGATGAGGAAGGAAATTTTGACGCTGAAAAGACTAATAAAATTCTTTCTAAGAAATTAGCAAAAACAGAGAAGGCTGTTATCCCGGGATTCTACGGAGCAAATCCGGACGGAACAGTTAAGACATTCTCAAGAGGTGGTTCTGACGTTACAGGTTCTATTGTTGCTAAAGCTTGTCATGCAAGCATGTATGAGAACTGGACAGATGTATCAGGCTTCCTTGTTGCTGACCCAAGAATTATCAAAAATCCTGAACCTATCAAGGTCGTTACATACAGAGAGCTCAGAGAGCTTTCATACATGGGAGCATCTGTTCTTCACGAAGATGCTGTATTTCCAGTTAGAAAAGCCGGAATCCCAATCAATATCAGAAATACAAATGAACCGGAAGCTGCCGGAACACTTATTGTTGAAAGTACATGTCAGAAACCTGATTTTACAATCACAGGAATTGCTGGTAAAAAAGGTTTCGTAGCAGTAAATATTGATAAAGACAAAATGAACTCAGAAGTTGGTTTCTGTAGAAAAGTGCTTCAGGCTTTCGAAGAAAACGGAATTTCAATTGAGCATATGCCTTCTGGAATTGACACTATGACTGTATTCGTACATCAGGCTGAGTTTGAAGGAAAAGAGCAGCAGGTGATCAGCTCAATTAGAAGACTTGCAGACCCAGATGTTATTGACCTTGAGGCAGATCTTGGTCTTATCGCAGTCGTTGGTAGAGGTATGAAATCCACAAGAGGTACTGCAGGAAGAATTTTCTCAGCACTTGCACATGCTGATATAAACGTTAGAATGATTGATCAGGGATCTTCTGAGTTAAATATTATCATTGGTGTTAGTAACGATGATTTCGATGATGCAGTAAAAGCAATCTATGACATTTTCGTAGAGACAAGACTTTAAAATATATTTTGATACAGATTTATATAGAATTTTTATGACCGGAGCTTTTGCTCCGGTTTTTTGTGATTAGAAAGGTTCTGCTTTTTATTCTTCACAACCGATGAAACATCTGCATATCTTATTAGTGGAAGGAAGAAAAAATGCAAAGAGATGTAGTTATATTTGTTACGGATCAAAGACAAAAATTCCTCGCTGAAATATTGGATGGAGAAAAGTTAAGTTGTAATAAAAGTCAAAAAGTAGATTATAGCCGGGTGGGAGATATAGTTTTTCCAACACCTTTTCAGAAAGCAAAATTCAGTGACGACGAGCTGGCGGAACTGAAAGATAATATAAAAAAATATGATATCGCCACATGGGGTGGGGCTATGCCTTCTGATTTTCCTGGTTTAGCCAGAGGAAAAGATTTGATGAAAGATGAACAGGTTGTGCTGGAAAATGCAATAGTGACAGCGGAAGCAACAGTTTCACTGGCAATTCAGAAAAGTTTTTATTCTGTTAATAGCTCAAATGTTATCGTATGTGGTTTTGGAAGGTGTGCAAAAGAAATAGCCAGACTTTTTAAGAGTATGGGAGCAAAAGTATCAGTACTTGCAAGAAAAGAGAAGGATAGACAAGTGGCAAGAAAAATGGGCTATGAAGCATATTCGTTTGAAGAATATTCAAAAGCATGTATTGACACCAAAATCCTAATAAATACTGTACCTGCAATGGTTGTCACAGAAAAGATAATAAGAATGTTAAATAGCGATGCAATAATCATTGATATAGCGTCAAAACCAGGAGGTTGCGATTTTGAAGCTGCAAAAAGATATCAGATTAGCTGCACTCATGCATTAGGGCTTCCGGGAATTTATTGTCCAAAGACGAGTGCTAAAATTTTAGCAGACGGATTAAAAAGAAATGGAATGGCGGAGGGCCTATGGATATATCAAATCTTACGATAGGATTAGGGATAACCGGGTCGTTTTGTAGTTTTGAGAAGACAAAGCTGGTGACAGCAGAGTTGGTAGAAAAGGCAAAGAAAGTAATACCTGTTTATTCCTACAATTCACAAATGTTAAATACCAGATTTATGATGGCAAAGGATTTTGTTGCCAAAATTACAGAATTAACAGGAGAAAACGGATTAAAGACACTTCAGGATGCTGAAAGAGTAGGACCGGAAAAAATGTTTGATGTGTTTGTGATTTATCCATGTACGGGAAATACAGCAGCAAAACTTGCAAATGGAATTGTGGATTCACCGGTTCTGATGGCAGCAAAGGCACATCTTCGAAATGGCAGACCGGTGGTGATTGGGATATCAACCAATGACGGTTTGGGAATTAATTTTCAAAATATTGGAAAACTCATGAATATGAAAAATATTTATTTTGTGCCATTTGGACAGGATGACAGCGAAAAAAAACCAAACTCTCTAGTGTGTCATCCGAAAAAAATAGAAGAAGCTATCAGGTGTGCTATGGATAGCAGACAAATTCAACCGGTAATTATTTAAAAAGCAAGAACGCTTTTGCGTTCTTGCTTTTTGGGGGATTAAGAGTTCTGAGCATCAAGAGCAGCTCTGCAGGCTTTTGCAAGCTGGTCACCACAGGATGTGTTTTTGAAACCACATTTGATGCCCCCAATTTTTTCTTCGACCTGTGCGACTGTTAAGCCTTCTACAAGCTTTGGAATAGCCTGGAGATTTCCATGACAACCGCCAGTGAACTTCACATTGTGTACTACGTCGCCCTCCAACTCAAGTTCGATTTGAGTTGAGCAAGTTCCTTTTGTTTTATATATGTATGACATAATAATCCTCCTTTGTTTTTCAAGTGCATTGATTATAGCACATATAATCCATTGTGTTTATAAAAAGTTCATAAAACATTAATTAGAGAAATAGTTGAGAAAAATGCGTCAAAGTGTTATAATTGCAACATTGTGTAGACCGTTTTACGGGACAATAAGATGTAATAAAGATATATAGGAGATAGATATGAGCGCATTCACAAAAATCTTCGGAACTCATAGTGAGAGAGAGTTGAAGAGAATTTATCCAATTGTGGACAAGGTTGAGTCTTATCGCGATGAGATGGGAAAACTCTCAGATGACGAGCTTAAAGATAAAACAAAAGAATTCAAAAAACGTCTTGAAGAGGGAGAGACATTAGATGACCTTCTTCCAGAGGCATTCGCTACAGTACGTGAAGCTGCAAAGCGAGTTCTCGGAATGGAGCACTACAGAGTACAGATTATTGGTGGAATTATTCTTCACCAGGGACGTATTGCAGAGATGCGTACTGGAGAGGGAAAGACACTTGTTTCCACACTTCCTGCGTACTTGAACGCCTTAGAGGGAAAAGGTGTATGCATCGTAACAGTCAATGATTACCTTGCAAAACGAGATGCTGAGTGGATGGGAAAAGTTCATGAGTTCCTTGGACTTTCAGTAGGTATAGTTCTTTCGGGACTTGAGAATGATGAGCGTCGAGAGGCATATAACTGTGACATTACATATGTTACTAACAACGAGCTAGGATTCGATTATCTTCGTGACAACATGGTTATCTACAAAGAACAGCTTGTTCAGCGTGGGCTTCACTATGCAATTATTGATGAGGTTGACTCAGTACTTATAGACGAAGCAAGAACACCACTTATTATTTCAGGACAGAGTGGAAAATCTACAAAGTTATATGAAGCATGTGATATACTTGCAAATCAGCTCCAGAGAGGTGAAGATATTCCTGAGTACTCAAAAATGGATGCCATCATGGGTGTAATCCAGGATGAGACAGGAGATTTCATCGTAAATGAGAAGGATAAAGTAGTTAACCTTACACAGCAGGGTGTTGAGAAGGTAGAGCAGTTCTTCCATATTGAGAACCTTGCAGATCCAGAGAACCTTGAGATTCAGCACAACATAATTCTTGCACTTCGTGCTCACAATCTTATGTTCAAAGACCAGGATTACGTAGTAAAAGATGATGAAGTACTCATCGTAGATGAGTTTACAGGACGTATCATGCCAGGTCGTCGCTATTCTGATGGTCTTCATCAGGCAATCGAGGCAAAAGAGCATGTAAAAGTAAAACGTGAAAGCAAAACTCTTG
Organism: Agathobacter sp.; assembly: GCA_045122195.1. Classification (GTDB taxonomy): domain Bacteria; phylum Bacillota; class Clostridia; order Lachnospirales; family Lachnospiraceae; genus Roseburia. Next base: position 14,704 of record JBGVHH010000129.1, read on the forward strand.
CTACAATCACTTTCCAGAACTTCTTCAACAAGTTTGAGAAAAAAGCAGGTATGACAGGTACAGCTCTTACAGAGGAAAAAGAGTTCCGTGATATCTATGGAATGGATGTAGTAGAGATTCCAACAAACAGACCTGTAGCACGTATTGATTTACAGGATGCTGTATACAAGACACAGAAAGAAAAATTCAAAGCTGTTGTTGATGAAGTTGTAGCTGCTCACAAGAAAGGACAGCCAGTACTCGTAGGTACAATTACAATCGAGACATCAGAGCTCCTTAGCAAAATGCTTAAGAGAGAGGGAATCCCACATACAGTTCTTAATGCTAAATTCCATGAAAAAGAGGCTGAAATCGTAGCATTAGCAGGACAGCATGGTGCCGTTACAATCGCTACTAACATGGCTGGTCGAGGAACTGATATCAAGCTTGATGATGATGCGAAAGAAGCAGGTGGATTAAAGATTATCGGAACAGAAAGACATGAATCACGTCGTATCGATAATCAGCTCCGTGGTCGTGCCGGTCGTCAGGGAGATCCAGGTGAGTCACAGTTCTTTATTTCGCTTGAAGATGATCTAATGAGACTCTTCGGTTCTGAGAGACTTATGGGCGTGTTTAACGCTCTTGGCGTTCCTGATGGAGAGCAGATTCAGCACAAGATGCTTACATCAGCAATTGAAAAAGCTCAGGAGAAGATAGAAGGAAATAACTTCGGTGTTCGTAAAAATCTTCTTGAATATGATCAGGTTAATAATGATCAGAGAGAGATTATCTACGCAGAGCGTCTTAAAGTATTAAATGGAGACAACATGAGAGATGCAATCTTTAAGATGATTCAGGAGCAGGTAGAAAAAGCCGTTGATACATGTATCTCTGGCGAAATCGAAAGAGATGACTGGGATATTACAGAACTAAATGAACTTATTCTTCCGACAATTCCACTTGAGAAAATAAGAAAATCAGATTTGGAATCAATTAAGAATGAAAAAGAGCTAAAGCAGTATCTCAAAGAGAAAGCTGTTAAATTATACGAAGCAAAAGAAACAGAATTCCCTGAGATTGAACAGTTTAGAGAAATTGAGCGAGTTGTTCTTCTTAAAGTTATTGATAGAAAATGGATGGATCATATCGATGATATGACACAGCTTCGTCAGGGAATCGGCTTACAGGCATATGGACAGAGAGATCCGCTTGTAGAGTACAAGATGGCGGGCTTTGATATGTTTGATTCAATGATTGCAGCTATTCAGGAAGACACAGTGAGACTTCTTTATCACGTACAGAACAAGCAGAAGGTTGAACGTGAGCAGGTGGCAAAAGTGACTGGAACAAATAAGGATGAAACAGCAAACAAGACGCAGAAGCGTACTGATGCAAAAGTATATCCAAATGATCCATGTCCATGTGGTAGCGGCAAGAAATACAAACAGTGCTGTGGAAGAAAGAAAATCTAATTAAAAATTATAAATAAAAAGGCAGTAGCTAGGTATAATATGTATCAGCTACTGCTTTTTTACTATACATTTCATATGGGATAAAGCAACCAGAAAACCCTTTTGGAGGTGAAGTTGACTCGCTATGAGAATACTGATAATAAAAAGATGCTGAAAGAAAAGACACAATAACATAAGTTGCCATTATCTCAACATATCTTGCCAAAATGCACATAGTTTTTTTACGACGCCACTGGTTTTGTTTCATCTTTTCGAGTTTCACAATATCTATAAAAAAGAGTACTCCCAGATTTTTCCTCCTCTGTAGAGGAGGGAGATAAATTGCAAGAAAGCACAAAAGAACAAATGTTCTGAAAATTGTGGACAAACATATGAAAATATGATAATATTTCGATTATCAAACGAGCACATAGATTCTGTGGGAAGAGGGGGAGAATTTGGACAAATTTGTATTACACTCACAATATAAACCGACTGGTGATCAGCCACAGGCAATAGATACACTTGTAAAAGGATTCAAGGAAGGAAATCAGTTCCAGACACTTCTTGGTGTGACTGGTTCGGGAAAGACTTTTACAATGGCAAACGTAATAGCACAATTAAATAAGCCAACCCTTATCATTTCTCACAATAAGACACTTGCAGGACAGCTCTATGGAGAGATGAAGGAATTCTTCCCTGAGAACGCAGTTGAGTATTTTGTGTCCTATTATGATTATTATCAGCCAGAGGCTTATGTTCCTCAGTCGGATACTTATATAGCAAAGGATTCATCTGTCAATGATGAGATAGATAAATTGCGTCTTTCTGCGACAGCTGCTATGGCAGAGAGAAAGGATGTAATAATAGTTGCGTCGGTTTCATGTATATATGGAATAGGTAGTCCTGATGATTATATGAATATGCTTCTGTCTATGAGACCTGGAATGGAGATGGATAGAGATGAAGCAATCAAGGGCTTAATCAGTATGCAGTATAATCGTAATGATTTAGATTTTAAGCGTGGAACATTCAGAGTTCACGGAGATGTTTTGGAGATATTTCCGGCAAATAGTACAGACACAGCTATTAGGGTGGAATTTTTTGGAGACGAGATAGACAGAATAACAGAGGTGGATGTTCTAACAGGAGAAATTAAATCCGAGCTTAAGCATGCTGCCATTTTTCCAGCGTCACATTATGTTGTGCCACAGGAGAAAATACTTGAGGCATGTGACAGAATAGAAGCAGAGATGGAAGAACGTGTCAAATATTTTAAGGGAGAGGACCGTTTGCTGGAAGCCCAAAGAATAGCGGAACGAACCAACTTTGATATTGAGATGCTAAAGGAGACTGGTTTTTGTAGTGGAATAGAGAATTATTCCAGACATCTTGCAGGAAGGGATGAAGGTGAGATGCCAGATACATTAATCGATTATTTCCCAGATGATTTTCTGATCATTGTTGATGAGTCTCATATAACCATACCGCAGATTAGGGGAATGTATGCGGGAGATAGATCAAGAAAGTCGACGCTTGTAGATTATGGTTTCAGATTGCCGTCTGCGTTGGATAACAGACCTCTGAATTTTGAAGAATTTGAGAGCAAAATAGACCAGATGCTTTTTGTTTCAGCTACACCGAACGTATATGAGAATGAGCATGAACTACTTAGAGTGGAACAGATTATTCGACCAACCGGACTTTTAGATCCTGAGATTTCTGTCAGACCAGTTGAAGGTCAGATTGATGATTTGATTTCTGAGGTAAATAAAGAGGTGACAAATCACCATAAAGTCCTTATTACAACCCTTACAAAACGTATGGCAGAGGATTTGACAAGTTATATGAGTGAGTTGGGTATTCGTGTTAAATACTTGCATTCAGATATTGATACTCTTGAGAGAGCGGAGATAATTCGAGATTTAAGACTTGATGTATTCGACGTACTTGTTGGAATTAACTTACTTAGAGAAGGACTTGATATTCCTGAGATTACATTAGTTGCTATTTTAGATGCTGATAAAGAAGGATTTCTTCGTTCAGAAACCTCGCTTATTCAGACGATTGGACGAGCAGCCAGAAACAGTGAAGGTCATGTAATTATGTATGCTGACAAGGTGACGGATTCTATGAGAGTTGCAATTGAGGAGACAGAGAGACGAAGAAAAGTACAGCAGCAGTATAATACTGAACATGGAATAACGCCTCAGACAATTCAGAAATCGGTTCGTGATCTTATTGCAATTTCGAAGAAGGTAGCTGCTGACGAGATGAGTCTCGACAAAGATCCTGAATCAATGAGTAAAAAAGAACTTGAGAAGCATATTGCTGATATTCAGAAGAAGATGAAGAAGGCGGCAGCAGAACTCAATTTTGAGGCAGCAGCAGAATATAGAGACAGATTAATAATGCTGAAGAATACATTGAGAGATTTGTAGATTAAAGATAGAGAAAATGTTCTTTGGCACATGAGGTAATAAAAATGGCTAAAAATAATAGAAAATATATCAAGATAAAAGGCGCGAATGAACATAATCTTAAGAATGTTAGTCTTGAAATTCCGAGAGATGAATTTGTTGTACTTACTGGTTTGTCTGGGTCCGGAAAATCGTCACTTGCATTTGATACAATCTATGCAGAAGGACAGAGGCGATATATGGAATCTCTTTCTTCGTATGCAAGACAGTTCCTTGGACAGATGGAAAAACCAAATGTAGAGTCAATAGAAGGCCTACCACCGGCTATTTCAATCGATCAGAAATCTACAAATAGAAATCCAAGATCCACAGTAGGAACGGTGACTGAGATATATGATTATTTTAGATTGCTTTATGCCAGAGTAGGAATACCACACTGCCCTAAATGTGGGAGAGCAATTTCGAAGCAAAGTATTGATCAGATGGTTGATGCTATTATGTCACTTCCTGAGAGAACCAGAATACAGTTATTAGCCCCAGTCGTTAGAGGTCGAAAGGGAGAACATCAGAAACTGTTTGAACGTACAAAGAAAAGTGGATACGTACGAGTTATTGTGGATGGAAATATGTACGATTTATCAGAAGAAATTCCCATGGACAAAAACATAAAGCACAATATAGATATTGTAGTGGATCGACTTGTGATAAAAGAAGGAATTGAGAAAAGACTTACAGATTCCCTTGAGAATGTATTTGAACTATCTGAGGGAAATGCAATTGTTGACGTGATAGATGGCGAGCCTATGAATTTTTCACAGAATTTTGCTTGCCCGGATTGTGGAATAAGCATTGATGAAGTAGAGCCGAGAAGCTTTTCGTTCAACAACCCATTCGGTGCTTGTCCAACCTGTTTTGGTCTGGGATACAAGATGAAGTTTGATGTCGATTTGATGATTCCAGACCAGACTCTTTCTATTTCAGAAGGTGCAATACAGGTATGTGGATGGCAATCCTGTACAGACAAAAAAAGCTACACCTATGCGACTCTAAAAGCATTAGAAGAAGGATATGGTCTTTCTCTTGATATACCATTCAAGGATTTGTCAGATGAGATGAAAAAAGTATTTTTATATGGCGGAGATGGAAGAGTATTAAAAGTTCGCTACAAGGGACAAAGAGGAGAAGGCGTCTACGATTTAGATTGGGAAGGACTAATCAAGAATGTTGAGAGACGATATAAAGAGACATATTCTGACACTATGAAAGCTGAATATGAACAGTTTATGAGAATTACACCGTGTGAGACCTGTAAGGGAATGAGATTAAAGGAGTCTTCACTTGCGGTTACTGTTGCGGACAAAAATATTCATGAGATGACATCTTATTCCGTAAAAGATCTTTGTGATTTATTGGAGACAATAGAACTTACTGACCAACAACATTTAATTGGGGACCAAATTTTAAAAGAGATAAAAGCAAGAGTTGGATTTCTAAAAGAAGTTGGACTTGAATATCTAACACTTACCCGTTCAACAGGAAGCTTGTCTGGTGGTGAGGCGCAGCGAATTAGACTTGCCACACAGATTGGGTCTGGACTTGTTGGTGTTGCATACATTTTGGATGAACCAAGTATCGGTCTTCATCAAAGAGATAATGAGAAGCTACTAGGCGCTCTCATGAATTTAAAGGATTTGGGAAATACTCTTATTGTTGTAGAACATGATGAGGATACAATGAGAGCAGCTGATTATATTGTAGACATTGGACCAGGTGCGGGGTCTCACGGAGGAGAGGTTATAGCTGCTGGAAGCTTTGATGATATTGTAAAATGCAAGAAATCAATCACTGGTCAATATCTCAGTGGAAAGATTAAAATTCCAATTCCAGAAGAGAGAAGAAAGCCTACTGGATTTATAAAAATCAGAGGGGCAAGAGAAAATAACCTTAAAAATATCGATGTGGAAATCCCACTTGGCATTATGACATGCGTTACTGGTGTGTCTGGTTCTGGAAAGAGTTCTCTTACAAATGAGATATTGTATAAACATCTGGCAAAAAGCTTAAATAGGGCAAGAACTATTGCTGGAGAACATGATGGTATAGACGGAATAGAACAGCTCGATAAGATTATTGATATTGATCAGTCGCCCATTGGAAGAACACCAAGATCAAACCCTGCCACATACACAGGTGTGTTTGATATGATAAGAGATTTATTTGCCGCTACACCTGATGCAAAAGCCAAAGGCTACAAAAAAGGAAGGTTTAGTTTTAACGTTAAGGGCGGAAGATGTGAAGCTTGTAGTGGAGACGGAATATTAAAGATTGAAATGCATTTTCTTCCAGATGTATACGTTCCTTGTGAGGTGTGCGGAGGCAAACGTTATAATAGGGAGACTCTGGATGTTAAATATAAGGGAAAGAGTATATATGATGTTCTTGATATGACCGTAGAGGAAGCTTTGGAATTCTTCAAAAACGTACCAAGGATTCACAACAAGATACAGGCGCTTTATGATGTTGGATTATCATATATCAAGCTGGGGCAGCCATCTACTGAATTGTCAGGAGGAGAAGCCCAGAGAATTAAACTGGAAACAGAGCTGAGTAGAAGGAGTACAGGCAAGACAATTTATATTTTGGATGAGCCTACAACAGGACTGCATTTTGCAGATGTTCATAAGCTGGTTGAAATACTTCGAAGATTGTCAGATAGCGGAAATACAGTTGTAGTTATAGAACATAATCTGGATGTTATTAAGACAGCAGATTACATCATTGATATGGGACCAGAAGGTGGCGTCGGAGGAGGAACAGTAATCGCCCAGGGGACTCCAGAAGAAATCTGCAAAGTTGAACAATCTTATACAGGAAAGTTCCTGAAACCTTATTTGTAAACTATAAAAATGAAAAATTGGCCTTATTATGAAAAAAATGACTTCATATTGAAAAAAAAGTTTGAAAAAAATAATTATTTGTATATAATAAATTCGTATATGTAAAAATGTGATTGAATGTCTTTTTATGCCTTGTAAAGATAAAAAGCTATTGTAGATTGGCTTTTTAGGCAGGAAAGTTAATAATATTTAGTTGATAGCAAGTATAGAATTAGGAAAGGGGCCAATAAAAATGGTAGGATCAGATATCGGAATTGATTTAGGAACAGCAAGTATCCTTGTATATATAAAGGGGAAAGGCGTTGTATTAAAAGAGCCTTCAGTAGTAGCATTTGACAGAGACACTAATAAAATTAAAGCAATCGGTGAGGAAGCAAGACTTATGTTGGGTAGAACACCAGGTAATATTGTTGCAGTAAGACCTCTTCGTCAGGGTGTTATCTCTGATTATACAGTAACTGAAAAAATGATTAAGCACTTCATCCAGAAAGCACTTGGAAAGAAGAGCTTTAGAAAACCATTGGTAAGTGTTTGTGTACCTAGTGGAGTTACAGAAGTAGAGAAGAAGGCTGTAGAGGATGCTACTTTTGCAGCTGGAGCAAGAGACGTAAAAATTATCGAGGAACCAATTGCAGCTGCAATCGGTGCTGGAATAGATATTGCAAGACCATGTGGAAATATGATTGTAGATATTGGTGGTGGAACAACAGATATCGCTGTTATTTCTCTTGGTGGATCAGTAGTTAGTACATCAATCAAGATTGCTGGAGATGATTTTGATGAAGCAATCGTTCGATATATGAGAAAGAAACATAATCTTCTTATTGGTGAGAGAACAGCAGAAGATATCAAGATTAAAATTGGAACATGCTATTCTCTTGCGTCAAACGATACAATGGATGTTAGAGGAAGAAACCTTGTAACAGGACTTCCAAGAACAATCACAGTTAGTGCAGAAGAAACAGAGGAAGCTCTCCGTGAAGCTACACTTCAGATTGTTGAAGCAGTTCATTCTGTTCTTGAGAAGACTCCACCAGAGCTTGCAGCTGACGTAGCTGACAGAGGAATCGTTCTTACAGGAGGAGGAGCTTTACTTCGTGGTCTTGAAGAATTGATTGAGGAGAAGACTGGAATTAATACAATGACAGCTGAACAGCCAATGACATGTGTTGCTATTGGTACAGGTAAATATGTAGAATTTATCGCAGGAAAACGAGACGAAGAATACTAGGAATAACGGGCATATATTGTTATATTATATGATTACATTATGAAGAGATTATCATTTAATGGTAGTCTCTTTTTGTGTATCCTCACTTATTCGCTTGATAATATTTTGAAAAATAAATAAAATAAATATAAGGATTAGTAATAAATTGCCGATATAGAATATGATAGTGCAAGCAATAATAGGAGAGAATTATGGTTAAGGGTTTATATACTGCCTATACAGGCATGGTAAACGAAATGAAGAGGATGGATACGCTGGCAAATAACCTGGCGAATTCAGACACATATGGGTATAAGAAGGAAGGAACCACATCTCACGCATTTAAGAAGGAGCTTGCAATTCGTATTAAGGATGCATCAAGTAACGGTTTGCCAACAAAAATCGGAAGGATGTCATACGGAGTACACTTAGGTGAGACTTATACAGACTGGAGTTCAGGAAGTTTTAAGGTGACTGACAACAATACAGATTTAGCAATCGGTGGTAAGGGATTTTTTGCAATTGCCTTTACGGATAAACAGGGACAGACTTCAATTAAGTACACAAGGGACGGAGCGTTCAAGGTAGATGCTAATGGATATCTTGTTACAGCTGATGGAGACCATGTGTTGAATGCAACCGGAGCATTAGGAAGCAATGCGGCACAGGAAAATTGGGTTAGAGTTGATCCAAATGCTACTTTTTCAGTTAACTCACTTGGGTATATTGTCCAGAATGACCAGTTGGTAGGTACAGTTGGTGTTGTGGATATTGATAACTATGATTACATAGAAAAGTATGGAGAGAACTTGTACAATCTTGTTGATGGGGGCAATATAATTGCAAGTGATGCTGAGATTGAAACCGGTATTCTGGAAACTTCTAATGTTAATGTAGTTAATGAGATGGTCAATATGATTACAATACAGAGAGCGTATGAGGCAGGACAGAAAGTAATCACATCGATTGATGAGACACTTGATAAAGCAGTTAATACAGTCGGAAAAGTTTAAGGAGAATGATGCCTTATGATGAGAGCACTTTATACAGCTGCAACAGGAATGATTTCTGAGCAGACAAATGTTGATTCCATAGCAAACAATCTTGCAAACGTAAATACATATGGATACAAATCACAGAGAACAGAGTTTAAATCTCTTTTATATCAGACAATACAAACACAGACAACATCTGGAAATGGGGAAGCAAAACCGGTAGGAGCCCAGGTAGGATTGGGAACAAGGGTTGCAGCAACAACTTCCATATTCACTCAGGGAAATGTTACGGCAACTGAAGTACCGACAGATTTTGCTTTAGAAGGTGATGGCTTTTTTGCATTGCGAGGAAATGATGGTGGAACATATTACACCAGAAATGGAGCATTTACCTGGAGTCTAAACACTGCAGGACAGACGATACTAACGGATTCATCTGGAAATCCAGTGCTTGATACAACTGGAAATGTTATTGCAGTTCCCAATGGAGTATCTGCAGAAAAGATGAATTTCAGTCAGGATGGTGCAATCGGATATTACACAGCTGAGGGAAGATATGTTCCGCTTAATCAGACAATGGCGGTATATCAGTTCAGCAATCCAGCAGGGCTTGAAAAGATATCAAACAGTTTGATGAGAGCCACGGTTAACTCGGGAAATCCGTTGCTTGAAGGTCAGACACAGGGATTAAAACCTAGTAAAGTTTGTAATGGTTTCCTTGAGGGCTCAAATGTAAAAGTGGCAGATGAGATGGTAAATTTGATTGTTGCGCAAAGAGCATATGAGTTGAATTCAAAAGCAATTACTACAGCTGATTCAATGCTTGAAACAGCAAATAACCTTAAGAGATAGCGTTGGCAAAATAGGAGAAGCGTATGGATATAAATAGTTTAACCGCAGTAGGGGGAAGAAATAATTCAATAGCAAATTCGGATGCTCTTAAGAATTCGGCGAAAAATCTTTCGGCCAATTCGACAGAGGATGAATTAAAAAGTACGTTAAAGGAATTCGAATCATATTTTTTAGAAGAGATAATAAAAGATATGAAAGATACCTTTACCATGAAGGATGAAGAAGAAAGTTCTATTATGGGACAGTATACAGATTTTTTTATGGACACAGCAATTGAGGAATTAAGTGACCAGATACTGGAAAGCTCTGGACAGAATTTTACTCAGCAGCTGTATGAGCAGATGAAGCGAAATTATAATATTGAATAGTAAGAATGTAAAAGAGGGCAGAGGAATCTGTCTTCTTTTTATGTTAACAAAAGATTGTTAATGTCTATAAACTCTACTATAATATAGTGCAGAATAAAAAGCACAGGAGATACAGGTTGGAAACAGTTAAAGGTTACGTTGACCACATAATATACAGAAATAAAGACAACGGATACACAGTGCTCGTTCTCATAGTAGATGAGGAGGAGCTTACCTGTGTTGGTGTTTTTTCAGATATAGCCGAGGGGGAAAATATAGAAGCCATTGGAGAATATACAGATCATCCCACCTATGGCAAGCAGTTTAAAGTAGACTCCTTCGAGGAAAAAGAACCGGAAGACGAGATGGCAATAGAGAGATATTTAGGCTCAGGAGCCATCCATGGAATAGGAGTTGCCCTTGCTGCCAGAATAGTAAGAAGATTCAAAAAGGACACATTTAGAATAATAGAAGAAGAACCGGAGCGTCTGGCTGAAGTAAAGGGAATAAGCCAGAGGAAAGCAATGGAGATAGCTGACCAGGTAAATGCAAAAAAGGATTTAAGACAGGCGATGATTTTTTTGCAACAGTATGGAATCAATATGAATCTAGCGGTAAAAATATATAATGCATATGGCTCGGAGATTTATTCCATATTAAAAGAAAACCCATATCGAATGGCAGATGATATAGATGGCGTTGGCTTTAGAACTGCGGATGAAATAGCAACAAGAGTAGGAATAAGAACTGATTCGGATTTTAGAATCAGAAGTGGAATTATATATGCACTCCAGCAGGCATCAGCAGAGGGACATACATATTTACCAATGGAACAGCTTACACAAAGGACGTCAAGTCTGTTGGAGATTGCACCAGAACATATTGAAAAACACTATATGAATCTGGCGATGGATAGAAAAATTGTGATGCAGCAAAAAGATGAGGTGACACAGATATATGCGTCTACTTTTTATTACATGGAAGCGAATGTAGCAACAATGTTAAAGCAGCTTGATGTTAATTATGATGTCCCTGATATAGAGATAGAAGCCACAATTAGAAAAATAGAAAAGCAGACAAAAATGGACTTGGATGAACATCAGGTTGAAGCGGTAAAAGAAGCTGTAAGAAATGGACTGCTGATTATCACAGGAGGACCTGGTACTGGAAAGACAACAACGATAAATTCCATCATAAAATATTTTGAGATGGAAGGTCTTGATATATTTCTTGCAGCCCCAACAGGAAGAGCGGCAAAGAGAATGAGCGAGACTACAGGCTTTGAAGCGAGGACGATTCACCGAATGCTTGAGTTAAATGGTGGAGCAGATGGAAGTGGTTCTGCAGGATTTGAAAGAAATGATAAGAATCCATTAGAGACAGATGTAATCATAATAGATGAGATGTCCATGGTGGATATATCTCTTATGTATTCGCTTTTAAAAGCGGTAGTAGCAGGAACACGAGTGATTCTGGTGGGAGATGTGAATCAGCTTCCAAGTGTAGGACCTGGAAGTGTGCTAAAAGACATCATTGATTCTGAATGCTTTCATACTGTAAAGCTTACCAAGATTTTTAGACAGGCAAGCACCAGTGACATTATTGTAAATGCCCACAAAATTAATAAAGGAGAAGCCGTGACCCTTGATAATAAGAGTATGGATTTCTTTTTCCTAAAGAGATACGATGCAGACAAAATCATAAATGTTACGCTTCAGCTTGTAAAACAGAAGATGCCAAAATACGTAGATGCATCCGAGTACGATATTCAGGTATTAACACCCATGAGAAAAGGGCTTCTTGGAGTTGAGAGATTAAACACTATTCTTCAGATGTACATAAATCCACCTGACAAGAAAAAACGTGAAAAAGAATTCAGAGGGATTGTTTTCCGTGAAGGCGATAAGGTAATGCAGATAAAAAATAATTATCAGCTAGAGTGGGAAGTCAGGACAAAATACGGACTGTGTATTGATAAGGGAACAGGAATATTTAACGGAGATACAGGAATAATAGAAGAGATAAATGATTTTGCGGAGACTATGACAGTATCTTTTGATGAAGGAAAGATGGTAGAGTATCCATTCAAGCTTCTGGAAGAACTAGAGTTAGCATATGCAGTTACAATTCATAAGTCGCAGGGATCAGAATATCCGGCAGTTGTAATTCCACTGTTGAGTGGACCTAAAATGCTCATGAATCGAAATTTATTATATACAGCCGTTACAAGAGCAAAAAAATGTGTTACTATTGTAGGTGACGATGAAACCTTCAATCTGATGATTCAGAACAATATGCAACAAAAACGATATAGCGGTTTGAAGGATAGAATCCTAGAGGAAAGGGAAATGTAGAATATGATTATTCGAAAATTAAAAAGGGAAGAAATACAGCAGGCAGTTGAACTTGCCAGAATGGTTTTTGATTATAGCGTACGAAATACTTTTAATGACGAGATAATAAATGGATACTTTGATTCATATGCGGTGTATGATATTTTGATTCAACAGTATGATAATAGTGAACTGACATTTTGGGGAGCTTTTGAGCAGAGAAAGATGATAGGAATGTCAGCTCTGTCAAATCAGGGACATATCACTATGATATATGTTGAACCTAATCATATAGGAAGACATGTAGGCAAGAAGCTTACAAGAGCGATGAGAATACATGCGAGAATGGAATATAAGCTTCCGCAGGTTACAGTAAATGCAATGCCGGCGATATCGTCCGCATTTTTTAGAAGAATGGGATTTGTAGATATTTATGCGCAACCACTACAGGAACCATATGTACCATTGTATGTAAAATCAATTCATCAGGTAGATTTTGAGAAAAAAGAGATTCCAAGACCGGTCTTCCTTGGCGTTTCAATAGGATTTACAATGGCAATATTTATGATAGGAATGATATATTCAGTATATTGCGCATTTCTTACTTTTTAACAAATGAAAATAAAAAATATTTAGCACTTTTTTCGATGGGAAAACTGTTGAAAAAAGTGCTTTTCTATGATACACTTTTTACAATTTAGGCAGATAAAGGCATACTGTGTCTTTTTTTTTGCATATGTGTATGTATTTGCTAAAAGAAAAAACGAAAGGCAGGGTAAAGATGAAAGCATTTTTAATTCTCGAAGATGGTACAGTATTTACTGGAACCAGCATAGGTTCTACAAAAGAAGTTATCAGTGAGATAGTATTTAACACATCCATGACAGGGTATTTGGAGGTACTTACAGATCCTTCATATGCTGGACAGGCTGTTGTTATGACTTATCCACTTATTGGTAATTATGGAATTACTCCAGATATGGAGTCGGGACGTCCATGGTCGGACGGATATATTGTAAGGGAGTTGTCTAGAATGCCTAGCAATTTCCGTTGTGAAGGAACAATTCAGGATTTTCTTGTAGAGAATGATATTCCGGGTATCAGTGGTATCGACACACGTGCCCTTACCAAGATTCTTCGTGAGAAGGGTACAATGAACGGAATGATTACTACAAACGAGAATTACAATGTAGATGAAATAATCCCTAGACTTAAAGAATATACAACAGGAAACGTAGTTGACAAAGTAACTTGTGACAGCAAAAAGGTATTAAAGGGAGCTGGAAAGAAAGTAGCTCTTTTAGATCTTGGTGCTAAAAACAATATTGCAAAATCATTAAATGACAGAGGCTGTGAAGTGACAATTTACCCTGCTCACACAACAGCAGAAGAGATTCTTGCAACAAATCCGGACGGAATTATGTTGTCAAATGGACCTGGAGATCCAAAGGAATGTACAGACATTATTAAAGAGATTAAGAAATTGTACGATAGCGAAGTACCTATTTTTGCAATTTGTCTCGGACATCAGCTTATGGCACTTGCAACAGGAGCTGACACTCACAAGATGAAATATGGACACAGAGGTGGAAATCACCCTGTAAAAGACCTTGCAACAGGTCGCGTATACATTTCTTCTCAGAACCATGGATATGTTGTTGATACAGACAAGCTTGATCCTAAGGTTGCAGAGCCAGCATTTGTAAATGTAAACGACGGTACAAACGAAGGCCTAAAATACGTTGGAAAGAACATCTTTACAGTTCAGTTCCATCCAGAAGCTTGTCCTGGACCACAGGATTCAGCATACCTTTTTGACAGATTTATCAACATGATGGGAGGAGAACAGTAATGCCAAGAAATCACGATATTAAAAAAGTATTAGTTATCGGTTCTGGTCCAATCGTAATCGGACAGGCTGCAGAATTTGATTATGCGGGAACACAGGCTTGTCGTTCTCTCAAAGAAGAAGGCGTAGAGGTTTGTCTTGTTAACTCAAACCCTGCTACAATTATGACTGACAAGGAAATCGCAGATCAGGTATATATTGAGCCTCTTACATTAGATGTATTAAAAGAAATTATTATAAAAGAAAAACCAGACAGTATCCTTCCAACACTTGGAGGACAGGCTGGACTTAACCTTGGAATGGAGCTTGCAGAGTGCGGATTCTTAGACGAGCACGGAGTAAAGCTTATCGGAACAACAGCAGAGACAATTTTCAAAGCTGAGGACCGTCAGGCATTCAAGGATACAATGGAAAAAATCGGTGAGCCAATCGCTGCATCGCTTGTGGTAAACAACGTACAGGATGGTATCGCTTTCACTAATAAAATCGGATACCCTGTAGTACTTCGTCCTGCATTCACACTTGGTGGATCAGGTGGTGGAATTGCCCACAACGAGCAGGAGCTTGTAGACATCCTTACAAACGGACTTAGACTTTCGCGTGTAGGAGAAGTTCTTGTTGAGAGATGTATCGCAGGATGGAAAGAAGTAGAGTACGAGGTAATGCGTGACGCTAACGGAAACTGCATTACAGTATGTAACATGGAGAACATCGACCCTGTAGGAGTTCATACAGGTGATTCAATCGTAGTAGCTCCATCGCAGACACTCGGTGACAAAGAGTACCAGATGCTTAGAACATCAGCGCTCAACATCATCGATGAGCTTCAGATTACTGGTGGATGTAACGTACAGTACGCTCTTCATCCAGAGACATTTGAGTACTGCGTAATCGAGGTAAACCCTCGAGTATCACGTTCATCAGCACTTGCTTCAAAAGCAACAGGATACCCAATTGCGAAGGTTACAGCTAAGATTGCTCTTGGATATCATCTTGATGAGATTAAAAATGCAATCACAGAGAAGACATACGCAAGCTTCGAGCCAATGCTTGATTACTGTGTAGTAAAGATTCCAAGACTTCCATTTGATAAGTTCCTTACAGCAAAGAGAACACTTACAACTCAGATGAAAGCAACTGGAGAAGTAATGAGTATCTGTGACAACTTCGAGGGCGCTCTTATGAAAGCTATCAGATCCCTTGAGCAGCACGTAGATTCGCTTATGTCATATAATTTTACAGAGCTCTCTGACACAGAACTGACAGAACAGCTCAATGTTGTAGATGACAGAAGAATCTGGGTGATCGCAGAAGCACTTCGTCGCGGATTTAGCTATGAGACAATTCACGACATTACAAAAATTGATAACTGGTTTATTGATAAAATCGCTATTCTTGTGGAGATGGAGAATCGTCTCAAGACAGAAGAGCTTACAGTAGATTTGCTTAAAGAAGCAAAACGTATCGAATTCCCAGATAACGTTATTGCAGCACTCACAGGAAAAACTGAGAGTGAAGTAAAAGAAATGAGATATGCCAACGGAATCGTTGCAGCATACAAGATGGTAGATACATGTGCAGCAGAGTTTGCAGCAGAGACACCATATTACTATTCAGTATTTGGAAGCGAGAACGAAGCAGCACAGACAAAACCAGAGAAAAAAGTATTGGTACTTGGTTCTGGTCCTATCCGTATCGGACAGGGTGTAGAGTTCGATTACTGTTCAGTACACTGTACATGGGCATTTGCAAAAGAAGGTTGGGAGACAATCATTGTAAACAATAACCCAGAGACAGTATCAACTGACTTTGATATTGCTGATAAGCTCTATTTTGAGCCACTTACAGCAGAAGATGTAGAAAGCATTGTAAATATAGAAAAACCAGACGGAGCTGTAGTTCAGTTCGGTGGACAGACTGCTATCAAGCTTACAGAGGCTCTTATGAAGATGGGAGTAAAAATCCTCGGAACAAAAGCAGAGGATGTAGATGCTGCAGAGGATAGAGAGCTTTTTGATGAAATCCTTCAGAAGACAGAGATTCCAAGAGCGGCAGGTGGAACGGTATTTACTGCAGAAGAAGCTAAAAAGGTTGCAGCAGAAATCGGATATCCGGTACTTGTGCGTCCTTCATACGTACTTGGTGGACAGGGTATGAAGATTGCATGGAACGATGATGAAATCGAAGAGTTCATCGGAATTATCAATACAATTGCTCAGGATCATCCAATCCTTGTAGATAAATACCTCATGGGAAAAGAGATTGAGGTAGATGCAATCTGTGATGGAGAAGACATTCTCATCCCAGGAATTATGGAGCATATCGAACGTACAGGAGTTCACTCAGGAGATAGTATATCTGTTTACCCAGCTCATACAATTAGTGAGCTTGCAAAAGAAAGACTTGTAGATTACACAGGAAGACTGGCAAAAGCTCTTCATGTAGTAGGTATGATTAACATTCAGTTCATCGTAATGGATGATGATGTATATGTAATCGAGGTAAACCCACGTTCATCAAGAACTGTTCCATATATCAGCAAGGTAACAGGAATTCCAATTGTAGACCTTGCAGCAAGAATTATCATGGGTGAGACAATCCGTGGAATGGGATATGAACCGGGACTTGCACCAACAGCAGACTACATCGCAATCAAGATGCCTGTATTCTCATTTGAGAAGCTTCGTGGTGCTGAGATTTCTCTTGGACCAGAGATGAAGTCAACAGGTGAGTGTCTTGGAATTGACAAGACTTTCAATGGTGCTTTGTATAAAGCATTCCTTGGAGCAGGAGTTGAACTTCCAAAACACAAACAGATGATTATGACATTAAAAGATGCAGATAAGCCAGAGGGTGTTGGGGTTGCAAAGAGATTTGAAGCATTAGGATACAAAATCTATGCTACAAGAAGCACAGCAAAATATCTCAACGAGCATGGTGTTAATGCGCTTCGTGTCAACAAGATTTCCCAGGAATCACCAAACGTAATGGACCTTATCTTAGGTCACAAGATTGACCTCGTAATCGATACACCTACACAGGGTAACGGAGATAAGAGCCGTGATGGATTCCTTATCAGAAGAAATGCGATCGAGACAGGCGTTTACTGTATTACAGCAATGGATACAGCAAATGCACTTGCACATTCACTTGAGACAGCAGCAGAGAAAATTACACCAGTTGATATTGCAAAGGTAAAAAACATATAATATGAAAAAAACAAAGAGAATAGTAATGGCGGTCATATTGACCGTCATTACTTTTATTACAATATTTTTAAATGAAAACAATAAGTGGCTTGCTGACAACAAATCTGAAGCTGAAGCGAAAAAAGAGCAGGCTGAGAAAGAAGCACAAGAGCTAGAAGAGGCAAAGTCACAACTTGAAGAAGAACTTGATGGGATGGATTCAAAACTTTACGGGGTGTCTATTTCGATAACTGATTTACAGCAGCAAATAGAAGAAAAACAGGCAGCCATAGAAGAATCAAATGCACTGCTTTTGGAAGCGCAGGCAACTGTAGATGAACAGTATGAAGCTATGAAAAAAAGAATTCAGTTTACATACGAAAATGGAAGTGCTGTATCGTGGACAATTCTTTTAGAGTCAAAAAATTTTGGGGATTTTTTAAACCGAGCCTCATATATGTCTGAAATAGCTAAAAAGGACAGGGAGTTATTGGTGACATATCAGGAAAGTGTAAATCAGGTCAATGAGATAATTGCCCTTTTAGAGCAGGAAAACGCTGAACTGGAAACGGCAATGACAGAACTTCAAAAGCAGGAAAATTCACTTTTGTCATCAATTGGAAATCTTCAGTCTGACATAGATAGTGCTTCTGAGCAGATTGATGATAAAAATGAGATGGCGGAAGAACTTTCAAAGCAAATTGCAGCAATGGAAGCATATGAGAAACAACTGGAACAGAGTAAAAAAACACCACCTGTTGAAACGGCAAAAGAACAGGAAAAAGAGCAGGAAGAAAAGCCGCCGGTTCCAGTTTCTCCGAGTGTTGGAGAGGAAGAACTTTTTGCGGCTTTAATTTACTGCGAAGCAGGAGGAGAATCATACGCAGGACAGCAGGCGGTGGCAAGCGTTGTAATAAACCGTGTGAATAGCTCGTATTTTCCTAACAACATAACAGATGTAATATACCAGAGTGGCCAGTTTTCCCCTGCAATGAGTGGAAAGCTTGCTCTTGTTCTGGAAAACAATCTGACAACCGAAAGCTGCAGAAATGCTGCTAAATGGGCGTTGGCTGGAAATAGAAGTGGAAATTGGCTGTATTTCAGGGTGAATGACGGAAGCGTTCAGGGAGATGTAATAGATAATCAGGTGTTTTATTAAAATAAGTTTTGGGCATTTTGAATATATTTTTTTAATTTTTTTGTGGAGTTTTTTGAGGCCTTGTTCTTTATTATAACAATAGTAAGAAAGTAATTGCTTTTGGGTATAAATTATGATAAAATAGACATTGTTAAAAAATTAACAGCACGAAAGTGTAATAATATATTAAAGGAGATAACAAAATGTCAAGAAAAGTTGTAATCGCAAGTGCTTGCCGTACAGCAATCGGCAGAATGGGTGGTGCATTAAGCAATACTCCAGCAGCAGAGTTAGGAGCAATTGTAATTAAAGAAGCTTTAAACCGTGCTGGTGTAAAGCCAGAGTTAGTAGATGAAGTAAAAATGGGATGTGTAATCCAGGCTGCACAGGGCCAGAACGTTGCACGTCAGGCTTCAATCAAAGCTGGTTTACCAATCGAGGTTCCAGCAGTTACATTAAACGTTGTATGTGGATCAGGACTTAAATGTGTAAACGATGCTGCTACAATGATTATGGCTGGAGAGGCTGATATCGTTGTTGCCGGTGGTATGGAGAACATGTCAATGGCACCATACGCGATGACAAAAGCACGTTTCGGATACAGAATGAACAATGCAACAATCATTGATACAATGGTTAACGATGCTCTTACAGATGCATTCAACAACTACCATATGATGATTACAGCAGAGAACGTTTGTGATAAATATGGAATTACTCGTGAAGAGTTAGACGAGTTCTCAGCAAACAGCCAGCAGAAATGTGAAGCTGCAATCGCTGCAGGAAAATTCAACGATGAAATCGTACCAGTACCAGTTAAGGTTAAAAAAGAGATGGTTGACTTCGTTACTGATGAAGGACCACGTGCTGGAACAACAGCTGAGTCTCTTTCTAAATTACGTTGCTGCTCTGGTAAAGAGGGTGGACTTATTACAGCTGGTAATGCATCAGGAATCAACGATGGTGCAGCTGCAGTAGTAGTAATGAGTGAAGAGAAAGCTAAAGAGCTTGGTGTTACACCACTTGCAACATGGGTAGCTGGAGCACTCGGTGGAGTAGAGCCAGAGATCATGGGTGTTGGACCAGTTGCATCTACAAGAAAAGTATTCGAGAAGACAGGTCTTACAATTGACGATATCGATCTTGTTGAAGCAAATGAGGCATTTGCTGCACAGTCAATCGCTGTAGCAAGAGATCTTAACTTTGATATGAGCAAAGTAAACGTAAACGGTGGAGCAATCGCACTTGGACATCCAGTAGGAGCTTCAGGATGCCGTATCCTTGTTACATTATTACATGAGATGAAGAGAAGCGGAGCAAACAGAGGTCTTGCAACTCTTTGTATCGGTGGTGGAATGGGATGTTCTACAATCGTTGAGAAATACTAATTCATATAAGAGTTTTTGATTAATAAGGGGGATGCATTGCGTCCCCCATAATCTACATTATTTAAATAATTTAATTAATTTTAGGAGGAACCAAAATGAAAGTTGGAGTTATCGGAGCTGGAACAATGGGCCAGGGAATCGCTAAAGCATTCGCACAGGTTGATGGATACGAAGTAGCACTTTGTGACATCAAACAGGAGTGGGCTGAAGGTGGAAAAGACAAGATTGCAAAAGGATATGCAAGACTTGTAGAAAAAGGAAAAATGACACAGGAAGCTGTTGACGCTATCGTTAACAAAATTACTCCAGGTCTTAAAGAGGACCTTTGTGCAGATTGTGACCTTATTGTTGAGGCTGCTTTCGAGAATATGGAAGTAAAGAAAACAACATTCGCTGAGTTAGACAAAATCGCTAAACCAGAGTGTATCTTCGCTTCAAATACATCATCACTTTCAATCACAGAGATTGGAAACGGACTTACACGTCCAATGATCGGTATGCACTTCTTCAATCCTGCAGACCGTATGAAACTTGTTGAGGTTATTGCTGGTTGCAATACACCTGCTGAGACAGTTGAGACAATCAAGAAAATCTCTGAGGAAATCGGAAAAACACCTGTACAGGTTAACGAGGCTGCTGGTTTCGTAGTAAACCGTATCCTTATCCCAATGATCAACGAAGCTGCTTTCATCAAAATGGAAGGTGTTTCAGATGTAGCTGGAATCGATGCAGCTATGAAGCTTGGTGCTAACCACCCAATGGGACCACTTGAGTTAGGAGATTTCATCGGACTTGATATCTGCCTTGCTATTATGGATGTTCTTTACAATGAGACAGGAGATAGCAAATATCGTGCATGTCCACTTCTTCGTAAAATGGTTAGAGGTGGAAACCTTGGTGTTAAATCTGGAAAAGGATTCTACGTATACAACGCAGACAGAACAAAAACAGCAATGGATGCATAAGATTGCATGAGATGTTTTAATAAATATATAAAATTTAAGGAGAAAAAATCATGGATTTCACTTTAGACAAGAAACATGAGATGGCTCGCGACTTATTCAAACAGTTCGCAGAGACAGAAGTAGCACCTCTTGCTCAGGAAACAGATGAGACAGAGGCTTTCCCACAGGCAACAGTTGACAAGATGGGAAAATATGGATTTATGGGAATTCCTGTACCAAAGCAGTACGGCGGACAGGGATGTGATGCTCTTACATATACAATGTGTGTAGAAGAGTTATCAAAAGTATGTGGAACAACAGGTGTAATTGTTTCAGCTCATACTTCACTTTGCGTAGATCCAATCATGACATACGGAACAGAAGAGCAGAAGATGAAATACCTTCCAGATCTTTGCTCAGGAAAGAAACTTGGTGCTTTCGGTCTTACAGAGCCAGGAGCAGGAACAGATGCTCAGGGATGTCAGACAAAGGCTGTTTTAGATGGAGACGAGTGGGTTCTTAACGGATCTAAATGTTTCATCACAAACGGAAAAGTTGCTGATGTTTATATCGTAATCGCTATCACAAGCATTACAGAAGACAAACGTGGACGCAAGAAGAAAAACTTCTCTGCATTCATCGTAGATAAAGACACACCAGGATTCACATTCGGAACAAAAGAGAAGAAGATGGGTATCCGTGGTTCTTCAACATATGAGCTTATTTTTGAAGATGCAAGAATTCCAAAGGATGCATTACTTGGAGTAGAGGGAAAAGGATTCCCAATCGCTATGCACACACTTGATGGTGGACGTATCGGAATCGCTGCTCAGGCACTCGGAATTGCAGAAGGTGCATTAGAGAAGACAATCGCTTATACAAAAGAGAGAAAACAGTTTGGCCGTTCAATCGCTGCACAGCAGAATACTCAGTTCCAGTTAGCTAACATGGCTACACAGGTTGAGGCTGCTAAACAGTTAGTATACAAGGCTGCAATGAAGAAACAGGAGTTCGCAAACGGAGCAAAGGTTTCTTACTCAGTTGAGGCTGCTATGGCTAAATTATTCGCTGCTGAGACAGCTATGGATGTAACTACAAAGTGCGTACAGCTCTTCGGTGGTTATGGATATATTCGTGAGTACGACGTAGAGCGTATGATGCGTGATGCTAAGATCACAGAGATTTACGAGGGAACTTCAGAAGTTCAGCGTATGGTTATCTCTGGTGCTCTTCTTAGATAGTCGTATTTATAGAACGGGTAAAACGTGTAGATAATTAAAATATAAGGAGAAAAAGATACATGAATATCGTAGTATGTATTAAACAGGTTCCTGATACAAAGGGTGGAGTTAAATTCAACCCAGACGGAACTCTTGATAGAGCAGCAATGCTTGCAATCATGAACCCAGATGATAAAGCTGGTCTTGAGGCAGCACTTAGAATTAAAGACGAGACAGGAGCAAAAGTTACTGTTTTAACAATGGGACTTCCAAAAGCAGATGCAGTTCTTCGTGAAGCATTAGCTATGGGTGCAGACGATGCTGTTCTTGTAACAGACAGAGTATTAGGTGGAGCTGATACATGGGCTACATCTACAACAATCGCTGGAGCACTTAGAAACATCGATTATGACCTCATCATCACAGGACGTCAGGCTATCGATGGAGATACAGCACAGGTTGGACCACAGATTGCAGAGCATCTTCAGCTTCCTGTAATCTCATACGCAGAGGAAATCAAAGTTGATGGAGATTCTGTAATCGTTAAACGTCAGTATGAAGACAGATACCATGAAGTAAAAGCTAAAATGCCTTGTCTTATTACTGCACTTGCAGAATTAAATGAGCCAAGATATATGACACCAGGCGGAATCTTCGATGCTTGTGAAGCAGAAGTAACAGTTTGGGGAAGAGCAGATCTTAAAGACGTAGATGATTCAAACATCGGTCTTAACGGATCACCAACAAAGATTGCTAAGGCATCTGATAAGGTAGCTAAGGGAGCAGGAGAGAAAGTAAATCTTGATCCAGCAGAGGCAGTTTCTTACCTTATGGATAAGTTTAAAGAGAAACATATTGTATAATAAAGATATGGAGGAAACCACAAAATGGGTTTAGAAGAATATAAGGGCGTATTTATATATGCACAGCAGGTAGATAATGAACTTAGCTCAATCGCTTTCGAGTTAATCGGAAAAGCAAAAGAATTAGCTAGTGATTTAGGAACAGAAGTAACCGCTGTACTTCTTGGATCAAACGTAAAAGGTCTTACAGACGAATTAGGTGAGTATGGCGCAGACAAGGTAATCGTTGTTGACGATCCAGCTCTTGAGACATACCGTACAGAGCCATATGCACAGGCTCTTACAGCTGTTATCAATGAGTTCAAACCAGAGATCATGTTAGTTGGTGCTACAGCTATCGGTCGTGATCTTGGTCCTACAGTATCAGCAAGAGTTCAGACAGGACTTACAGCTGACTGTACAGTACTTGAGATTGGTGATTTCCCACTCAATCCAATTCCTGGAAAAGAGCAGAAGCACAACCAGCTTCTTATGACTCGTCCAGCATTCGGTGGAAACACAATCGCTACAATCGCATGTCCTGACAACCGTCCACAGATGGCAACAGTTCGTCCAGGTGTTATGCAGAAGCTTCCAAAAGAGGCAGGACGTAAAGCAGAGGTTATCGACTTCGATGCTAAGCTTGAAGAGAACAACCGTTACGTAGAAATCCTTAACATCGTTAAGGCAGTAGGAAACGTAGAGAACATCATGGACGCTAAGGTATTAGTATCTGGTGGACGTGGAGTTGGAAGCGCAGAGAACTTCGAGATGTTAAAAGAGCTCGCAGCTTGCTTCAATGGTGGAATGGTATCATGTTCACGTGCAGCTGTAGAGAACGGATGGTTAGCACCAGATTATCAGGTAGGACAGACAGGAAAAACTGTACGTCCACAGATTTACTTCGCAATTGGAATTTCTGGAGCAATCCAGCACGTTGCAGGTATGGAAGAGGCTGACCTTATCATCGCAATCAACAAAGACGAAGATGCTCCAATCTTCGATGTAGCTGATTACGGATTAGTAGGAGATCTCAACAAGATCGTACCTCAGCTTACAGCAGCTATGAAAGAGGCTACAAAATAGTCTATAATACATAGTTTTGTAATTAAATATGACATGAAATGCCTGTTTCAGAGTAAAATCTGAGACAGGTATTTTTTATACTTTGAAGCTAAAATCTAATTATAAAAATTTACTAAAAAGTATGTACAATTCATAAAAAGAATGGACAAAATCTACAAAACTTAACTTTTTTAACAAAAGAGGTTGATTTTTGAAGGTTAATGGAGTATCTTAGTTTCAGAATTAATGTACACGAATTTGAACGAGGGCGTTCCACAAGGCTGGAGTGCCCTTTTTTTACTATATGCGTACAGAAAGGATGTAAAAGATATGAGTGAACAGGAAATAATCAAAGTAACAGAAATCTTTGGAGAAAACGTATTCAATGATGCAGTTATGCAGGAGAGACTTCCAAAGAAAGTTTACAAAAAACTTCATGAAGTGATTGATGAGGGAAAAGATCTTGATCTTGAGACAGCAGATGTTGTTGCACATGAGATGAAAGAATGGGCTATCGAAAAAGGAGCAACACATTATACACATTGGTTCCAGCCACTTACAGGAGTAACAGCTGAGAAACATGATTCATTTATCACATCTCCAATGGATAACGGAAAAGTTCTTATGAGCTTCTCTGGAAAAGAGTTAATCAAAGGAGAGCCTGATGCTTCATCATTCCCATCAGGGGGACTTAGAGCAACATTCGAAGCTAGAGGATATACAGCTTGGGATTGTACATCACCAGCATTCGTAAGACAGGACGCAGCTGGAGCAACACTTTGCATTCCAACAGCATTCTGTTCATACACAGGCGAGGCACTTGATCAGAAGACACCACTTCTTAGATCAATGGAAGCAATCAACGAACAGTCACTTAGATTACTTAGATTATTTGGAAATACAACATCAACAAAGGTAACACCTTCAGTTGGACCAGAGCAGGAATACTTCCTTGTAGACCGTGAGAAATACTTACAGAGAAAAGACTTAATCTTCACGGGTCGTACACTTTTCGGAGCAATGCCTCCAAAAGGACAGGAAATGGATGACCATTACTTTGGAGCGATTCGTGAGAGAATTGCAGCTTACATGAAAGATGTAAACAAAGAGCTTTGGAAACTTGGTGTTTCAGCAAAGACTCAGCACAACGAGGTTGCACCAGCACAGCACGAGTTAGCACCTATTTATGCAGAGTGTAACGTAGCTGTTGACCACAATCAGCTTACAATGGAGACATTAAAGAAAGTTGCAGGACGTCACGGACTTCAGTGCTTACTTCATGAGAAACCATTCGCAGGAGTAAACGGTTCAGGAAAACACAACAACTGGTCAATCACAACAGACGACGGAATCAACTTACTTGATCCAGGAAAGACACCACATGAGAACGTACAGTTCTTATTAGTACTTACATGTATCCTTAAGGCAATTGATGAGCATGCAGCACTTCTTCGTGCATCAGCAGCTGATGTAGGAAATGATCACAGACTTGGAGCCAACGAGGCACCACCAGCAATCCTTTCTGTATACTTAGGAGATCAGCTTGAGGACGTATTAGAGCAGCTTATCAGTACAGGAACAGCAACACATTCTCTTAAAGGAGAGAAGCTTGAGACAGGTGTTAGCACAATTCCAGATTTCATGAAGGATGCTACAGACCGTAACCGTACATCACCATTCGCATTTACAGGAAACAAATTCGAGTTCCGTATGGTAGGCTCTCAGGATTCAGTGGCACAGCCAAATGTAGTACTTAACACAATTGTTGCAGAAGCATTTTCAGAGGCTTGCGACGTGCTTGAAAAAGCAGACAATTTTGATTTAGCAGTACATGATTTAATTAAAGAATATGCAGTGGCTCATCAGAGAGTAGTATTCAATGGAAACGGATACTCAGATGAATGGGTAGAGGAAGCTGAGAAACGTGGTCTTCCAAACATCAAATCAATGGTAGATGCAATTCCAGCATATATCGCACCAGAGTCAGTTGAGGCATTTGAGAAATTCTCAG
This sequence comes from Agathobacter sp., assembly GCA_045122195.1. Lineage (GTDB taxonomy): Bacteria > Bacillota > Clostridia > Lachnospirales > Lachnospiraceae > Roseburia. The sequence continues at coordinate 40,836 of JBGVHH010000129.1, forward strand.
TATTTACAAAGGCAGAGCTTGAGAGCCGTGTTGAGATTGAATACGAGACATATGCTAAGACAATCAACATCGAAGCAAGAGCTATGATTGATATCGCAGGAAAACAGATTATTCCAGCAGTTATCTCATACACAACAGAGCTTGCAACATCTATGGGATCAGTAATGGATGTATGCGAAGAGGCAGATGTATCAGTTCAGAAAGAACTCTTAATCGAGACTTCAGCACTTCTATCAGAGACAAAGGTTGCACTTTCTAAATTACAGGAAGTAACAGAAAAAGCATCTGCAATGGAAGAGGGAAGAGATCAGGCTGTATACTACAGAGATGAAGTTAAGACAGCAATGGATGCACTCAGAGCTCCAGTTGATAAACTTGAGATGATTGTAGACAAAGATATGTGGCCAATGCCATCATACGGAGATTTAATCTTCGAGGTATAAAAACCAAAATAAAAAGATTTATAAAGAGACATTTTTTCGAACCACGAAGCTGTGGAGATACGGGAAAGTGTCTCTTTTTATTTATACAAAATTTGAATGTATAAATTAAATTTAAGGAGGATAAGAATATGGAAGAGATTAGTGGAGTTGTATTCGGAGTCTGGTTCCTTATTGGAGCAGCATTAGTATTCTGGATGCAGGCAGGATTTGCAATGGTAGAGGCAGGATTTACCAGAGCAAAAAATACTGGAAATATCCTTATGAAAAACCTTATGGATTTTTGTATAGGAACAGTAACATTTATAACAATAGGTTTTTCGCTTTTACTTGGAGAAGATTTACTTGGATTTATTGGAAAACCAGGATTTGATGTATTTACAAATTACGCAAATTTTGATTGGTCAAACTTTGTATTTAACCTTGTATTCTGTGCGACAACAGCAACAATCGTATCAGGAGCAATGGCAGAGAGAACTAAGTTCTTATCATACTGTGTATATTCAGCAGTAATTTCCGGACTTATTTATCCGGTTGAAGCACACTGGATTTGGGGCGGCGGCTGGCTTGCTCAGATGGGATTCCATGATTTTGCAGGTTCATGTGCTATCCATATGGTTGGTGGTGTATGTGCTATTATCGGTGCAAAAATCCTTGGACCACGTATTGGAAAATTTACAAAAGATAAAGATGGAAAAATCACAAAAGTAAACGCTATTCCTGGACATAACATTGCACTTGGTGCATTAGGATGTTTCATTCTATGGTTTGGATGGTATGGATTCAACGGTGCAGCTTGTACATCAGTAGAGCAGCTTGGTTCAGTCTTCCTTACAACAACAATGGCACCTGGAATTGCAACAGTAGTATGTCTCATTTTTACATGGGTAAAATATGGTAAACCAGACGTTTCAATGTGTCTTAACGCTTCACTTGCAGGACTTGTAGCTATCACAGCTCCATGTGATGTAACAGATGCATTTGGCGCAATTGTAATCGGTGCAGTAGCAGGTCTTCTTGTATGCTTCGGTGTATGGCTCCTTGATTACAAGCTTCACATTGACGATCCTGTTGGTGCAGTAGCAGTACATATGATGAATGGTATCTGGGGAACACTTGCAGTTGGACTTTTTGCAACAGACACAGCACCTGGATACGCTATCGCAAATGCAAGCGGTAAAAAATTAGTAGGACTTTTCTACGGCGGAGGCTTTGAACTCCTCGGATTACAGGCACTTGGTGTTGTAACAGTTGCAGCATGGGCAGCAGTAACAATTACAATTGTATTCTTAGCAATTAAAGCAATTTTTGGACTTAGAGTATCAGAAGAAGAAGAAATCACAGGTCTTGACGCAACAGAGCATGGACTTCCATCAGCATATGCGGGATTCTCAATCATGGATATTTCAGGAGATATCATGGATGTAAACGAGAACACAGATCTTGGTGTAGAAGAATATGCACAGGCATCACAGGTACAGAAGGATGCAGCAGTTCCTGTAGTGGACAATACATATGCTCCAGCGTCAACAGGACTTCACAAAGTTGTTATCATAGCAAAACTTTCTCGCTACGACAAGCTTCGTAGAGCATTAAATGAACTTGGTGTAACAGGAATGACAGTAACTCAGGTAATGGGTTGTGGAATTCAGAAAGGTTCTGGAGAGAAATATCGTGGAGCCGAGTTAGATGCAACATTACTTCCAAAAGTAAAAGTAGAAGTAGTTGTAGGAAAGATTCCAGTAAAAGATGTTATCGAGAAAGCAAAAGCAACACTTTACACAGGACGTATCGGAGACGGAAAGATTTTCGTATATGATATAGCTCAGGTTGTTAAGGTTAGAACAGGTGAGGAAGGTTTAGATGCACTTCAGGATGTAGAGTAAATAAAAAATGCATATAGTAGATGCATAAAAGTAGCAAAACGCTACCCTCGGGGTAGAATCTAATCCCCTTAATTATACATCAACATAAAAACAATCAAGGAACTAAAGTTCCTTGATTGTTTTTTTATGACTTATTTAGTTATCTAAGTTGATGGTTTAGTAGGATCTGTGTTTTCTGGTGAATCACCTGAAGGTGTTTCCGGAGTTTCGTGTGAGTTATCGGTTCCGCCTGGATGATTAGGATCCGTAGTAGTTGTACTATTTGAATCGGTTGGCGGAGTGATTAAGGTATCCACTGTATGAAGAGTACATACCGTATCAAGGAATGTCTGATCAACAAGGAATTCTCCGTCTTGAGTTCCAGGTGTACCACCAAATATGTAAGCTTTTTGAATGATGTTTGTACAATATAATCCTGCTTTCATATTTGATTCGGCACAGACATCAACTAAAACGTGATGATCACATCCTTCTGTTGGAACAGTATCGGATGCAAAATATTCATTTATAACCATTGTTCCTCTAGGGTCCATTGTACATACGCCATCAATAGCAAGTTTTCCAGATTTTGAACATACAGAAACACTTACGATTCCGCTTGGTTGTGTAAAATCTTTGTACTCTAGTCCTGAATGAATTCTGCTCATTGCAGCTTTCCATATATTCTTAGGATAAGAGGTAAGTGAGCCCGACTGCTTAGAGTTGTCATCGAATCCGCCCCATACAACGCAAGTGTAATAAGGTGTATATCCAGCCCACAGACAGTCTCTGTTGCTTGTTGTTGTACCTGATTTACCAGCCTGAGCCATATTTCCAAAATAAGCTCGAGTACCAGTTCCTGATGTCATAACATCCTTCATGGCATCTGTAAGAAGCCAAGCTGTTGTTTCCTTTAAAACCCTATGAGTTTCCTGTGAAGAAGAAACATCTAAAATGACATTTCCTTCGTGGTCAAGAACCTGTGTATAGAATTTTGGTTCCATATAGGTTCCGCCATTAGCGATTGTAGCATATGCGCCTGTAAGCTCTAAGTTTGTAACACCGTTTGTAAGTCCACCAAGAGCGAGTGATAAATTGTTGTCATCATCAGTCAGAGTAGAAATACCAAAGTCAGCAGCATATTTATAACCCAAATCAGTACCAATCTGCTGTAAAGTCTTTACAGTTACGATGTTGATTGAGTAGGTAATTGCTGTACGAATAGTGGTGAATCCTCTAAATGAGCCATCGTAGTTTCTGAATGTCTTTGAACCAACCGTAAAAGGTGCATCGTCTTGAACAGAAGCAAGTGTGAGTCCGCCAGAATCAAGAGCGGCTGCATAACAGCCAATGATTTTGAAGGTAGAACCTGGCTGACGACATGTGTCAGTAGCACGGTTCCATGTACGGTTTCCGACTTTGTCACCTCGGCCTCCCACCAAAGCTTTAACCTGGCCGGTAGACTGATCGATAACAGTCATTGCAACCTGTGGCTCTAAAGTAATGTTTATAGATTCGGAACCTTCAATAATTGAATCGCCCTCTTCTAGAACATCCTGTTCATACTGTGCAATAGCAGCTCGACATTCATCTTCGCTTCCATAGTTTATTGAAAAGTCTTCGTTCCCGGTAACCTTCTTATAATAAGAAAGCATTGTCTGATTGGAATAAGATTTGCTTGTTCCATCAGCTTTTTTGACCTGGAAAGAAAGTTGGAAGGAATATTTTGCACTACTTGGGTAGTTAGAAGGGTTGTTTGCCTCCTCATCGCAGATTGCCTGCATGTTTAAATCCTGGGTAGAATAAATAGTAAGTCCACCCTGATAAATCATTTTGTAGGCTTCTGTATCAGAATAACCAGCAGCGATTAAATCATCATAAACATCATCTATGAGTGCGTCAACAAAGTATGAGTTTACGGAATCAGAATTGTTGGCATTGTATTCAGCAATTCTGGCGTATACATCGTCTGCCATGGCTTCATCATGCTCTGTCTGTGAGATGTAGCCCTGCTCTAACATATTGTCAAGAACTTTTGTACGACGCTTGGCGTTTTCATCCGGATGAGTAATCGGGTTATATCGAGTAGGATTCTGAGTGATTCCCGCAATAACCGCACATTCAGAAAGCGTAAGCTCTGAGACATCCTTGTTGAAATACTTCTGAGAAGCTGCCTGAACACCAAGAGTGTTAGCACCTAAGTTGATAGAGTTCATGTAATTCTCAAGAATCCAGTCTTTGTTATCAACCTGTTTCTCAAGTTCAAGAGCCAGATACTGTTCCTGGATTTTACGCTGAAGCTTCTCAATAAAAGAAGTTTCACTGGTCCAGCTGGTAAGTACATTGTTTTTGATAAGCTGCTGAGTAATTGTACTGGCACCTTGATCAAAATGACCGCTCTGTAAACCTGAGGCAAAAGCTCTGGCAATACCGTGCAAATCGATTCCGTTGTGCTCGTAGAAACGTTCGTCCTCAATAGCAACAAATGCATGCTGCATGTTGACCGGAATCTCGTCGAGTGTAGCGTACCTTCTGTTGGCACCAGATGCAACAAGCGTAGCAGTTTCTTCACCATTAGCTGAAAGAACAGTGGTTGAATAGCCTGTAGGCGTAACATCAATTGCAGTAATATCAGGAGCAGAATCAATAATTCCTTTCATGATACCAATACCTGAACTGATTCCAGTTGCACCGGCAACAATAACAGCAACCAGAAATACTTTCATACCAATAATTAAAAATTTGTTTTTTATCTTATTGGCTTTTGAATCGAATTTCCGGATGCGGCGCATAGTAGCACTTTTGCCGTAATTCATATATAGGCCTCCTTATAAAGATTAAAAATCTTGTTTGTAGTGAGCATAAAAATACACTCTAGAGCATTATAACAAACTGTGGAAAAAATATCAAATATATGGTAGGATTAAAGCGTCGTAGGAAAAGTAGAGGAGGATGCTTCTGTGAGTACAGAAAGTTCAGGTATAAAAGTTGTATATAAAGGTGGTCAGGATGAGATAGTAGAGAAGAAATCCAGATTCATAGCTACAGTTGTACCTGTTGAAACAGAAGAAGAAGCAGTAGCCTTTATCAACGAGACAAAGAAAAAATATTGGGATGCCAGACATAATTGCAGCGCTTTTGTGATTGGAAGCAGACAGGAACTTACCAGATGCTCAGATGATGGGGAACCGGCAGGCACAGCTGGAAGACCAATGCTAGATGTACTTTTAAAAGAAGATATGCACAACGTGGCTGTTGTTGTAACCAGATATTTTGGTGGAGTGTTACTAGGGACAGGTGGGCTTGTCAGAGCATATCAAAAAGCTACTCAGCAGGGGCTTGCTGCGAGTGAGATAATCACAAAGCAGCAAGGACAAATTCTTTTGGTGCATACTGATTATACAGGACTTGGAAAGTTGCAGTATATTTTTGCCCAGGAGTCAATCACTGTAATGGATACTGAATATGCAGCTGATGTAACAATTAAAGTAGTGATTCCTATGCAAGAGAAGGCGCGAATTGAGAAATTAATAACAGAGCAGACAAATGGAACAGCAGGTCTTGAGTGGACTGATGAAATCCTGTTTGCACTATACAATAAAGAAGTTTTGACTTGGGATAAATAATTTTAAAAATATTAAAATTATTGTTGACAGACTATGTATGTGTATGTATAATAGCTTTTGTTGATACGAAATATTGGCCCATCGCCAAATGGTAAGGCAACGGACTCTGACTCCGTCATTTCAAGGTTCGAATCCTTGTGGGCCAGTTTGAGGAACTTCTAAATAGAAGTTCCTTTTTTTACTATATAGGAAAGTTTTACTATCCGATATAGTAAAACGCTCCGCGGGGATGCGACCCATGTGGAGCAGAAGATGCACTTGCGTGTCCACACGGGCGCGTAAAGAGTCACAAAGAGATTTGGAGGTTGGTTTTTATGGATAAAAATTTAGAGAGAATAATAAATCTGGTTGAAGAACTAGGAGAAAAAAAGACAACGCCAATTTCAATGGAGGAGTATCAGCAGATTATAAATAAAGGATCAATGCTTATGATGTCAAATGGGATTGATGAAGCTCTTTCATTCATAATAAGTTATTTTAATTTCATTAAATAAAAAGCATAAACATTAATATAAGTAGGAATAAGGAAATGAAGTATTCGTTTAATAGTAAAATACGATATAGTGAAGTAGATAAGGACTGCAGGCTTACATTGAATGCACTTACAAATTATTTTCAGGATTGTAGTGTGTTTCATTCAGATAGTGTGGGCAATGGAATGGAATATTTGTCGGAGCAGAACCTGGCATGGATTCTTTCATCATGGCAGGTATACATTAATAGAATGCCAAGAATAAATGATAATGTGAAGATATCAACATGGGCGTATGATATGAAAGCATTCTATGGGTATCGTAATTTTATGATGGAGACGGAAGAAGGAGAGGTTTTGGCATACGCCAATTCGATATGGATTCTGATGGACGTTGAATCGGGTCGACCGCAGAAGGTGCCTGAAGAATTTGGAGAGACTTATGGATTAGAGCCAAAGCTTGATGTTGAGTGCCATGAACGCAAAATTCCTGTACCTAAGGATATGGAAAAGGTTGGAGAGATTGTTGTTCCTTCTTACTTTATTGACACCAATCAACACATGAATAATGAAAAGTATATAATGCTGGCGCAGAATGTATTGCCAGAGGATTATGAAATAAAAGAACTAAGAGTAGAATATAAAAAAGAAGCCAAATTAGGTGATTTGGTAAATATTTTTGTCAAGCATCAGGATGACAGGGTAACAGTTCTTTTGGCTGATGAACAGGAAAAACCGTATGCGGTTGTTGCATTTTTAAAATAATTTTTACTACAGAAAGGACGGATAGACATGAGATTAGGAGAGTATCAGGAATTAGAATACATTAAAAAGGTGGATTTTGGAATTTATCTGGCTGAGTCACAAAGAGAGGAAGAAAGAGTTCTTTTACCGGCAAAACAGGTTCCAGAGAACATTAAACTTGGCGATAAAATAAAAGTCTTCTTATATAAAGACTCAAAAGACAGAATGATTGCCACAACCAATGAGCCAAAAATTACTTTGGACGAGTATGCACCCTTGGAGGTTAAAGAGGTTGGAAAAATAGGAGCCTTCTTAGACTGGGGGCTTGAGAAGGATTTGTTTCTTCCATTTAAAGAAATGGTCAGAAAGGTAAATGTGGGAGATGAAGTCCTTGTTAAATTATACATCGATAAGAGTGGGAGACTTTGTGCAAGCACAAAAGGAATCTATGCACTTTTGTCAAAGAAATCTCCTTATAAAAAAGATGATACAGTAACAGGAAGAGTTTATGATTTTAGTGACAACTTTGGAACTTTTGTGGCAGTAGATGATAAATACTCGGCAAAGATACCAAGGCATGAGGATACAAAGTTCCTTAGACTTGGGGATGTAATAGAGGCGAAAGTGACAGATGTAAAGGAAGATGGAAAGCTTGATATTACACTTAGAGAGAAAGCATATATCCAGATGGATAGTGATTCAGAGAAGATTCTTGAACTTCTTGAAAGCTATGCAGGAGTGCTTCCATTTTCAGAAAAAGCAAGCCCTGAAGTAATCAAGAGAGAAACAGGACTTAGTAAAAATGCATTTAAGCGAGCTGTTGGACATTTATATAAGGAAAGAAAAATAGATTTGTCTGATGGTAAGATTAGATTAAACAAGTAAAAATTTATTAATAATATAAAAAGAGAGGATGAGTGTGATGAAGAACGTAATTAGTACAGATAAGGCACCGGCAGCAATTGGACCATATTCGCAGGCGATTGAAGTAAATGGTATGGTATATACTTCAGGAGTGATTCCAGTAGACCCTGCAACAGGAAATATTCCAGAAGGTTCTGTGGCGCAGGCTGAGCAGGCATTTTCTAATTTAAAAAACCTTATTGAGGCATCAGGAAGTAGTATGGATAAGGTTGTGAAGACAACAGTTTTTATTAAAGAGATGAATGATTTTGCGGCAATTAATGAAGTGTATGCAAAATATTTTCCAGCACCATATCCAGCAAGAAGCTGTGTAGAGGTGGCCAGACTTCCAAAAGATGTTATGCTTGAAATAGAGGCAATAACATTAAAATAAATTAAAAAGTTACTAAAATGTTACAAAAAAGGACGAATGTAAAATTCGTCCTTTTTCATTGTGATGTTTAATTTTTCTGCCGGCTAAAGACATTATACAGACATGTCGAAATTGCCACCGAGATATGGTGTAACAGAGTTCTCCATCATCTTTATAGTGCTTTGTGCCATTGTCTCGTTGAGTTCGATTGCATTATCAAGCATAGCAACGCTGGTCGCAGAGGTTGCGGTTCCAGGGGTTGCTGCGTTTACAGATGATAATGCTGTGTTTACGTTACCAATTTGCATAAAATCACCCTCTTTTAAAATGGTCTTTAGGTACTAGTAGTATAACATGGAAAAGTATAGTAATCAAGAATTTTACATTTATTACCACTATATTTAGGGGGTTGACACAAAAATACCCCTTTGCTATAATAACGAAGTAACATTTGTAACAAAGTTGTAATAATTAATCGAAAACATTACAAATGATTTTTTGGAGGTTCAAATGAAGGTAAATTATAAAGGACTCACAGCAGGAGTTATCACTAGTGTTATGGCGGTTAGCTCAATTACTGGAGTTGAAGCAGCGGCACCTACTGCAGGGGTAACAAGTTTTACAGAGGGAGTTGTTGATACAACAAGCAAACCAACAGCCGGACTTACATCCGTGCTTTCAGATATGACATCAGGAAAGGACAGAACTGCAGTTGCAAAAACAGACGTTACAGAGAATGGTGCAGAAACAGTTAAATCTGAATATGCAGATATTGCTATTGCACAGGTAAATGATTATGTTAACGTTCGTTCAGATGCAAATGAAGAGAGTGAAATTCTCGGAAAGCTTTACAACAACTCAGCTGCAACAGTACTTGAGACTTCAGCAGATGGTGGTTGGTACAAGATTACATCTGGTTCAGTAACTGGATATGTAAAATGCGAATTCGTTGTAGTAGGAGACGAGGCTGTTGTTAAGAGTGCTAGCCGTAGAGTTGCTACTGTTACAACAGAGACATTAAGAGTAAGAACATCATCTTCTACAGATGCAACAGTACTTACACAGGTTGGATTAGAGGAAGACCTTACAGTAGTAGACGAATCAGTTGAAGGATGGGTAGGAGTATCTACATCAGAAGGAAATGGATATGTTTCAGCTGAATTTGTAACAGTTACTACAGAATATACTTATGCTGAATCAAAAGAGGAAGAAGCAGCAAGACTTGCAACAGAAGAAGCTGAGCGTCAGGCGGCAGCTCGAGCAGCAGAGGAAGCAGCTGCTCGTCAGAGCAGACAGACAAATAGAAGCTCAAGCTCATCAAGTTCATCAAGCTCAAGTTCATCAAGCTCATCTAGTGAGAAACCACAGAAGAGCTACAATCCACCAAGTGGTGGAAGCGGACAGGCTGTTGTTGATTATGCATGTCAGTTCGTTGGAAACCCATATGTATATGGTGGATCAAGCCTTACAAACGGAACAGACTGTTCAGGATTTGTAATGAGCGTATACGGAGCATTTGGAGTTAGTCTTCCACATAGCTCATCAGCACTTAGAAGTGTTGGATATGAAGTAAGCACTTCAGATATGCAGCCAGGAGATATTGTTTGTTATAGTGGACACGTAGCAATTTACTGTGGTGGAAACACAATCGTACATGCTAGTAATCCATCATCAGGTATCAAATATACATCACCTGCAAATTACAAATCAATTATTACAGTTAGAAGAATTTTCTAATCACTGTTAAAAATGAATATGTGAGCTGGATAAAGCAGCTATAACATGAGAGCAAAAGCATTGAAAGATGATTTTGCTCTTATTTTTTTACAATCTGACCAATAAACGATAAGTTGTCAAACAATTGAAATAAAATTGCAAACATTTGCAAGAAATAAAAATAGTCCTTCAAAATGTTACAACCATAACCTTGTACAAAGTGCACAAAAAAATTACAGACTTTAGAAAGTAAAGTACAAAAACAAGAACATAGATGCAAAGTTATCCACAATAAAAGAGGGCTAAATGCTGAAAAAATGAGTTATACACGAAGTTATACACGTTATCCACTAAAATGTGAGTAAAAAAACGAACAACTGTTTTGTAAAACTGTAATAAATATGTTTAAAAAAAGTAAAAATATTAAAAAGATATTGACTTTTCAACTGTAAAAAAATGATGTGAAATGAATGAAATTGTTTGAAAATTCCAACAATAATATAAAATTTATTTCTGGATTGTGTCTAAATAAAGTTGCTAAATAATAATCTGTATGGTATATTCCAAATTATGATAAAAAAGATTAATATAGTCGGAATGGAACTGGACAATTACACTGCAAGAGAAATGCTGAACAAAACTGACCGCATAATGTCAGAAAATGGGTTTGTGACAGTTGAGGAAGTGAGCATGGCAACGCTAAAAGCTGCCGGTCAAGATGAGAATGTCAAAGAGGCATTACAATCAATTGATTACACTGTAATTGCCGACAATGGAATATTAGATGCTGCATCTGAAAATAGTGCTCAAAGAAAGCATGAGGTTGAAGAGCATGTATTCTTTTATGAAGTATTCAAGCGGATGGAACGAAATAGGAAGACTGTATTTATATTAGGTGAAAACGAAGAAGGGGTTGAAGCAACAAGGGGATTCTTGGAACAGGAATTCCCAAAACTTAAATTTGTAGGAGTTTACGCTTCTTCAGACGCTGTAGAGGCGGGAGATAAAATCGTAAACGAGATAAATATTGTTTCACCGAATATGGTTCTGTCTGTTTTGCCAACGCCGACTCAGGAATTGTTTATAAAAAATTGCAAAGATAAAATTTCGGCAAATTTCTGGTACGGAATAGGAAATAATAAATTGGTAGGTAAAAAACCAGGAATAATTCGAACGCTAAAGAAAAAGCTAGATGTAAGAACTCTTTCTAAGCGAATAATAAATTATGAGAAGGAAGAAATGTAAAATATGGAATTTTTCAAAAAGCCATCATTGCCTGTGTCTTACATTATGATTTTAGTTGGAACGGGGATGCTTGCTATATCAATCCAGAATTTTTATGATCCAATTGGATTAGTAACAGGTGGTTTCTCTGGCTTGGCGATTGTAGTAAAGTCAATGACAGATAATGTGGTTGGGGGAGGAATACCACTCTGGCTTACCAATATAGTGTTAAATGTTCCTGTATTTATTTTTGCCTATTGGATTTTAGGGAAAAAATTTGTAGGAAGAACACTTTTTGGAACAATTATGTTGTCCGTTTGGTTATATATACTTCCAACAGTAGATTTGTCAAATGGTGACTATTTGTTGGCAGCTCTTTTTGGGGCAATTTTTTCTGGCGGGGGAATTGGGATTGTATTACGAGGCCATGCAACCACAGGTGGGACGGATATGGTTGCAACCCTTATCAAGAAAAAGGTGTTAAAGCATTATTCTATTGCGCAGATAATGCTGGTTTTGGATGGCACCATAGTGTGTATAGGTTTGTTTCAGTTTGGGTTAAAGGCGACCATGTATGCAATAGTTGCAATCGTTGCTACAACAAAGGTGTCGGATGCTATTCTTGAAGGATTTAAATATTCGAAAGCGGCATATATTATCTCAGAAAAACATGAAGAAATAGCACAGAAAATAATGACAAATGTGGACAGAGGAGTTACAGGCTTGTATGCGAAGGGCTTGTATACAAACTCTGAAAAAATGGTTTTGTACTGTGTGATGTCCCGCAGAGAAATTGTAGAAGTTGAAGAAATTGTTGCGCAGCTTGATCCAAAAGCTTTTATGATAGTTAGTGAAGTGAGAGAAGTAATGGGAGAAGGCTTTCAGGAATATAATCAGCTTATATAGAAATAAGGCGGTGCACAGAGTTTTTTATAGTAAAAAGTAACTAATGAATTGAATGGAAATTAGAGGAAATGTGTAAAAAATAAACATTTCCTCTTTATTTTTTTGTGCGAATGTATTAAAATGTATAAAAGTATTTATGCAATTAGCAAATAGTTGGTAACAAGGAGATGAATCTATGATTTCTAACCAAATACTTCAGAATACAATTGATGGATTAAAAGGAATAACAAGAACAGACCTTTGTGTGATTGATATTGAGGGTAAGATTCTTGCGGCTACATTTCCAGATGCCGATGATTATACAGAAGCGGCACAGGCATTTGTTGAGTCGCCTGCAGATAGCCAGGTGGTAAATGGATGTCAGTTCTTCAAGGTGTTTGATGATCATCAGTTAGAGTATATTCTCGTTGCAAATGGTGATAATGAAGATGTATATATGGTTGGAAAGATAGCAAGCTTTCAGATTCAAAATCTTTTGGTTGCATACAAGGAAAGATTTGATAAGGATAACTTTATCAAGAATCTTTTGTTGGATAATCTTCTTCTTGTAGATATCTATAATAGAGCAAAGAAGCTTCACATCGATATCGAAGTGCGAAGAGTAGTATTTATTGTAGAGACAAACCGTGAAAAGGACGGAAATGATTTAGAAAAAATCAGAGGTCTTTTTGGTGGAAAAACAAAAGACTTTGTCACTGCAGTTGATGAGAAAAATATCATCGTTGTTAAAGAACTATCAGAAAATGAGACTTATGATGATCTGAAGAAGACAGCGGATGTTATTCTAAATCTGTTCAGAGCCGACTCTAGCGGAGTGCATATTGCATATGGTACAATTATCAACGAACTCAAAGAAGTGTCACGTTCGTACAAGGAAGCCAGAATGGCTCTTGATGTAGGCAAGATTTTCTTTGAGGAACAGAATGTAATCGCATATTCTCAGTTGGGAATTGGACGACTTATTTATCAGCTTCCAATCCCTCTCTGTAAAATGTTTATAAAGGAGATTTTTGACGGAAAATCTCCAGATGAATTTGATGATGAGATTTTATCGACAATCAGCAAGTTTTTTGAAAACAGTCTTAATGTATCTGAGACATCAAGACAGTTATATATTCATAGAAATACACTTGTGTACAGACTTGATAAGCTTCAAAAGAGCACAGGTTTAGATCTTAGACAGTTTGAGGATGCAATTACGTTCAAGATTGCCATGATGGTGGTCAAATACATGAAATATATGGAATCTATGGACTATTAAGGAGAGAGTAATGATTAAACTTGAACATGTCAGCAAGACATATTCAGCAGGTGTACCTGCACTTAATGACGTCAATTTGGAAATTGAAGACGGAGAATTTGTATTCGTAGTTGGAGATAGCGGATCAGGTAAATCTACATTGATAAAGCTGTTGTTGAAGGAATTAGAACCTACTGAGGGAACAATCACAATAGATGGAAAGGTTTTATCAAAGATTAAGAGAAAACAAATACCAAAATTCAGAAGAGGAATAGGAGTTGTTTTTCAGGACTTCAGATTGTTAAAGGACAGAAATGTATATGACAATATCGCATTTGCTCAGAAAGTAATCGGAGAGTCGAATGCACATATCAAAAAGAAAGTACCAAAGATGCTTTCAATGGTTGGACTTGCAGCCAAGTATAAATCAAAACCAAAGGAATTATCGGGAGGAGAACAGCAAAGAGTTGCAATTGCCAGAGCGCTTATCAATGAACCGAGCATTTTGCTGGCAGATGAGCCAACTGGAAATCTTGACAATAATAATGCATGGGAAATCATGAAATTACTTGAAGAAATCAATGAGAGAGGAACAACGGTAATAGTTGTTACTCACAACCTTGAGATTGTAAAGGTCATGAAGAAAAGGGTTATCACTGTAAAGAAAGGAATTGTTGTCAGCGACAGCAAGCAGGGTGACGAATATGACTATTAATACAATGTTGTACTCATTTAAGCAAGGTTTCAAGAATATATTTAGAAATAAAATGTTTTCACTAGCTTCCATGGCTACAATGGCGGCATGTATTTTTATGTTTGGTATCTTTTTCATATTATTTACTAATTTTAAAGCAATGGTAAAAGATGCTGAAGAAGGAGTAGCAGTAACAGTATTTTTCAAAGATGGAACTTCAGAAGACCAGATAAAAGCTGTTCAGGAAAAAATCAAGAAACGAGCTGAAGTAAGTAAGATTGATTTTGTGTCTGCAGAAGAAGCTTGGGATGAATATCAGAAGGAATACTTTGATGGATATGAAGAGGCGGCTGCATCATTTGGAGACGACAATCCACTTAGTAATTCTGCAAACCTGCAGGTATATTTAAGTGATGTATCAATGCAGAACACGTTGGTAAATTATATCAAGGGTTTGGATTCTGTGAAAAAGGTTAATCAGTCACAGGACGTTGCGAATACACTTACAGATATCAATAAACTTATCAGTTATGTATCAGCTGGTGTAATACTGATTCTTTTATCAGTAGCAATATTCCTTATCAGCAACACAGTAACTACAGGTATTGCGGTTAGAAAAGAAGAGATTGGAATCATGAAGTTGATAGGAGCAACTGATTATCTGGTAAGAGCACCATTTGTAGTAGAGGGTGTAATTATTGGATTGGTTGGAGCAGCAATTCCCCTAGCACTTCTTGTAGTAATGTATGGAAAGATTTGTTCATATATCGCAGAAAAGTTCAATTTTATTGGAGGTGCGATGAACTTTGTTCCAACTGGAGAGATTTTCTCTACACTTGTTCCAGTTGCATTAATTTTAGGAGTAGGAATAGGATTCTTAGGAAGCAGATTCACAATAATTAAGCATTTAAAAGTGTAATTGGCAAAGGGATTTACGACCGAACTCTGAGAGGAGTTTGGTCGTTTTTGTAGTTGAACAGGTTCAGAAAATAATAGAAAATAATGTAGAAAGGATTTAGTTTGAAAATGGATGAAAATTCAGTAAAGGATGAAAATTCTAAAAAAAGTAAATTTGGAATAGGCTTTGGCTCTGGATTTGCTTCGGGAATAGCTGGAAGCTTTATAATCGGAGTAGTAATTTTATTCGTATTTTCATTTGTAACAGGCAATACCGTAAAAAGCTCTACAAGTGGAATAATAGATGAAGATACAGCAAAAAAAGCAGATGAAATCAATACATATATTGAGACGTACTATTATGAAGATTTTGATGAACAGGAATTGAAGACAGACATGCTTCATGGTCTGGCAGATGGTTTAGGAGATCCGTACACAGTATATTATACAGCAGAAGAGTATGCGGATTTGCAGATTAATACAACAGGACAGTACTATGGAATTGGTGCAGGTCTCACTCAGGATCCCAAGACAATGGAAGTTACAATCACCAAGATTTATGAGGGAACACCTTCAGAGGAAGCTGGGCTAAAAAAGGGTGACAAGATTGTCAAAGTAGATGACATAGAAGCAACTTCGATGGAACTTACTAAATTGGTACAGAACATCAGAGGTCAGGCGGGTACAACTGTTCATCTTGAAATCGAAAGACCATCAACAGGTGAAGAATTAGAATTCGATGTAGAGAGAAAAAATGTCACAATTGCATCTGTAGAATCGGAAATGCTTGAAAACAATATTGGGTACATACAGATTTCAGAGTTCCAGACAACAACAGGAGAACAGTTCGATGAACAGCTGACAGACTTGGAAGGCCAGGGAATGAAGGGGCTTATTATCGACCTTAGAGGAAATCCAGGTGGACTAGTAGATGTTGTTACTGATATGACTGACAGATTACTTCCAGCAGAGGAGGTAAACGGAACACCAGCAGGAACTGTAGTGTACACAGCTGATAAAAATGACAGCAAGACATACTATGGTGAGGATGATGGAAAAGAGATTAACATTCCGGTAGTAGTACTTGTTGATGAAAACAGTGCAAGTGCATCAGAAATTATGGCAGGAGCATTAAAGGACTACACAGAAAACGGGGATTTTGATGCAACACTTGTAGGAACAACAACTTTTGGAAAAGGAATAGTTCAGTCCATTTTTAATCTAAAAGATGGTGATGCAATCAAAATTACAACAGCGAAATATTACACACCAAATGGAAATAATATTCATGGTGTGGGAATTACACCTGATTATGAAATACAGTATGAATACTCGGGAGATGTGGAAGCTGAGTATGACAAGCAATACGATAATCAGTTCCAAAAAGCGGTAGAGGTAATGAATGAAAAACTACAATAAAGTAATGCTTATCCTGGCAATAGCCTGGATGGCGGTAATATTTATGTTTTCAGCCAAACCAGATGTAGAATCACAGGAAATGAGCGGTAGTGTAAGCTACCGCTTGATTAGTGTGGTAGATAAAGCATTTGGTATGAATTGGGATAAAGAAGGAAAAGCAGAAGCAATAGATTATCCGGTAAGAAAGGTGGCACACATGAGTGAGTTTGCATTTTTGTGTCTGCTGGTATATGGTTCTTTCTGTTGGATTGATGGCAAAAAAAGATATGTCCTTCCGGTGGCGTGGGTGTTTGCCTATGCATGCTCAGATGAATTTCATCAGCTTTTTGTAAAAGGGCGGGCAGGAAAATTTTCCGATGTGTTAATTGATACTTCGGGAGCACTTATAATGATGCTTATAATCCTTGCAGTTTCAAGGATTCTTAAATATAATAGAAGACATAGGTGACTGTATTAAAAGGTTGCTATTTAGAAAAGAGAAAGAGGTGATTCTGTGGTAGAATTAGACAATTTTAAAACTGTCCTAATTAGCTATAAAGCCCCGCTACAGGAAGTGAGGGATTCACTTTGACCTGGTAAATAAAGAACAGAAAATCCAGGAATTAGAAAGAGAAATGGAAGCTCCGGATTTTTGGGATGACCCTGAAAAATCCCAGGAGAAGATGAAAGAATTAAAAAGCATGAAGGACGATGTGGCAACATACGCACAGCTTGCCGAGCAGTATGATGACATAGAGACCATGATAGAAATGGGATATGAGGAAAATGATGAATCTCTGATACCGGAAATACAGGAAATGCTGGATTCTTTTGTCGCGACTTATGACAATATTAGAATGAAAACACTATTGTCTGGAGAATATGATAATTGTAATGCAATTCTAAGACTAAATGCGGGAGCAGGAGGAACAGAGTCCTGTGACTGGGCGGCCATGTTGTTTAGAATGTATTCAAGATGGGCTGACAAAAAGGGCTTTAGTCTGGAAGTGCTTGATTCTCTTGACGGAGATGAAGCAGGAATTAAATCTATTACATTTCAGGTAAATGGAGAGAATGCCTATGGATATTTAAAATCAGAAAAAGGTGTTCACAGACTTGTTAGAATATCTCCATTTAATGCGGCAGGAAAGAGACAGACGTCATTTGTGTCACTTGATGTAATGCCGGATATTGAAGAGGACGTAGATGTTGAGATTAAAGATGAGGATATTCGAATAGATACTTACCGTTCAAGTGGAGCGGGAGGTCAGCATATCAACAAGACATCATCGGCTATTCGAATAACACATTTTCCTACGGGAATTGTGGTGCAGTGTCAGAATGAGAGATCTCAGCATATGAACAAAGACAAGGCAATGCAGATGTTAAAAGCCAAGCTTTATCTGTTGAAGCAGGAAGAAAATGCAGCAAAAGCAGCAGGAATCAGAGGCGAGGTCACTGACATAGGATGGGGAAATCAGATACGTTCATATGTATTGCAGCCATATACCATGGTCAAAGACCATAGAACAGATGTGGAAAGTGGAAATGCAGATGCAGTGCTGGATGGCAACATAGATCCTTTTATTAATGGGTATCTAAAATGGATATCATTAAAGGAGGATGAATAATGTTTGGGACAATATATAGAATAGTAGGAATTGTTATTTTTCTGTCATTTGTGGTTTCTGCAATAATAGTGGTCCGCAAAATCAGACAGGCATCCAGAACATTGTTTGGAGTTCCGAACTTTATTCAGGGAGTAAATCAGGCGGCAGATAGAGCGGCGGAGACACCTAAATCTGTATCAAGCATGACAAGGCTGATGGAACCACAGATAAAGAAAGATTTTCCGGATTTTGTCTGGGAACAGTTTAAGACAAAAGCGGAGAATCTGTTAATCAGTGTACTCAATGCAATAGCATTTTCGGATATCACGAAATTGGACAAGGATGCATCGGAAGATGTAAGAACCAAAGTCCAGAATAAAATAAATACAAATCAAGCATCTAATTATAGAGAGCATTTTTATGACATAACCATATATCAGACAGAGATAAGTAACTATGTAAAGAGAAATGGCAAATGTATTATCACAATTCAAAGTGCAGTGTCGTATTATCATTTTGTGGAAAAATATAACCAATTGGTATCAGGTGACAAGAATCGTCTTTGTCAGACAAAATATAACATGGAACTTGTCTACATACAGGATGAGGAACTTGCAAATAGAATGGGAGCTGGAAATGCAATAGGACTTAATTGTCCAAACTGTGGTGCTCCAATCAAGAATCTTGGAGCAAAATTCTGTGAATTTTGTGGATTGGGTATCACACCTGTTAACACAAAAGTATGGTCTTTGCATGATATTAGAGAAGTAGATTATCATCATGTCTAAGACATATGAATATTATGAAATACAATGTAAGCCAAAGGGCTTAAAAGGAGGAAAAAATGGGAATTATTAAAGCATTTACATCGGCAGTTGCGGGAGGATTTGCAGATACTTGGGAAGAGGTAATTGAGCCACAAAATATTGGTGACCAGACAGTATATGCACGAGGAGTATTAACAAGAAAAGGACAGAATACAAAAGGAACAGATAATATCGTATCGAACGGTTCAATCATCCACGTATATGACAATCAGTTTATGATTCTCGTAGATGGAGGAAAAATCGTAGACTACACAGCTGAGCCAGGATATTATCAGGTAAGCAATTCATCAATGCCATCACTTTTCAATGGACAGTTTGGTGATTCATTAAAAGAGGCATTTAACCGTATTAAATTCGGAGGACAGACACCACAGAGCCAGAAGGTATACTACATCAACCTTCAGGAAATCAAAGGAATCAAATTCGGAACAAGAAATCCAATCAATTACTTTGATACATTTTACAATGCAGAGCTTTTCCTTCGTGCACACGGAACTTACTCAATCAAAATCACAAATCCATTACAGTTCTATGCAGAGGCAATTCCAAAGAACATGGATCATGTAGAGATTACAGATATCAATGAGCAGTATATGTCAGAGTTCTTAGGTGCGTTACAGTCAGCTATCAATCAGATGTCAGCTGATGGAATAAGAATTTCTTTTGTGACAAGTAAAGCACAGGAGCTTGGACAATACATGGCTAACTGCCTCGATGAGAGTTGGAATCAGCAGAGAGGTATGGAGGTTCAGAACGTAGGTATTGCAAGTCTTTCTTACGACGAGAAATCTCAGGAGCTTATCAATACAAGAAATGAAGGTGCAATGCTTTCAGATCCTACAGTTGCACAGGGATATATGGTTAAGAATATGTCTGAAGGTGTTAAAGCAGCTGGAAGCAATTCGGCAGGAGCTATGACAGGTTTCATGGGAGTAGGTTTAGGAGTAAATGCCATGGGCAACATGATGGGTGGACTCAACCAGATGGGACAGAATGTTCAGCAGCAGCAGATGTACCAGCAGCAGATGCAGAATCCATATCAGCAGCCAATGGGAAATCCATACCAGCAACCAATGGGAAATCCATATCAGCAGCCACAGCAGGGATATCAGCAACCACAGCAGGCATATCAGCAGCCACAACAGCCACAGGCAGGTGCAGTGGTTGGAGCAGGAATGGTAGGAAATACAGCACCAGCGGATACAGCTCCAGCGGCTCCAGCAGCAGGAACATGGACATGTGAATGTGGAAATGTTAACACAGGAAAATTCTGCAGCGAGTGTGGAAAACCAATGCCAGCGCCAGCACCAGCAGAACCAGCTGAGTGGACATGTTCATGTGGAACAGTAAATACAGGAAAATTCTGTTGTGAATGTGGAAAGCCAAGAGCATAAAAACTAGAGATTAATGTTGCAATCGTAAATGATATATGCTAGAATCTTTCAGGCAAGGACAAATGTCAGCGTGTGACAAACAGTGTTGATGTTCTGGAGGTAAAAGATGGCTGATAATACGAACTATTATGTTTTACGTGAGAAAGCAGTTCCAGAGGTATTGCTTAAAGTAGTAGAAGCCAACCGCCTGTTAGATTCTGGTAAAATCGAATCTGTTCAGGAGGCAACAGAGGCAGTTGGAATAAGTAGAAGCTCTTTCTATAAGTACAAGGATGACATATTTTTGTATCATGAAGAGAAAAAAGGAAAGACGGTAAATATGGTTATTCAGATGAATGATGAGCCAGGTCTTTTATCAACTGTTTTAAAATTAATTGCGGATGCAAAGGCCAATATATTGACAATTCATCAAAGTGTGCCCGTCAATGGGATAGCGACACTTACATTGTCAGCGGATATTTTTCCGGATACAGATGATGTAGATGAAATGGCAAAGCAGATTGAATCCGTAAATGGAATACATTATGTTAAAATTTTAGCTAGGGAGTGACAAAATGAAGATTGCAGTAATGGGTTACGGCACAATTGGATCAGGTGTTGTAGAAGTATTAGAGATTAACAAAGAAAAAATTGCAGAGCGTTGCGGAGAGGAAGTAGAGGTTAAATATGTACTTGACCTCAGAGATTTCCCAGGAGATCCAATTGAGAGCAAGCTTGTAAAAAATTATCAGGTAATCGTAGATGATCCTGAGGTTGGAGTAGTAGTAGAGACAATGGGAGGTGTTGAGCCTGCATTTACATTTGTAAAAGCTATGCTTGAGGCTGGAAAACATGTAGCTACTTCTAATAAGAATCTTGTAGCAGCAAAGGGAGCAGAGCTTATCAAAATTGCAAGAGATCATGGAGTAAACTTCCAGTTTGAGGCAAGTGTTGGTGGAGGAATTCCAATCATCCGTCCTTTAAATAAATGTCTTACAGCAGATGAGATTGAAGAAATCACAGGTATCCTTAACGGAACTACAAACTACATGCTTACAAAGATGGCAGACGAAGGTGCTGATTTCGATGAAGTATTAAAAGATGCACAGGACAAAGGATATGCAGAGAAAGATCCTACAGCAGATATCGAGGGACATGACCCATGTAGAAAAATTGCAATCCTTACATCTCTTGTAGCTGGGCGTCAGATTGATTTCGAAGACATTCATTGTGAAGGAATTACAAAAATCACAGCAACAGATATCAAGTATGCAAAAGCTATGAATCGTTCAATCAAGCTTCTTGCTTCAAGTAAAAAAGTAGGCGACAGCTTTACATGTCTTGTAGCGCCATACATGCTTGATTCTACACATGCTCTTTGCGGAGTAAATGGTGTATTCAACGGAATTTTCTTAAAAGGAAATGTTCTTGGAGATGCAATGTTCTACGGAAGTGGAGCAGGAAAGCTTCCAACAGCAAGTGCTGTAGTAGCTGATGTAGTTGACATGATTAGACATAAACACACAAATATCTTTATTGACTGGAAGCCAGAGAAACTCGAGCTTATCAGCTATGATGACAGTGTAAACAGCTTCTTCGTGAGAACAAACTCAGATAAGAGTGCAGTTGAAGCTGCTTTCGGAAAAGTAGAATATGTTGAAGGTGTTGTTGACGGAGAATATGGATTTACAACAGAGGCAATGGCAGAAAAAGACTTCGCAGAAAAAGCATCAAAAATAGAAGTTTTAAATAGAATTCGTTTATAAGAATGCGGAAATAATAAAAGTGGAGAGTGATGAATTTTACTGAAGGGGGAACTTCGGACAGTTTATCACGCTCCACATTTTTTTCATTAGCAAGAACGCTGGAGCGTTCTTGATCGCCAAGACGTTATTAAATAATGGAATGATAGAAAATTATCAGAAGGAGAGCATATGGATAAGCAGTTAATATTAAAAGAAGCACAAGAGCTTCAGCCAATGTTATTGGAAATCAGAAGAAATCTTCACCAGCATCCTGAAGTGGCGTTTGATTTAGAGTACACAAAGGAGTTCGTATGGAACAAGCTTGTTGAACTGGAGTATGAGCCACAGGCTTGTGGAAAGGCCGGAATAATCACAACTGTCGGAGGGAAAAAGCCTGGAAAATGTATTCTTCTTCGAGCAGACATGGATGCACTTATGATGACAGAAGAGGCAGATGTGGAATACAAGAGTCTCACAGAAGGCAAGATGCATGGCTGTGGACACGACATGCATACAGCAATGCTCCTTGGAGCAGCAAAAATCTTAAAAGCACATGAGGATGAGATTGAAGGAACAATCAAGCTTGAGTTCCAGCCTTCTGAGGAGAATTTTCAGGGATCAATGGATATGTTAAACAACGGACTTTTGGAAAATCCAAAAGTAGATGCGGCATTTATGATTCACGTAATCGCTGGACAACCTATGCCATCAGGGGTAGTGCTTATGCCGGGAGGCGGAATCTCTATGGCTTCATGCGAGCAGTATCACATCACTGTAAAAGGAAAAGGTGGACATGGTTCAACACCAAATCTTGCAATAGACCCAATTACAGCAGCAGCCCAGATTCATCTTGCACTTGCGGAGATAAACAGCCGAGAGCTTGATGGAAACGATTATGGTGTCTTTACAACATGTCATTTTGAAGCAGGACAGGCTTCAAATGTAATTCCGGAGACAGCTCAGATGTGGGGAACAATCCGAACAACAGACGAGGATAATAAAGTAGGAGAATACATCAAGACCAGAATGACAGAGATTTGTCAGGGAGTTGCCGCTGCACTTAGATGTGAGGCAACAGTGGAATTCTCAGATTATTGTCCATGTATGAAAATAGATGAAGAATTGGCAAAGGATGGTATGAAATACATTTCTGATTTACTTGGTCAGGGAGCCATTGATATGTCACAGTTTACAGGTGGAAAAGCAGGCGGTGGAAGTGAGGATTTTGCTTTTGTAAGTCATGAAGTGCCAACAATGAGTATGTTCCTGGTAACAGGAAGTCAGGCAGATGGATACAAATACGGACAGCATAATCCAAAGGTCTGCTTTGATGATTCAGTTCTTTATGTGGGAAGCGCAGTTCATGTTCAGATGGCATTAAACTGGTTAAGCGAACACAAATAAGATAAATAAAAAACCAAAGAAAAGAGGGAAAAATATGAAAACAGGTGCACAGATTGCAACTAGTCCAATTCTATACATCTTGATTTCAATTGGATTAATTGCAGTAATAATCGTATCAATAATCAGTGCAAAAAAAGCAATCAGCAGATGTCTGGAGCTTGGAATTACAAAAGAAACAATTAATAAGGTAATTAAATCAAGTATTTCATCAGCATTGGTGCCAAGTATAGCGGTGCTTGTAGGGCTTGTTACATTATCGGTATCGCTTGGTGCTGCATGGCCATGGTGGAGACTTTCAGTAATCGGTTCATTATCATATGAGACAATGGCTACACAATACACAGTAGAAGGAATGGGAATTAAACTGTCACAGGTATTAGGCGGTGACCCAAGATATTTTGCATCAATTATTCTTGTAATGACAATCGGTATTATGATTGAGCCATTATTTGTGGCATTGTTCGCAAAGAAATATTCAACAGGACTTATGAAGGCGAGCAACAAGAGTGACTGGGGACAGGTTCTCTCAGGGGTATTTTTCCTTGGAATGTTCGCAGTTTACCTTCCAATAATGATCTTCACAGACCTTCCAACATCGCTTACACTTCTTACAAGTTTTCTTGTAACAATTACATGCGGTGTGATATCAACAAAAGTCAAATGGCTTGGCAACTTCACAATGGCAATAGCCATGATTGCAGGAATGTGCTCAAGCGTACTTTGGGTATCTATTTTTAAATAAAGAGGGAGGTCAAAAAATGGCGAAAAATAAAGAAGTAATAAAAGACACAGAAACAAAATTAGATCCATTTGTATTGTGGGCACATTCATTTGGAAGAAAGTTTCTTATAGCTTTCATTTTGTATATGCTTGCAATGCCAATTACAATTTGTGCACTTTACGGATGTTTTCCATCGATTAAAATGATGGCATCCGGATTGATAACAATTCTTATTATAATGATACCAACATCTATTGCAGAGGTGGGAAGTTACACACCAATTCTTGGCTCGTCAAGCTATCTCACATTTGCAACAGGAAACCTTATGAACTTAAAGATGCCATGTGTATTAAATGCACAGAAGGTTGCAAAAGTTGAACAGGGAACTCCTGAGGGAGATGCAATTGCGCTTATCGCAACTGCCGTATCTTCAATTGTAACAATCGTAGTAATGGCGGTTGGTGTACTTCTTATAGTTCAGCTGCAGCCATTATTAGAGAATAAATATGTAGCAACAGCTTCAGATTACATCCTTCCAGCATTGTTTGGATGTATGGCGCTTTCATTGTTCGGAAGAGGCTCAGGAAAGACATATGTTAAAAATCGTCTATTATCAGTCCTTCTTCCAGCAGTATTGGTCGCAGTGCTTGCAATTCTCGGTGTAGCAGGAATGAAAAGTGCAAGCTTGATCATGCTTGTAATGATTCCACTTTCAATTTTTTGCGCAAGAATTCTCTGGAAAAAAGGCATTGTGAAGGTAGTTGAGAATAAAGTGGTAGAAAAGACAGAAGAAAAAAAGGCAGAAGAAAAATAGACAAAAGAAAAATAGACAAAAGAAAAAATAAACAGGGGATTAACTATGGGGAAATATATAATGGCACTGGATGCTGGAACAACCAGCAACCGGTGTATCATCTTCGATGAAGCCGGTAATATTTGTTCGATGGCACAGACGGAGTTCATGCAGCATTTTCCAAAACCGGGCTGGGTGGAGCATGATGCCAATGAAATCTGGTCATCTCAGCTGGGGGCAGCAGTGGATGCCATGAACAGAGTAAATATTAGCGCAGAGGATATTGCGGCGATTGGAATTACCAATCAAAGAGAGACCACCATTGTGTGGAATAAAGAAACTGGCGAACCGGTGTACAATGCAATAGTATGGCAATGCAGACGAACCTCAGATATAGCAGATGGTCTAAAGGAAAAGGGTCTAGAGGAGAAAATCAGACAGAAAACCGGTTTGATAATTGATGCGTATTTTTCAGCAACAAAAATCAAATGGATATTGGATAACGTGGACGGAGCAAGACAGTTGGCGGAGGAAGGGAAGCTTCTTTTTGGAACTGTAGATACCTGGCTTATATGGAAGCTTACCAAAGGAAAAGTTCATGTGACAGACTATTCAAATGCCAGTCGAACCATGCTATTTAACATCAACACCCTGGAATGGGATGAGGAAATCTGTGCAGAGCTTGATATTCCTATGAATATTCTGCCGGAGGTGAAACCATCCAGTTGTGTATATGGATACGCCGACACTGCATTTCTTGGAGCACAAATTCCAATTGCAGGAGCAGCAGGAGACCAGCAGGCCGCACTTTTTGGGCAGACCTGCTTCAGCAAAGGGGAAGCCAAAAATACATACGGAACAGGTTGTTTTCTACTGATGAATACAGGAGAAAAACCGGTATTTTCAAAGAATGGACTGGTTACTACTATTGCCTGGGGAATAGATGGAAAAGTAAACTATGCACTGGAAGGCTCCATATTTGTCGCAGGAGCTGCAATTCAGTGGTTGCGTGATGAGATGAAGCTCATTGACTCGTCTGAAGATTCGGAATACATGGCCATGAAGGTAAAGGATACCGGCGGATGCTATGTAGTCCCGGCATTTACCGGACTTGGCGCTCCACATTGGGATCAATACGCAAGGGGAACAATTGTTGGAATCACGAGAGGAACCAGCAAGAATCACATCATAAGAGCAACTTTAGAATCAATAGCACTTTCAGTGAGCGATGTAATAGAAGCCATGAAAGCGGATTCGGGAATAGGAATCAGAAGCCTCAAGGTAGATGGTGGCGCAAGTGCCAACAATTTTCTGATGCAGTTCCAGTCAGACATTCTGGGAGCACCGGTGAATCGACCGGCATGTGTGGAATCTACTGCAATAGGTGCAGCCTATCTCGCAGGGCTTGCGGTAGGATACTGGAAGAGCAAAGAGGATGTAATCAAAAATCAACAGCTTGACAGAGTGTTCACTCCAAATATGACTCAAGTTGACAGAGAAACCAAGCGAAAAGGCTGGAATAAAGCTGTCAGATATGCATATAGCTGGGCCAAAGATGGGGAGGACAACTAGTGCAGGAGTTAAAGAGAAAGCTGATAAAGATAATCAGGTGGATAGAGGATTTAATCTATCCACCGAGATGTCCCATCTGTGATGGTATTGTGGGGATGGACGAACATCTGATACACGAAAAGTGTAAATCAAAAATCTTTGGAACAGGGAAAACGGTGTGTGCTCACTGTGGAAAGCCTATCAATTCATATAGCAAAGAATTCTGCTATGATTGTACCCAAAAGAAAATAAAACAGAATAATAGAAAAACGTTCATACAGGGGAAATCATTATTTCAATACAAAGGTGAAATCAAGGAATCAATGTATCGCTTCAAGTATAGCAATAGGAGAGAGTACGCATATTTTTATGCAGAAGAGGCTGTTGAAAAATATCTTGATTGGCTTGTGATTCGGAAAATAGATGCAATTGTGCCAGTTCCCATGTACAAGAGAAAAGAGATAAAAAGAGGTTACAATCAGGCTTATTCTTTTGCAAAAGAACTGTCAAATCTAACAGGTATACCTGTTATAAAAAATGCCGTTATTAGAACAAGAGATACAAAACCGCTAAAGCTATTAAGCGAGGAAGAACGCAGAAAAAGTCTTCAGGGGGCTTTTCAAGTGATGAAAAATATAGTACAATATGACCATATTTTACTAGTGGATGACATATACACCACTGGCAGTACGGCAGATACAATAAGTCAGGAACTAGTTAGAAATGGGGTTAAAGAAGTGTACCTGATGAGTATTTGTATTGGAAGAGATAAAAATTAAAGAGTTTTTTAGGAGGAAGGCATAATGGAGGTAAGAAATTGTAAAGGTTGTGGAAGACTTTTTAATGTATTGGGTACAGAAAAACTTTGTCCAAATTGTCAGAAGGGGCTTGATGAGAAATTTCAGGAGGTAAAGGCGTTTCTGGATGAAAATCCTAACTCATCTGTTGAGGCAGTTTCAAAAGCAACAGGGGTTACTACGAAACAGATTCGTCAGTGGGTAAGAGAAGAGAGACTTGTATTTTCAGAAGGTTCGGTAGAAGGAATCGAGTGCGAGAGATGCGGTGTAATGATTCGTACAGGAAGATTTTGCGATAAGTGCAAGGCTGCTACAATAGGAAATTTGAGAAGCGCAATAAATCAGCCAGAGGTTGAAAAACCACAGAAGAAACGTCGTGATGCTGAGAGAATGAGATTCTTGCAGTAGGAATACTTAAAAAATATTGGAATGTCTTTATGGTATAGAAATATTCAAAATCACATAGGAATGCTTAAATGATAATAGAGTCATGCAGAAAATGAAATCAATTTCAATTCTGGCATGACTTTTTTATCTTAGTTGGGAAGACGCCAATGGGAAAAAACAGTCCAATCCAAGATAAATTTACGCAGTCGGAGCGTTCTTGAATATTTGACCATCCACATCCACTATGATATAATCGATAAGAATGTATAATTGCGTCTAAATGCGAGGAGAAAATATGATAAACGAAGAAAAAGTTAAGGAACTTTTTTATGTCGCAAAGTATGATACAGAGGACGAAAGACTACAGAATCAGGTGACTTCATATTACGGATGGGACTTTGTATGGAAAGAGGCATTGAAGAGTTTTTTTACAGGAACAATAGCTTTTGTTGGGTTGTTAATACTTTGGATACTGTATGAATCAGAGTCGTTGCTTGAAGATATAAACAATATAGATTTTCAAACAGCAGGAATGACTTTGGGAGTAATCTATGTTGCATTCCTTATAGTATATATATTTGCAACGGTGCTGATATATAGCATCAGATACAAGGCAGGAAGAAAAAAAGCTAAAAAATATATTGGTCATCTCAAAAAGGTGGCAAAAATGTATGAGCGTGAAGAAAAGTTGAAACGCTAGGAGGATTCATGAACAAGTTAATCGAGATAAAGAACAAAGTAATCAATTTTTACGGTGAGTATGAAGCATATATATATCCAGCTGTTAAATTTGTGCTGGCGCTTATTGTCTTTTTGGCAATCAATGCCAACATCGGATATATGAGCAAAATCAGTTCATTTCCAGTAGCATTAGTCCTTGCACTTGTATGTGCATTATTGCCGATTAATGGAATAGTGCTTTTGGGGGGGATTGTGATTCTTTTGGATATGTATGCACTTTCAATGGAGGTTGCAGCAATTACATTTGTTTTATTTGTTGTGATATATTGTGTATACTTTAGATTTGCACCTAAGGATGGAATTGGTGCAGTAATTACGCCAATATTGTATAGAATAAATATTCCATATGTTATGCCGGTTGCAACAGGATTGCTCAGAAAACCAGCATCAGCTGTGTCAATAGCATGCGGAACAATTGTTTATTTTTACCTTGAAGGGATTGCCAAGAATGCATCTGCGCTTGCTGCCGTAGCCGATGATGATGGCGGAGCGGTTTCGAAGTTTAATGTATCAATAGGACAGCTTCTTGGAAATAAGGAGATGTATATTGTCATTGCAATTTTTGCACTTACTACTCTTGTGGTGAATGCAGTAAAGAAAATAAAAGCTGATTATGCATGGACAATTGCAATTGTCTCAGGAACACTTATCCAGCTTGTATGCCTTCTTGTGGCATATCTGACTCTTGGATTAACAGACAAGATGGTATGGCTTATCATTGGAACAGTGCTTGCATTGATTGTTGGCTTTGTGCTTCAGTTTATATTCATGCAGTTGGATTATGCCAGAACAGAGAGAGTACAGTTTGAAGATGATGAATATTATTATTATGTGAAAGCTGTGCCAAAGAAAATGATTGCATCTGAAGAGAAAGTTGTTAAACATTTTGGAAATACAGCGTCAATGGGAAAGAGAATTCCAAGAGAAAATGAAGATGGTGTAAACAAGGCTGATGTGGCAAGAGAATTCAATATTGACAAAGACATGTTATAAAAGAGCGCAAGAGAGTTCTTGAATTTAAATAAAGAAAGGAAAGGAGAGCAGGATGGAAAATGTAAGAGCTGTAATTGAACGTTTCATGGACAAAGCATTTGAATATATGAATGTTCCTGGTGTGAAAATGGGCCTGGTAGACCTTATAGAGATTCTTATAATATCTGTGCTCTTCTATCACGTACTTATTTGGATAAAGACAACAAGAGCGTGGAACCTGTTCAAGGGTTTGGTTGTGATACTTGCCTTTGTCACAGTAGCTGCAATATTCCAGATGGATACGATTCTGTGGATTGCAGAGAGAACATTTAACGTAGGTCTTGTCGCTTTAGTAGTTATCTTTCAGCCAGAGCTACGTCATGCTTTGGAAAATCTGGGAGGAAGAACTTTTTTTGGTGGAATTATCAATATAGGCAAAAATGAAGTAGAAAAGTTCTCCGACAAGACAATCGATGAACTTGTCAGAGCAAGCTTTGCCATGGGCAAAGTAAAAACAGGAGCCTTAATTGTAATCGAAGACGAAATTAAGTTGGATGAATATATAAGAACTGGAATAGATGTAGATGGTTTGCTTACAAGCCAGCTACTTATCAATATTTTTGAGAAGAACACACCACTACATGATGGAGCGGTAATAGTAAGAGGAAACCGAGTGGTATCAGCTACTTGTTATTTGCCGTTGTCAGAGAGTCTGTCACTTTCCAAGGATTTGGGAACCAGACATCGTGCGGCAGTAGGTGTGTCAGAAGCCAGTGATTCTCTTACAATAATTGTGTCAGAGGAGACTGGAAAAGTATCTATAGCACTTCATGGAGAAATCATGCATGATGTGGATGCTGATTATTTGAGAAAACAGCTCTGCTATGTACAGGATAGGCATAGAGAGGCAACAAGATTAGACATCATAAGAAGGAGGTTAAGGAATGGGAAAAGGAATTCTAAAGACCTTCACGAA
Source organism: Agathobacter sp. (assembly GCA_045122195.1). Classification (GTDB taxonomy): domain Bacteria; phylum Bacillota; class Clostridia; order Lachnospirales; family Lachnospiraceae; genus Roseburia. The sequence continues at coordinate 71,231 of JBGVHH010000129.1, forward strand.
TAATCTTGGATTTAAGATATTGGCGGTAATGTTTGCATTTTTGTTATGGATTATCGTCTACAATCTAAATGATCCAATCAAGACAAAGACATTTACCACGACAGTAACCGTAACAGGTGAAGAGGGCGTGATGGATATGGGAAAATGGGCTACAGTGGAAGAGTCAGAGAAGACCATATCATTTTCTGTGTCAGCAAAGAGAAGTATTCTTGCTGAACTTGACGATTCGGATTTTTCTGCAAGTGCTGATATGGCAGATTTAAAAATGGATGAGGATGACAAGAATAAAGCCTCAACACTGATAAGTATCAGCTGCAGTAAATATAGGAATTCAATAACGATAAATGGTGGAGACAAGTATCTGCCTTTGAACATTGAAGAATATATGCAGAAGCAGTTTGAGGTAAAGGTTGCTATCAGTGGCCAGTTATCAGAGGAAAAGGCAATTGGAAATCAGATAGAAGCTAATCCCCGTGTAGTAAAAGTGGGTGGACCGAAATCGATTGTATCGAAAATCCAGACAGCAAGTGTGTCCATAGCTGTCGATGAGAATACAATCATATCAGAGGATCAAATCACTGATAGAGGAGAACTACAGCTTTTTGATGTAGATGGAAAAGAAATAAACCAGTCGCTTATCCATGTAGATAGTCAGTATGAGTCTATTGAGGTGACTGTAGGTGTAGTAAATACAAAAGAAGTTCCAATCAAATGCTCATATACCGGGACACCAGCAGGTGGCAACGGTGTAATAGGCGTTGAAACTTCAAAGTCATCAGTGCGAATAAAAGGAACGGCTGAAAAGCTGAATAATATCACAAGTATTGAAATTGGGCCTATTAATATAGCCGGAGCTACAGAGGATGTTCAGACAACAGTAGATTTGTCAGGTTATCTTCCGGAGGGCGTGGGTCTTGTGGATTCGGCTGATTCGGGAGTGAAGGTTACTATAAAGATAGAGACAAATGCATCAGAGACACTTACATTAAGCAGTAGCAATATCAGTTGCATAGGTTTAGCCGATGATATGACAGTATCTTTTGCGTCAGACAAGACTAGTGTGATAATCAGTGGAAATGAAACTGATATAAAAGCTATCAATTCGAACTCTCTTAGAGGAACGATTGATGTTACAGGCTTATCGAAGGGAACACATACTGTGACGGTATCACTAAATCTCGATGATGCAAAATATACCTGGAGTGATGTAAAAATACAGATTACAATTGCTCAGAAAAATACGGATAGTACAAATGGCTCTACAGGAAACAATACAGGTTCGGATTCAAATGATACTCCACCTGCGGATGATGAAGACAAGATAGATAACTGAAAAGTATAGAAATAGAGGTAGAGATAATGGCAAGAATGTTTGGAACAGATGGAGTAAGAGGCGTTGCAGGAACAGAGCTTACAATTGAGCTTGCAATGAAGCTGGGACAGGCAGGAGCATATGTGCTTACAAAAGAACAGGAACATCAGCCGACAATTATTGTTGGATGTGATACAAGAATTTCTGGAGGAATGCTTGCAAATGCACTTATGGCAGGAATCTGCTCAGTAGGAGCAAATGCTATTTTTGTAGGAGTAGCACCAACACCGGCAATTGCTTATCTTACAAAAATTCACAAAGTAGATGCGGGAGTTGTGATTTCAGCATCACATAACCCAATGGAATTTAATGGAATCAAGTTCTTTAATGGAGAGGGATTTAAACTCTCAGACGAACTTGAAGATGAAATTGAGGCACTTATCAAGAGTGATATGGATGATGTGGTATTTCCAATTGGACCTGGAATCGGAAAGATAGATTACAGATTTGACATCGTAGATGAATATGTGAACTTTGAGAAGAAGACTGTTCCAGTTGATTTGTCAGGAATGAAAATTGTAATCGACTGTGCAGAGGGAGCAAGTTACTATACATCAGTAAAGACGCTCAAAGACTTAGGCGCAGACCTTGTGGTAATTCACAATGAGCCAGATGGAACCAATATCAATGCAAACTGTGGTTCTACACATATGAATGAGTTAAAAGCCAGAGTAGTATCAGAAAAAGCTAACGTAGGTATCGCTTTTGATGGTGATGCAGACAGAATGCTTGCAGTTGATGAGAATGGAAAGCTGGTAGATGGTGATGAAATCATGGCTATCTGCGGAAACTATCTTAAGAGCAAAGGTAAGCTTGCAAAGGATACAGTGGTTGTAACAGTAATGACAAATCTTGGATTCTCAATTATGGGAAAAGAACAGGGAATCAATATAGAGAAGACAAAGGTTGGAGACAGATATGTTCTCGAGAATATGAAAGAGAATGGATACAATCTCGGAGGAGAACAGTCCGGACATGTAATCTTCCTGGATGATAATACAACAGGAGATGGCTTGCTTTCTGCACTTCACCTCCTAGAGGTAATGGTTGATACAGGAAAACCACTTTCAGAGCTTGCAAAGGTAATGGAGGTGCTTCCACAGGCACTTGTAAATGCCAAGGTTCCAAACCATAAGAAGGAAGACTATATGGAGTATCCGGACATTGCAGATGCAATTGCTGAACTTGAGAAGAAATTTGACGGAGAAGGTCGAGTATTAATCAGACCTTCAGGAACTGAACCGCTTGTACGTGTAATGATTGAGGGTAAAAATCAGGCAGTTATCGATGAGGAAGCTAACAGATTAGCTGAACTTATCACAAAGGTAATGCTTTAGAATACAGAAAAAATCAAGGAGTTAAAATGGTTTCACAAAAAGTAACAGTTAATAATCCAACAGGTCTTCATCTAAGACCTGCTGGAAATTTATGTAAAGAATCAATGAAATTTAAGAGCAAGATTACATTTTCAAAGGATGGAAATGTAGCGAATGCAAAAAGTGTTCTGTCTGTTCTTGGTGCATGTGTTAAGTGCGGTGACGAGATAGAATTTATGTGTGAGGGCGAGGACGAGAAAGAAGCTCTTGAATATATCATAAAATATGTTGAGGATGGTTTGGGAGAGTAATGTTAAATTATAAGAGATATAAAAGAAATCCAGTATTAGATTATCCACAGAGACAGTGGCCAAATAAACAGATAGAGAAAGCACCAATCTGGTGTTCAGTAGATTTAAGAGACGGAAATCAGGCCTTGATTGAGCCGATGAACGTAGATGAGAAGATGGAAATGTTCGAGCTTTTACTTAAGCTTGGATTCAAGGAAATCGAAATAGGATTCCCGGCTGCTTCTCAGATAGAATTTGATTTTCTTCGTAAATTGGTAGAGGAAAACAAAATTCCTGACGATGTAAAAGTACAGGTTCTTTCACAGTGTAGACAGGAGCTTATCGATAGAACATTTGAGGCTATTCAGGGAATCAAGAATGTAGTATTCCATATTTACAATTCTACATCTACACTTCAGAGAAAAGTAGTATTCAAAAAGAGTAGGGAAGAGATTATTGAGATAGCAAAGGCTGGAACAAGAATGGTTGTAGAAGGAATGAAGAACTTCGATGGCAACATTCAGCTTGAGTATTCTCCAGAGAGCTTTACAGGTACAGAAATGGATTTTGCATTAGATATCTGTACAGCAGTTCAGGAAGAATGGAATCATGCAAATGACAATCCAATTATCTTCAATCTTCCTGCAACAGTGGAGATGAACACTCCGAACGTATATGCAGATCAGATTGAGTGGATGAGCACACATTTCAAGGAAAGAGAGAATGTAATCCTTTCAGTTCACCCACATAACGATAGAGGAACGGGAGTGGCAATTACAGAGCTCTCACTTTTAGCAGGAGCAGACCGTGTAGAGGGAACTCTTCTTGGAAATGGTGAGAGAACAGGAAACGTAGATATTCTTACAGTAGCATACAATATGTTTTCACAGGGAATTAATCCTGAGCTTGATATCGAAAATGTAAGAGAAATCGTAGAAGTATATGAGCGTTGCTGCAAGATGAAGGTCGATATGAGACATCCATACGCAGGAAAGCTTGTATTTACAGCGTTTTCCGGATCGCATCAGGATGCTATCAATAAAGGTGAGCAATTCCTCAAGGAAAGTGGTTCAGATATCTGGGAAGTTCCATATCTTCCAATTGACCCGGCTGATATTGGCAGGGAGTACGAGCCTGTAGTTCGTATAAATAGTCAGTCTGGAAAAGGTGGAGTAGCCTTCGTAATGAATACAGTATATGGCTACAAGCTTCCAAAGGCAATGCACAAGGAGTTTGCAGACGTAATTCAGAAGATTTCTGAAGAAGAGGGTGGAGAGACTGCACCAAGCAGAATTATGGAAGCTTTCGAGGAACAGTATCTCACATCAAAAACGCCGTTTGAGCTTGTATCATTCAGGGAAGATGATGACGACAATGACGACGAGACAACAGTTTCAATGGTATTTAATTATAAGGGAAAAGAGATTAAATCAAGGGCAAAGGGAAATGGACCAATTGATGCCGCAAAGCTTGCAATTAAGCAGTGTGTGACAGACATGGATGTGACAATCCTTGATTATGATGAGCATGCTCTTGCACAGGGAAGTCATGCAAAAGCAGCAGCATATATTCATATGCGTGACAACAAAACAGGGCGCGAGACTTTTGGAGTGGGTGTAAGCTCTAACATCACAAAAGCATCAATTAGAGGAATTTTTTCAGCCTTAAATAGATTGTCATAATCAAATGTTTTTTGTAAAAAGTAGAATTCACTTTGCACATGACGGGGAGATTTGGAATGGAAAAGACTTTAACAGTTGTAATTCCGGCATATAATGTAGAAAAGTATATTGAGAAATGTTTGGATTCATTTCTAAACATTGAAGTTCTATCTGATTTGGAAATTCTCGTAGTAAATGACGGGTCTACAGATCACACGGAAGAGATTGCAAAAAAATATGCTGATAAATATCCAAGTAGTATACAGGTTCTGACAAAGGAGAATGGCGGACATGGTTCTACAATAAACTATGCTGTTCCACTTGCTACAGGAAAGTATTTCAAGGTTGTGGATGGAGATGATTGGGTTGATACCAGTCTTCTTCCGGAATTTATCAAGATGTTGAAACGTGTAAATTCAGATGTGATTTCCAATGATTTTAACTTGATAAACGACTCCACAGAAAAAGTTTCAGGACGAAGAAAAGCAGTAAAAAATAGCTATCACTACAATCGTGAGTGGGGATTTGCAGAAGCTGTGGTAGAACCAATAGTGACAATCCATTCTATGACAATCAGAACGGATGTGATAAAGAAATGTCCGGTGAAGCTGGATGAACACTGTTTTTATGAAGACCAGGAATATATCTTGTATCCTATTCCTTTTTGTACAAGTATCACTTTTGCTCCGGAGCCAATATATCAGTATAGACTTGGGCGAAATGGGCAGAGTGTGGATATCAATGTGATGATAAAGCGTCACGACCAGCATCTAAGGGTGCTCAATTCATTGTATGAGTACAATGATATGAACGATATGATTCCAACCTACAAGAAAAAATACCTCGAGAGAGGAATAGCTGAAGCTGTAGATGATGAGTATCAGATTTTCCTGGCAAAGGGAAATGTGGAAGGCAATAAGCAGGAACTGATGGAGTTCGATAAGAAGCTTAAGAAGGAGCATCCGGGTATATATGAAGCATGTAAGAGAAAATCTGTATGGATGCTTCGAAAGAGTAAGTTTAGATTATTTCCGTTTGCTACCTGGCTGTATAGTAAGGTGAAGAAATAAAAGAGAGTAAAGATATAGATGAAAAAGATATTATCGATTGTTATACCCACATATAATGCAGAAAAATTTCTGGATAGAGGGCTCCCAACTTTTATTGTAGAGGATGAAAAATTCCGAAATGCAATAGAGGTGATTGTGGTAAATGATGGAACACCGGATAAAAGTGTGGAGGTTGCCCAAAAATACGTAGATCAGTATCCTGAGATATTCCAGATAGTAAATAAAGAAAACGGTGGACATGGTTCGGCGATTAATGTCGGGGTGACACATGCATCAGGAGCTTATCTAAAAGTAGTAGATGCGGATGACTGGGTGAATACTGAGGCTTTGTTATCAGTAATGAAAACACTTGATAAGCTTGAGTCAGAACAGGAGAATGCAGCAGACGCTCTTTTGCTCAGTTATTGTACTTATGATTTGGAAAAGGAAGCAAAGGGTGAGAATCCGTATGAAGACAAACTTGTTGTTCCAGGCGAGAAAACTCATGCAGAGATTCCAAATCTGGCGGGACCGTATACTGATAAGGAAATTGTGGGCAGATGGAATGATGCATACTGGGGACTTACATTTCATGGTGTGATTTACAACACATCATTTTATAAGAGTCTGGGAAAAGAACTTGTAGAAGGTGTTTTTTATGAGGATCAGCAGTATGTATCTGTGCCAATGGCATATGCAAAAAGGGTGTTTATCTTAGATGAAAAGCTTTACGAGTACAGAATTGGAGACGTAAACCAGAGTATCTCGTTGAAAAGCTGTTTGAATCGATTAGATCATTATGAAACAGTAATCAGAACACTTATAAAAGCAGGTGAAGACTCTTCTAATTTCAGTGATGGAGGAGAAGAACTCTGGGCTACGAAGACGAGTAAATTTGTAAATGATTATTACCAGCTTTGTCTGGTAAAAAATCCTGATAAGAAAATGCTTCGCAGAAGAATGAAGGAATTTACGCAGGAGATAAGAAGGCTTAGCCCGGTTATTTATAGTCGCGTGAAGAAAACCTATAAAGTATTTTCAATTCTCAATCGTATCCATATGAGTGAGGAGACATACCAGAATAAATTCATGCCAATGCTTCATAAGGCAAGAAAGTGATTAGTTAAACTATGAATAAAATCTTATCAATCATAATACCCACATACAATGCCGAAAAGTTCCTAGATAAAGGACTTACTAGTTTTATTATAGATGACAAAGCGTTGATGGATAAGCTGGAGGTAATCATTGTAAACGATGGTACTCCCGATAACAGTGTGGCGGTTGCGCAAAAGTATGTGGAACATTATCCGGATACTTTTCGCATATTAAATAAAGAAAATGGCGGACACGGCTCTGCAATAAATGCGGGAGTAAAAGCTGCAACAGGTGAGTACTTTCAGGTAGTTGATGCAGATGACTGGGTGGATACTCTGGCTCTTGTTGATACAATGAATATATTGATGGAAAGTGAATTTGATGCAATGATTCACGCTCATCAGACACACAATGTAACTACCGGAGAGATTGAGCATAAACGCGTAGTGTGTGCAGATGAAGACCATTTATATAGTCTGGCAGAGATTATGGGATTTTGGGATAATATATATTGGGGATTGACATTCCATGGTGTCTTGTACAACACTCAATTCTATAGAAGTCTGGGATACGAGCTGGTTGAGGGAGTATTTTATGAGGATCAGGAATATTCAACAATACCACTTTGTTTTGCGTCAAAGATAAAAATTGCAGACATCGAATTGTATATGTATCGAATTGGCGATGTAAACCAGAGTGTATCTATTCAAAGCCTCATTAGAAGACTTCCTGATTTAGAAACAGTAATACTTCGTCTGGCAGATGCAAAAAGCATGAAAAAGGATTTTGCAGATGGAGGTCAGGAGTACTGGCTCAAGAAGCTTACAAAATGTGTGGCGGATTACTACCATGTTGCACTTATTTTGAATAAGGATAAAAAAGCAGGTAGAAAAAGGGTAGAGGAATTTAACCGTATATTGGTGAAAAAACACAGATGGCTTTTCGATATGTGTGCAGGTAAATACAGAATATTTAAACTATATAATGCACTTCATATAGGAGAGAGGGGCTATCATTTTACGATTGGTAATATTACGGAACTCCGAAGTAAAATGAGAAGAAAATAAAATATATAAAAGGCGGGAGATTCCCGCCTTTTGTTGTATTTAAGCCATTCCATTAGCAGTTTTGTATTTCCAAATCATCTCAGCATGTTCCTGCTCTTCAACCTGAATCTTAGCAAGTAGCTTTCTAATAGCAGAATTTGCAAAACAAAATACATCAGAGTTATACTCGCCAGAAACCAGTTTCTCAGTACCGATAGCATCTGTTGCCAGATAGTTGTCGGCTTTTTTGTCCTCTGAATTGGTGAGTGAATCATACGTAGCTTTAGGTTCATATTCTGCAGCAGTTTTGGCAAACGAATCATCACAAGACGAACAGGGAACCTTCCCTTCAATCACCTGATTAAGTTCGTCAAAATGCTTCTGCTCCTGTTTTGCAATGTCTGAGAAAAGGTCTCTAAGGACAGGGTCCTTTGCCTGCTCGCTGTATTTTGTATACTTATCAATACAGGCTTGCTCCTGAGTCTTTAAATCTTCAATTACTGTTCTTTCTTTTTCTGATAATACCATTTTGTTCCTCCTAAATAATACTGTTTTAAAACAAGGCTAGTATGTGCATAATGAAAATAATTATGACAAATCAAAAAAACAAACATAGACTATTATGACAATATTATTAAAGGAAAATAAAATATGATGTCAAAAATGTATAGAAACGATAAATGTAAATCAGATAATTGTCAGGGGAATGATAGTGGAAAGGAAAGATATAACCCGGTTCACTATGGACCAGAACATTACGGAACCGAACAAAACTGTGGATGTGGAGGACAGGGATACGTTCCCAAAGAAAGGGTAATGAATGTTCCTAGAATGGCCAATACCAATAAATTCTATAGGAGAGAAATCTGGACTGGATATAATAGTCAGATGACAGTAATGAGCATTCCGATAAAAGGGGAAGTGGGAACTGAAGTTCACAAAGAAAATGACCAGATTATACGAATAGAAGGTGGATTTGGTCTTGTAGTATTTGGAAAAGGAGAAGAAACTATCAGAGTGGCAATGGGAGACACCGTATTCGTACCGGCAGGAACCTGTCACAATATAGTAAACGTAGGAAGAATGCCACTTAAATTATCATCCACATACTCGCCAGCACATCATCCGGTGGGAACAGTAGAGCAATAGAAAAATAAACAAATGTATCATGTCGTGATACGTGATATAATTGTAGATAATATGTGATGCATGTTAAAGGAACGGGAGAAAAAGAAAAAATATGCAATTTACGATTGGAGGAATATTTCATGAAGAAACGAATAATATCTTATAGACAACTAGTTGATAGCTTGCTCGATGAGAATAGTGACAAAACAGATTGGGAGAGTGTATTGGAAGAACACCTGATACAAATAGGGTTCTTCCAGCATGAGAGGCTGATACACCTGATAGTAACAGTGACATTTGCCATAATGACATTAATGTCAATTGTTGCGTCAATAATGTTGATGGAGATACCTCTTTTTGTGTTGGCCCTTTTATTCTTGGTGCTATTGATACCGTACATATTTCATTACTATATTCTAGAGAATGAAACGCAGAAGATGTATGACCAGTATGACAAGATATGGAAAATTGTACTTAATCTAGAGCATGAATAGGACTTGAGTAATAAAAATATTAGTGATAAAATATGAATCTGTATACTAATATTTAAGATAAGAGGAATAACTATGAAGAATAAAAAGGTATTTGTGACAGCCGCTGTTGTTGGTGTACTTTGTATATTAATCGCAATTGTTGGAATCCTCAAAGTTGTTGTTTGGGATAACAGGGATTACGATACATTTCCCGAAGGATACAAGATTGCATCGGTAGATGTAGGAGGAAAGACGATTGCAGAGGCAAAGAAGGCACTTCAGAATGCTGTCGGAGAATATGAGGTTATAGTGACGCTTGATGATCAGACCTTTACTTTAAAACAGGAAAGTCTTGAGTTGAAATTCAATGACAAGGCAGACATGCAGGCGCTTTGCAATGCGGCTAATAGAGAAGAAAAGCCAGAAAAAGAAATTAAGCTTTTTGAGATGAAGGATGAAGCTGGATTGGAAGAAATCTTACAGGAAGCATATATTACTGCTAAGGTTCAGGCTGAAACAGATGTCCAGAGTGAAGGAGCAGATGAGGCAGGAGATGCCACTGGGGAAGAGTCAGAGCAGACTCAGGAATTCGATCCACATTCCCTCACTCCTTATAAAGCTACAATAGCATATAATGCAGAGGCTGGTTGCTTTGAAGGTGTAGATGGTACAACAGGAGAAGCAAAGACTTTCAAGGAGGCTGCTCAGAATCTTTCTAAGGCAGTTGACGAGCTAAAAGCAACAGTTGAACTTGAATCAAAGCTTGAACAGGTTGAAGGTGAAATTGCAGCTGATAGTGAGGAAGTACAGAAGGCACTTGAGAATGCCAATGAATATCTTGCACTTCAGATAATATGTAATTTTGCACCTGAGGGAAAAGAAGCAACACAGGAGCAGGTGCCGGCAGCAGATATTGCAAGCTGGTTGATTGTTTCAAATGATGGTCTGTCTGTAGAATTAAACGGAGAGACAATGTCTACATATTGTAATGAACTTGCCAGAAAGCATGATGTATCAAAGACTAGAAAAGCTAAATTCAAGACTGCAAGCGGTAGTGATATTACTGTGAATGTAGCAGCCGCTGGTCAGACTGTTGATGGTAATGCTTTGTTTACAGAGATATCAGGAGCAATAGAAGATAAACAATCAAAAACTGTAGAGGCAGTTTACTCAGTAGTTGAGGAGGCTGCCGAAGGTGAATATGTAGATTTTGGTGGAAACTATTGTGAGGTGGATCTCACAAATCAGATGGTATATGTATATAAAGATGGACAGCAGGTAGTGGCAAGCCAGTGTGTTACAGGTTGTGTAGCAAAGGGAAATGGAACTCCTACTGGTGTATATCATATTTTCTCAATGGACAAGGATCGTTATCTGAGGGGGCCGGGATACAAGACATGGGTAAACTTCTTCGTGCCATTTAACGGTGGAATTGGATTCCATGATGCATCGTGGAGAAGCACTTTTGGAGGGAATATTTACCTCTACAACGGAAGTCATGGTTGTATCAACATGCCATACTCAGCTGTAAAACAGCTTTTTGATAACGTAACAATGGGAGAGACTGTTGTAGTACATGGAGGTGGAACAGCTCAACTAAAAGACCAGATTTGGACAGGAAGCAATGCATATACAGTAGACGCGGGTTCAGGAGCATTCCATTTGGATGCAGCTTGTCAGGATGGAGCAGCACTCACATACTCAAGCAATAACCCTGGTGTTGCATCGGTTGATGCAGCTGGAAATGTGACAGTAGGTGGTGCAGGAACTGCTACAATTACAATCACGGCAGCAGAGACAAAATACTACAAAGCATCGACATTTACTGTAACAATAACAGTAAATCAGCCAGCACCTGTATATGTGGATCCAAGCTTGCAGGCATCGGGAATGACATTAGGTCAGGGAACGTCTGGTGCTATCGGAGTAAGTACCAATAGTCCTGGTGGAAGAAGCTTCCAGGTAATTAGTGGTGCAGAATGCATTACAGTAGATGGAAATGGAAATGTCACAGCGATTGCACCTGGAACAGCAGTTGTAAGGGTAACAGTTGCCGCCGCAGGCAATTTCAATGCTAAGTCTGTTGATGTAACAGTTGTAGTTACTCCATAATTGAATGTAATAGTTATATATGAAGCAAAAGTGCAATGTTAAGCCCCACATCGGAAGCGATGTGGGGCTAATTAGTGTACAAGCGAGAGAAAAGGAAAAAGATATTTTACTTGATTTATTAGATTCTATAGATTATATTGAATCTATCACTTGGCAAATCAACGGCAGTTCGCCATATTTCCCAAGAAGATTTACAACTAAATAACACGCTAATTAACATTGCAGCTAGCGTAACTTTTTCTTCGGATTAATAAAAAATAGAAGAGAACACCAAAGTCTGATAAAGTTAAAGGCGACTAAACCAAACTTTAGAAAGACAGAGGTGTTCTCCATGGTTAAAAGTATACAACATTTCAATGAGAAA
>JBGVHH010000130.1:0-10355 GCA_045122195.1 Agathobacter sp.
ACTCAAGAAATATGGGCAAGACTTATTTTATATAATTTTTGCGAGATAATTACAGCACATGTAGTAATAGATAAATGTACACAAAAACATGTATATCAAGTTAACTATACATTTGCTATACATATATGCAGATATTTTATAAGTAAAATGGCGGAGAAATCTCCGCCAGATGTTGAAGCCTTGATAAGCAAAGAAATATTACCTATACGTCTTGGGCGTCATGACCCTCGCAAAGTCAACCACAAGAAAGCAGTAAGTTTCCTCTACAGAGTAGCTTAACATCAAATATAATATACTACTTTTTCAGGCAGATGAAAACATCTGTCTATTCGTGTTTGACAAAAATTCTTAAAACAATAAGCATCATCCTATTCCTAAACTATATTTTAATAGTTAGAAATAGGATGATGCTAATATCTGCTTATCTTAATGACATTGACCAAACAGGGGGAATATCTCAGAAAAACGCTTCAGACTCTTGTTCATGATGAAATCAGACTTAAAAACGAATTATCTCAGATAAAGCCTCAGAAAATATATAGAATTGGAGCCACTTTATCTATTGGAGACTCTTTTTTATCTAAATTTTTATCTGTCTATCTGAATAATCATACTGAAATAGAATTGTCTGTAGTTGTTGCAAATACTGCTACCCTTCTAAAGAAACTGGACCACGGCCAACTGGATATTGTATTAACAGAAGGATATTTTTCAAAGGATGAATATGAAAACCGCCTGATTTCAAAAGAACCCCTTGCAATTTTTTGCGGTATTAACTATGAAACAGGTAAAATAAAGAGCATTGAAGAGCTTTTTAACCATCGCCTCATCTCACGTGAACAGGGTTCAGGAACCAGAGCTGTCTTTGAACATTACCTTAGAGAAAATGGCTACTGCATAGATGACTTTAAAAACAAATGTGATTTCACAAGCCTTGGGCTAATAACAGAAATGCTTACAGCCAATCAGGGAATAAGCGTCCTTTACAAATGTGTCGGCAGAGAACTTCTCGAGCAAAACAAAATCAAAGAAATAAAAGTTCCCGGTTTTGCCCTGACACATGACTTTAATGCACTATGGCAGAAAAACAGCATGTATAGTCAAGAGAATGAGGACTTCCTTGCTGAATTAAAAAAGTCTATTTCGAATGAATAAATTTTCATTTGAAATAGACTTTTCTACTAGCATATTCCCCCATAAAGATACTGATATACATCCTCTAAAGAAAAACCGCTAGTTATTTTTTCTCCCTCATCTGGTAATTCATCACCTACGACTCTGTAATACAGCCCGTCTTCTCTTTGTACTGCATTTCCATGCGGATATTTTCTTCTACATTCTTTGATTGGATACAAACCACATCATTAGACCAGTATGTCAAACAAATTTTATTTCTTTTTACTGCTTGTACTGCGTAACTCGCTATGCGGCAGTAAATCACTTTTCTCATCAATTAAATATTACTCGTTTTCTAGTTCTTTTGTCCCAATCTAAATTTTTAGCAAATCACCTTTTACCGCCTGGGTGAGACTTTTTTATTTTCAAGCAGTAATTTTTCATCCATTTTTGTCATATTTTTCTCATATCCATTTTTTCTTACTGCTTCAATTTGTAAAAAAGTAATCCAAGCCGTAAATAAATCTAAAATTATTGCTTTTTTGACAAAAAATTACTGCCTCAAACAAAAAAACTGCGTTGAGGCGGTAAATGCTTATTTTCATCTGAGCGTAAAAATTACTGCCTCAAACAAAAAAACTGCGTTGAAGCGGTAAATGCTTATTTTCATCTGAGATCAAATACAGAAAAAATAAGTTGGTGCATATTCTCATACACACCAACTTATTGAAAAATCTTATATATATTTTAGAAAGAAATGGACCTCTCAATTACAAACCAAGATACTCTTCCAATGTAATATTATTGTCATATATATATTTTGCAGCATCATAACCAACATATCGATAGTGCCATGGTTCATAAACGATTCCAGTCACATCAGACTTATCAATGGGATACCTGAGAATAAAGCCATATCTCCAACTATTTTCCATCAGCCATCTCTGTACAGGTTGTGTTTCAATTCCTGATACAATCTTTTGATTCTTTGCATCGGTAATATCTACTGCTAACCCAAGTTCGTGTTCACTCGTTCCGGGAACTGCCACGGACTTCTTGGTTTCCTTCTCAGCCTCTTTACGATTCATGCCTTTTTTCATATATGTATTAACCTGTTGATTAAAAATATTCTGTTGCTTCTGATTCGTTCGAAATGACGAGCAAATTATCGGATTGTACCCCTCTGCCCGACAATCATCCATCATCCGCTGTAAATCAGGATAACATCTTGAATCTACAGATTGTCCATTTTTTAGCTGTGTAAGACTTATAGCCATAATATAATCTTCATCAATAGGATGTGAGCTATTTACCAGAATCAAATTCCACTCCCTATTTTCAATCTCTACATTCTCAGCCTCCCTATTCTCAATCATTATATTTGTGACAATGGGTTTTGGGACATGACTTTCCCCATGCATAACTTCCGTTTTTTTCATGCAACATAAACCGATCATAATACAACAACATAATATCGTTATCCTTATTAACCTAAAGCATAAACGTCTTCTCTTAATTTGTTTTCTTTTTTTATATCTGATTTGCCTTTTTGTCAAAAAAACACACCCCGCTTTCTATTAATAAGATAGCGAGGTGCGAACTCAAATCCCCTTCAATTTACCATCATTTTGGCATCATTTAATTGTAATTAAATATGGTGCTCCATCGTTCAAATCAAATTGCATCAATACGACATCTTTATTTTTGTCCGTAATGCTAATAATATATTCACTATAAATATCATCAACTATTTCTACCTCCGCATCATAGTAATCCTCAAGATAAGGAACTATTACTTCGCTTAGATACAAATAAATAGATGTGCCATCTGTATAGGAGCTAACGTTATTATTAATTGAATCATCATAAGAATAGTACGAATATGTTTGAACTACCTTTTGATTTTTATCATCTACAATTAATGCCAGGAAACAATTTGGTGAATATTCCACTTCTACATTCCATATCGTAGTAGATATTACAAACTCTTCATCATAATTACTTACTTCCAATTGGCAAGTAGCCTTCATGTTTGAGTCATTTACAATAATCTGATTATATCCCCACTCTTCTAACTTCAGATTCTGAAGAAAAGAATTACATATATCAATCAGCTGTTCTCTTGATAAATTAGCCATATCCTCTTCATAATCAAACACATAGCTACTGTTTCTACAGGCTCTTATAGCATCTATTACAGTGTTTGAGTTTCCCATTTCTACTGGTTCTATTTCATATTTTTCTACCTGACTTAGAGGTTCATTGAAGGTCTTAGAAAAAACGATATGGGGAAAAAACATTCCAAATCCAATGCATAAAACCATTATAAGTAATCCCAATATACAAGATTTTATTCTCATCCTCTTCCTCCTTTTAGCCAAACCTCTACAGTCGTTCCCACACCAACCTCACTTTGGATTTTCATGCTACCATTATGTAACCTGGCTATTCGTTCACATAAGGACAAGCCTAAACCTGCACCACCAAAAGCTCTGCTTCTAGCCTTGTCCACACGATAAAACACCTCCGTTATGTGGGCCAGTTTTTCCTCTGGTATTCCACATCCACAATCTTTTACCGAAAGGATACACCCGTCCTCTATCATTGCAATATTAATACTAATAATTCCTCCCTTTTCCATGGAACGCCTTGCATTTTCCAAAAGATTTACAAGTAAAGAAACAAAATAGTCCGGTTCGAGCATACATTTTCCATTCTCACAGCACATCTCAATTTCTATTCCACTTTTTCTGAAGTATGAAGAATAATTTTTAACAACCTGCTCAACCAGATATGTCGGATTTTGCAGTGTCAATTCCTGCTTTTTATTCTCTGCAACAATTAGCTCCATCATCTTTATAGACAATCGCTCTAATCTCCTGCTCTCTGAAAAAATATAATTTGCTGCATCAATTTGTTCTTCTTCGCTCAAGGTCTGTCTTCTAAGCAAATCCGCATATCCTATCATGGATGTCATAGGAGTTTTCAGTTCATGGGTAAAGTTTCCAATAAACTGGTTCTGCCTCTCCATAGCTGCATTTAATTCTTCCATTTTACCAACTAGCGCATCCGTCATATGATTAAATTCCATAGATAATTCCCCAATTTCATCATTGGTACGAACCTTGCTCCTTATCTCATAATTTCCCTTGGAAATTTTTGCTGCAGTCGTTTTAAGCTTGCTAATAGGCTTCATTAATACATATGATAGGATATACGAAAAAATCGCACTGCAAACTACAACAAAAATAAAAATCATTTCATACAGCCTTTGTTGCTCCTTATTTTCCTCGTATATCAAAGTAATGTCATATAAGGCATCTATGTATAAATCAACAGATTCTACCTTTACCACAGAACTAATCTGTATATAGTATTTATTGTCACGAGAAATAATCCTGTACTCCACACTTCCATTCTTTGGATGCTCCGTCATATCCTCCATGATGCGCACAGATTCATTACTCTTATATATGACTTCCTTGCTATTTCGCAATCTAACCCCAGAAAAGAAATCGTTTTGCTCAACAATTTTTCCAAAATCTCTTGATATTTCCTCCGTTGTAGTCCACGTTGAAACCTGACTCATAAGAGAAAAAGTATTAATAACCATATCAAATGATTTTGTTGCAGAAAGCTTTTCACGTTCTACAGAACTTTGAAAAGACATATACAAAAGACCAGTTCCGCCAATTCCAAAAATAACCGCAATCAGGCAAATCATACATATGGTCACCTTGAATCGAAATTTCACCTTTTTATCTCCAATCTGTATCCTACTTTGTTTACAGCTTTAATCATGCTTTCCAGATGTGTCTTTTTCCTCATTCTTTGCACGTGTAAATCAACGGTCTTACTTGTATCCTCCAGTGCTCCGCCCCATACTCTTTCATAGATAGTTTCTCTATATAGTGCAACATTAGGATTCTGGGCAAACAATACCAAAAGATCATATTCCTTTGGCGTTAGCGCCACCTCTTTTCCATCGCTTGTTACAAGATGCTGTCTTAAATCAATTTTCACTTTCTCTCCAACATTAATGGTTTCAGCAGTCTTATTAAACCTTCTCAACACCACCTCAACCCTTGCAAGTAGTTCTGCCACCTCAAATGGTTTTACAATGTAATCCTCCGCTCCCATTCTGAGTCCTTTTACTCTATCATTTACCGAATTCATTGCTGTAATAAAAATCACAGGAATATTTAGTGGCTTTATGTATTCCATTAATTCAAAGCCATCAATATACGGAATCATGATATCAAGTAAAATCAAGTCAAAGCTTTTCTCTTCCAGCAAATCAGCAGCCGCCTCTCCGTCATAAACACACTGACAAAAATATCCAGCTCCCTTTAGTGATAGCTTTATCAAATCAGAAATTGGCTTTTCATCTTCTACTATTAGTACATTTATCATATTTTCTCCTGCGCTCTCCAAAAATCCTACGTGTATAGTATAGTTGTCTAGAAATCATTGTACTAGATTACATCAAAAATGCATCTTTTTGGCATCCTCCCACCCTATCAGTGATTTCTTTGTATTCTGTTATGGAATCATTTCTTGAAAAATCGCTTTTACTGCTTGTACAGCGTAACTAGCTATACGGCAGTAAATCTCTCTTCTCCTCAATAAATTATTGCACGCTTCCTAGTTCTTTTATCCTATATAATGTGTGTAGCAAATTACCACTTACCGCCTAGGTGAAACTATTTTATTTTCAAGCAGTAATTTTTCATCCATTTTTGTCATATTTTTCTCATATCCATTTTTTCTTACTGCTTCACTTTGTAAAAAATTAATCCAGGCCGTAAATAATTCTAAAATTAGTGCTTTTTCGACTAAAAATTACTGCCCCAAATAAAAAAAACATATTGAGGCAGTAAATGCATATTTTCATCTCAGTTAAGGAGCCCCAGTTGGGGAGACTCCCACTTCTATAAGTGGTGAGACGAAACATATTTGTCTAAGTGCAGGATACCATCCCGGGGCTGAGATAGAACACAGAAAAAATAAGTTGATGCATATTCTCATACACACCAACTTATTGAAAAATCTTCTATATATTTTAGAAATCTACCTCTGTGTCATAGTAGCAACACTTGAGAAGCTTCTCCATCTCTTCCTGACTAGGCTGTCTAGGATTTGATCCTGTACAAGCATCAAGAATCGCATTTGCTGCAATCTCTGGAAGTCTCTCAAGGAACACTTCCTCTGGTACGAAGCCTTGCTCTGTTGGATAGCTGTCCGCACCATAGTTCTTGATACAATGAGGAATATTTAAATCATCGTTCATCTTTCTGAGATAATCGATAAGTGCTTTAACTTTATCATCATCGCTTGCGGATTTGTCTGCAATTCCCATGTAGTCAACAATCACACCATAGCGTTTCTTTGCAGTCTCGTCTTTTGCGTTGAATGCGATTACTTTTGGAAGATACATAGCATTAGCTGCTCCGTGAATAATATGAGCGCCATAGTCAGCAAATGCAGCTCCTGTCTTATGAGCCATTGAATGAACGATTCCAAGTAATGCATTTGTAAATGCCATTCCTGCAAGGCACTGTGCATTGTGCATATTGTCTCTTGCCTGCATATCGCCATTGTATGATGGAACTAAATCCTTCATAATCATCTCAATTGCATGTATTGCAAGTGGATCTGTAAAATCACAGTTTGCTGTAGATACGTATGCCTCAACTGCATGAGTCATAGCATCCATTCCTGTATGTGCAACAAGCTTCTGTGGCATTGTCTCTGCCAAATCAGGATCAACGATTGCCACATCTGGTGTAATCTCGAAGTCAGCGATTGGATATTTAATTCCTTTCTCATAATCAGTGATGATTGAGAAAGCTGTAACCTCTGTTGCTGTTCCTGATGTAGAAGAAATAGCACAGAAATGAGCTTTTTTACGAAGCTTTGGAAGTCCAAAGACCTTGCACATATCCTCGAATGTCACATCTGGATACTCGTATTTAATCCACATAGCTTTTGCTGCATCAATTGGAGAACCACCACCCATTGCGATAATCCAGTCTGGTTCAAATTCAAGCATCTTCTCGGCACCCTTCATAACTGTCTCAACTGAAGGATCCGGTTCAATACCCTCGATAAATTCAACTTCCATGCCAGCCTCTTTAAGGTATGCTTCAGCTCTGTCTAAAAAGCCAAACCTCTTCATAGAACCACCACCTACACAGATGATAGCCTTCTTTCCCTCAAAAGACTTGAGTGCCTCGAGTGAACCCTTTCCATGATATAAATCTCTTGGTAATGTAAATCTTGCCATTTTATAAACCCCTTTTCTGTCTCTTAAGACTATACATTATTTTAGCGTTTCGCTAATGCTGATATTATACCATGAAATTATAAAAAAAACTATACTTGTATGAGTTTAAATACAGATGTATTTGCATATGTGAGAGGATCACTATGCATGAAAAAAACAATGCCATCCACCGGCGCATACAGTGTCTCTTTTATTTCTCCATCATATGGATCTACTATATTTGCAAGCGGCTGACCTTCTTCTATTTCTTCACCGACTTTGACAAGTGGCTCAAATATTCCGGATTTTGAGGTCTGAACTGATACAAGGTCAACATCTGCTATCACTTTTGGCTTGTGGGTTTTGTTGCCCTTGTAATCAACAATTCCCTGACTTGCAAGAAATTTCATTACAGAAAGAACTGCCTGACCTGCACTCTTTCTGTCTATTTTCGTTGTTGTAGTAGTATAAAAACTAAAGGCCTGTGTATCCCATACCTGCCAATTGTAGTTGAGGGTTGTGGTGTCATATGGTCTTACCTTTCGAAGTACGATATAAGGCATATCGAACTCTTTGGCAAGTTCTACATCACTGAACCCCTCATCCATCATTCTGATATGTGGCATAAACTCTCCCGGCATATAAAATGATGTAAATTGGATTCCATATTTGTAATCTTTTATCTCTTTAAATACCCCATCTGCAATTCTCTGCGTTGTCTCACCCTGATCATATCCGGGATACATTCTGTTGATGTCTGTATTATCAGTGGTCCAGAATCTTTTTTGTATATTCATTGAATATGGGTTAACTGAAGGAATAATAAGTATTTTGTGGCCGGACTTTATTCTTCCCTCCTCTTCGAGCTGCTTGAACTTCTTCACAAGCTGCGAACACACATATAGCTGCTGTATCTCGTTACCTCTCATACTTCCCACAATACACACACTTTTTTCACCCTCTCCAAATTCAAAGCCTGTCACACGAAAGTTGTCTCTGTACAAGGCTTCTATCTCGTAAATAATTCTTTTTTTCATGCCTTATACACTTCCTTTCGCAACAGTCTTCCAATAAGCGAACCCTCATCAACGATTGGATATTCCCTTATTGTAAATAAAATGCCATCTATTGGTGAGATTATTTCATCTACAACTTCTCCCTTTAACGGATCAATTATCTGACCGATTACATCCTCTTTATTTAACTCTTCCCAATGTTTTACGCACGGAACAAATACACCACTTCGACTGGCATTTAGGTATGCCACATCATCCGCGCCTTCAGAAATAATTGCTTTTCTTGGCTCTTTCGTCTCACCCTTCCATATTCCAAGCTCTCTCATGAGATTAAATATGCCATCTACGAGCTGGTCCCCATAGTGCCTTGTAATTCGCATACCAACTCCCATCTCCACAACAAGAGTCGGAACATTTCTACTGTTTAAGCTATGTGCAAAAGTGGATTCTAATACTGTATTTGCCCCATGAACCCAGATAAAATCAATATTTAGCTTTTCTGCCAATGGCACCAGCATATCCTTGTGTAATTCATTTATTCGTACCTGCGGAATCTCTGTAAGATAAATGTTGCTGGCATGGATATCTATTACGGCATCAGAACCATCTACATCCTGAATAATACCTGCAGCCAGATATTCTGTCATATTTCCATCAATATTTCCTGGAAAAAGTCGGTTCATATCAAGATCAAAGGCCGGTATTCCTCGTGTTATGGAATCAATTCCAAGAGGATTCATTGCCGGATAAATATCCACAATCCCTGTAAGATTTTCCTTCTCCTCCTTTATTCTTCTTGCCAGTTCATAGCATACATACTGGCCTTCAAGCTCGTCCCCATGAATTCCGGTAACGATACTGATTCTCTTCATCCCATTGCCAGAGCTGTCACTTATATTATCCGGCTCAATGCGATTTTTCTTTATCTCCAATACTTCATCAACCGGTAGTCCTACTTTTGAAACGGTTTGTATCATTTAACTAAGTCCTCTTTTTCTTTATTCTTCTGATACAGTCACATCGACTACCTGCAGCTGATTTCCTCCACCCCGCATGATTCCGCGGTTTATCATACAGTCAGAGGCATCTCTTCCATGTGCCAGTTTTATGTGCGACTCGGCAACCAGCACATTGTTGGTGGGGTCCATACCTATCCACTTATTTTTCCATAGAATCTCAACCCACGCATGGCTTGCACCTTCACCTACAAGCATACCCGTCACGTACCTTGCTTTAACGTCTGCAAGATGCAAAAGTGCAATCATTATGTGCGCATAATCCTGACATACACCTTTTCCTTTGATAAAAGCTTCTTCTGCGGTAGTATTTATGTCTGTAATATTTTTCTCATAACTAAAATCCTGATAAAGCTGTCTCATTATGAATATGCTTTTTTCGTAATCGCTCATAGACTCTGAGATATGAAGGTCTTCAAAATACTTCTTAATTTTTGAGCCTGCTTTATTCAGATTATATGGATGACCAAACATCATATCCAAATCTTCATTCTCCATCTCTTCATATAAAATCTGTCCAATCTCCACATCGCCTGATATATGAAAAGAGAACATATCATGAGGCACATTTACACATCCGTATATCTGTTCGTTTAAAAAGGAATCATGGCTTTTCGAATATGATATCTCAGGATTAAGCTCTATCTTGTAATCTGTTAACGTCTGTCTTGCATTACTTCTCGGAATACATTTAATTGTAAAATAACATATACTTACAGGAATGGAATACGATACTTTCATGTAGTAATCAAAATGCAGTTTCTTCAAAATAATCGCTCCTTTTCTTCCGGAGGCTTTTATCTCAGTTGGAGTCTTCTCTAAGTCGAGATAAAAATTATTCTGCATCCTTAAGACCTTTTAATGCATTGCTGAGCTTAATTGGATTTCCATATCTAAGTGTTCCCATACGGTAACTCTTAGCTCCAATCCATCCTGCAAAAA
>JBGVHH010000131.1:0-2273 GCA_045122195.1 Agathobacter sp.
TCTGGTCAATCTGCACATTCACATCTCGAAACACGGCTAATTGTGAATAGGCGATTGAAAAGATCACTCCACCAAATGCTGCATAGGCAAATCCCATTCCTGCTCCTAAAATGCATCCGCCAAGGCAAAGAACGGATAAAAATAATACTGCTGCAATAGTCCACAAATATAACTTTGTTTTCGGACTCCCCTTTATCATTGCACGCAAATACTTTTTCATACTATCCCCCCAAACACTACTAATACACTCTCGGATTATCTAGTCCTCATTTTAAGCGACTTTCAATTCCGATTTCTAAAAAATCCCCCCATTTTTTTCAAGAAAACACTTGACAAATCAATCAAAAAATGCGGCGCTTCGCGCCTCTTAGTTATCAAGATATATTCGCGCGCTGCGATATGAATTTTTTGATTGGAGGCGATTTTATGTTACCTGTTAACATCGGTGGTCATTCCACCTATCAAGATACTTTTGTTACTGAATTTTTGAAACTCTATCCTAACCCTTATGTTATTCCTAAGAGTACTTGGGATATAATCGTGAAATTTTGGTACCTTGATCTTTCAGAAACCGATACCATCATGGCTCCATTTTACCCTTCTTCCGGTAAACCTGCATCCAGATTCCCATCCGCATTACTTCGTTCTTACCTACTATCTATTGCTCTACAAATTCCATCTATCACAAAATGGTGTGAGCTTCTTCGTATCACTCCACTTTACGCTATTCTCAGTGGTTTTCCAGTGGATGATACTCCAGGTGTAGGTACTTTTTATGACTTCTTCAACAGACTATGGCAAAGCGACAAAAACAATTACATTAACCAAATCAAATACAAAAAAGTAAAACCGAAAAAAGGTAAAAAAACCGGTGATAAAACTCCTTGCAATACCAATAGTGCTGCTTCAAAGCTTCTTCCTTTTTTACAACGTTTTCAACTACCTAACACCAATCCTTTTTATTTGATTTTCCGCTTATACAAAGAACAGTTTTTGGATACTTCCATTTCAAAAGGCCTGATTTCTCCTAGTAATCTTAGTCTTGCTGGTGATGGCTCTCCCGTTGTAACTGCAAGAATGGAACGTTCAAAGCGCATCTGTAATTGTCCAAAAGGTTCTAGCTGTAATTGTAAACGTAAATTTTCCCAACCTGATTGTAGTTGGGGCTGGGACTCTTCCAGAGAAAAATATTTTTATGGCTATCACCTGTACATGTTTGTTGCTGCTGATTCTGAAAACGATTTACCTGTTTTTCCAATGCTCGAACGTGCATCCAGACATGATATGCTTTCTTTTCTGCATACATTTTTTTCAATGAAATCATATCTTTCAGAGTTTACTATCGAAAAACTGTTTCTCGATGCTGCTCACGATGCATATCCAGTATACGATTACTGTGTAACAAACAACATAACTCCATTTATTGATCTAAACTCTGGCAACAAAGGTAACTTTAAATATAAAGACAGTTTTACTATTGATGCGGATGGTGTACCTATTTGCCAAATGGGCTTACGTATGCGTCACGATGGTGTTGAAAAATCGCGTCATCGTGCTAAATTTCGTTGTCCTCTTGCTTCTCGTAAAAATGGTTGTACCTGCGAAAAGCCTTGTTCTGACTCAAAATATGGCAGAACCGTTCACCTTCTTCAAAAAGACAATCCTAGATTTTTTTGCATACCGCCAAGAGATAGTAAGGAATGGAAATCGGAATACAACAAACGAACTTCGGTCGAACGTTCAAACAAACGAGAAAAAATAGATTATAAATTAGAAGACGGCAGACACCGCTCTTCTAAGATGTGGTACTGCCGTCTCTACGCCATTATGATGCTGCAACATCTTGACGCATGGAAAATGCCAACATACATAGATGTTATATTTGCATTCTCTCAACACTAAAACAGTATCATTATACCACAATTCCAAAAAAATTCATCTATTTTCCTTAGGTAAAGTGCGCCCTTTTTTACCAAATCCTATCAAAATCCCAAAATATTCAGTTGTCAAAAATCAGTATTAACCTTCTCTTCAATAATCCGAGAGGCTATTAATATATAGTAAAATTTCTCTTAACAACTTACAAGCCATTGCTGTTGATGCACCGCTTGTATCATAAGGTGGTGACAATTCATTCATATCAAGTCCCACAATATTTAACTCAGAAATCAGGCGAAGTGCATCCATCAGCTGTAAAAATGTCACACCGCCTGCCTCAGGTGTACCTGTCCCCGGAAATTGCGATGGATCTAACACATCCACATCCAAAGTGA
>JBGVHH010000132.1:0-10053 GCA_045122195.1 Agathobacter sp.
TTGGCCAGGATATTAACTCCTTTACCCCTATCCAGCATCCGGCCAATGATATGACAACGGATATTGTAACAACCCACTTTGATTATCACTCCATTGACCATAATCTGTTAAAGCTTGATATACTTGGACACGACGATCCTACCATGATTCGTATGTTGCAGGATTTAACCGGAATGGATCCAACTCAAATACCGCTTGATGATCCGGCAGTTATGTCACTATTTCAGAATACGACAGCTCTTGGAATTGAGCCGGAAGATATAGATGGATGTAAACTGGGAGCACTTGGTATTCCAGAGTTTGGAACAGATTTTGCTATGGGAATGCTTATGGACACTCAACCCAAAGAGTTTTCAGATTTGATTCGAATTGCAGGTCTTTCACATGGTACTGATGTATGGCTTGGAAATGCACAGACGTTAATTGAAGAGGGGACTGCTACAATTTCAACCTGTATTTGTACTCGAGATGATATTATGACGTATTTGATTCATATGGGACTTGAATCAGAACGTGCCTTCAAAATAATGGAAGCTGTACGAAAAGGTATGGTCGCGAAAGGTAAGTGTAAAGACTGGCCAGAATGGAAGGAAGATATGATTAATCATGGAGTACCAGAGTGGTATATCTGGTCCTGTGAAAAAATAAAATACATGTTCCCTAAAGCGCATGCTGCAGCCTATGTTATGATGGCATGGAGAATTGCGTATTGTAAGGTATTTTATCCACTTGCATATTATGCAGCTTATTTTTCAATCAGAGCTACAGGCTTTTCTTACGAGTTGATGTGTCAGGGAAAAGAAAGACTTGAAAACTATATGGCGGATTATAAAAAGAGAAAAGATACCCTTTCTAATAAGGAACAGGATGTCTTTAAAGATATGAGGATAGTGCAGGAAATGTATGCAAGGGGATTTGAGTTTATGCCACTTGATATCTTCAGAGCTCATCCAAACCGATTTCAGATAATAGATGGAAAGCTTATGCCATCAATTAACAGTATTGATGGTCTTGGAGACAATGCGGCGGTGTCTATTGCAGAGGCTGCAAAAGACGGACCGTTTCTTTCAAAGGATGATTTCAGGGAAAGAACAAAGGTATCAAAGACAGTAATTGAATTGATGAGTGATTTGGGATTATTTGGAGATATTCCGGAATCCAATCAGTTATCCTTATTTGACTTTTAAAAAAAGTGCACTAGTGTGCACTTTTTTTGTTGCTGTCATTCTGATTCAGGTGAGAACAAATTAATATTTCCAGGATTTGTAGTGGATGTGTAATACGTTTCATTAGAATAAAAATCTTTAAAGTAAATATTGTAAGATGTAACACAGATATTGCAATATTCACCTTTGGCTAATTCCTTATAATCGGTGCCATCATTTTTTATCATACAAAGGGCTGGATTTTCACCGCCTCTTTGATAATAAATATAACTACCATACACATTATATATTTCAACATTATCTTCAGTGACAATTTGCGGATTAGGGTCATTTATGTTGGTGTGTGCAATAGCATGGTTTGAATCGACATCTATGTAGTATGCGTTTGAATCATTTAACACAATTGGCTTGTAACAGTTACAGTCAAAAAACAAAGAAGAAACATCCTTTTCTGTGTTGTATCGATATAACTGACCATTGGAAGGATTGTTATAATAAAAATATTTACCAGAAGTGTTGCAGGTAAATAAGTATTTGTCATAAACCTGTTCTTTTTCTGAACCATCAATTTTAATTTTATATAGTGTGGTTGCTGTTTCATCATCATAGTGCAGATAATAGATGTAATTGCCAAGTAAAGAAGCATAAATACAAGGATCAGGATCCAAAATTACAACCTTTCCACCATTTCTTGGGATTCTGCAAAGACTGTTATTGTTGTATGAAAAAAAGTTGTAATCATATTCTCCACCAACATTATTTCTCACGTAGTAGACATAATGGCTGTCCGCATTAATGTACATGGCTGTATCATTACACATCTTTTCTACGTTTTGACCGGATAAATCCATAGAATACAATTTTCCAGAATCATTTGGGTTTGCGAAGAAGATTTTACCATCACTTTCACAGAACAATCCTGCGTTATATAGATTACCGGAAGTGTTTCCGTTTACGTATGAATCATTGAATTTTACTCCATTAAAAAATCTATTCCAAATTACAAGTATTATTATAATAATAAGTGCTATGCAAAGCCCTGCTTTTGTACGTTTTCTCATAGTAAATCCTCCTAATAAAATTATATAGATTCTTGCCAAATCTTTCAAGTTCTCTTGCCTTTGAGAGTTGTTTGTAATATTATTTTTTTATCAAAAGTTTTAGGAGAGAATATGGAAGATTTACTTAAATTAAGAGAGTCTATAGATGAAATAGATTCAGAGATTGTTGAATTATATGAGAAGAGAATGAAAATATCTGAGCAGGTTGCGGAATTTAAAATTGCAACAGGCAAAAAAGTGTTTGATAAGGAACGTGAAGAGAGTAAGCTTGATACTTTATCAAAAAAGGCATCTGGTCCATTTACAGCGAATGGAATCAGAGAACTTTTTGAGCAGATAATGGCGATGAGTCGAAAAAAACAGTATCAACTTCTTACTGCCCATGGAATTGTTGAAAAAGAGGATTTTGATGTAGTTGATGATATTGATTTTTCAAATAGTAAAATAGTATTCCAGGGAGTTGAGGGCGCATATTCTCAGCTTGCCATGCTTGAATATTTTGGTGAAAACTGCAATGGATATAATGTGGAAACTTGGAAAGACGCAATGGAAGAAATTAAGAATAAAAAAGCTGATTTTGCAGTTCTTCCAATTGAGAATTCTCTTGCAGGGATTGTGTCAGAAAATTATGATTTGTTAGTTGAGTATGATAATTACATTGTCGCTGAGCAGATAATAAAGGTTGACCATTGTTTGTTGGGATTAGAGGATGCATCTTTAGAAGATATTAAGTGTGTATATTCTCATCCTCAGGCATTAATGCAGTGTTCTGAATTTTTAGATTCAAATAATTGGGAGAAAAACTCTTTGAAAAATACTGCGCTTTCAGCGAAGAAGGTTAAAGAGGCAGGAGACAAATCCTGCGCAGCAATTGCAAGTGAGATTTCTGCTGATATATATGGATTAAAACCTCTTAAAAATGCAATTCAGAACAATAAGAATAACTTTACAAGGTTTATTATTGTTTCTTCAAAGAAGGTTTGCAAAAAAGAGGCAAATAAAATAAGTATATGTTTTGAGATTCCGCATGAAAGTGGTGCGTTATATCATATGCTTTCACATTTTATATACAATGGAATTAATATGACTAATATTCAGTCAAGACCAATTAAAGAAAAGAAATGGGAATATAGATTTTTTGTTGATTTTGAAGGAAAATTTACTGACACAGCAGTTCAGAATGCGCTTAGAGGTTTGAAGGAAGAAACTATTGCTTTGAAGATTTTAGGAACATATTAATCATACAGGGGGGAGACTTTTTATGGCAATTCATACTTTTGCATCTATATATATTGGTACATTTGAAGTTTTATTGAAAATTTTTGAATTTTCATCTAGAAAAAATATAAAAGCAATTGATGAAGTCAGTTCTCGACTGGATTTAGGAAGAGATTCTGTAGTAAAAGGATCCTTGGGATATGAAATTGTTGAGCAGCTTTGTGACGTATTGGCAGAGTTTAAAACTATTATGGAAGGGTACAAGGTTGATAATTATGAGGTATACGCATCAACTGTATTAAGGGAAATCTCTAACGAATTGTTTGTTCTTGACCAAATTCATCTAAGAACTGGATTTGACGTTAAAGTAATTAGTAACTCTGAACATAGATTTTTAAGTTTTAAATCATTGGCAGGAAGAGAACTTTTTGAGGATACGATTAAAAAACCTACAGCAATGATTGATGTAGGTGGTGCTAGTATTCAGATTACCATATTGAAAAATGGTCATATTTGTGACACTGAGCATATTGAAGTTGGGATAATTAAGTTGAGAGAGCTGTTCTATAAGCCGGGAGTTTCGGAAAAGATATATCGAAATCAAATTGCTGAATATCTCAATGAGAGATTTGAAGTATTTAGAAGCTTATATTTAGATGCTAATCAAATTGAAAATATTATTTTTATGAATGATTATGGTATGAATTTAATAGGTAAAATTGAGAATAAAAAAAGCACCAACAACCTTATTAAAGCCGAAAAATTCACAAAATTCTTATCTAAGCTTCAAAGGAAATCAACCTCTGAGATAATAGAAGAACTTAGTATTTCTAACGACAAAGAATCTTTGATTGTTCCATCTGTAATGCTGTTTAAATCACTTACAGTTAATTTATGTGCAAACAACGTATGGATACCTGGAGCAAATGTTAATGATGGAATAGCAAATGATTATGCATATAGAAATAAACTCATAAAGGATATGCATGATTTTAACCAGGATATTATTTCAGCAGCAATTAACCTATCTGAACATTATAGGAGTTATTCACTTCATATTTCAGAAATGAGAGAGCTGTCAGGGAAAATATTTGATACGTTAAAGAAAATGCATGGGTTGGGCAATCGAGAGCGTCTTCTTCTTCAGGTTGCAACGATTCTTCATGATTGCGGAAAATATATTAGTCTGGCAAATAGTGCCATGTGTGCCTACAATATCATCATGTCATCTGAAATTTTAGGATTATCACATTCTGAAAGAGAGATGGTGGCACATACCGTTTTGTATAACACATTGCCTCTTGATGAGTATGAAGAAGTAAGTGATGTATTAACAAGAGAAGAGTATCTGATTGTTGCAAAATTATCTGCAATTCTCAGAGTTGCAAATGCTTTAGATCAGAGTCATAAGCAGAAAATTAAAAATCTTCGATTTGCACTTAAGAACAAAGAGTTTATTATTACTGCAGAGGCGTTTGAAGATATATCACTTGAAAAAGCATTGTTTGAGGATAAGACGATATACTTTGAAAATGTATTCAGTGTAAAGCCTGTTCTGAGAGAAAAGAAAGTATTTATGTAGAGGGGGTAAATATGCAGGAGTTGGATTTTACAAAATCACAGTATTTTGAAAATAGAGAATTAAGCTGGTTAAAATTTAATCAGCGTGTATTAGATGAAGCGAGGGATAAAACAATTCCGCTTTTGGAACGTCTTAAGTTTGTGAGTATTACATCCTCAAACCTCGATGAGTTTTTTATGGTTAGAGTTGCATCTCTTAAGGATATGGTTCACGCAAATTATAAGAAAAAAGATATTGCCGGAATGACAGCTGTTGAACAGTTACAGGAAATAAATAAGGCAGCAAAAGAACTAGTTAATTGTCAATATACAACCTACAATAAATCTCTTCTTCCATTACTTAACAAAGAGGGTATATATATTTACGATAAACATGAAAATTTGAATGAATCTCAGAAATTGTTTGTAGATAAGTATTTTGAAGAAAATGTGTATCCGGTATTGACACCTATGGCAGTAGATGCGTCAAGACCGTTTCCACTTATTAGAAATAAGACGTTAAATATTGCGGCACTACTAAGTGGTAAACAGACAAAAAAAGAAACAGTGTTTGCTACAGTTCAGGTTCCAGGGGTTCTTCCAAGGCTTGTTGAGATTCCAGGAGACGAAGGAACAGTTTGTTATATTTTATTAGAACAAATTATCGAAAAAAATCTTCATAAACTTTTTTCCAACAATGATGTTTTATGTTCATTTCCATATAGAATTATGAGAAATGCCGATCTGACCATTGACGAAGATGAGGCTTCTGATTTATTAAAAGAAATTCAGAACAAATTAAAAATGAGGCAATGGGGAGAGGTTATTCGTCTTGAAGTTGAAGATGGTATAGATAGAAAACTCTTAAAATTTTTAAGACAGGAATTACAGGTTGCAGAGGAAGATGTTTTTAAAATATCAGGACCTATTGATTTGACTGTTATGATGAAGGTATTTGGGATAGAGGGCTTTGACAGACTTAAATATACACAACCACGTCCTCAAAAAATTCCTGAAATTATAGAAGACGAGGATATCTTTACTTCCATTCGAAGACAGGATATTTTTCTTCATCATCCATATCAGACTTTTGAACCGGTTGTTGATTTTATCAGACAGGCAGCAATTGATCCGAATGTACTGGCTATTAAGCAGACGCTTTATCGAGTAAGTGGAAATTCGCCTATTATAAGCTCTCTCGCATTGGCAGCTGAAAACGGAAAACAGGTTACAGTGTTAGTAGAGTTAAAAGCGAGATTTGATGAGGAGCATAATATTGTATGGGCTAAAAAGCTTGAAAAAGCTGGATGTCATGTAATATATGGTCTGGTAGGATTGAAAACACATAGTAAGATTGCATTAGTTGTTCGAAAAGAAGAGGATGGTATTCGCAGATATGTTCATTTAGGAACCGGTAATTATAATGATTCAACAGCAAAGCTATATACTGATTGTGGTATTTTTACCTGTAAAGAGTCAATTGGTGAAGACGCTACTGCTGTATTTAATATGCTGTCCGGTTATTCAGAACCATCATTTTGGAATGAACTAATACTAGCACCGTATTGGCTTCGAGATAAATTTTTGTATTTAATAAAAAGAGAAATTAAGAATGTGAAAGAAGGCAAAGAGGGAAGAATAATTGCAAAAATGAATTCCCTTTGTGATGCTCAGATTATCTCAGCATTGTATGAAGCATCTTCTGCTGGAGTGAAAATTGATCTAATAGTAAGAGGTATTTGTTGTCTTAAAGTTGGAATTCCTAACGTTAGTGATAACATTTCTGTCAGATCTATAGTTGGAAATTTTTTGGAACATAGCAGAATATTCTATTTTGAAAATGGTGGAAATAGGGAAATATACATGGGAAGTGCAGACTGGATGCCTAGAAATCTGGATAAACGTGTAGAAATTATTTTCCCTGTGCTTGAGGATTCATTAAAAGAAAAAGCGTATCATATTCTTCAGGTAGAATTGGAGGACACTGTTAAAGCAAGGGTCTTACAATCAGATGGTAATTATGTTAGAATAGATAAGCGTGGAAAAGATTACATTAATTCACAAATTATTTTTTGTGATGAAGCAAAAAGGGATGCGCCTAAGGGGATAGTTGATCAAAAAGGTAGAGTATTTATCCCGGCTGAACCAATTCAATAATTTTTGAAAAATATTGATTTTTATATTTTTGAAAAATTTTGATTTTTATATTGACAATGGATTTATCATATGTTAAATTCTAATAGTTGTATGAAAAACAAAGTAGAGTATCCACTCTCACCTAAGCGCAATTGGGCGACTTAGTGTTAATATTTTCAAACATTTGTGTTGAAGATTGTATAGTGGATAGTCTGCCTATCCACTATTTTTTATGGAGGTACAAGACAATTAGCGATTTAATGATTAACGAACAGATTAGAGACAAAGAGGTTCGACTTATTGGAGCTGATGGAGAACAGTTAGGAATTGTTTCATCTAGAGAGGCTCAGAAAATTGCAGATGAGGCAGGACTTGATTTGGTAAAAATTGCTCCAAATGCAAAACCACCTGTATGTAAGGTGATTGATTATGGTAAATTCCGTTACGAGCAGTCTCGTAAAGAGAAAGATGCCAAGAAGAAGCAGAAAACTGTTGAGCTTAAAGAGATTCGTCTTTCGCCTAACATTGAAGCTAACGACTTGAATACCAAGATGAATAATGCTAAGAAGTTCCTTGCAAAGGGTAACAAAGTAAAGATTACTCTTAGATTCAGAGGTCGTGAAATGGCTCATATGAATGCAAGTAAGCATATTCTCGATGATTTTGCAGAGAATCTTGCTAACGTAGCGGTAGTGGAGAAAGCACCAAAGATTGAAGGTAGAAGCATCGGAATGGTGCTGGCAGAAAAGAGATAACAATTAAGGAGGAACACATAATGCCAAAAATGAAAACAAGCAGAGCAGCTGCAAAACGTTTCAAAGTAACAGGAACAGGAAAATTAAAGAGAAATAAAGCCTACAAGAGACATATCTTAACTAAAAAATCTACAAAGACAAAGAGAAATCTTAGAAAAGCGACTATCATGGATCAGTCAAATGTTAAGAATATGAAGAAGATTTTACCATATATGTAATTTAGTTAAGGAGGAAATCAGTAATGGCAAGAATTAAAGGCGGTATCGGCGCTAAGAAAAGACATAATAGAACATTAAAATTAGCAAAAGGATATAGAGGAGCTAGATCTAAACAGTACAGAGTTGCAAAACAGTCTGTAATGAGAGCGTTAACAAGCTCATATGCTGGACGTAAAGAGAGAAAGAGACAGTTCCGTCAGTTGTGGATTGCTCGTATCAACGCAGCTTCTCGTATGAATGGTCTTTCATATAGTCAGTTCATGCATGGTTTAAAATTAGCTAATGTAGATCTTAACCGTAAAGTTTTAGCTGATATGGCTGTAACAGACGCAGAGGGATTTGCTAAATTAGTTGACCTTGCAAAAGGAAAATTGAACTAGTTTTTTACAAGATGTTTACTTTTGGGTGAGCATCTTTTTTTATCTCAGTTGGGAAGACTCCCGCTTCTATAAGTGGCGAGATGAAACATATTAGTCTCAATGGAGGGTACAATCCCCCAACTGAGATAAAAGACGACCGCGGATTGTAGGAATGCGCAGAGGAAGATGTCAGCAAAGATGACGCGCATTCCGCAGCAAAAACGCTGGAGCGTTCTTGAATAAAAGAGTCGTTTTTTAACATATTTCAATAAAACTTTATCCTATACAAAATAATTATAATAAGATAAAATACTTTTTATAAATTAAAAAAAGGAGATAATTGGAATGGCAATTTTAGTTACGGGTGGTGCTGGTTACATAGGAAGTCATACATGCGTTGAACTTCTTGATGCCGGCTATGAAGTAGTTGTTTTAGATAACTTATCAAATTCTTCAGAGAAGTCTTTGGATAGAGTAAAAGCTTTAACTGGTAAAGCGGTAAAATTCTATAAAGGAGATATTTTAGACAGGGATATCTTAAATACAATTTTTAAAGAACAGTCAATTGAAAGTTGTATTCATTTTGCAGGGCTTAAAGCAGTAGGTGAGTCAGTTGCAAAACCATGGGAGTATTACAACAATAATATTGCAGGCACACTTACTCTTGTAGATGTTATGAGACAAAATGGTTGCAAGAACATTATTTTTTCATCTTCTGCAACAGTATATGGAGATCCAGCACAGATTCCTATCACAGAGGAGTGTCCAAAAGGACAGTGCACAAACCCATATGGATGGACAAAATCCATGTTGGAGCAGATTCTTATGGATATTCAAAAGGCAGATAATGAGTGGAATGTAATTCTTCTTCGTTATTTTAATCCAATCGGTGCTCATCAGAGTGGAACAATGGGAGAAAATCCTAATGGTATTCCAAATAATCTTATGCCTTATATTACACAGGTTGCAGTTGGAAAGCTTGAACAGTTAGGTGTATTTGGAGATGATTACGATACTCCTGATGGAACAGGTGTAAGAGATTATATTCATGTTGTGGACCTTGCTATAGGACATGTAAAAGCTATTAAAAAGATAGAAGAAAAAGCCGGGCTTTGCATTTATAATCTTGGAACAGGACATGGATACAGCGTACTTGATATTGTAAAGAACTTTGAGGCTGCAAATGATATCAAGATTCCATATGAAATTAAGCCAAGAAGAGCTGGTGACATTGCTACATGTTACTGTGATCCTTCGAAGGCTAAAAAAGAGCTTGGATGGGAAGCTCAATATGGTATCAAGGAAATGTGTGCAGATTCATGGAGATGGCAGAAAAATAATCCAAACGGATATGATGAATAAAATGATTTAAAGGAGCTGCTTTTTGCAGCTCTTTTTTACGATATTTGATTTCATGTAGATTTTGAGGTAATCAAATGGTAATCAAAATTAATCCTTTTTTTGGATTTTTTCAAAAAAAGAAAAACACTGCAAATGCAGTGTTTTCAAAGGGTTGGGCTATTTTTAAATATCAAAAAATAGAGCAGTCCGTACGGGAATCGAACCCGTGTTTCCGCCGT
>JBGVHH010000133.1:0-2182 GCA_045122195.1 Agathobacter sp.
TCATAGATGTGACACGTAGTAAAAAACTTACACAGTTTACTTGACAAACCCGGCACGTGGCTCTTGAATTCGTATTTCCTACCTTTTCCAATTTGGGTTACAACTTGTAACCTTTTTTATTCTTTTATACATTTTTACAAAAATTTCCTTTGATCCTTAAGGAATTTTTAATTTTTATCTTGCTTTTTTCACTGCTTTATATCCTGACTTTTGCAGAAAAATAAGTATAAAATACCCGTCAAACCAAATAAATACAAGGTCTGGCGGGTTTGTAATTTTGTCAGATTTTCATGGTGTTTTAGCTCTTGAATTGGGCGTTTGAAAAATTTTTTTTGCAATCGGCTATTGCACAATTATTCCTTCCTCTTGTTCGTATCATATCTGTTAGAAATGAGGAATGGATAAGTGGGTGCCTTTAGAACCATTACTTTTTCTTGGTTTCAGCAAGAGTCTGTTTGATATCTCCTAGAGTTCTAACACGTTTAGCAAAATCGATATTCATTAAATCTCCGATGTCTTTTAAAACTCCATCAAAGTAATCAAACATGTAATAGTTCTGCTGAATTAGGCTACAGTTGGCTTTGGATAGAGACTCAAGGATTCTTCCTGCTGAGTATTTATGTTCAAGTTTCATTTCAAGAATTCTTGACAGTGTAAGAGCAACGAAGCAGGTAAGGAAGTGTGCTTCGATATGCTCGTTGGTCCATACATAGACAGGACGGGCTTCTAATTCGCTTTTTGTGATTTTGAAGGATTCTTCAATTCTCCATAATCCTCTGTACATATCTATGATCTTGTCATCTGGTGTATCCATCTCACTTGTAAGTAACATGTAGTATCCATCTAATGCCTCTTCTTCGCGGATTAAGTCCTCGTTTATATCAAGAATAGAAGATGCAGTAAGAATCTCACCGGTTTCTTTATCGTATTCCACTTTTTTGACATACTTGGCAGCACCATATGAGGTTGCTCTTGTATAGTTTCCGGGATGCTTTGTTAAATCTCTTGCTTTAGCAAGTACAGCTTCACGTTCTGCTTTAGCACGGGTTGCATATTTCTGGCTCCAGAATACTACCTGTTTCTCGTCTACTTGTTTTTTTATCTTCTTGCCATTTTTTGAGGTTACCTGGATAGTTCTAGGGCATAAGCGGGATTTTCTTTTGTATTCTTCTCCGAGCCATTCATATCCCTTTTCATCAAGCACGTATTTTTTAATGGATTTATCTGCTCCGCGAATTGACATGCTAAATACATAACCGTCTTTGGTAGGGGTGTTGATTGTATACCAGATATTATCACCAGTTGTCATACCTTTGTCTGCAACTGAAATAACTCTACCGAGGTCAAACTGTTTCTTTATACGTCCAAAATTAGGTCTGTAAGTTAAACAGTCATTAGTGTTACCAGCAAACAATTCATATGTGATTGGTATGGCATTGTTATCCATGAAGAGCCCCATCTGAACGATCGGATTAGGTCTGTGTTCCTTTGAAACTCCTTTGCGAAGTAAATCCGTCTGTTCATCTGTTTCGAAGTAATAGTTAGTTACATCATAGTAGATAAGGCTGGTATCTCTGCCGTATTGTTTTTTGATGTTATCATTCATCCAAACCTGAAGAGTCTCTTTGTGCTTGTTAAGGAAAGTCAGACATCTGTAAACGTCGTCGAGAGAATAATCAGTTTTTTCAAAGAACCAATCACGATTGTCGTAAGAAGCCTTTTTAGAAGCAGGGGCAAGAAGTCTAGAGTAAACAAGCATCTTCATGATAGTGTTGGCATCATATGATTCCTTAGTGTGGCGTTGTCTATTATTGAAAAAAGAATCAAGTCTAAGTTCATGATAAATCTTACTAAAAGCAGCATAGCCGAAGTTCTTGCGAAGGTTATCTCCAATACAGAGACGGTCTGAATCATAGAAAGTAAAGTTGATTGGAGCTTGCTTTTCCTTCTTTTGCTGATTTAACAACTCGACACGTTTCTGAAAATGAGAAATAGGATCTTCGTATATTTTTTCAAGTTCATCGAGGAAACCAATAGATTCTATAGTCTTTTGCCTAGAGCATTTCTTTTGTTTGTCATAATAATTATCGACGATTGAAAGTCTGATACGTCCCTGTGCATTTGGTGTCTTTTTTAAATACATAATCCAACTCCTTAGATATAATACTAATTATAACACAAA
>JBGVHH010000134.1:0-7223 GCA_045122195.1 Agathobacter sp.
CCTTTCGAGGTAATGGTTTGTGGTGAACTCATTATACATCAAAAAGGGAGGTCAATGCTCTTTTTATTTGCAAACCTCCAAAAATCAAGGTTTTAAAAGAATTTTTAAAATAAAAAATGGGTAGTTTTTGACACTACCAAATAATACAAGGAGGATTTTTTTATGAAAGAAAAATGTATTCAAGTTAAAAACCTCACCAAATCATTTTCAGGGCGAAAGGTTGTAGACGACCTGTCCCTAGAAGTGACAAAAGGGGAAGTGTTTGCTCTGCTAGGTCATAACGGGGCAGGAAAAAGCACAACGATTGATTTGATTCTGGGCCTTAAAACACCAGATCAGGGAAGCACCCGGATTTTGGGAATGAATGCTGCAAAAAATAGAAAACAGGTATTTGAAAAAGTTGGAGTACAGCTTCAGCACACAGAGTATCAGAACATGATTACAGTGGAAGAAGCATGCATTGAGTATGCATCTTTGTACAAAAATCCAGCGGACTATGAGAAGCTTCTTACGGATTTTGGATTAAGTAATCTAAAAAAAAGTTATGTCAGTAAGCTTTCCGGAGGAGAAAAACAAAAACTATCTGTAATATTAGCTCTGATTGGAAATCCTGAGATTGTCTTTTTAGACGAACTTACAACCGGCTTGGATGTGGCGGCCAGAAGGGAAGTCTGGCGTACATTGAAGCTGTTAAAAGAGCAGGGCCTTACTATTTTTCTTACAACCCATTACATGGAAGAAGCAGAAGCCCTTTGTGACCGCGTATGTATTATAAAATCAGGAAAAAAAGTGACTGAAGGAACTGTTTCAGAGGTAGTAGCGGCTGCGGGAAAAAATAATCTGGAAGAAGCATATTTGTTTTATATGGGAGAGGAGGACTTATTATGATACGCTTTTTAAAAATGTATAAAATTGAGCAAAAGATATTTTTTCGCTCACCAGATGTAATACTATTCTGTTTGCTAATGCCACTTGTAGTATTTGCACTTATTACTATGATAACCGGAAGTAAAGCTGCAGGTAATACAGGACTTACTTATCTTCAGGGGGCATTTGTATCTCTTTCAACAGTAGGAATCTGTTGTAGTGCTTTTATGAGCATACCGATAACTGTTGTAGAATTACGAAATCAGGGAATACTTCGCCGAATGTATTGCAGCCCTTGCTCGCCAGCAAGAATTCTGGCATGCGATACAATGGCAAGTGGTGGAATTGCGACGGCTTCAACAATTCTTTTGACAATTGTAGCAGTAATTTTTGGATATAGAATGAGCGGAAATGTACTGGCCTATATTGCAATGTGGCTTTTGACAATGTTATCAATGTTTTCGGTAGGACTTTTGGTGGCAAGTGTTTGCAGAACTACAAAGTCCATGAATATAGCAACAAGCATCCTTTATTTTCCAATGCTACTATTTTCAGGAGCAACAATCCCGGCAGAAGTATTTCCAGAAGCAGTGCAGGCGGTGATTAAGTGGATGCCACTTGGAATCGGAATTGATTTGCTGAAAAAGGTTTCCATAGGCAACTATGATGGTATACTGATACCAGTAGTAACATTAATTGTAATTGCGGTTATTTGTACTGGAGTAGCAATTAAAACATTCAGATGGGAGTAGTGCTATGAAGATGAATCAGGAACATAAGTTATGCAAAGAAAAAGACAGTGGCACATTGTATAAGATTGGAATGTTTGCTGCTATGAACCGGGTGACAGTAAAAACCCTTCGCTTCTACGAGGAGCAAGGGTTGTTAATGCCAGCGTTAATTCATCCTGAAACAGGATATCGTTATTACACTTTGAATCAGATGGCTGTTCTTCATCAGATTTCGGCATTAAAACAGGCAGGATTTACACTGGAAGAAATTGCTAGCGTAAACTCCGGAGCTGATGAAGAGACTGTGCTTATAAAGAAAAAATCAGAGCTTTTGGCAAAGATTGCAGAGCTAACCAGGCAGGTTGCTGTTTTGGATAGGTATCTGGCTGTAAAAAATGGTTGTTTATCAGCACCGGTGCTTATAAAGACAATTCCTGAATGTACTGTTGCATATGTCACAACCAGACTCGATTCCTATGACTGTTTGTTTGAAAAAATGCCTGCAATGGGAGAACTCATGGAAAAGGCTGGATGTGTATGTGCTCTTCCGGAATATTGTTTCACAAATTATTTGGAACCAGCAGACAAGGATGAGGATATCTTAGTCGAACTTTGCGAGGCAGTTGAATCACCTCAAAAAGAAGTAGGAGAGTTAAAATACAAAGTAATGCCCGAGGTACAGGCCGCATGTATTTTTCATAAAGGCAGCTACAATACTTTGGCAGAAGCGTATGAAAAAGTACTCAATTACATAGAAGAAAATGGATATGAAGTAGTTGGGGAGATAAGAGAGAATTATATTGATGGTGCATGGAACAAAGAAGATGAAAGTGAATGGCTTACAGAAATACAGGTTCCAGTTAGAAAAGATTAGTCATGGCTCGAAATCCGCATAAATACTATATGTTACGGAGCGTAACATTGTTGTCACACTTCGTTTCTTGTGTGTTATGATAAAAGTGTAATATGATGACTTCGAAAACAAAAACAACTACAAAACAAGAATATTTAGGAGGTCGTTATTATGACATTTGGAGAGAAATTAAAAGAAGCAAGAAAAGAAGTTGGCTTATCGCAGGAGCAGTTGGCCGAAAAAATGTGTGTTTCAAGATCGGCAATTGCAAAATGGGAAACAGATAAGGGTATGCCAGATATAAATAATCTTAAGGTTATGTCAAAGTTACTAAATAAAAGTGTTGATTATCTTTTAGATGATGAAGAAAAGATTAGCTTCAATGAAATTAAGGAAGCAATTAACATTAATGATTATGAAAAGACTGGCAAATGCAGAGACAAGAAAGATTCGGCTTGCTATGAAAAGAATAAAGATGCAAATGCAATTTATGCTTTGGTTCGAAGTAAAAAGATGACTAAGCTTGAGTGGATTATTGATTTTATTGTTCAGCCCGGTATTGTTGATTTATTTGATCAGACTAAAGATTTTGCAGGATTCTATTTAGTTGAAAAGGGAGCAAAGCAGTATCTCGTGAAAGTAACAAATGAATTCATCGTGACGAATGAACTTGCCGAAATGGTAGACCCAAGAAAATTCGTTGTAGGAAATCATCAGTACAAGAGGTTATATCAGATTGTTTAGAAATAGATTTCTATTTGAGTTGGCGAGACGACCACTTCTGTAGCGTTTACTGCCTGAAATAGGAAAGTGGGCATTAGGCCGTAAATTTTACGGGAAAATTTCATAAAAGAGAGAAAGTTTACGGTCTGAAATATTTTTTACCAAGCCAAGCAGTAAGAAAAAATGAAAATGTAAAAATTTCGACAAAAGTGGATGAAAAATTACTGCTTGTAAATTAAAAAAGGATAATGAGGGGGTAATTTATTTTGGGAAGAGGAAAACAATTAGGAGATTGGGATAAATTTATGGAGCGTCCACAGGATGTATAAGTCCTTATTTTTAGGTGGATGGAGGGAATATGGAATCAGAGATTATTTTGGAAGAGTGGTCGCCTGTATGTAATATTCAGGCATTTGTCGAAAAAACAGATAAAACATATTATTTTTATTTGTGGATTAATCCCGAAAGTGAAGAACCAGAGATTAGAAGTTGTTGGATATGCAATCGTGTAGAAGCACCACAGGAAGTGGATGTGACGGAGTTTGGCAATGGACAGGCACCAAGAATGCCGGTTGATTATGTTGCTCATGATAAAAAAGGCATTGATTTGGATGAAGATTTATTGGAAATTCTTTGGTTTGAAGAGGGAGATGCCGCTGCTCTATTATCTGATAACAAGATATTGGCGGTTATTCCTTGCTTCAGTGGTTACAACGGTTTTGATGGATATTCATTCTTTGCAGAAGGTACAGGTCCATTTGCATGGGAAATGAAGCATGCATATAAGCATTTTGAAGAGAAAGTGGCTTTCAGCAAGAAATTTTGGAATTATTTCGATACGCAATATTGGTCGCAGGTGCAAGAAAGTCATTTAAAAACATTGGAAAACTTCTTTGGGACACATGAAAAGTATTATGCAATAGATGGTGGAAACTTTCCGCCCAAAGCTTTGATTACAGGCAGAAAAAATGGAGTCATTTATGGAATTACAGCAGGAGTAAGTATGATTCCTATGCCTAAAGTGGAAATGAGTTATAAAGACAATTATACTGAATACAGGCGAATGGAGTTGGGATTTGCTTGCACGGAAGAAAGGGAACAATTGATGAAATCAATGCTCAAAACGATTTCGGGGCTTACAAATCTTCCATGGAGAGAGTTAACCTTTTTAGGACATGGTCATACTATTCCTATTTCTAATATTGAGGGTTATCAGTATATTTTGTTTTTGAATGCAAATGAGATGCAGCAGAGTGCAACAAAGTATGATACATTTTGGAGTGAGAGAATTAACCTGCTATGGTTGAAACTAATCAAAGAGGAAGAATATCAATGTGTTTGTGAGAGGGGAGTCGCGGCTTATTTGGACGAATTTAAAGAAGACAGTATTCATGTTATGAAGTAGGTTCATATTTTTACGACGATTTTAGGAGGAGTGTAAATGTAAAGACGAGAAGGACTATTTACATTGTAGATAAATTGAAAAAGATAGAACTTCCTGTTTTCTTAATGAAAGGGGTGATAGTTTGGAGAAGGAAATAAAGCAGTGTGATGAATGCGGAAGTGAATTTTACCTTGCTTCATCAAAGATGAAAGGCTTATGTCCTGAATGTGCAAACGTGTTATATGGATATCCTAAATGTGACCATATTATTGATAATGGAAGGTGTACTATTTGTTATTGGGATGGAAGTAAATCGAAATATATAAAGAATTCGGCACAGTAGGCAAGTTCCTATTTATCGGGCAAAAGGACGGTGGTATAGAAGTGATTGAAAAGGATGATTGGCGTTTGCTAAATGATGTTGATTATTTAAAGAATATGGAAATAAACCCAACGGATGGAGATGATATCACAAAGAATGCTCCGTACTTGAAGAAATGTATTTTCTGTTTGGCTGAAGTTCGAGACAATCGGCATAAATTTTGGTACATACCAACTGACATAAGTTGTTGTATCTGTGAAAATTGTTATAACGATTTTAATGGAAAATTTCAATGGAAAAAGTTAGATGGATGGGATATCGATTGGCCGAATGAGGAGCCAATTTAACAATTCAAAGTTAAAGAAAAATTCAAAGTTTCTGAATTGATTTTGGAGAATGGATATGATTGATAAATATATAGAAAAGTTTTGTATCACAAAACGTACTGATTATGGAGATAGAAAGAGTGTAAAGCAACATAATAGAGCTATGGATTCTTGCAGAGAAATAGCTCGCAAGATTCAAGAGCAACATGACGAGTTAAAAAGCGATTTTTGTTGTCTTTTGGATAGTAATATACCCGATTTGTCGTTACTTGTAGCACATCATATGATTGAGGTAATGGAATACGACGAGGAACAAAAAGCTAAAGCTCTTAATATTATCTACGAAAAAACAAAGGAGAAATTACTATGGGCTTGTTTAGT
This sequence comes from Agathobacter sp., assembly GCA_045122195.1. Lineage (GTDB taxonomy): Bacteria > Bacillota > Clostridia > Lachnospirales > Lachnospiraceae > Roseburia. The sequence continues at coordinate 5,588 of JBGVHH010000134.1, forward strand.
AAATTAAAAAAAGACGGCTCATCTGTTGACTGGAGCAATGCATATACTGCGATACCAAAGTTTTATGGAAAACCTGATGGCAGTCTCTTTGGTGCAATAGCAATAACAGAAGGTACAGAAACAATTTTGCCCAAAGTTCCGCAAAATAAATATGCAGTAGATGGAAAACAGGTGTTAGATTGGAAAATAGTACTTGTAAGTACTACAAAAGACAGTATTATTGGAGATTGTGATTATTTTAGAGCACTGAAAAAACTTGAAAAATATGCTTTGCATTCTAACCTTAATACAGTTTTAATCAAAGGATTGTCATTAGAGGAATTAGAATCTGTTAAGGAATAGAATCCATCAACTTCTAGTTTTTAGAACTAAAGAAAACGATGTTTGAGAAGGTAAATGATATGGAGCAATACCAATGTATAGTTGTAGATTTGGCATACTATGATAATCAAAAACGGATAATTGTAAGGGTAAATGATGAAGTTATAGAAATTAGTGCAGAAATAGATGGAGTTACTTTTTCGGCTTTGGGAGAGTATTATTTTGAGACGTATCAATCATTTAGAGATAAACTTTTAGATATGGGATATGGATTGAAATGCAATGGTTCAAGAATAAATGCCGTTCAGTCTGGAATGATGGGATATTGTCCTCAAATATATCTTGTAGAAATGGGGAAGCAGGCATTAAGAAGTGATATTGTAAATATTTGGGAGTATGCGGATATTTCTGACTTTCCGAATTCAAAAGAGCAATCAGAATATTCTGAAAAGTGGTATGCAAGTATTTAATTCTATAAAAGGAGATAAAGTGAATGCGAAGATACGCGTATCTTAAGGAGCCGATAAAATGTAATAGAAAAGATTATATATATAAAATAATGCTTCATACACAAAACGATGGAGTATTGCTTTATCAATATTGTAGTTTGGATGCAATACAGTGTTCATATGATCAATTCTATTATAATGTGGAGGATATTTACGATGAATGGAATTGTGAAATAGACGATAGGGGATGGTTAGATATTGAAGATCCTCTTCCAGATTGTCAACATGACGCTTTTGTGCCAATAAGGGTTAAGGGAAGGGAAACAGGTAATCCTGAATTGGGAAAATCCTGAAATTCTTGAAAAAAGGAAATGGATTGAGTATGTGATTTAGTATGAAGTTACAATTTTTATTCTTTCTGAAGATAAGAGATTCAATACTGTATATCCGATGATAGATACAGAAGTGGCTGTTATACCAGCGGATATTCGTAAATTATTGGAAAAGTACAAAGGTGTGTAGAATGGACGCAAAGGAGAATCCAAGCGAATGGGCAAATAAAACCATTGCGAAACTATTTTCTTAACTTTTGGGGGAGAAAAACATTGAATAATATAGAAATCAGAAAAGTACATAAAGTCGGTAATTGGTACGATTTTGAGTGGTTTATAGATGGAATTAGATTAAGCAAATACTTAATTGACAGGAAGAATATTGAACTTCCTCATAAAGTAGAACCTTTTGATGATTTATGTCCAGCATGGACAAAAGAATTAGATTATGCTGGTGATGTTAAATTTGTCTGGCATTTGATAGGTTTAGAGAATGCAGTGTTGCCTATATATATGTGTCCTGATGATCTTGAT
>JBGVHH010000135.1:0-2399 GCA_045122195.1 Agathobacter sp.
CGTAAGCGCTTAATTTCGGGGTAGATTTTCTACTCCGAAATTAAGCGCTTACAACTTCTCTCCTCATTTTCTATCTATTTGCCTTTGATTTTAAGCAAAAAAAATAGCTGCAACTCCAAACTTAATTGGATATTGCAGCCGAACTGTCATTACATCATTTGTATTAGACTCTAGCTTTGCGACCCTATGTTTCCATAGGTGTGCCGTAAACATTATTTTTTACAACTCTGATTCAGGATTGTAAGCTATGTGGGTGTTATTGTCAAATTATTCACTTCCTAGCGATACATAAAAAGGAGTTTCGTGTCACATTCCCTGTTCTTCATTTGCTTTTTCTGAATTGTAATCAACAAAAATGGATTTTACAATTTTCTCTTCATCCAATACTATTTCTATTGTTTTATCCTCGTAACTATACTGTATTTCTACTTCTTCTTCACTTTTTTCTATAATGTTATCCGGTCTTCCATATTTCTCTAATACATTTTCCAATGTATCATTTACCTTAACATCTCTTTCCGTTCCTACTCCCATTAGATAAACACCAATTAAGTGTCCTTCGCCATGAATTTCCTGACCATCTCCATCTATTTCCTGTTCTGACAGATATAAATATTTTATCTCAGGTTCATTATAATTAGGATAACTTAACGCCCATCTTCTATAACCATTTCCATTCGATATATTTCCTAGATTATTTTCTTCATATCCTTCTGGTACACCTAACGCATCTATAATCTGATCCGCCTCTGTATCTTTTCCCACTTCCAACTGATTATATGTCAATTTGAAATCATCTTCGGTTAACTCTAGATCTTTATATTGATTACAAATATCAGAAATGCTATTTTGATTTGATGAAACTTCCGTTCCTTCTGTCTCATCGATTTTATCATTTGTCTTTTGTGTGGCATTACATCCACTACTGATTACTGAAATTGCCAAAAGTAAAATGCTCCATTTTTTTATTCTCATAACATACCTCTCTATTGCGCCACTATTGTCCATGTTCCCGTGTCAAATTAATAAAATATGATAACTGCTTCAGAATATAGTCATTTTACTTAGGAATTTTTTAGTCAAATGACTCTCTGACCTCAGAAATAATTACAACGAAATATCTACTACTTAATAATTTCATTACTGATAAATTGTCTTGTCTCTTTATTCAGCATAACTTTACATTTCTTATTTCCCGACTCACAATAAATCGTGATTGTTCCATCACCATTATCTATTCCACATGTACATATAAATTCTCTATAATTTGTATCACCACACTCAGAAAAGTACATTCCATATTTTTCGAGATAAAGCATCGGCAAATCGTTGCCGCTATCCTTGAAATCCTGCAATGAATACCCAGTCTTTTCTTTAAGCAAATTATCTATATTTTCTGACGCAATAAATCTCTCATCTAGCCCATAAACATTTCCATCATTTCTCAAGACTTCCTGTAAATATTCTTCTTTCTCTTCTTCCGATAGATTTTCAGATAATCCTGCTCCTTTATAAAAGACCTCACCTAAATCTACAGCTCTTACATCATCATATTCTGATAGGAGAAAGCCATATGTATCCATACCACTTAAATATTTGGAATACTCTTCCAATTCTTCTGGTGCCAAATCACTTTCTAACGTAGTATCTGACGTTATTTCTGTGTCCACTTGAGTATCATCTTCGTTCTCTATTTCTATCTTTGAAATACTTTCTGTGTCTTTGCTTTCCGTATTAGATATATTTTTATTATTATCACCTTTAGAGCCACAGGCCACCAAACATGTTGATAAGATAATTATCGCTAAACTTTTTGTTTTCATTTTATCCTCCATTTTCTTTTTCATTTCGTATCTCTCTATTAATAAGTCATATTTACAAAACATTTAATACTTTTACAATATGTCATAAATTCTAAAATACTCCTATGAAATCATGGCATTCCTATCCCTGATTGCCCCGACTTTTACTCTTCTTTTTCTAAAGAGAAATACCATTTTACCATCTACAAGTCCCATATCAAATGTAACCCTTATCTTCCCTTCCTGAACAATCTGTTAAAAGTAAAACTGAAGCAAGTGCAATTATTTCATATTTTCCCTTCATACAAATCTCCTTTTTCTTCGTCTTTACTCAAAAAATAGCTGCAACTCCATATTAATATGGATATTGCAGCCGAACTGTCATTACATCATTTGTGGTAGACTCTAGCTTTGCGACCCTATGTTTCCATAGGTGTGCCATAAATAATTCTTATAACTTTTGTTCAAATTGTATATTATTGAGGTTTTTATGTCAATTATTCACTTTACTATTTCATAATTTACAACTTTATCATCACTAAAATGCAATAGAAGATACTTACTTCCCTCTTTATAATTTTTCTCTACTAAATATGA
>JBGVHH010000136.1:0-3958 GCA_045122195.1 Agathobacter sp.
CATAAAGTAGAACCTTTTGATGATTTATGTCCAGCATGGACAAAAGAATTAGATTATGCTGGTGATGTTAAATTTGTCTGGCATTTGATAGGTTTAGAGAATGCAGTGTTGCCTATATATATGTGTCCTGATGATCTTGATTTTTCGTGTATTGTTCTTGTGGTTGAGGTAGAAAAAACAAAGGATTATGTATATTGGAATAGGGTTGGGTATGTAAATCAAAAAGATTATGATTTTGAGCTTGAAAAAAGAAGTGGGATTTTACATACGGAATCATATTCTGAGAGAGACTGGGAGAAATATGGCGATAACATTGCTTTAGAGGAAATTGATAGTGATGAATGGTTAGAATGGATTTCTGAAAATTGGGAAGAAGAACTGTTCAGAAGACGAATGAATTACACTTTCCCAAATTATCAAAAAGAAGGCAATATATTATGGTTTGCGGATTTGAATTTTGTATTTTTGAGAAATGATTATGAAGCAGTGGTTGATGAATATTGGGAAAGAGAAACTCTTTATCAATTAGAAAATTACAGAGAAACTAAGATGGATTCTGATAATTGTGTAAATCTGATAATGCATCTTACTCGTGATGGACAAGATAGATTAGAAAAACACCTTAAAGATTATGGTGAAGTTTTGTTACATATTTATGCAAACGATGAACTAGGAAATCCATTATATGAATTGCTAGAGAAACAATCAAGTTGCATATCAGTAAATATATATTGTAAAACAATAGAATTAATGTGGAAGTATGGCGATGCTTCTGTAAGAAATGTAGTTGATGTAACATTACTTGAAAGATTATCTGACAGTAAACAAGGTTGGCAACGTTTTGGAAAATACATTTCCGAAGATTTTAAAAACTATATAAATGCGGAATTACTTAGTAACAATATTGATATGTGTGGGTATTTATAGATGATAGAGTTTTTACAATTCCAGAAAGTGAAATCGTAGAATTGCCGGTAGCAAGTACTAAGAAAATGGAGAGAGAGTCAAGATGGGCAAATGATTAAAAATCGAGCTTTAATTATTTCGTGTATAGAATTTATTCTAGGTTCGATAGTATTATCAGTATTGTTTATTTTTTTAGAGAAAAGAGGAGAGAAAAATAATGGGATATGATAAAAATACTTTATTTTGATTAATACTTTTGTAGTTAAAGTGGTAGTTAACATGAAATAAAATATACGAGAGTGGGAGAAAATGAAGGACAAACTGTTATTGCTAAAAAGTACAAATAATAAATCTATTCATGACAGAATTTGGTGGACATATAATTATGGTTCAGGTCAGAAAAATCAGATATCTGATGAAATTGCGGAAAAACTTAGTGAGTCATTGGATTCTTTTATTGATGAAATATATGCAAATTATGAATTCATTACAGAAGAACAACTACATAATATGATGAAATGCCAGGTAGAGAAATTGTGTAAAATTCATTTTCTGTTTTCTGAGGGTGAGGATGAGGGACTATATGACTATGGAGGACTGAATGACTTTTTTATAGATATAGTAGAGAATTTTCAATTTTATGAGTGCGAAAAATACCGTAGCGAAACAGATATGGTATTTGATTGTTTGAATGGAACTACGATTAATGAATAGAAAGCAAAATTGATATTTTTTCTATTGCAATCAATATCATCGAAGTTGCGGGAGGGATAACATTTTAAATGACGCGAGAAGAAATGCGAATGAGACGTGAACTACAAAAGGCCATCGAAAAAGAACATTTGAGACCAATCAGCAAAAGTCATGGCTATAAAATGATTGCAGGGATTCCATATATTGTTCATAATGATTGGCTGTATTCAATTTTGGTATCTAATTCACATAATTCGATACGTATAGTAATCGAAGTGAAACCTGTCATTATAGATGAAGTGTTTTGGACAGTTTTTGAGATGAAAGAGGAAGCGAGTAAAAAGCCATTCAGTTTTCATGTAAATGCTGCTTTTGCACCGAGAAGTTTTTGGCTTGAAGAATGGAAGATACCAGTTATGGAAATAGAAGAAGCAGATACTGTATTGGAAAAAGCTTTTGTAGAAATAGATGAAAAGATTGCAGGGTATTGTGAACAGATAAAAACAATTCAAGATTTTAAGAAATTAGTACAGAGCCATGAACCCGTCAATTATTTGAATTGTATTCTTTGCGATATTGCAGAAGGGAACTTTGAAAGTGCCTTGACAAAAGCTGAGGAAGAACTTTCAAACAATCATAGTGGCGGGTTTGCAAGTCCGAAAGATGGGGATATCTATGAGTATGTAAAACGATATTGCAATAATCAATTATGAATATTATTGAGGACTCCATAGGTATGAATAAATTATTCTTATCGAATTTACAATATTAATTAGACCATTTCAACAGAGAGGAGTAAGGTATGGCACAAGACATACTTAACGGCTTGATTGGCGATATATTTACAGAATACTACAAACCGCTGGGAAGGAAAGAGGGTGAGTTACAAATGCTATTAAGTATAGAACATATTTCACAACCATATTCAGGAGAGTATGAAGAAAAAATATATGATATCGAAAGTAGTTGGAATTCATCTGACTGGACTTGGATTAGGTTTGAGGAAGATACTTTAATATGGTGTGGCGAATTCAGAGGTAATTATATTGGAGCAACATTTTCACAGCCAAAAGGATTAATAGTTGTAATTACTTCAGACTATACATATATACTAGATATTGAGACTAAAGAAATAATAGATAGCGAAAGAAATTTTGAATATAGTGATATTACATGTACTCCTTTGGGAGATATTTTATTATCTACTGGTTATGGTCTGGAAATACTTAAGAAAAGAACTATCTCAAGCTCTGAAACAATCATATTGCCAGTCAATGCAGACTCATTAAGATTTGTTAAGTATGAGGGAAATATACTAGAGATGAACTGTGATGAATTTTGTAACTGGTCGAATAATATAACACTATTTTTGGACTGTGAAACAATGAGTGTGACAGTATGAATGTTACTTCTCCAGTTAAAAATGAATGATTTACTGTGGATGCAACTATCCGCTTTAGGAAACTTGGTCTTGATGACAAATATCTTGTAATCGAAGGTGATACAAAAAATGAATCCAAGTTATTTTAGGATAAAAGATAATATGGAAAATGCGATTAATCGTTTAGAAATTTGGAATAGACAGCCTATTAAGGAAAGAATAGAAACTGGCTATGATGATGCAGTTGATAACGCATTGGATAAAAATGGACAATGGAAAGGTGCTTGTTTATATGTGTATGAGAATACCGGATGGACAGTATTTGAAGATTTAACAGGTACATATGCTGATATAGAGGCATCAAAGTGGCTTGAATTTGCGGGAAAAGATGGCTTTGTATATGCAGGATATAATGATGCAATACCGTATGGGGAAATAATAGTAATAAGTGACGGAATTATTCTTAAAGATTTCGGAGAGGATCAGACTGATCCAAATTTTTACCATAATAGCGGTGAGAAATATCATGATATAAAAGATTGGACAGATGTGGCAGCTTTTATTGATAATGATGAGGTTGTGTATTCCGATACGGGAATACTGATATATTAGACAATCCCATGGATGTTTTGGGGGTGATGATTAAGACAGATAGAATGGCGTATATTATGAAAAATAATGAGATTATTGATAGACTACTTACTTTGGGTAAAATACCTAAAGATTCGGAAATGACAGATGAACAATTTAAGAAATATTATTGTTTATTGGCAATGTTTGAAGAAGATTTATCATTTGAAGAAGCAGAACAAATGATGCCTCGAAACTTATTGCAAAATAAACCGATGAAGGAGTAAGATATGGCAAAGAAAAGAAAAACCTTAGTTGACAATTTACAAGAGATTATTGACAGTGGCGATTTAGATGCGTTTCAGGCTGTATTTGACAAATGCGAAATAAATGCAACAAATCGTGGTG
>JBGVHH010000137.1:0-2127 GCA_045122195.1 Agathobacter sp.
CTGCTTTTTGAAGATGCCAGCAGGCTGCTGTTAATGGGCAGAAAGGTATTCCCATCTGTCCATCCAAGTGTCATCAGGCGGTAGCCTTTGGTATAGCGCATGGTATAAAATGTCAAGACATAATGTACAAAAAATATTATGATGTAGGTGTCAAAAGTATTTGACTTACCCATAAAATTTGCACTTTGACAACTGAATAAAGCTATGCTTAATGCCTCATTTGTAGTAAAATATTACTATAAGAATTATCTGTTTTGGAGGTACGAAAATGTCTTTTGTTACGAATGAATATCAGCAATTATCCTTATTTAATTCCTTTGGTTTCCTTTCACCTAGAAAACAACGAATTATCGAAAACTCATGGGCGAAACCATTTTCTGATTACATTTTTTCTAACATTGATGAGATGATATTTGCACCTCTTTACAGTGAGAAAACAAATTCACGTCCAAATGCTCCGGTAAATGTAATTGTTGGAGCTCTTATCCTCAAAGAATTCAATCATCTTTCGGATGATGATATTCTGGAAGAATGTGAATGTGATTTTCGATATCAGTATGCACTGCATACCATCAGCTATGAAAAACAGCCTATTAGTGACAGGACATTCAGCAGATTCCGTGAAAGGGTTGCTACATACGAACTTGTAACAGGCGAAGATCTTATTCATACCTGTATAACCAAGCTTGCTGACAATATCGCAAAGTTCATGGAAATAGAACCGGATATAAAGCGTATGGACAGTATGATGATTGAATCCAACATCAAGACAATGAGCCGTCTGGAGCTTCTTTATACATGCCTTTCCAACCTTATAAAAACGATAGACCGTGATGGCAATACGGACATGATTAAGGGATTAGAAAACTATTGCGATCCGAATAACCGGAATAAGGTAGTCTACTATGAAAGAAAAACGCCTCAATCTGAACGTATTCAGAAGGTCATAAATGATGCAACAAATCTTCTTCCTAAATGTAAAGAGCTTTACGAGGAGAACACAGATTATCAGCTTCTGGTCCGTGCAATAAATGAGCAGACAAAAGACGATGATGATAATCCCGGAAGCCGTATTCTCAAAACATCAGAAGATGGTATGGGGGCAGATGTTCTTCAAAACCCGTCAGATCCAGATGCAACCTTTCGGGTAAAAGCGAATAAACAACACAGAGGATATGTTGCAAACCTTGTTGAGACTGTAAATGCAAAAGGTTCCGTCGTAACGAATTACCAGTATGATGCAAACACCCGAAGCGATGTATCTTTTATCAAAGAAATCATTGAAGATTCTGAAGTCTCTGAAGAGGCAGTGGCAGTTATTACAGATGGTGCCTACAATACACAGGAAATTCAGGAACTGGCTGCCGAGAAAAACATAGGGGTTTTATCTACGGGTCTGATTGGACGAAAAGGAAATCCGATTATTACTGAATTTTCGGTTGATGATAATACGAATACCATTACGTTGTGTCCGGAAGGACATACACCAAAAAGCAGCTCTTATATCAAACAGAGTAACAGCATAAGAGCATCTTTTCATTGTGAGCAGTGTGAAAACTGTCCGCGGTTTGATGAATGTAAACCTGCCATGAAAAAACGGACTGCGGTCAAAATTCTTTCATTAAATGCAAGGCAAAATCTGATAGATGCAAATGCGATACTCAATGAAGAAGAGCGAAAACTTATAGGCAGGATACGAAACGGAGCAGAGACAGTACCGTCCATCATTCGAAATAAATATGGCGTAGACAAAATGCCGGTACGAGGTAAGCTGAAGACAAAGTTTTTCTTTGGCTTTAAAGTTGCTGCCCTAAATTTCAGTAAAATGCTGCGATTTATCAAAGGAAAAGAAAAATGCAGAGCATTTTACCCGGCATAAAGGGTAAATTTACTCTTCGACCATGCTGTCCAAGCAAAAACATAGTTTTATTCAGTTGTCAAAGAACATATATGGTAAAAGTTCGATTTAAAAAATCGTACTTTTGACACTCACATCATAGATATAAATAAGATATATGATTTTTCTAAAAAGAAAACCTTTGATGACGTAATATCTGATATAAAAAAACACAAAATATGTAACATAGATGAAGACGAGGAATCTATTTATTATATATCTTTAGAATT
>JBGVHH010000138.1:0-38984 GCA_045122195.1 Agathobacter sp.
ATCAGACTGCCAAAAGGGCAATCTTGAAATAAGGAAACAAGAAGAGTATGATGTAACCAATAATTCAAAGCCTGATCCATTTATCAGAACGTCTTAGGTGAACTCTAATCTTTTATTTCCGCAGGTAAATTTACGCAGTCAAAAATAGTACATAGTATTTATGAGAATAGTTTTTTAGTGTACAATAGTCATTAAAGTGAAAGGCGGGGCTGATTATGGAGAATTTCGATATTGAAAGACAATCTAAAAAACCACAACAGGAAGAACTGAGTATGTCGGTTTCTTCAATTTGCGAGCGTGAAGGCAAAAAAATAGCGTTTGTATCTTTTTCCGATGGGGAACGGACTGCAGAAGGAGAGATACCGGAGTGCAAGATAACGAAAAATGATGGCTTTGATGAAGGTGAAGTGCTTCAGCTTGAGTTGTATATGAAAGGAGAACTTTCAAACCTTAAAAAGATGGCATCAGGTATAAATATCATGGATGCGTTTATGGGAAAAAAATCGGATAAATGAGGATGAGATGATAAGATGGAAAATGATGAAAACAGAATCATAAGAAAAGAAATACGTTTTACAGGTAATGTTCAGGGTGTTGGATTTAGATACAGAGCTCAATACGCCGCAAACGGATGTGGTGTAAGAGGCTGGGTCAAAAATGAATGGGACGGTTCGGTTCTTATGGAAGCCCAGGGAACGCAGCGTCAGATTAATGAAATGCTAAAGCTTATTAATGCCAGTCCATACATTAATATTGACAGGCTTGATTATCATGAAATTCCCGTGGAAGAATATGATAGTGGGTTTCATATCCGATGATATGTGGTTGAGAGTTGTCCTTTGTTTTGGTGTTGCAGTTGGAAAGAATCTTTGACCCCAATGTTGATTTTTTAAGGATTAGAACACTTTATTTGTGCGGGAAGTATGAGTAATTGGAGGAAGTATAATATGACAAAAACGGAAGAAGGAAAACTGTATTATAGAAATGGTAAAAATAGTACTGAGCAGATGCAATTGGCTAGAGGTTGTTTTGAACAAGCAATTAATGAAAATGATTATGATGCTTGTGTTTTTCTCGCATCTATGTATAGAAAAGGACAAGTCTGCGAGCGTAATCTAAAAAAAGCAATAGAACTTAATGAAAAAGCTTTAAAACATTGTTCAAAGTTATCTGAGGGAATTGAACAAATAGCAAGACGTAATTTAGGGGCTTATTATGCATTTCTTTCAAAAGATATATTTTTGGATAAGAGTTTGGATGAAAAGAAGCGAATAAAATTATCAAATAAATATTTGGAAAAATCAGAAAGAGTCTGGGTAAAAGCAATTAAATTAGGTGAAAAAGGATTGAATAAATATTTGTGCAGATGTTTTTATGGAAGGGATGCAGAAAAATGTTATAAATATTCGAACAATGCATTAGATGAGATAGACGTTGACAATTTGGAAGAATACGTTCCCATATTGTTTATGAAGGCAATATCATACGGTGACATTATTAATGAAAAAATTAAAGATAAATCATCTAAAAAATCTAAAATGAAAGATTCTGAATTTGAAATGTTGAAAGATGTTTTAGAATATGATTTAAATCAATATGACGATAGAAAGTTTTCCGATTACAGAACATATGTAATATCCTCTTATATTGTTGATTCAAGGTATATTGCATTTCTTGACGTAGAGTCAAGATTAAAGTATTTATTAAATAAATATATGCAAGATACTTTACAAGATGGTAAATATGAGAGCTGGCTATTTAAAGAGTATAAAGATATATCAAACAAAATAGTAAACAATTTTTCGCAAAAAATTCCAGATTGTTTTTTAGATGTGGAAAAATATTATGTAGATTATTTGGGAAAAAAAGGGAAAGTAGATATTCAAACGATAAATGAATGTTTAAAAATTCTCAAAAAAATCGAGGATAATAATGTTGGAACAAAGAATTCTTATTATGTAGATTATATAGATCTCGAGCCGATTGATATGCCATCATCATTTTTTTTCTTTTATTCATATGATTTTATTAATCATCACAAACATATTGATTCATATGAAGAACTATATAAAGAATTTGGCTACGATTTGAATAATATAAATGGATATATTGAAAAGAGAAAAAATGAGATAATGAACAAAAAACAGATTGTTCAAATGCAAAAGAAAATAGAACAGATGCAAATGTATTTCGTGAAACAAAACGATAATTTTCAAAGGCAAAACGATGAAATAATTAAAGAAATACAAAAATTAAATGAAAGCAATAAGAAAAATACTGAGAAGTTAGAATGGGAACTATATAGTATAAAAAATAGACTATAAAAAAGTAAGAACACAATCTAAACAATATTCTCATTTTATGAGAGAGGATTCTTAGTACATTAGATTGCTTTAGAAATATACTTTGATAAGATGTAGTTACAAAATGCAATCTGAGGAGGTATAAAAATGGATCAGGTAAAAGTAGGAGAATTTATCTCAAGAGCAAGAAAAGAAAGAGGAATGACACAAAAAGAACTTGCTGAACAAATCGGGATTAGTGATAAAACAATATCAAGATGGGAGACGGGAAATGGTCTTCCTGATATGGCATATCTTACACCGTTATGCGATTTTCTCGAGGTTAGTGTAAATGAACTCTTATCAGGCGAGAAATTGCCTCCAAATGAATATTCTATGAAAGCGGAGGAAAATATTATTGCATTATTGCAGGAAAACCAAAATAACAAAAGGTCAGGAAGAGTACAGTTTGCAATAGGTATCATTTTGCTAATAGTTTCGGTGATAATATTAAATATGAGTATGTCTGGGGAAAGGAACGTATGGATTAACTTTATTGACTTTCCCTCCTTGATATTCTTAGTGATTTCAAGTCTGGCATGTGTCTTTATTTCAGGAAAGAGTGGTAAAAAGGATGTCATTGCATTGCTCAAGAAGTCGATTATACCACTTGGAGCAATTATCTCATTGGTGGCTATTGTTGTTATTTTTACAGATTTATCTGGCGAGGTTCTTGGAAAAAATCTTGCAGTCGCATTATTATCTTTGATTTATTCAGTTGTAGCGTATCTGATTTTGGTTTTACTTGAAGCTAGAATTAAGTAGAAAGAATGTAGGAATTAGTTCTCATATTTTTAGAGTGATTCCATGATATCTGGGTTGAACTTTTGAATACCCCACAATTAACATAATTATTGAAGGCGATATATGGAAATAGCCATACAATGATAAGAAGTTGGGGTGAGTAAAATGAAATTAAACAAGGCTGGATTAACAGGTTTTTTGATGTGTTTTACTGCAATTATTTTTGGAATAGCGACAAATGGTGGAATAAAAACTATTGTGAATTTTTTACATATACCATCATTTATTGTAACAGTTGGGGGAGCATTGTTTGCAGTAATGACAACATCCGATTCCTTTGAGGATTTTTCATATGGAATAAAAGGGCTTAGTGCAGCGTTTAATCAAAAGGGGACAGATGTGGATGAGATTATCCAGACAATACTTGGAATGGCTGATGTTGCAAAAAGAGAAGGATTGCTTTCTTTAGAGGAGAAAGCCAATTCTATAAGTCATGGTTTTTTGAGCAAGGGGATAAGTCTTGTAGTTGATGGATCAGATCCGGAACTTGTCAGGGATATTCTTGAGGCAGAGTTGTCGCATAAAAATGAGCGCGAAAAAAAGCAGGTGAAGTTTTGGGAAGACTTTGGGGCATATGCGCCAGCGTGGGGAATGGTTGGAACCTTGATTGGTCTGATTAATATGATGAAAACTATGGGTGCTGATTCCTCTGCAATAGGAGCCGGTATGTCTCTTGCACTGATAACAACCTTGTATGGTTCAGTAATAGCTAACTGGATTTGTATACCAATCGCAAGAAAACTGGAAAAAAACAGTGCAGCAGAATTTCTGGAAATGGAAGTGATAATTGAAGGTGTTTTATCAATACAGGCAGGTGAGAATGCAAGAATTATCAAAGAGAAAATGAAAGCAATTTTGGAAAAGGAAATTGAATAAGAAAACTCGACCACCTGTACCAATACAATTGGTTAATTAATCATTTATTCCATGGTTTCTTTCCGTCAAGCCAGCCTTGTTCTTTCCAATATGCAGTCTCAACAGGAGAAGAATTCCAGCCCTTTATCTGAAGCATACGCATCATCATAAAAATAAAACGGGTCTTAATTCCAACTTTTGGTTTAGTGGGGGTACTCAATTTTTTTGCAATAGAATTGGTAGCCTTGTTAATTTTAGTTTTTTTGGCGGAAGAAACACTCTCCCAATTCATGGCCTGAACTGCAATACCGTATTTTGTAATTGATGGGATTCCCATATAGAATAAACAGTCCGAAACGTCGTTAATTGCAGACTTGGCAGAGGAACCGGCAGATGTTGAAACAATAACAGCTCTTTTACTAAACATCGATTTCATAGGTCGGTGAGACATCCATAAATCAAAGGTTAAATCAAAAAATGACTTAAGTGGCGCAGACATATGCAGACAGTATGTAGGAGTAGTGACAATAATAATATCTGCAGAATCCATTGCTTCAATTATTATCTTTTTTTCCGAATAAAATGGACAGAGCGATACATCCTCAATACACTTATAGCATCCCATACAAAAGTGGTTTAAATCCTTTGGAAAGAAGAATTCGGTAATCTCATTTTCGCCCTCGATTCTCTCGGCAGTGAGTCGACCAATATGATAAGTGCTCCCCTTATGATTTTGTCCGTTTAGCATTACAATTTTCATTCTTTTGTTCCTCCGTAAATTGAATTAAATTGTCTAATATGTTTTTCTAAAACTTTCAATGCCTCTTCTTCTCTATCTGGTTCTCTATCGCATAATGTAAGCAACATAAATATTGGCGAAAAAAACTGTAAGGTCATAATATCTACATCACATGCCATTAAGTTTCCATTTGCAACTAACAGCTGAAACAACGTCTTTTGATACGAAAGTGGTTCGTCAACATATTGGCAGGAATAAAGCTTTGCAAAATCTTTATTGTTAAACTGTTCAATTGTCAATATTTTTCTAAACCTGCTTGTATAGTCATCGTGAAGAAAGTACAGGAATAAGTTCTTTCCCATCTCAATTAAATTATCTTCAGAAATATTTGAATACATCTCTATATCCTTTACTGGATTAATTCCGTTCAAATTCATTGAGTTGGCCTGTTTTTGATAGCGTGTATTCATCTCATCTATAATTGCATCAAAGATAGCCTGTTTATTTTTATAATGCTTGTAAAGAGATGGAGTTTTAATCCCAACCCTTTCAGCAATCTCGCTTACAAAAACATTGGCATAACCTTTTTGAGAAAAAAGTGTAAGTGCTTCATCTAGAATTCTATGTTTTGTATCCATTTTGACACCTCTTATCATTTAGCTAATTTGAATTAGCTGTCAAGGGTTTGAAAATTCGACTTCCATTATCGACACCATTTGAGAAAAAATACGACCAAATAATGGTAAAAATACTTGGAAAAACATTTTACAAAAGGAAGGGAGAAAAATTCATGACAGATAAAATGTTTGAAAATAACCAGGTGTCCATTGTGGGCGAGATAGTTTCTGAGTTTACTTACAGTCACGAGGTCTATGGGGAAGGATTCTATATGATGGAGGTTTCGGTAAAGAGGCTTTCAGATTTTGTAGATTATATCCCGGTTATGGTGTCGGAGAGGATTATTGATGTTGAGTCAGATATGGTGGGGCAGTCTGTATATATAAGCGGACAGTTTCGCTCTTTCAACAGACATGAAGAAAGAAAAAATAGGTTAGTTTTATCAGTGTTTGCAAGAGAGATTGAGTTACTTGAGCCAGAAGAGGAAGAAGAAGGTAACCAGATATTTCTGGATGGCTACATATGCAAGGAGGCTATTTACAGAAAGACTCCCCTTGGAAGAGAGATAGCAGATTTGCTGGTGGCGGTAAACAGGTCTTATGGAAAATCAGATTATATACCATGCATTTGTTGGGGAAGAAACGCAAGATTTGCATCAGGATTTGAAGTGGGGACTCATGTGCAGATTTGGGGAAGAATTCAAAGTAGAGAGTATGTAAAGAAAATCAGTGAAACCAAGGTAGAGCAACGTACTGCATATGAAGTATCTGTGAGTAAAATAGAGATATAAATTGATAAAAATAGTTAAAAAAATAAGGAAATACGTCTAAAATTTGCAAAATAACAGGGAGTGTGGTATTTTAGGTCATATTTGTTGTTTTGGAGGCATATATGAGTAAAGGTGTAGTACAGATTTATTATGGTGAAGGTCGTGGTAAATCAAACGCAGCAATTGGAAGTGCAATTGGGGCTGCCTGTGAGGGTAGAGAGGCAATTGTAATTGAATTTTTAAAAGGGAAAAATGAACAGAATATGGAGTTTTTGAACAGACTTGAGCCTGAAGTTAAATTTTTTAATTTTTCAAGGGCTGGAATATTCTTTGATGAACTTGATGAGGAAAATAAGCAGGAAGAAATCATGAATATTAAAAATGGTTTCAACTATGCTAAAAAAGTAGTTTCAACAAGTGCTGATGCCCTTATCGTGTTAGATGAGTTACTTGGACTTTTAGATTTACACTTAGTGGAACTTTCAGAGGTGAAAGAACTTCTTGAGTCAAGAGGAGAGGACGTCACTGTTGTGTGTACGGGCCGTGTGCTTGATGAGGGAATAAAAGCACTTGCAGATGAAATATACAATATAGAATCACATAAATGATACGTTTTATAGCATTGACAAGTGTCATATAGAATGCTATCATATGTGCAATAAAAATATGTTTTAGATAGAGGTCGCGTGTATTATCAGTAGACTGATGGATGCTTGCAGGAGCATATGAAGTCAGTTGAAAGGAAGAACGCCGAAAGAGATTTGTGCTGCAGCTAATCTCTTGGGCATATGGTTAAGAGCCATATGACTGTCATCGTTTAGATGGAGAGCTATCATGATTCATTTAGAATGAATTAGACCGGCTTTCAAAGTCGGTTTTTTTTTACTTTATGGCAACAATTTTGGAAATAATTGTAAAAGGAAAAGGAGAAAGAGTATGTCAATTTTTAGAGGTGCAGGAGTTGCAATTGTAACTCCAATGTTAGAAAACGAAGAAGTAAACTATGAAAAATTAGAGGAGCTCATTGACATTCAGGTCAAAGAAGGAACAGATGCAATTATCATTGCTGGAACAACAGGCGAAAGTGCTTGTCTTTCTATGGAAGAGCATAAAAAAGTAATCGAGGCAGCTATCAAATTCACAAATCACAGAGTACCAGTTGTAGCAGGAACAGGTTCAAATTGTACAAGAACAGCTATCCAGCTTTCAAAAGAGGCAGAGGAGGCAGGTGCAGATGGACTTCTTATCGTTACACCTTATTACAACAAAGCAACACAGGCTGGACTTATCAGTCATTATTCACAGATTGCTGACAATACAAAATGTCCAATCATCATGTACAATGTTCCAGGACGTACAGGTACAAACCTTCTTCCTGAGACAATTGCTACTCTTTTCAATACAAAAGAGAACATCGTTGGACTTAAAGAGGCAACAGGAAACATGGCACAGGCTTCAAAAACAATGAATTTAACAGATGGAAAAATCGATATGTATTCAGGAGAAGACGGACTAGTTCTTCCACTTTTATCAATTGGAGCAGTTGGTGTTATCTCTGTATGGAGCAACGTAGCACCTGCAAAAGTACATGCTCTTTGTGACAGCTTCTTCAAGGGAGACCTTGCTACAGCACAGAAGCTTCAGAGAGAAGCACTTCCACTTGTAGATGCTCTTTTCTCAGAGGTAAATCCAATCCCTGTTAAAAAAGCAATGAATCTCATGGGACTTGAGGTTGGACCACTTAGAAGTCCAATGTGTGAGATGGGTGAGAAAAATGCAGCAAAACTTGCTCAGGTTATGAAAGAGTACGGCATTTTATAATTTACATGAATGAATCATGACAAAAGGAGAACACAATGACAAGAATAATAATGAACGGTTGCAACGGAAAAATGGGACAGACTATCTCA
The DNA here is from genome assembly GCA_045122195.1 of Agathobacter sp. GTDB lineage: Bacteria > Bacillota > Clostridia > Lachnospirales > Lachnospiraceae > Roseburia. The sequence continues at coordinate 8,038 of JBGVHH010000138.1, forward strand.
GCTATCTGTAAAGAGGATGCAGATGCACAGATTGTTGCGGGTATTGATTTATATGATGGAATAGAGAATGATTATCCAGTTTTTTCTAGCATTGATAAATGTGATGTAGAAGCAGATGTTGTTATAGATTTTTCAAATGCAAAGGCAGTAGACTCAGTACTTGATTTTTGCGTAAGCAAGCAGATCCCGGTTGTATTGTGTACAACAGGCCTTTCAGATGAGCAGCTTGAAAAGGTTGAAGAGTGTTATAAAAAGGTGGCAGTTCTTAAATCAGCAAATATGTCACTTGGAGTAAATACTCTTATGGCTCTTCTTAAAAAAGCAGCACAGGTATTTGCACCAGCCGGATTTGATATGGAAATTGTAGAAAAGCATCACAACTTAAAGCTTGACGCTCCTTCCGGAACAGCGCTTGCACTTGCAGACTCTATGAGGGAGGCCCTCGACGAGGAATACAATTATGTATATGACAGAAGCCAGGTAAGACAGCAGAGAGATAAACATGAAATCGGAATCAGCGCTGTACGTGGTGGAAATATTGTTGGAGAGCACGAGGTATTCTTCTGCGGACAGGATGAGGTTATCGAGTTCAAGCACACAGCATATTCAAAAGCAGTATTTGCGAAGGGTGCTGTTGAGGCTGCAAAATTCCTCAAAGGAAAATCAGCAGGACACTATGATATGGCAGACGTTATCGCTGCAAAATAATTTGAACCAAAATAGTGTATCTGTATTGAAAGATTTGAAAAATTGTTTTAGTATAAAATTGTTTCAGGAAACAAAATATAACTTAAAATGAGGATAAAAAATGATTAACAAATTAGTAGACAAAATCAAAAAGACAAACGCACCTATCGTGGTTGGACTTGATCCTATGCTTTCATATGTGCCAGAGCACATCCAGAAGAAGGCATTTGAGGAATTCGGAGAGACTCCAAAGGGCGCAGCAGAAGCTATCTGGCAGTACAACAAGGCAATCGTTGATGCTACTTATGATCTTATTCCTGCTGTAAAACCACAGATTGCAATGTATGAGCAGTTTGGGGTTGAGGGTGTAAAGGCATTCCAGAAGACTGTTGACTATTGTCATGAAAAGGATCTTGTTGTAATTGGAGATGTTAAGCGTGGAGATATCGGTTCAACATCAGCAGCATATGCAACAGGACATCTTGGAAAAGTTCAGATTGGAAGCAAATCATATTCTACATTTGACGAGGATTTTGCTACTGTTAATCCTTACCTTGGAACTGATGGTATCAAACCATTTGTAGATGTATGCAAAGAAGAGAAAAAAGGAATTTTCATCCTTGTAAAGACATCTAATCCATCAAGCGGTGAGTTCCAGGATAGAATGATTGATGGTCGTCCACTTTATGAGTGGGTTGGAGAAAAGGTTGCCCAGTGGGGCGCTGATTGTATGGGAGATTCGTACAGTTATGTTGGAGCCGTTGTAGGTGCTACTTACCCAGAACAGGGAAAAATTCTTCGTAAAGTGATGCCAAAGAGCTTTATCCTTGTTCCAGGCTACGGAGCACAGGGCGGAACAGGTGCAGACTTAGTTCATTTCTTCAACGAGGACGGACTTGGAGCAATTGTAAATTCATCTCGTGGAATTATCGCTGCTTACAAACAGGATAAATACATTGATATGGGAATTACACCAGAGAATTTTGCAGATGCATCAAGAAAAGCAGTTGAGGATATGATTGCAGATATTTCAGGAGCACTTGCAAATCGCTAAGAATTATGAAGAATGAATAGAAAGGGCAGAGGCGTATTGCTTTCTGTCCTTTTGTGGAGTTAAGAAGGAGAAAAATATGGCTGAAAAATTTGAGGAGATGGCAGTAGTTGTTGAACAGAAATCTCTTGGAAATGGGATTTTTGATTTGACACTTAAGACAGAAAAAATCGCAGAATATGCAAAGGCTGGACAGTTTGTATCAGTATATCCAAGTAACCCTAGTAAGCTTTTGCCAAGACCAATTAGTTTATGTGGATTTGACAAAGAAGCAAAAACAATTCGACTTGTATACAGAGTGACAGGCGAAAACACTGGAACAGAGGAATTTTCAAAGCTTGTAGTAGACGATGAGATTCGTATACTGGGACCTCTTGGAAACGGATTTACAGTAGAGCCTGGGAAGAAAGCATTTTTAATCGGTGGAGGAATAGGAGTACCACCAATGCTTCAGCTTGCTAAAGAAATCAGAAAATCAAATGAGACTTCAGATGTGAAGACTGAATTTGAAGTTGTAATGGGATATCGTGATGCAAGCACATTTTTACTTGATGAATTTAAGGAACAGGGCAGTACTTATGTGGCGACAGAAGATGGAAGTGTTGGTACAAAAGGAAATGTAATAGATGCCATTAAAGAAAATAATCTAAAAGCTGATGTTATCTATGCCTGTGGACCAATGCCTATGCTTAGAGCACTAAAAGCATTTGCAGAGGAAAACAATATGGAATGTTATGTTTCCATGGAAGAGAGAATGGCATGTGGAATTGGAGCCTGCCTTGCCTGTGTATGTAAGACAAAGGAAAAAGACTCTCATTCGAATGTGAACAACAAGAGAATATGTAAAGAAGGACCTGTATTTAATGCGAAGGAGGTAGAGCTATAATGAATATGTCAGTAAATATCGCCGGTGTAGAATGGAAAAATCCGGTTACAGTAGCTTCCGGAACTTTTGGTTCAGGTGCTGAATATAGTGAGTTCGTGGATTTAAACAAGCTTGGAGCTGTTACTACAAAAGGTGTAGCTAATGTTCCATGGGCTGGAAACCCAACACCACGTGTGGCAGAGGTTTATGGTGGAATGCTTAATGCTGTAGGACTTCAGAATCCTGGAATTGAACTTTTTTGTCAGAGAGACATTCCTTTTTTGAAGAAGTTTGATACAAAAATCGTGGTAAATGTCTGTGGTCATTCAACAGAGGAATACGTTGAGGTTGTAAAAAGACTTCAGAACGAGCCAATTGATATGATGGAAATCAATATCTCCTGTCCTAACGTAAAAGAGGGCGGAATTGCATTTGGTACAGACCCGAAAGCAGTCGAGGCCATCACAAAAGAGATGAAAAAATATGCAAAGCAGCCGGTAATCATGAAGCTTTCCCCAAATGTAACAGACATTGCAGAGATGGCAAGAGCAGCAGAGGCAGGTGGTGCTGATGCGGTTTCTCTTATCAATACAATTACTGGAATGAAAATTGATATCAACAGACGTTCTTTTGTACTTGCAAATAAGACTGGCGGAATGAGTGGACCTGCTATTCATCCGGTGGCAGTAAGAATGGTTTATCAAGTGGCACAGGCTGTAAATATTCCTATTATTGGAATGGGTGGAATCATGACAGCAGGGGATGCAATTGAGATAATTCTTGCAGGAGCAACAGCAGTTTCCATTGGAACCGCTAACTTTGCAGATCCAAAGACTTCAGAAAAGGTTGTTGAAGGAATTGCGGAGTATATGGATAAATACAATGTAAAAGATATAAAGGAATTGGTGGGGGCGGTAAAATAGAGAAGCGGTGAGAAATCTTTGTAAAAAATATGACATGGATTTTGAAGGTTTGAAAAATGATATTCTGGCAAAGCTGACGCGCATTCCGCAGCAAGAACGCTGGAGTGTTCTTGAATAAAAATCAAGGACAATAATAATAGAAAAGAGAGATAAAAAAGAAATGAAAAGAAAATTTAATGCTTGTTTGGGATTTGTTATTATTTCGACAATTATTGGAGGTTGTGGATCTCAAAAAGAAAATAATAGTGTATCTGATACAGACACTGAAAAAAGAACCAAGTAAGCAGCATAGATGATTTTTTGAATAATGAGATTACGATTGAAGGAATTTCAGATTTTGATAAGAATAAATCATATTGGGAAAAGTGTGATGTAGATAGAGATGGAGAAGAAGAATTATTTATTAGAACGGATAAGTTTAGTTATATACTAGATGAAAACGATAACGATCTGAAAGTTATTTTTGAAGGTACATCTTATAATTCAGTTGTGTGTGATGATGAAAAACAATTATATGGCTGCTTGTATTATAGACAAGAAGGAGCACCATTACACGAAACATATCAATTTACATCTTTTACAAATGATGGGATGCAGGATTCATTACATGAATATATATGGTGTGATATGAACGAAAATGATCAAAAGGATGAATCTGATGAGTATACAATAGACAATAGACCAGTGAATAAATCAGATTGGGAGGAAGAAGTAGAAAAATTTTCCGAATACAAAAAATAATAAAAATGAGGAGTTTATTTATTATGAAAAAAGAAATGAAGTATTATTTAGCATTTATGCTTGGTGCAATTGTATTTTGTGGATGTAGTAATAGTCAGACATCAACTGAAATAGATACAGATACAGAGGTTGAGACTGAAGCATCAGAGCATAATAAAACGTTAAATAAATTAGAAATAAGTGACAATAAAGAAATTGATATTACATCAGATAGTTTATTTGCTGATGTTTCAATTGAAGAGGTTTTAAAGTCAGAGCCAAAGGTATATGAGAGATATACTGCAGATGGATTTGTGTTTGAGTGGTTGGTATCTGATTATGAGAATAAGGACAATGAATTTTTGGAAGATGCAGTATTGATTGTATCAAAGGAAAATCAATCAAGTGATGTACAAATCATTTATGTTGAAGGAGAAGCTGCTGGTGGAACAATGGTATCATCGGAGGATAGATTTTTATATGAAGATGTTAATTTTGACCAACAGCCGGATCTACTTGTATGTAGCGGAAATCATGGAACCCAGGGAGCGCTTGCATATTACTGTTTTTTACAGACAGATGATGGTTTTGTAGAGGCACCAGAATTTACGAACATTGCCAATCCGATTATAGATACACCAAATAAATTGATTCTTAGTCTATGGCGCAGTTCGGCAGCATCACACAGTTGGGCAGAGTATGAATATAAGGATGGAGAGTTTGTAAGGAAAAGAACATTAACAGAAAATGTTGAAAACGAAGTGTCAATCTGGGATGTAGACGGTAAAGTGATAGGTAGAAGTGACCAATTAACAGAGGCTGAAATAGATGACCTTATATACAACGAAAATAGTGATTGGGGTATAGAAGGCGACAGATGGAAAATGGAATGAAATAACAGGGAGTGTGATACAAAGGCTGCAATGTCCAATTAAGTTTGGAGTTGCAGCTTTTTTACGTAAAGACAGTTTGAAACGCAATTAAAAACAGTTGCAAAATCAAAACGCAATTAAAAATGGTTGCAAGATCAAGAACTTATGTAACGGAAGATAGAATAGAGTTACAAAAGTATATGAATGATGTGCCAGTGCAATAGTGTTTAAATCGGTTGAAAAAAAACATACTTTATGATAGCATGGAAACGGAATTTGAGATTTTTTAGCTATAGCTTGATGAATAATAGAGGAGGTTTCGAAATGGAACAGTATAAACAGGAATTTATAGAATTTATGGTGGAGAGTGACGTTTTAAAATTCGGTGATTTTACATTGAAGAGTGGACGTAAATCTCCTTTTTTTATGAACGCAGGAGCATATGTGACAGGTTCACAGTTAAAGAGATTAGGTGAGTATTACGCAAAAGCTATCCATGATAACTTTGGTGATGATTTTGATGTACTTTTTGGACCAGCTTACAAGGGAATTCCACTTGCTGTAGTAACAGCTATTGCATACAGTGAACTTTACGGAAAAGAAATCAGATACTGCTCTGATAGAAAAGAAGCAAAAGACCATGGTGCAGACAAGGGGGGATTACTTGGCGCAACATTAAAGGACGGCGACAGAGTAGTTATGATTGAGGATGTAACAACATCTGGAAAATCAATGGAAGAGACTGTTCCAAAGGTAAGAGCAGCAGCTGATGTTGAAATCGTAGGACTTATGGTAAGTCTTAACAGAATGGAAGTAGGACAGGGCGGAAAAGTTAGCGCTCTTGATGAAATTAAAGACAAATACGGATTTGAAGGAAAAGCTATTGTAACAATGGCTGAGGTAACTGAGCATCTTTACAATAGAGAGTGTCAGGGAAAAGTTGTAATTGATGATGCATTAAAAGCAGCAATTGACGAATACTATAATCAGTATGGCTGCAAGTAAGAAGGATAATCGCAGAATAGTGGCGATGTTGTTATTTGTCATATACTTAGTAGGGTTATTTTATCTGTTGTTTTTCGCAGAGGAAATGGGCAGAAATGCAGGTGTCGAATACAGATACAATATTGTTCCATTTAAGGAAATCAAGAGATTCCTTGCAAGTACGAAGGTATTGGGAATGAGACCGGTACTTTTGAATTTGATGGGTAACGTGGTTGTTTTTATGCCTATTGGATATTTTATTCCAAGAGTATTGAAGAAGGAACCGGGAGTAATAGTATCTGTACTGCTATGTATGGAATTTAGTCTGGCAGTAGAGATTGTACAGCTGATTACCAAAAAAGGCTGCTGCGATGTAGATGATGTGATATTGAATACACTTGGTGGACTGATGGGTTATATTGTCTACTATTTTTTGCGTAGGAGAAAAAAGAAGAAGTGCTAAGAAAAAGAAGACGTAACAGATTTAAGTTTACGGAGAAGAAACATTCAGTTAAGGGAATAGCGGCACTGGCTGTTGCAACAATAACAGTCATTGTCTATCTGATTTTTATATACAATGCTTACAAGGGAAATGGCCAGCTTTCAATGTATTTCGGAAGTGCTGGAATACTCATGCTTGCTATTGCAATTGTGTCCTTTGTGATGGCATTTCAGAGTATGTTTGAGGAAGATTCGTTTAGAACTTTTCCCAGAATAGCATTACTCGTATCGACTCTTGGAGTTTTCTCCTGGGGTGGGACATATATTATAGGCATCATGCTCTAATTGTGATGTAGAGGGAATTTAAATGATTTTTGAAGATATTTATGATGAGAGACTAGAACTTGTTATTGAAAGAATTGGACAGATTGAAGAAGGGGCTGGTATAAGTGCTCCATATGCAGATTATTTTCAGCAGGCGGCAAGACTTATTTTGAAATTAAATGCGGCTTGTAAAAATGATAAGTTCAACAGAGATTTTTTTGCAGAGTTTGATAAAGAAAACTATGAAAACAGTTATGCAAATCCTTCGTATGCCTGTGAAAAATTAGGAACAGAATATGGACAGCTTTTGTCAGCGATTTATTTCAAAATTCTGGATTCGGTGACAAAGGTCTTTTTCGGAGACAAAAAATATCTGTGCATTTATAGCGAGTTAATTGTTGAGCTTTATAATTACTTTGAGGATGAGGCTGATTTATGTGTGAATGAGATTCGAAGATGTATTTATTCATTTATGCATGATTATGAAGAACTTTTTTCAGAGGACGCGGTTGAGCGATTGCTTGATCCCCAGCTTACGTATTATACGGATATAGTGACAGAATCTGACTTGAATTCGGATGATTATCTTTATAAATATGGTTTGTATGTAAGCGACAATGAAAAGGCAAGCAGAAGACATCTTTTGGATTTTTCTGAGGAAGAAATTCAGGCGATGGCTGACACATATACAGAGGGATACAGAATAGGGTTTGAAACCTGCAACAAAGATATTTCAAAAAAAGCAGCAGTAGAAATCAGATATCCAATCGGTTTCGAGAGGATGGTGAGAGCTGCAATTGAAAACTTTAGAAAAATAGGTTTAGCGCCTATCCTGACACCTTATTCTACATCAGTGAATAAGCAGATGTATTTTGATCATAAAGAGGATAGTGCTCTTTGGATGGATAAGGCTTATGTAGAATACAAGCTAGAGTGTATTCACAATGCATTGGAAAAGAAAAAAGATATTGCTCCATTGTATGGGGGACCAGCTGTAATAGAGGTCTTTGGTGAGGAGCCATTTGCACCGGTATCTAAACCAGAGAATCCAAAATTTGATGATGCGCAACAGCAGTTGGCAGTATATCTTCGAAGCGAGAATTCAAAGCTTATAAATAAATACATCAAGGGTGAGGAACGAAGCTTTACAATTATTGCTTATCCGATTGCAGAAATCGGGCAGCAATATGAGGAGATTTTTACAGAAACTGTGAAAATCAACACGTTGAATTATGTTCTTTACAGAGATATTCAGCAGAAAATTATCGATGTGTTGGATACAGCTGACAGAGTACACATTGTTGGTGCGAATGAAAACAAAACAGACTTGTATATCAAGATATTTGATTTACAAAATCCTGAAAAAGAAACAGCATTTGAGAACTGTGTGGCAGATGTTAATATTCCAGTTGGAGAGGTGTTTACTTCACCGGTACTAGAAGGAACAAACGGAAAGCTTCACGTGACTCAGGTATATCTGAATGAACTTAATTTTCTCAATCTGGAGCTTGATTTTAAAGATGGAATGGTGGAGGAATACACCTGTTCGAATTTTGAATCAGAAGAGGAAAATAAGAAATATATTGCTGACAATGTACTTTTTCATCATGAATCATTGCCTATGGGAGAGTTTGCGATAGGTACTAACACCACAGCGTACAGAGTGGCAAAGGAATATGATATTGCTGCAAAGCTTCCGATTCTGATTGCAGAGAAAACTGGTCCACATTTTGCAGTAGGTGACACCTGTTATACCTATGATGAGGACAATATCACTTACAATCCTGATGGAAAAGCAATTGTGGCGAGGGATAATTCAGTTTCTATTTTGCGTAAGGAGGATATGTCGAAGGCATACTTTAACTGTCATACGGACATTACTATTCCTTACAATGAAATAGGCGCAATAACAGTGATAAAAAAAGACGGTAGTGAAATAGATATTATCAGGGATGGAAGATTTGTTCTTCCTGGTACTGAAGAGTTGAATGTAGAACTTGATAAGCTTGATGATAACAAATAAATGGCTCGTTGAGCAAATTTTGAAATAGGAGGACAAAAGATGTCAAAAGTAGGAATTGTAATGGGTAGCGACTCAGACCTTAAGGTTATGAGTAAAGCAGCAGAAATGTTAGAGGAACTTGGAATTGAGTATGAAATCACAATTATCTCTGCACATCGTCAGCCAGATGCACTTATCGACTGGACAAGAGGTGCAGAGGGAAGAGATGTAAAGGTTATTATCGCAGGCGCAGGAATGGCAGCAGCACTTCCAGGAATGTGCGCAGCACTCTATGATTTACCAGTAATCGGTGTGCCGCTTTCAGGAAAGAACCTTGATGGAATGGATGCAGTGTTCTCAATCATGCAGATGCCACCAGGAGTTCCAGTTGCAACAGTTGCGATTGACGGAGCAAAGAATGCGGCGCTTCTTGCAGCTAAGATTCTTGCAACAAATGACGCAGAGCTCTTAGGGAAATTAAAAGCATATAAACAGGATATGAAGGAGCAGGTTGAGGCGAAGGATGCTAAGCTTCAGCAGGTTGGATACAAGAATTACTAATCAGTTAATCCGGTGAATGAAAGAGAAATCATTCACCGGATTTTTTTGGTAAAAAAGTACAAAAAAATGGCAAACGATTTGTACTAGGTTATGCGATTAACTATTGATATTGCTTGCTGAGTATTCTATTCTAATATTAAGGAAAGTTAATACTTAGACAGAGGTTGGTATGGCAGAAAACAGAGTTAGAATAGCTGACATTGCAGAGTCACTTGGACTTAGCACTGCTACAGTTTCCAATGTGATTCATGGCAAGACAAATAAGGTTTCGGAGGAGACAATTAAAAGGGTGCAGGAGAAGCTTGAGGAGATGAATTATATTCCCAATATGGCAGGTATTCTTCTGGCACAAAACAATTCCAAAATAATTGGTGTGGTTATAAATGATGGACCAAAGTATGAAGGAAAGGTATTAGAGGACGGTTTTGTAATGGCTTCTCTTAATGCTCTCTTAAAAGAGTTAAACGAGTTGGGATATTTTTTGATGATAAAAACCACAAGACATTGTGCTGAAATTCCGGTTTTTGCTTCCATGTGGAATATGGATGGTTTGATTCTCATGGGATTTTGTGAGGCAGAATATAAGAGTCTAAGGGAACAGATGAGAATTTCTTTTGTGGTGTACGACGGATATTTTGAGGAAACGGACAGGATAGTAAATCTGGTGATTGATCATTATGATGGTGGATTTCAGGCAGGAAAGTATTTTAGAGAAAAAGGTTTCAAAAAGGCCTTATGTATTTCGGACAATTACATATGTATGGATGAGGAGCGAATTAATGGTTTTTCAGCTGCATTTGAACCGGGTGATACAGAAGTGATGATTGTTCCGATTACTAAGGAAGAACGTCACAAATTTTACAAGAGAAATATTAAAAAAATAAAGGAATATAAAGCTGTATTTGCAGTATCTGATTATTATGCACTTGATTTTATGCATTTTGTTCAGAAGGAGGGGCTAAGTATTCCGGAAGATATTTCGGTTATTGGTTTTGATGATAATACAGCAAGTAGGGAGAATATTCCATCGCTTTCTACAATTCATCAGGATGCTGCGCTTAGAGCAAAAACAGCAGTGTCCCTTCTTGAAAAAATGAGAGATGGAAAGGAAGTTGAGAACAAGATTACGCTTCCTGTTCAGCTGATATTACGAGAAAGTACAATTTAGAAGAAAAATGTTTAGAAATTAATAAGGAAAGGAATTGGGGGAAATGAGAAAGTTTTTATTAACAGTAGCTAAAATTGCATTACCTGTGGCATTGCAGTGCATGCTTCAGTCATCGTTTTCAATTGTAGATCAGCTTATGATTGGAAAATTGGGAGACACCAGTATTTCTGCTGTTGGTCTGGGTGGCAATTTTTCGCTAATATTTTCAGTAGTTATTGGAGCAATTGGAACAGTTGCAGGAATAATTATTGCACAGTTTATTGGTGCAAAGGATGAAGATGAGGCTTGGAGAGGTTTTTGGGCAAGTACAGTATTTGCAGTATTTGTTGCAAGCCTTTTTATGGGAGCAAGTTTTTTCTTTGCCAAAGGATTGTTGGGACTGTATACCAATGATATGAGGGTTATTGTAGAGGGCGTGCCATATTTTCAGTTGATTTCATTTACATTTATTCCAATGGCACTTAGTACTATTTTAGCGACATGGCTTCGATGTAATGAAAGAGCGTCGATTCCACTTGTGGCAAGCTTTGGTGCAGTAATCTGCAATACAGGTTTAAATTATTTGCTCATCTTCGGAAAATGTGGAATGCCAAAGCTTGGGGTAAGAGGTGCTGGATATGCAACTGCTATTTCACAGCTTTTAAATCTGGTATTAATTTTACTAGGCTTTATTTATTGTGTTAAGGCGTCAAAAAAGAAGATAGTAGTATCTGTTCGAATGAAAAGTATTTCTTTGGTCAAATATCTGATAATGGTTACTCCGATTTTGTTCAGTGAATTTATGTGGAGTCTTGGACAAAACATTAATGCAGGTGTGTACGGTCATCTGGATACTGAAAGTCTGACGGGGTATACTATGACAACTCCTATACAGGGACTTTTAATTGGCGCATTAAGTGGTCTTTCCGCAGCTGCGTCAGTACTTATCGGAAAACAGCTTGGTAAAAAAGATTACGATGGTGCTTACAGGGATTCGAAGAGAATAATATGGCTAGGTGTGGCAGGCGCAGCGATTCTTGCAGTTTTATTAATTGCATTATCAGGATTTTATGTTTCATTTTTTAATGCAAATGCCAATGAAAAGAATATTGCAAAACTAGTACTTATTGTATTTGCGCTATATTCACCGGTCAAAGTGTCAAACATGATACTTGGTGGAGGAATAATTCGAAGCGGTGGAAACACTACAATAATAATGGTAATAGACCTTATTGGAACATGGCTGGTTGGAATTCCACTTTGTCTTTTTGCAGCATATGTTCTCCACTTGCCAATTGTTCCAGTTTATGCGATATTAACATTCGAAGAAGTGGTGAGACTTGCGATTACAGTATTTATGTTTAGAAGAAAAACATGGATGCGTAGTCTGAGTAAATAAGCCATGAGGAATGGAGATATTTATGAGCTGGGAAATTGCAACAGCAACAATTGATGAAGTAGATTATTTATATGACAATTTTATAGAACCTTATTTTCCAGAGGCGGAAAAGAAGCCTCTATCCAGTATAAAAAGAATGATGGAAACTGGTTTATACAAGGTTATGTATTTAAAGAAGAATGAACAAATAGGGGCAGCAGCATTTCTGACTACGTATGAAAATGGGCAGTCGTATTTGCTGGATTATCTGGCCGTGGATAGGAATCTTCGGTCAGGTGGTCTCGGTGGGATTCTTCTTAGAGAATGTGTAAGCCAGACAGATGGAAAGCCGATTATTATAGAAACCGAATCCGTAGAACATGCAAAGGATAACAGGCAAAAAGATAAAAGGAATAGACGAAATTCCTTTTACAAAAGAAACGGAGCTGTCGCTACCGGTGTTATGACTTGCATATTCGGAATGGTATATGATAATTGGCTTCTTTTTGACGTGAAAAATCAGAGTGATTCTGAGACTTACAGAGATAGAAAAAATGTAATTGGTGAATTGGAAAAAATATACAAATTTATGGTAAATAAGCCGCAGTCATATCAGAAAAATGTGATAATTCCATATGAAGGAAAAAATTGTCATTAATTGTATAACAAAAAGGTTGACATTGGGGGGTGAATACAATATTCTTGTTAAGAACAAAAAGGAAGTAAGAAAATGAACGATTTTAAAAACAAAACTTTTTTACAAAGTATTAAAAGATCCCTGATTGGGATAAAGACAGGATTCAGGCTTGAGAAGAATTTTAAAAATTATATAGCGCAATATTTATTATTTTTTATCTATAATTTGCTGGTATTGCACCTGGGTGTAGAGCTGCTTTTTATTTATCTGGGACTGGGTGCAGGCGTGCTGGCATTGGAGTTTGTCAATACGGCAATAGAGAAAGTTTGTGATTTTATAAAAGATGATTACAGTGTACATATTCGTGATATAAAGGACATGGCAGCTTCTGCAGTTTTAATTTTTGGGCTTGTATTTTACGCATTCGAGATAACATTAACAGTATTGAAAATAATGAATTAATAAAGGGAAAACAAATGGGAAGCAAGATATTGGTAATGTATATTACAATGACTTCTGTTATTCTTTCCGGAATAATAAATATGATTTTTGTAAAGACACCAGTATATAAAAAACACAATATGCCTATTGATAGAGGTAGATATTTTCTTGACGGTAAGCGATGGCTTGGTGATAACAAGACCTATATAGGATTCTTGTCAATGATAATCATTAATGGTTGTGTGCAGGTGATACTTGGAATGATTCCTGGCATTGAACAGTGGAGTGAGTTTTACCGAAATAGGGTCAATACCATTGGTTTTAATCTGGCTATGGGACTTATTCTGGGATTTACATATATGATTTTTGAATTGCCCAATTCCTTTATAAAGAGAAGGTTGGATATTATACCTGGCAAAACTGACAAGGGAATAAAGGGCATGATTTTCTTTTTGGTGGATCAATTTGATTCAATTTTAGGAGTTATTTTGGTTTTGGCCATAGTTTCGGGGATTTCGTTTAGAGAGTATGTGGAATATGTTTTATTAGGTGGGTTTACCCATGTGGTTATAAATCTGTTTTTATATAAAATGAAAATTAGAAAAAATTTATAGAAAAAAGGGAAGATTATGATTGCGGCATTAAAGAGATTAAGAATATATTTTAAGGAGATGTATCCGATTATTCCAAGATTGATACTTGGATATATTGTGTTTTTTGAGATTCAGTTTATCGTGTTACTGAATCATGGAGTGAAGAGCTTTGATGTGGGAATACAGGAAGTGATTGCAGGATTTACTATTTTTAGTTTCCTATGTTGGCTTAGAATTGCAGATGATTTCAAGGATTATGAGTTAGATTGCAGATTGTTTAAGGAAAGACCTCTTCCATCAGGCAGAGTTACCAAGAAGGATTTAAAGATTTTTGCGTCTATTCTAATTGCATTTACAATTATAATAAATGCGATTTTTATGAATAATTTTTTATTCTGCGTGATTTTATACACATACGGAAGCTTGATGGCAGTATGGTTTTTTCAGAAGCATAAGATTGCCAAAAGTCTTCCGCTTGCTTTGGTTACACATAATCCGGTGCAGATGATTATGAATATATACATCTTGTCATTTACAATCATAAAGTATGATATTCCTGTTTTTGATTTGACAAATATACTTGCAATATTTACTTTATATTTCCCAGCCCTAATCTGGGAGGTGACCAGAAAAATCAGGGCACCGAAGGACGAAACTGAATATGTCACATACAGCAAATTGTTCGGATACAAAGCATCTACAAATTTTGCATTTGTGGTTACTTGGATTGATATTATAACCAATTTCATTCTTGTGTGGAATTTAAGTAAAATATCAGTTGTGTTGCTGTTTATTGATGTGACATGGATGAGCTATATATTTATTAAATTTAAAAAGAATCCTGATAGCTTTAAGCTTGTAAATAAAGTCGAGATATATACATATATTCAGGAATCTCTGATGATTCTGACAATTGTTCTATCGATTTTATCAACAAAGTTTGATTTGTGGTGGTTTGTATGAAATCAGAAAATTTGAAAATAATGATAAACAACAATATTCCTGTACCTGAGTTTGTGGTGTTGACTTTGGGGGAAAAATGGAATGAGTCTGTTGCAGAAAAAGTAAAAGCGATTGGAGCTGGACCATATGCGGTCCGTTCATCAGCAGGTGTTGAGGATTCAAAAGAATTATCATTTGCAGGGCAGTTTTATACTGCCCTTAATATATGCTTTGAGGATTTAGAGGATACTACTCAAAAAGTAAAATCTGAAATAGAAAACTATTGTGCAGACGAGTATGCAGGGAAAAAATTGCAGGATAAAATCCCGGGAACCATAATAATTCAGAAAATGGTAGATGCAAAAATATCAGGGGTTATTTTTACATCAAATCCTATGAATCTCTTAAATGAGACTGTAATAGTGGTGGGAGATGGACTAGGATATGGTGTGGTAGAGGATAGAACAGAAACCACAACTTATTACTACAACCTAACTGATGACATTTATTATTCGGATAATGGAAAAGTAAATCTTTCAGAGGATATTATCCAAAAACTGGTAAAACTTTCTAAAAAAATAAAAGAGATATTCAATGATAGAATGGATATCGAATTTGCAATTGATGAGAATAATGGGATATGGATTTTGCAGGCGAGAAGTATTACCACAATAGATTCCGAAAAAGTGACTATTCTTGATAGCAGTAATATTGCAGAGAGTTATCCTGGGGTGACTCTCCCTATGTCCCAGGAGTTTGTGTATGACATGTACACAACTGTTTTTAGAAATTGTGTGTTGATGATATCAGGCGATGAAAAGCTGGTGGAAGATTTAAATGATAGCTTTAATAACATGGTAGCTTTTGTAAATGGAAGAGCTTATTATGAGATAGAAAATTTTTATGAATTATTAAAGCTTGTTCCGTTTTCAAAAAAATTAATAGAAATCTGGCAGAACAGTCTTGGTGTTACGAATAAACAAACTGGAGATTCCAAAATAAAAATAGGCCCTCTTAAAAAATGGTCCAATTTATTCAAATTAATTTCAATGATGAGAAAATCTCCAAAAGAGATGGAAAAGCTAGATATATATTTTAAAGAGAAAATAGATATTTACAGACAAATGGTTGACGAGGCTGAAGATATCGACAGTCTTTTAGAATGCTATGTGAAAATAAAGGATGACCTGGGGTATAAGTGGGGAATAACATTGGTTAATGACCTGTATGCTTTCTGGTACACAGCCAGAGTGAAGGATAAAGATAAAATTGCTAATGTTATCAATATGGAAAGCATGAAGCCTACTATTTTGCTAAACGAAATGATAGAGGCATATCAGCAGCAGGGGGAGAAGAGCAGTGAATTTACGAGTCGGTTTGATAGATATATGGATTTATATTCAGACAGATGTATTGGAGAGTTAAAGCTTGAAACCAAAACATATAGAACCAACCCCGAACTACTTATGAACTATGTTCAAACACATCAAACCACAAAAATTGCAAAGGAGGAGCAAAAAGAAGAACCAACGGGAAAGAAGGCAAAATCTTCCAAAAATAAAAATATTGAGAGAGCTAAACTTGGAATATGTAATAGGGAATCCTCAAGGATGAATCGAACAAGAATATACGGAATTGTCAGACAGATATATCTAAAGATAGGAGAAATTCTAGTTAGACAGAATAAGCTTGACGACAAGACGGATGTTTTTTATCTGACAAAAGGGGAGCTAAAATTATCGTCAGAAGAAATTAGAAAAATAGTGAAAAAGCAAAAGAGGGATTTTGAACAGTTTGAAAAGATTCCGTATTTTTCCAGACTGGAATTTGCTGGTGATACATATGACAACAAAGTCAAGGTATCGAGAATGAATGTTGTGGGAGAGGAAGGCCTTTTATCTGGAACTCCTACATCGTCAGGTGAAGTAGAAGCAGAAGCGATAATAATAGATTCACCAAGTGACGATATTGACGTAACAGGAAAAATAATTGTTACAAAATCAACAGATCCGGGGTGGGTGATTTTGGTAAAGAATTGTGCAGGGATAATTGCTGAACGCGGTTCAATTTTAAGCCATACTGCTATAATTACGAGAGAGTTAAAGAAGCCGTCGGTTGTAAATGTAAAAAATGCTACTACCTTGATAAAGAATGGTGATAAAGTTTTTCTTTCAGGAGATACAGGAGAGATAATTATTCGATGAGTAAATACAAATGTATATGTCGAAGCAAAGAGAGCGACAAGAAAAGATTTGATAAGAAATTTGTACGACTTCCAAAGTATTTATATACTAAAAAAGAAATTGTAACGGATGCATATGCTGAGAAACAAATTCTGGCAGGAAGGCATATTCTAAGTGCAGATTTCCAGACTGAATCATATTTGGTGATTGATACAGAAAACGGAAAAACTGTTGCACGTGCAGTTTTATCATATTATCAGGAGGACCCAAAGGCTTATCTGGGATTTTTTGAAGCAATAAATTCACAGGAGGCTGTAAATTTACTTTTTGATGAAGTGTGTAAAAAATGTAAAAAGGACAAGAAAAGCGAAATTGTAGGTCCTATTGACGTGTCATTCTGGCTGAGGTATCGATTTAAAGTGAAGAGCGATTCTGAGTTTTGTCTGAGATTTACAGGGGAACCATACAACAGAGACTACTATCCAGAACTATGGCAGAATTACGGATTTGAAGTGTCAGACAAATATTTTTCAAACCGGATAAGGCGTATAAACCCAGCAGATGTGGACAAAAAGTGTGTGAAACGATTTGAACAGAGTATCGAAAAAGGCTATGAGTATCGAAATCTGGATATGAAGCAATTTGATAGGCAATTGGACGAGGTGTATGAGTTGTTTATTGAATTGTATAGCAGTTTTCCAGGTTTTGCGCATATTTCAAAAGAGCAGTTTCATGGCTTGTTTAAGAACATGAAGTTGATTATTAGGCCTGAGATGGCAAAGTTCGTATATAAAGACGGAAAACTTGTGGGATTCTTTATTTGTATTCCGAATTTTTATAATCTTACAACACAGATTTCTCTGGTAAATATTCTAAAAATTTTAAGGATAAAGAAAAAACCAAAAGAGTATGTGCTATTGTATATGGGAGTAAAGCCTGAGGCTCTTGGTCTGGGTGCCGCTCTTGCAGAAGTGGTGAGAAGGCAATTGGAAATAATGGGAGTAGAATCTATAGGCGCTTTGATTCATCAGGGAAAAGTGACTGGAAATTATTATAAAAAATGTATAATTGATAAATATGAGTATGTTCTGTTAAAAAAGCAGGTATGAGTAATTCGTACTTGCTTTTTTATACATAAATACTTATTTTTTTTTGTAGATTTATAGATGAATGTGGAGTAAAATAGGAGTAGAGTCACAAATAGGCGGGGGTATAATGTATATTAGGGGTAAAAAGACTATTAAGAGAATAATTGCATGTTTTTTAATATGTTTTATTGTATTGGGAATAGGGGCGCAAAGTATATTTGCTGAGTCATCTACTAATGGAAGTTTGAAAAAAACCAGAACTGTCAGAGTTGGTTTTTATGAGATGACGAACTTTTTACAGGGCGCAGATGATAGTACAGTAAAGTTCGGATATGGATATGAATATTTACAGAAGATATCAAATTATACCGACTGGAAATATGAGTATGTATATGGAAGCTGGTCTGAATTATATAATAAATTTCTAAATGGTGAGATTGATTTGCTTCCTGGCGTTTCAAAGACTGAACAAAGAGAGCAGGAAATGCTTTTTCCAGATTACGAGATGGGAGAGGCGAAATATTATATTTATAAGACTATTAATGCAAATGATATTGATGATAAAGACTATTCATCATATGAAGGCAAAAAAATTGGAACAGTTCGTGATACCAATATGACATCATATTTGCTTAACTGGATTGAAGCCAATAATGTGAATTGTGAAGTTGTTTACTATGATGGATTTGCTGAGCGAGATAAGGCAGTAAGAGATGGAAAGATTGAGCTTTTTATAGGTGCCAATAATTATATTTTGCCAGATATTGGGTATCAGTCTCTTGACGTGGTCGGTACTGATACATATTATCTGGCAGTAACACAAACAAAATCATATCTGAAAGATACATTAAATGAAGTGTTGGCAGATATGGGGGAAAGTAATCCATATTTTTTGGAATCTTTACAATTAAAGTATTTTCAGCAGACTACGTCAAATATAAAGCTTCTCGAGTCTGAGAAGGCATGGGTTGAGAGAAGAGGAACACTTACAATTGGATATATTGATGATTATCTGCCGTTCTGTGATGAAGATAAAAATGGTGAGGTTACAGGAGTTATTGTAGATGTAATAGAAGAGTGGCAGGAAACGTTAAATCTTTCAGACTCGCTTAAGATAAAATATATACCATACAAGAATTTTGATGATATGAAGGATGGGCTGATAAATGGGGTGATTGATACAGCCTTTCCTGTTGTAGATAGTATATGGTATTCAGAACAGTGTGGAATGGAACAGACCAGTCCAGTGCTTTCATCTACGATAGCAGTAATATATAAAGAAGAATATTCAGATAAAATATTTGATAATATAGCACTTTCAGATCACAGTCCTATGCAGCAGACGATGGTTGCACTTAATTATGCAGATAGTAAGAAATACTATGTTAATTCTACAGAGGAATGTCTTGAGGCAGTAAATGATGGCGAGGCAACCTGTACTATTTTCAATAGTAGCCGAGTTGAAAAATATATTACAAACAGTGATTATTCCTCATTAAAAGCAATGACTTTAGGTACGAGTGTGGATTACTGTTTTGGTGTAAAGGAAGGCAATAAGATTGTATATTCGCTTTTAGAGAGAGGCTTTTGTACATTTGACAAAGCACAGATGACCAATAGAACATACAAGTATGTAGACAATGACAGAGATTATTCGCTTGTGGATTTTGCAAGGGATAACGTGTTGACAGTGTTTATGATATGTATTGTGATTATTGCATTAATTGGAGCTTTATTTATTTTATATGTTAACCAAAGTATAAAAAGAAATAGGGCTGATGCCATTCATATGAAGGAATTAAAACGACTAAGCGAAGAAGCGCAAAGTGCCAATAGAGCAAAGACTGCATTTTTAAACAGTATGAGCCATGACATCAGAACACCGATGAATGCGGTTATTGGATTTTCAAATCTGATGGAGAAAAATCAGGATAATCCTGAACGTTTGAAGGATTATATTTCTAAGATACAGGATGCAGGAAAAGTTCTTTTATCGATTATCAATAATGTTCTGGAGATGGCTAGAATTGAAAAAGGTAGTGTCGAAGTAGATGAAACTGCTGTTTGTGTGGAGCAGTTTATGGAAACAATAAACTCTGTTTTTACAGAGAGTATGAGAGAAAAAAATATAGAGTTTACATGTGAAATGAACCTTGTTCACAAGTATGTATTTGGAGATATATTAAAGATTAGAGAGGTGTTTTTAAATCTAATATCAAATGCATATAAGTACACAGAAAGCGGTGGCAGGGTTTCAGTAACCATGGAGGAACTTGAGTGTGATAAACCGGGATGTACAATTATTAAAACAACTATTTCAGATACTGGAATAGGAATGGATGAAGATTTTGTACCACATCTTTTTGAAGAGTTTACGAGAGAAAAAGGGTCGGTAGGAAACAAAATAGAAGGTACCGGACTTGGAATGCCAATTGTTAAACGACTTCTTGATTTTATGGATGGAAGTATTGAGGTTTATAGTAAAAAAGGCAAAGGTTCAACTTTTGTGGTTACTATTCCACATAGAATTGCCGATAAATCAGATATAGTGGAGCCAATTGTTGTTGAGGTATCACAGGATGATTTGAAGGGAAAACGAATTCTGGTTGCGGAAGACAATGATCTCAATTATGAGATTGCAGAAGAGATACTTAAGGATGCCGGATTTATTATTTCAAGAGCGGAAGATGGGCAGGTGTGTGTAGACAAGCTTTTGGAATCGCCTGAAGAATATGACTTGGTGCTTATGGATATTCAGATGCCAAATCTCAATGGATATGAGGCTACAAAGAAGATAAGAGGTCTTGAAAATAGTAAGGCTTCGTCTATTCCGATTGTAGCAATGACAGCAAACGCATTTGAAGAAGATAAAAAGGCAGCTTTTGAGGCTGGTATGAATGGTCATATATCTAAGCCAATAGTTGTACCAGCGTTGATGCAGACACTTAAAGAAGTGTTTCAATGTGATGGGATAAAGTGATTATATAAAGGGAGTCTTTTATGGGTAGTGTGATACTTATTGTTGACGATGTAGAGATTAATAGAGATATACTCAGTGTTCTTTTTGAAGATAAGTATGAGACAATAACTGCTTGTGATGGGGAGGAGGCAATTCAGATACTTGAAGAGCGAAGCAAGGATATTCTGCTTATGTTTCTTGATCTGGTTATGCCAAAGAAGAATGGAATTGAAGTACTTGAATATATGTCAAAAAAACATCTGACAGATAAGATACCGGTAATTGTAGAAACAGCAGAAGCAACAGCTGAATCTGATTTAAAATCATATGAGTACGGTGCTGCTGATGTAATTTACAAACCTTATCAAAAAAATATTGTTTTAAAAAGAGCAGAAAATCTTATTGAGCTCTATAAAAATAGAAATCGAATGGAGGAAGAGCTTGAGATTCGTACTCAGCAGCTTCGTGAGAGCCAGGAAAAATTGAAACAGAACAATGCCTTTCTCTTGAACGCACTTGGTTCTGTTGTAGAATTTAGAAGTAATGAGTCGGGTGAGCATATTAACCGTGTTAAAAAAATCACCAAGGTTGTGCTTCAACATATGTTGGAACGATATCCCGAGTATCATTTATCAAAGGAGCAGGTTTCTGTTATTTCTCAGGCGGCAGCGCTTCATGACGTAGGAAAGATTGCTATTCCTGACAGTATTCTAAATAAGCCGGGTAAACTTACCAATGAAGAATTTGAAGAGATGAAAAAGCATTCCGTATATGGATGTGAGATTCTTCAAAAATTTAAAATGGATGATAATGAATTTTATAATTATTGTTACGAGATATGCAGATGGCATCATGAGAAATATGATGGAAGAGGCTATCCTGACGGTTTGACTGGAGATGATATACCAATCTGGGCACAGGTTGTAGCTGTAGCTGATTGTTTTGATGCACTTGTAAGTAAGCGTGTTTACAAAGATGCATATGCTCTTGATACAGCTTATGACATGATAAACAACGGAGAGTGTGGAGCTTTTTCTGAAAAGGTTTTGGATTGTTTTAATCGCTCAAAGGACGAACTTGAAGCCTTAGATTATGAATGATAGATATAAATATTAGTTATAACGAGGCATAATTATTTTGTATTATCATTTAATGAGGGTTTCATATATAATAAATAGGCAAATTCAAAGAATGAAACTAATAGAAAATGAAAGAGAGCATTAAAATGAGAATTCCAGATATTATAGAAAAAAAGAAAAGTGAAGGAAAGCCATCATTTTCTTTTGAGATTTTTCCACCTAAGAAAGCAGAAACATTAAAAAATATAGATGAAACACTTGAGATGCTTTGTGATTTAAATCCGGATTTTATCAGTGTTACATTCGGTGCCGGTGGAAGTACAAGAAACAGTAAGACTGTAGAGATAGCTAGAAAGATTAAGGAAAAATATGGTGTGGAGCCAGTGGTTCATCTTACATGTCTGTATTATTCAAAGAATGAAATTAGTGAGATTTTAAAGGAGTTAGAGGATTCAGGTGTTGAAAATATCCTGGCATTAAGAGGCGATGTTAATCCTGATTTTCCTATAAAGAACGACTTTAAATATGCAAATGAACTTGTTTCATTTATAAAGAGTCAGGGCAATTTTTCGGTAAGCGGAGCATGTTATCCTGAGAAACATCTTGAAGCACCGGATCCTGTAACTGACATCAGAAATCTGAAGAACAAAGTTGATGCAGGTGCTAATCATCTGATTTCACAGCTGTTTTTCGACAATGACATCTTCTACAATTTTTATGAGAAGACAAGATGTGCAGGAATTAATGTTCCAATCGATGCGGGTGTAATGCCAGTTACCAACAAGGCTCAAATTGAGAGAATGGTGAATATGTGCGGAGCTTCACTTCCTATAAAATTCGCAAGAATATTAAAGAAATATGAGGACAATAAAGAAGCATTACTTGATGCAGGTCTTGCATATACAATCAATCAGATTGTAGATTTGATCGCAAACGATGTTGATGGAGTTCATATTTACACTATGAATAATCCTGTCGTGGCAAAACGTATCTGTGACAGCGTTAGAAATCTGGTATAATAGGGTATATGTTAATTTGCTGTGTGGGGGCGCATGGTGAGATAATATATAATGTAAATTAAATTCAAATTGGGAGGACGTACAAATGGAGTTAGAATTTACAAGTGAACTTAGAACAAATAATGAACTAATTGATACTCAGCATGAGGAATTAATTAATAGAATTGCAGCTTTTGTAAAAAGCTGTGAGGAGGGGGAGCAGAACAAGGTAAAAGCCATAAAAATGATGGACTATATGGCCGAGTATACAGATTTTCATTTTGGTGAAGAGGAAAAATTGATGGAGTCTGTATCGTATCCTGATTTGGCAAACCACAGGGAAAAACACAAAGAGTTTGTAAAGACGGTAGCTGCTCTCGAAAATATGCTTGAGGAATCTGAAGGTCCAACAGAAGCCTTTGTGGAGCAGGTTAGAGCAAAGGTGGTTGACTGGATTTTATATCATATCAAGACATTTGACAGATCTGTTGCTGAGTATATTACAATGCAGGATAATCCGCAGCAGTATAATTAAAATTTCAAATTTATTTTGTAGATAAAATTATTAAGACATCCGGCTTAAGGCGGGATGTCTTTTTTTACACAAAATAGTACTAAAGTCTTGAAAAAGAAGGGTATAGGGAATAAACTGTAGATGGGGTATGTAAATTGCTAGAGAAAACGGGGGTAAGTTTATATGGATAAAAGTAAATCAAGGCGTTACACCAGTATAAGTAGAAAAATCTTAAGAGGCGTGGGATTTGTTTGGCTTGTAACATTTATTATTGTTTTTTTAAATATCTCTGCGTTAAAAGTTATCGATGGATATAGTAACGAGCTTTATTCAAAGATTAATCTCATTAATAAGAATCAGTCTGATGATGTAGGGGAGGTTAATCAGGAAGTTGAGTACATTGAGGAAAGGACTGCGCTTAGGATAAAAGGAACAATTCTTTTTAACTACGTACTTTTATTTGTTGTTACTGCTGTGGTATTAGTTGTTTATATTATTATGAATAAGACAATTTCCAAACCTGCAAAATGTGCAAAAGAACAGTTGGGGGCTTTGGCGCAGACAATAACAGATGGTCATGGAGAGCTAGGAAGAAGAATACAGATAAAATCCAATGATGAAATTGGTGAATTATGTGATGGAATAAATGATTTTATCGGAATCCTTGAAAATGTAATTGGCACTATTACAACTGTAAGCGGTAATGTGAATAGTTCAATGAGGATTATCAATGATGGTATCGAAAGCTCAAGCGAGAACGCGAACAACGTATCTGCTGTAATGCAAGAATTGGCAAGTTCGATGGACCTTGTATCAGGATCCGCATCTGAGGCTGCTAGTGGAACTGATAATGTTGAAAAGGCTATCGCAGAGATGACCTTTGTTACACAGAAGGGACAGGAGTTTGTACTAGAAGTTAAAGAGAGAGCATCTGATGCTAAGAATACTGCACAGAATAGATGTGAGATTATTAATAATAACATAGAGCAACAAAAAGATGTAATGAGTCTGGCCATTGAGGATAGCCGTAAGGTTAAGGATATTGAGAGTCTGACAGAAGATATACTTTCAATTGCAGCTCAGACAAATCTTCTTGCACTGAATGCTTCAATTGAGGCAGCAAGGGCAGGAGAATCTGGAAAAGGCTTTGCCGTTGTAGCTGATGAAATTAGACAGCTTGCTGATTCATCAAGAGAAACTGCCAACAACATTCAGGGAATATCGGGAGAAGTAGTATCTGCAGTAGAAAAACTGATACAGAATTCAAGTGAGCTGTTGTCGTTTATAGGTACAGATGTGGTAGAAGATTTCCATGTGTTTGAAGAAATTGCCGATTCATATGATGATGATGCTGATAAGATGAATGAATTTTTCGAAAGATTTGGAGAAAAGGCAGAAGCAATCAAAATATCAACTGATACCATGGCGCAGAATGTAAATGATATTGCAAATACTGTAAGTCAATGTGCGGAAGGTATTGAGACGGCTGCACAGGATACATGTTCACTTGTTGGATTGATTTCAGATATTAAGACTCAATCTGTTGGCAATTCAGCAAATATGGACACCTTAAATGATGAAACGAAAAGATTTCTTGTATAATTACAGAGGCTAGAATATGATTACTTTAAATGACTATTTATATTCAGGAGATACAGTTCTTAAGATACTAAAAAAATATATGGAGGATTTGCGAAAGTCAGCAATAGAAAATCACAATGAAGTTGATATGGTGCATTGCAATTTTTTGTTGCAGGTTATGGAAATTTTAGAGCACAATGATTTTCTTACTACCCAGTCACAGAAAATCCGTGAGTTTTACAAATATATGGCACAGGAGTATCCATTCCTTTCTTTTACGTTTAAAGGTCGAATTAAGTCGCTTATTCGTGCTGAGGCTAAGTTTAATGGTTATGTTGTGGAATACATATATGATTACTATTCTGAGCATGGGAAGTATCCGTCTGTGTCTGAACTGAAGGAACGTCTGAACTGCTTTAGAGATTTGATTGCATATCGTATTGTCATTTCAATGCCGCGCTGTCATGTAAAAGACAAGGAAGAACGAAACAAAGAAGAACTTCGTTATCTTTACAGGATTGCAAATGAATTGCCACAGTTTTTGGAAGCTCGTGGGTTTACGGCAGAGCCAACTGGTGGAGTGAAGATTAGTAGCTTGCCGTTACTTGATAAAGAGGTTCGTCCATATTACAGAGATTATATTGATGGTAGAAAAGAAAATGAATACCGTTCACTTCATATTACCTTTTTTGATAACAGCGCAAGATGCTATATGGAGATGCAGCTTCGGACAAAAGAGATGGATGATACAGCTGAAATTGGCGCAGCAAATCATATGTTTTATGAGAAAACACAGGAAAGCTCGAGGGGGAGAAATGATGCAATTCCAAAAGGAGAATGCAAATATTTTGATGAAGCCTATGAGCGCTGCAGAAAGTTGCAGGAACTGGATTTATCAAAAGTTGATGTCAATATGTTTGCGGCGGTTAATAACAGTCTTATGAATGACGGATGTGGGTTTATTAGAGGTAGATTGATTTTGCCGTATGAGCATTTATCAAGATTTCAGAACGACTTGATTGATTAATTGGTTATGTAAAGGGAGATAAAGGATGAAAATAGCAATAGGATTCTCGGAATCCGCTAGGAGCAAAAATCGAAGAGGTTGTACTAAAAAATGGACAGGAATATTTTAGCAAGAATAGTGCAAACTATTTTTGAGGTGATATAGTTGAATAAAAAACAGCAGGAAGAATTGCAGGAACAAAAAGACCATAACAAATTCGATAGCATTACTCAGAAGCATAAAGTAGAAAATCAAAACCAGACACACAATGTAAGAAAAGAAGGCATTGCGCCGATTAACCAAAAGAGATAGGGCATCCGAAAGGATGCCTTTTTATTAACGTATATTGATATACAGATTGACTTCTTGTATAACATTTTATATAATTTATATTAGAACAAATGTTATACGTTTTGAAAAACATGGAGATGATATTATGCAAGATTTATTCAAGAAAATACGCTCACATATGAATATGAATCAGACGGAATTTGCAGAACTGTTGAATGTAACGTTTGCGACTGTAAATCGTTGGGAAAATGGGCGCGCGATGCCGAATAAGCTTGCACAGGACAAAATTTATGATTTATGCAAGGAATATGATGTTCCGGTATACGACATGGTTTTGGAAAAGATAGAAGCTGCTTCTGGAAGTATTGAACTTGAAAAAGGGAGAGTGCTGCTGTATCACGGTTCCAAATCAGGAATAGAGGGAGATATAGCACCACTGAGCCGAAAACAGTGCGATTTCGGAGAAGGATTCTATATGGGAACGGAGCCGAGCCAGGCACTTACACTAATTTGTGATTATGAGAGTGCAAAGCTCTATGTTGTTTCCATATCAGTGGATAATCTTGCTGTATTAGATGTTTCAGCTGATTTGGAATGGGCGATGATTGTCGCATATCACAGAGGTCGAATGGAAAAAATAAAAGGAACACCTTTTTATAGCAGGTATCAAGAAATGACAAAGGATAAAGATTTGGTTATCGGAAGCATTGCAAATGACAGAATGTTCTTTGTTATCGACAACTTCTTCATTGGAAACATAACGGATGCAGCGCTAATAAATAGTTTATCGGCATTGGAACTTGGTAAACAGTACGTGGCAATTACACAAAAAGGATGTGATGCAGTACGGATTGAGAAAGAAATCCCGATTTCTTATTTAGAAAAATTGTTTATGAAAGAAGTCTCAGAGGCAAATCGTGTAAAAGGTTCTTCATTGGCAAATGATATCTGTAGAAACTATCGTAGAGAAGGATTGTTCTTTGACGAGATTTTGGACCAAGCGGCAGGAGGTAAAGCATGAATGAAATACAATTAAAACTGTGTGATATTCAGGGCAGATTATTTGAACTTTCTGTAGATAGACAGTTGGGGAGTGCTAGTTTTATAAAAAATTTCATGAATTCTGAAACTGCAAAAGCTTTGGATTCTACCTATAACCGCATGCAGTGGGCAGGAGAAGAATATTTGCTTGAAGAGATTCTGGAAGCTGCTGGGGATAAACTGACTGAAAAAGGTGAAGTGTATTCTAAAGATGTGATTTATTGGATTGGATACATTTATAGATATTGGCATTACTATACAGAGGAATCCAGTAAGGTAATTTACAAGCAAGCTCCTGCGGAGACAATGAAACGGAATTATTTGATGTTTCATACGATGGCTCCGGAAGTGGCAATAGAGGATTTAAAAGAAATTTATACACAGAAAAGAGAAAAGTAATACTATAACGAGGTGAGTTATGACAGGGTGGATTATTTGTTGTTTAGCACATTAGATGCACCTTTTAGTTTTTCAGAAATGTAGTATCTGCCTTCATCCTTGGTTAGGCCATCAGGTTTCCTCTTAGTTCATCAAGGGAGTGGAAGTCTCTCATATCAAGAGAGGACATTAGCTAGGGCGTTATTTTTGTGGAACAAGCACAGTGTCAGGCACTATAAAGACAAATTTACTCGCTTGCATTTGAAAGAGAGCTTCTTACAAATGTTTCTTTTGATATAAAAGCAGGTGAGAAGGTTGTAATTGTGGGTGCAAATGGAACAGGTAAATCAAGCATGCTTAAGGATATTTATGAGAGCATGAAATCTGATAAAGCTGGCTACTATACTCAGATTTTTGAAGAGGATTCAGAGAAGCTTTCCGGAGGAGAGAGAAATATCAAGCAGCTTAGGCAGATATGTGAGTCGGATGCAGAGATACTCTTTCTGGATGAGCCGTCAAGTCATTTGGATACTTATCCTCAGATTACGCTTGAGAATGCAATTAAAGAGTACAAAGGGACGGTGCTTATGGTCACTCATGATTTCTACACAGTAGCAAACTGTGCAGACCGGATTCTGTTACTTGAGGATAATACAGTTCGTGAGCAGAGTGGCAGAAGTTACCGTAAGAGTATTTATAAGAAATATTTTGAGAGTGATATTTTTGAAGCAGAAAGAGTTCGCGTTGAGAGAGAGGTTAAAATCAATTCTCTTCTCAACGCGGGTAAGATAAAGGAAGCAAAGAAAATAATATCAGGTTATATCAGATAATCCCCTTCTGTTTCCACTTTCCACTCTGCCAGCGAAGGAACATGAATATTGCGCGGACACATTCATCACTTGCCATGGCAATGTATGCACCAACCGCAAATAGCTGGAAATGAATCCCCCATATGTATGTTCCGGCAACCATGCATAAATACATGAACACGGCGGCAATGACGGTTGGGAAAATTGCATCACCACTGGTCTTTAAAGCCTGACCGAAAATTAGGTTGGTAACACGACCGATTTCAAGAATAATGTCAATTATCAAAAGCTTACCTACTAAGGCAATAAGTGCAGGATCAGTACTGAAAATATGCATAATCTGATTTGCAAAAATTGCAAAAATGCTTTCTAGTATTGTAGCAACAATGATTCCGATAACGGCAGCTTTTTTGGTTCCTTTGTCGCAGGCCTCGTAGTCTTTTGCACCCATTCGCCAGCCTGTAAGAATGGCGTTTGCCTGTGCTAAAGCAGCTCCGACACAGTATGAAAAATTAGTTATCTGAACAGCATATGAACGTGCTGTAACATTAATGCCGTCAGAGTCCATCTGGTTTAGAAAGCGGATGGTAAGTGTCATTGCAATATTGTAAAGAGCGGTCTCGCATGCAGATGGGAGGCCTATTTTTATAATCTGTTTGAAGATAATAAAGTTATTTTCTCTTTCTGTATCTTCTTTCGCATGAACAAGTTTATGAGAACAGTACATGATGATAAGTAAATTGATTATACGCGATATAACAGTTGATATAGCAACTCCAGCAACACCCCATTTTAGAACAAAAAGGAAAAATGCATTAAGTATTAAGTTTAGAATATTGGCACTTAAGGTTGCATACAGTGGCTGTTTTGTAAATCCGAATGCCCGCAAATAGCTTGAAAAAATAGGCATAAGTGCATTCAGAAAACAAAAGCCACCAACTATCTGAAGATAGGTCCTGGCATAGCTTAAGAGCATTGGTGCAACACCAACTACTTCAAGAATGCTTCCGGAATAAGTAAACAGAAAAACAGATAAGATTATTCCTAAAGCTGCATTAAAGATTAAGCCTAGCTGCCTTGCCTGATAAGCCACACCGTTTTTACCAGCTCCGATGTACTGTGTCATAACGGCAATCATTCCGGCAGAGATAATGTTAAACATAATGATAAACACACCGATATAAGTGTTTGCCGTTCCAACAGCTCCCACAGCGGCATCATTTACGGATGACAGCATCATAGTATCGACCATTCCAGTAAGCATGAAGCACAGAGTTTCAAGTGAAATCGGAATAAAAAGTTGTAATAAATTTTTTCTTTCTACAGCCATGTATACAAAAACCTCCCAACTATTTTTATTATATTTTATCTAATTAAAAAGGATATTTCTTGCAAAAAATCGGCTAAAAATTGCACTATATCTACTTTTGAGGTACAATTATGCTGATTTGAATATGTTGGTCTGAGTTTGTTGATTTGGTTTGCAGACAGGACTGATGTTACTATTATAATTCAAAATTTGCAGGCATATAATTTAGGGATATAGGAGAGTTATGCTTTCACAATTAAAGGAAAACATCGTTCATGGAACGAAAGAATATCCATATGAACAATACTATTTAAGAAATATAAATCATGCTTTTCAGGTTCCGGTACATTGGCATGAGCAGGTTGAAATTATATATGTCGAAGAAGGGAATCTCCGGGTAAAAATTGGAGACAGTGAGTTTGAGGGGACAAAAGATGATTTGTTTTTTGTAAATCCGAGGGAGCTTCATCTGATGGGCTCTGCTGACGGAAGGGTTAGATATTATACCCTGTTGTTTCCAATGGAATTTATTTCTTTTCAAACGATGGACAATTTGGAGAAAAAGTTGTTACTTCCACTTAGAAGCAACCAGTTACTTTTTCCAAAGGTGATAGAGGATTGTGCCTTACGGCAGGAATTAATTTCGGAGGTGAAAGAGGTCATTGAGATTAATAAAAATATCAGGCATTTTTCCACAGATGAAATTGAATTGTCTGAATATCATATAGAGACACGAGTTCATCTGATTAGGCTACTGCAGAAGTTATATAAGGCTCATGTATTGATTAAAGCATCGCAGGGAGAAAGTGAGCAGAAGCAGAAGAAATTACTGGCCTATATCCAGGAGCATTATACGGAGAAAATTACGCTTGAAACATTGGCAGAGGAATTCCATATGTCAGGAAAATATGTATCGAGATATTTCCTGCAGCATTTCCACTTACCGTTTTCCAGTTATATCATGCATTTACGATTAACACATGCTAAAAGACTTTTAGAGACAACAGATGATAACGTGACGGATATTGCAATGCAATCGGGATTTTACAATGTTAGTTATTTTATTCGTTCTTTTAAGAAAGCTTATGGAATAGCTCCACTTCATTATAGAAAAAGTATGAGGTAAAAGAAAATGAAGATACT
>JBGVHH010000139.1:0-4947 GCA_045122195.1 Agathobacter sp.
TGAGAACATTACTGACATAGGGTAGCTGCCGTACAGGAGTGCGACAAGATAAATTGGCGATACTTGGTTTTCACAACCAGGTATCGCCTTTTTCTATCTTTAACAGAATGTTTGAATCTTATTGGAGGTACATATGATGCAGGAACTGAACTATATTCGTTGCGGTGATTACTATATTCCCGATATTCGTTTGCCGGATGAAACAAGACCTATTGGTCGGTGGGGGCGTATGCACAGAGATTATATCAAGGAGCATAACCCTATCCGATTCAACGATCTGTGCCTTAGCGGTGAATTGTGGACGTATTTAGCTGATTTGAACGAGCAGGCACAGAGTCGCCTTGAACTTATCATTGAGCAAATGAAAGCCGCTGAGGGCGTGACAGAGGGCATGAAGCAGCACGATCAGATGGCGTGGGTTGGAGCTATGAACAGCATCCGCAACCGAGCTGAGGAAATCATCCTCCGTGAAATGATCTACGAGGAGGATGCGGTATGAGAATCCTTGAAGAATTTTGGTACGGCAATATCGAACCAACCGAGTATGACACAACCTCTTGCAGAGAATACAAGAAGCTACTGGAGCTGATTTGCAAGAATGAAGAAAAGCTCAAAGCCACCATGACGGATGAGCAGAAAGAGCTGTTTGAGAAATATAGCGATTGTGTGCGAGAGCATCAAACCAATACAGACTGTTTGATTTTTCAGAATGGCTTTAAGCTTGGCGCACGAATGATGTTAGAGGTCATGGAAGAATAACTGAATATTGTAAACGGGACTTGTGCTCCAATGGGGTGCAAGTCCCTTTTTAACTTCTACACAACCTGTGTTGAAGTTCTATCATCGTGCAATCTTGCTTCAATGAATTGAAATATTCACGATTTCGTGATATAATAGTAAATCATGTTAGGAGGTAATTACGATGGCTGTAACCTATAAAAAATTATTTCATTTACTGATCGACAAGGGTATGACAAATGCCGAGCTAATGGAACAGGCTGGTTTTAGTGCCAATATCATTACCCGTATCAAGCGTGACCAGTATATTTCTCTCGATAGCATTGAGAAGATTTGCAAAACCCTCCAATGTGGAGTCGATGATATTTTAGAATTTACCACAGAGAAAGAATAACAAAGTCCTCGCCGTTTATCTTTATATTATTTTTTTGAGAGTGTCCAAAATCGGCATCCCCCATCGTTATTATAGTTAAAACATTGCAAGGGGGAACTGATATGTTATCCGAAGAAATGTTGAAGCAAGCAGCGGAAGAACTGGCTCATGCCATAAACGAGAGCTTGCCAAAACCGGAGCAATGCCAACATCAATTTTCAGAGAGATTTGAAGCAACGATGCGGGCGCTCCTTTCACCATTGCCAACATCCCCGGATGATGCCAAAACAAAGATTTTTTGAAAATGTCATTTTGAGTGTAGTTTTTTGCGACAGATTGCAAGTATATAAGTGAAGGAGTATATCAAGGAGGTGCAACCTATGAAATGCCCTAAATGTAATGCTGAAATGGAAGCCGGTATGATCCAGTCCGGCAAAATGATTATCTGGACAAATAAGAAACATCACATAAGCATCAATCCTCGGAAGGATGATGTTGTACTGGCAGACAATCCTTTAGGTGGTACAACTGCGCCTGCTTGTATCTGCCGTAATTGTGCTCTTGTAGTTGTTGAATACGGTAAAGAGCAATGAATGTAAATATTACAAAGACAAAAGAATATTACGCTACAATAACCGATTCCGAATTGTGCAATTGCAGCTATTGTCGTAATTACAGACTACAAATCAAATCTGCGCTTCCGGAGGTTACTGCGTATTTAGGCTCTTTGGGCATTGACATCGAAAAACCTTTTGAAACCTCACCTTTGGAGCCGGACGAAAATGGAATGTTGGAATACTGCGGTTGCCAATACATTGCGTTTGGAAACTGTGATACCGAGTATCGTCACAAAATTGGTGATGTGGAATTTCGTATTGCGACATCGTATCCCAGCACGTGTATTGAGCAAGAGCATTTCGTTTTGGAATTGTATCCGGTTCGACTGAAATTTGTTTGAAATATTGAATTTGTGGAGGTGAGGAAAATCAAAGTGTATTTTGAACAGATACGAAAGCCAAGTAAAAATATGTCATTCAAAAGACGGATAGCCATTACATTAGGAGTGATTTTGTTAGGCCTTCTCCTTGGTGTATTACAGAAATGGTTAGATGGCGCTGGTTCAAGTATTCTTCCAGCAATATTACAGCAACTGGATGTTGGAAACTATTTTGGACGGTTGGCAATATGGATTTTACTTGGAACAATAATTTCTGTGTATTCCGAATCTCCACTAAGAGCTGCTATTAACACATTCTTTTTCTTCTTGAGTATGTTGGCAGGATACTATCTCTATTGCAACTATATTTTGGGTTTCTTACCGAGAACCTATATGATGATGTGGATAGTAATTGCTTTTGGGTCATTCTTTATGGCATATATCTGTTGGTATGCCAAGGGAAAAGGTTTCATCGCAATAACCATATCAAGCATGATTATTGGTGTTTTACTTGCACAAGCATTTAACCTCAATGTGTTGTGATATAACTTAGTTGTAACACTTCGACCAAATAAGATATAATCTTAGGAGGAAACGAGGTATGTTACAAATGAGTAAACACTATGAAACTGAATTTAAAAAGAAGATTGTCCGTCTTCATCTTGAAGATGGAAGATCTCTCAAAAGTCTTGCTGCTGAATACGGAGTATCTCATGCAAGTATTTCTAACTGGACCAGACAGTTCCGCAATGAATGCCAGACAAATGAAGAAGCCCAAGCCGATTATGATTACATGAAGGAAAACTTAAAACTCAAAAAACAATTAGCAGAACTTCAAAAAGAAAATGATTTCTTAAAAAAAGCGGCGGCATTCTTTGCGAAAGAAATCGATTAGAGGCTTATCGGTTTATCCAACAATACAGTCCGGAATTCGGACTTCGGTGGCTGTTGAGAAAATTCGGCATCTGCCCCAACGCATACTACAATTATTTAAAAAATCGAAAAGCTGAATATCAACATCAAAAGGATGCTATTAAATCATTAATCAGTGAAATATACCATTCTCATGGAGGTGTTGACGGTTACAGAACCATTCATGCCTATTTAACCAGACTTGGATATAATATAAGCCGTCTGACAGTTCATAAATATATGAATAAGGAATTGCATTTGTATTCTGTTTCCCGTAAGCGAAAAGAAAAATATGAATATGGAACAGCACACAAAGTTTTTGAAAACAAACTTAATCAGGACTTTTCAGCTGATAAAATTAACCAAAAATGGTGTACTGATTTCACATATCTTTTCCTTACAGATGGCAGTAAACGTTATAACTGTTCTATTATTGACCTTCATGACAGAAGTGTTGTTGCAAGTATTACTGATAAAAATATCACATCAGATCTCGCAAAACGGACTTTACAAAAGGCAATCGCTTCCCAGCCGGGAATCGAACCATGCAAGCTTTTGATACATTCGGATCAGGGAAGCCAGTATACTTCAAAAGACTACACTGAGTTCTGCGAAAGCCTTGGGATAACTCAAAGTATGAGTAAAGCCGGTTATCCATATGATAACGCTCCAATGGAACGTTACTTCAACACATTGAAAAATGATCTGATTAATCAGCACTATTATCATACGGAGGAAGAACTCTATACTGCTGTTGAAGAATTTGCGTATGTGCATTATAACCATGTACGTCCGCATTCTTATAATAATTACAAAACGCCTTTTGAGGCACGCTACGGGGAAATCTAAACCCTGTAGCAAAAATTAGGTCGTAGTGTTACAAAAATACTTGACCACAACACATATAATTATATTATAAAAGTAAATAAAATAAAAGGGAATAAACGATAAGAATGTAGATATGCAGCAAATAATTATATGTAAAATAACCATTCAGGTAGCAATATTGACCGTTTATCTGTAGTTTTATTCATTTATTTGTAAAAATGATACTATAAATATATCAGCTGATTTACATACTTCATGGAGGAAACATAATGGAAAATAGTCTAGACATTAAAATTGGAAAGATGTTTTGCAAACTAAGTGAGATCTTAGCTCCTATGATATCAAGTTACTGTTTTATAAGGTTTTATCAGCCTGAACAACCAGACGGCTTGAAAGAGTTTGTAAATGACATTAAGAAGAAGGGAGAAATGAAATGAAAAGAAAAATTTTTGCATTAGTTATGTGTGGAATAATTCTTTTATCAGAATCTACTGTTTTTGCGAATAATTGTAAAAATAGAGATTTACCAAACAAAAAGGTGGGGTTTGAATTTTCAAAAGCTGCTGAAACAGGTCTTCGTAGAAAAGAAGATACTACATCACATTACATAAAAAATGAGTCTGGATTTGATCTTTGGGTGCTTTCTAAAACGGCAGACGATAAGAATAAGACGGTGAATGGATATGCCATTATTCCAAGTAATACGCAAAGAAGGATTAGAAATAGAATAAAAGAAGACGGTTATAACTGGTGTAAATTGAATATTACTTCTGCCAAAAGTGGCGTAAGTGGTAATATAAAGGGCGTATGGAGTCCTGATAGTATAGGAAAGTATACTCCAGCTAACTAAATTTGTAATAATCTTCACGATAATTTTTGTGGTGAAGATTATTTTTGATGTAAAAAGAGGTTAAAATGAGAAAAAAAATAATAGGAATATTTTTAGTTATGAATATAGCATTGTTATCGCTATATGGTTGTTCGGATAAAAATCCAGGCAAGGGAAGTGATACACAGAGTGTAGAAAAAGAAATTGTTTTAAGTGAAGAAAGTAATTTTTATAAAATTGGTGATTTGATAGAAAATAAGAATGTAAATCAAGAAAACAATTCAGTGGAAATAGAAAGTTGCTACACAATAAGAAGTGCAACAATTTATG
>JBGVHH010000140.1:0-12628 GCA_045122195.1 Agathobacter sp.
GGGAGTAAGACCCCTTGAAGACTACAAGGTTGATAGGGCAGAGGTGGAAGCATGGTAACATGTGGAGCTGACTGTTACTAATAGGTCGAGGGCTTGACCAAGAAAATCGGATTTTACTGTATGAAGTTTTGAAAGTATAAGTTAAGTAAGACGCAATTATAGATGTTGCGTCTTTTTCTATAGTAAATCAAATATGTGGAGAAGTACTCAAGTGGCCGAAGAGGTGCCCCTGCTAAGGGTATAGGTCGGGAAACTGGCGCGAGGGTTCAAATCCCTCCTTCTCCGTTTAAATAAGCTTATAATAAGCTTATTTTTTTTATGTTTTTATGTAATTTATCTATTGACAAATATAGTCAATGTGACTATTATAATATGCAAATAGTTATATTGACTATATAATATTACTTATGGTTAAGAGAGGTAAATTATGAAAGATAGAGTAATAAGTGATGCTGAGCGTGAGTTTTTGGATAATTATAATTCTGATAAGTATCAAAAGTATTCTGCAACAGCAGATATGCTTATTTTTACGATTACGGATAATAATAAATTAGGACTGGTATTAATTCAAAGAGGTGGTTATCCATTCAAGGGATATTGGGCATTTCCTGGTGGATTTATAGATATAAATGAGTCTATAGAGGATGCGGCAAAGCGAGAACTTAAAGAGGAAACCGGACTTGATGGACTCTTTATGGAACAGTTTGGAACGTATGGAGATGTCGATAGAGATCCTCGTATGAGGGTAATTTCGATAGCACATTTGGCGTTAGTGCCTAAAGCAGCACTTAGAAATTTAATGGCTGGAGATGATGCAAAAAAAGCAGATATTTTCGAGGTGGATTTCGAAGATGGATGTGATGTAAATGAGCTTGAGAAAGATGTTTTATACAATAAAGAGAGTGGTAAAAATAAACGTAAAATGAGTTCTGAAGAAGATGAAAAGGTAGTTTTATGTAGTGGAGAGACAGGAAAAAAGAAATGTAAAACGAGCTTTAGAGAAGATGAAAAGGTAGTTTTGTGTGGTGGAGCAAGCTCAAAAAAGGAATGTAAAATAAGTTTTGGAGAAGGGGAGAAAGTAGGGAGCTTTAAAGGTGAAGAAATAGGGAGTGATGATAGTATTGCGGATGTATTTAAAGGGGATGACACTAATGATAGAGATGAAATTAAAGGGGATAGTGGAAATAATGGAAGTGTTAAAAGTGAAATTATTAGCAAGAATGATAAGTGTGCAAATAGTACAATTCAAAGTGCGGGGGGAGAATGTGTAAAACTTATCAATATTCGAAATGGTGAGGTGCTGGATTGTGATGATTTGGCGTTTGACCATGACAGAATTCTTAGAGATGGTTTAGCTAAGATAAAGAATAAGTTGTTGAATTCAGACATTGTTTTTGAATTGGTTGAGAATAGGGAGTGTTTTACTTTATATGAGGTTAGAAAGATTTATGAGGCGGTTTTAAATCAGAAACTTGATACGGGAAATTTTAGAAGAGATTTTAAGCGTAAATACATTAGTACAGGTAAGGTTGTTGCAACTGGTGAAAAGACAACTAAGTTTTCCGCCAGACCAAGTGAGTGTTTTAAGTTTGTTGGTGATTAAAGGAAACAAATGAGATATTCGGAAGGATGAATTTATTCAGGGTTTAAGTTTGGTGGTGATTGAAGGAGGCGGATTTATGAGTAATAAAGTATTAGTTGTTGTTGATATGCAAGAGGATTTCGTGTATGGGGCATTGAGAAATGATGATGCTATAAATATTGTGGGGAGTGTGGTAAACAAGGTTAGGCAGTTTGAGGGAGAGGTTGTTTTTACGATGGATACCCATAGTAAGAACTATCTTGATACGCAGGAGGGAAAGAGACTTCCTGTTGAACATTGTATACGGGATACAAAAGGCTGGCAGCTTATTGAACCTTTGAGGGATTTTCAGTTGGAAAAGGGATGTAGGATTTTTGAGAAGGAAACGTTTGGGTGCAAGGCGCTTGTAAGCTGGCTTAGTAGCTTAAAATCCAGCGATACTTATGAGAACGAAGCTAGCGTGATAGTATGTAGCAATGCTTATGAGTATGAAGCCAGTGGGATGGCAAGCCGCGATGTTTATGAGTGTGAATCTAGCGCGATGGCAGGCAGCGATGTTTATGAGTGTGAAACAAGTGAGATAGCAGGCAGTAATGCTTATGAGTATGAAACTAGTGGGATGGTAGGAAGTAATGATTCTGAAAATCAAGCTAGTAATATGGCAGGCGGTAGCTTAGCAGGTAACGATGCTTATAAGTGTGAGAATGATGGATTGAGAGATGTTATTGATGAAATTGAACTGATTGGGGTTTGTACTGATATTTGTGTAATATCAAATGCTTTATTGCTGAAGACGTTTTTCCCGGAGGTGACCATTAAAGTTGATGCTGCTTGTTGTGCAGGAATAAACCATGAAAGCCATGAAATGGCTCTTAAAGCGATGCAAATGTGTCAAATAGAGATTTATAACAGTGATTTTTAGAAAGGGGCTATTATGTCAAATATGATGTTACAACATGATAAGAGAAATTTATCCATGGTTATGGATTTTTATGAAATGACTATGGCAAATGGTTATTTTTATGACCAGGATAAGGATAAGAAGGTTGCTTTTGATGTTTTTTACAGGAAGAATCCTGATAATGGCGGATATGCTATTTTTGCCGGGTTAGAACAAATTATTGATTATATTGAGAATATGCATTTCTCTGATGATGACATTGATTATTTTAGAGCTACTAATATTTTTGGTGAGGAATTCCTGGAGTATCTTGCTAATTTTAAGTTTTCAGGGGATATTTATTCTTTTCCGGAAGGTTCTATTATGTATCCTAACGAGCCTGTGATCACAGTTATTGCTCCTTTGCTGGATGCTCAGCTTATTGAAACTGCTTTGTTGCTGCAGGTTAATCATCAGTCATTAATTGCTACAAAGACGAGGCGTATTGTTGAGGCTGCCAGGGGACGAGAGGTGTCTGATTTTGGGGCAAGGCGTGCCCATAATATGGATGCTGCAGTTTATGGAGCCAGAGCTGCTTATATTGGTGGAGCGGTTGGTACTGCAACTGTAATGGCCGGAAAGTTATTTGACATACCTGTCAGCGGAACCATGGCTCATAGCTGGATTATGTTTTACAAGGATGAATTTACTGCGTTTAAGCAATACGCAATGAATTACCCGGATTCTACAGTTCTTCTGGTTGATACTTATGATGTTATAAAGTCCGGTATCCCTAATGCCATAAGGTGCGCCAAAGAGGTTTTGGAGCCAATGGGAAAGCGTTTGAAGGGAATTAGAATTGATAGTGGTGATTTGGCTTACCTTTCCAAAAAAGTCCGTAA
The DNA here is from genome assembly GCA_045122195.1 of Agathobacter sp. Classification (GTDB taxonomy): domain Bacteria; phylum Bacillota; class Clostridia; order Lachnospirales; family Lachnospiraceae; genus Roseburia. The sequence goes on from JBGVHH010000140.1 coordinate 3,365, forward strand.
AATGCTGGATAATGCTGGTCTTAATGATTGCAAAATTATTGTGTCAAATTCGTTGGATGAGTATACTATTGATTCTTTGATCAATCAGGGCGGAAAGATTGACAGTTTTGGTGTTGGAGAAAGACTTATTACTGCAAAATCAGATCCTGTATTTGGTGCTGTATACAAAATATGTGCAGTCGAGGAGAATAATGAGTTTGTTCCAAGAATAAAGATTTCGGAGAATATTGAGAAAATAACAAATCCGGGAATTAAAAAGATATGGCGTATTTATGACAAGGAAAGCGGCAAGGCAATTGCTGATTTAATCACAAATCAGGATGAAAATCCTAATGATGAGGCTGTATACAATTACGTTGATCCTGCCAAACCATGGAAAATAAGGGTTTTTGAAAACTTTTATGCGAAGGAAATGCAAATGAAAATCTTTGAAAATGGCAAGTGTATTTACGAGAAGAAGAAGATTGATGACATAAAGAATTATGTTCAAAAGCAGCTTGATGAGGAAATATGGGAAGAAGAACAGCGTTTTGTAAATCCTCATAAACATTATCTGGACATGAGCAGGGCTTATTATGATATGAAAATGAGACTTTTGGATGAATCAAAGGTGGATTAAATCAAAAAAGAAAACTTGATATTAAAAATTTATATTGGATTTGTGTATTTTTTCTGTTAATATAAGAGCATATGTTGTTACAAATGGGAAGGTTTTACCACAAAATCTTGGGGTGAATAAGCAAAAATAGGATTTTTTCAAATTTGGGCGAAGTTATTTTTTGGGAGTTATTTACATTGTGAAAGCCTAAATTTGATGATAATATGGTACTAAGGCACTAAAAACGCATTTAGGAGGATTTGCATATGAATAACCTTACCAGTGAAAAAAATGTTGCAAAAGATGCAAAAAGGGATGTAGCAATGAATCAGTCACAAGAATCATCAGTGGCCTATAGGCTGGAATTTAAGATTCCGGAATTTTTGAAGAAGTATTCAAGATTATCAATTAACTAAAGAATTACATAACAGGTATACATACAAGATAAAACCACATTCTGTCATGAATGTGGTTTTTTGTGTGTTGAAGTTAGTGATAAAGCAGGCACAATAGGGGTGTAAAATCAGATTAAAAAACGGGAGTGTCTGATGAATTTAGTTGACTAAACTTATATAAATATCTATAATTTAAAATGTATTACTATAGTAATACAGGTGTAATACACGTGTAATACCATAGTAATACACGTGTATTACATAAATTGAAGCGTAAAAAGGAGCATAAAATGAAAATTATAGCATTAGCAAATCAAAAAGGTGGTGTCGGTAAAACAACAACAACTTACAATATTGCTACAGCAAAAGCATTGGATGGAAAGAAAGTTTTGATGGTAGATTTAGACCCTCAGGCATCCCTTACAATTGCTGCAGGAATTGAACCAGGGGAAGACAGATTGGATGGATTCAGTACAGTAGATCTTTTTAACAGAAGAAAGGATCCTGTGGATGCCATATTTGAGGTGAAGTCATTTGACAATAATGGGAAGCTTTTTATAGTGCCATCTGATCCAAATCTTTCTTACACAGAAGCAAATATGAATGCTCAGGATGCAAAGGATTATTTTCTAAAAGATGCTTGTGAAATTTTTGAGGAATATGAATTTGATTATGTGTTTTTGGATTGTCCTCCTAATCTTGGTCCATTTGTAATTAATGCACTTGTTGCGGCTGATGAAGTTATAGTTCCGGTTAAAACGGATTATCTTTCATACCGAGGTGTTGAACTTATAATGGACAGCGTTGACAGAGTTAAGTCAAATAAGCGAATGAATCCAAAACTTACAATTGCAGGAATTATACCTACGATGTACAGAGGTACAACTAATGACCATAAAGAGATTCTTGCGGCATTAAAAAATCAGGGAGAAATTCTTGGAATTGTTAAGGAATCTGTTGCGGCATCGAAGGGAGATGTTGATGGAATTCCGGCAGTAATTAAAGAACCAAAAAGTGATGTTTCAAAAGCTTACTTAGAAATAGCTGCTAAAATATAATTTGTTTTTAATAAATATCGTGTATTACTATGGTAATACTATAGTAATACACGTGTAATACACCTGTAATACACGTGTATTACACATCTAAAAAAGAAAGCGAGATTTAATATATGGGTGACATGATTAAGAAGACAAGTACACTGGATAAGATTAAAGCCAGGGAACAGCGTAAAATAGATACAGTTCATACAGAAAATGAGACCATCGATAAAATCACTTCAAGCACAAAAGGTAAGAACAAAATCATTTCTGCGCGTGTTAATGAAACAACATATCAGGCATTTAAAGCAACATGTGAAGCAAAGGGAATCTCTGCCAACGCATGCATAAATATGTTAATTACAGATTTTGTTAATAACAACAAAGGGTTACTCTCTTAATTTAAGACAAAAAAAATGAACCGGTTTTATACCGGTTCAACATAAAAGGGAGTTTAAATAAATTATGAAAAGAAATTTGTTTTATTTGTTTCAACACAGTTATAATACTTTAAATTTGTGTTCTTTTTTTGTTTTAGAAATTAACAATATCTAAATAAAGTATGACCTAATTTTAAAAAAACTTATTGATTAATAAGCATTTCCATATTGGATTTTACTGTCTGAAACAGTTCATCTCCTGTCAAATCATAAGGAAATGGGTTGGAATCCAAAAACAGTTCACATTCCAAATCTTCCTCATCTTCAGCGTATTTTATAACTATAAACGGTTTTTTCTTGAAAAGAATCTCATCTAATCTAAAATACATTCCATTGTATTGATAGGTATCTTTATCATAATATTGAGCTCCCAATTCGAGCATAACATTGCTGACTTTTTCTTTTCTGATAAAAAATTCATCATGGCTTGGCATATCATAAGGCCAGATTTTAACCCTTTCAGCAGCCGATGGCGTGATTTGTTTTAACCTGCCAGAAGATGCCGGCTTCCTGGGTTTTGATGATTCTTTAGGTTTTACATTAAGCGCTAAGGATTTCTCAGGCTTTAATTTAGGTTTTTCAGATTTAATTTCAGGCTTTGGTTTAGAATTCTTAGGTCTAATTTCAAGTTTTGGTTCTGACCTTTGTTTTAATTTGGTTTTAGGCTTCTCCAAAGACATTTCTAACTGTTTTAAGTCATTATAATCATTGTAATCAAAGCTTTCATTTTCACTTACATTTTCATCATCCGGAAAATCTTCTTTGGGAACGAAAGATGATGAAGTTCTCTTTAAAGAACCTGCTTCATCCCGCAGTTTTAGAATATAGTTTAGAAGTTCTTGTTCATTTACGATTATTTTATCTTTTGAAAAGGCTTTTCGTTTGCTTTTTATGATAAAACCCTCTAATTCTGTAAGGGTGTGTAGTATATTTCTTTCCTCATCCATCGCATTTGCTCCATTTCTAATTACATATAGATATACTTTATATATATTTCGGAGAATTGAACTACACTCTTGATAAATGCTGAAAAAAAAGAGACAACACCTGCCTGTGTTATCTCTTTGAATTGATAATATAAATCCCTTTTATTTATTGATATCGATTTTCAATCAAATTATTGTATACAATGTGCCGACTTAGTATGATGGACCACTTGGAATGATTAATACTGCAATAATGTATGCAATAATTCCACAGCCTCCTGCTAATGTAAAGATTGCCCAAAGTAATCTCACAATTGTAACATCAATACCAAAGTAGTTTGCGAGACCTGAACAAACTCCTGCAAATACTTCGTTTGATGTATCTCTATACAATTTCTTTCCCATAACTTTTTCCTTTCTTTTTCTAAACTACGACTAATACTGATTATATTATATCGTTTTTTAGATATTTGTGTATTTTAATATTAGCAAAATAACTACGTTTATTTCGCAAACTTTTAATCAATTAATAATCCATGCTCAACAAGGAATTTAATTGAGCATTTGCTTGTTTTATCCGCAAATTCCACTTCTATTTTGTCACCATCAATTGAAATAACCTTACCAACTCCAAATGATTTATGATTAATCGTCATGGTATCTTTTATTTTCTGGCAGTAGTCTTCATATGAATTTAAAGATATATCTTTCTTGGCAGAAGCCTTTTCTACATAACTGCTTTTACGCAGCAAATCTCTTGGTGGTCTTTTTCTGTTTGCTTCAGCCTTAAATTTCTCCTCGAGAGCTTTGGCTTCCTCAGGGTCAATTTCTTTCCTGTCAAAAAGCTCATTAATAAATGTTGAATTCTGGTCCGTCTGGAAAATGTGAACACGCCTTTTAGCCCTTGTTACAGCTACATAAAAAAGCCTTCGTTCTTCTTCGTACTTTTTTATGTCTTCCTCAGTTGGATTCTTGATGTCTTTAAATGGTTTTTCGGGGAAAATTCCATCCCTTATATCAAGCAGAAATACGATTTCATACTCAAGACCTTTGCTTGAATGAATCGTTGACAATATCAGCTTACTGTCTGTGTTTTCTTTTGTTCTGATAATTTCATTAAGCTCATCAAGTCGGGCGATAAGTGACTCAGCAGACTTTTCATTAATTGCAAGAAACTTCAATGTATTAATACTATTTGCTTTTATCTGATTTCGTTCAATGTAACTGTTGTATTCAAGATTAACTAAAATTCTTGTTAACGCTTTATCAGCTCTTTCAGTCAGCAATTTAGTCAGGTTAGCCTGAACCTGCTTACACTTTTTACGGGTATTGTCCGGAATACTGCTTAATCCTGAAGCAATGTCCAGGATATTCATGTCCCTGTCCACTGCGATATCACATATCTTTAAAGCATGTTCCTTTTTAAGATAAGTTCCCAATTTATAATATATTCTCATGAAAAGAGAAGCATCTTTGGGATTCATCGCAAACTCTATTATGTTTCGAATGTCCATTATAACTTTGTTTGTAAAAAAGTTTAAATCCGAGTTCTTGATTTGATAGTCGATGCCTTTTCTTTCAAGTAAATCAACTAATGGAATTATACTTTCATTATCCCTGTATAAAATGGCTGTTTCCATTCTGCAGTTTTCTGCCACTTTTACAAGGTAACTGTATTGAGAGCGAACTGTTTTCAATTTTATTTCATGAATTTCATCGCCCTTGGCATTATTAGTAATCATATTCTTGTCTTTTCTAAAAGTATTCTTCTTAATGAACTGATTTGCCGAGTCAACAATGCTTCCGGTTGATCTGAAGTTTTCTTCCATCAGTAACACTTTTGCATTCTCATATGTTTTATCAAAGTTGAGCAATGCCTCCGGATATGCTGCTCTAAAACCATAAATACTTTGATCTTCATCACCAACCATAAATATATTTTTATCTTTTTTTGCAAGAATTTCTATGATTGCATGTTGGATTTTGGAAGTATCCTGTGCTTCATCAACACATATATATTTGAACTTATTCTGGAAATACTCAAGTATATCTGAATCATGACACAGTATATTGTATGCATAAACCATCTGGTCATCATAATCCATCATGTTATTCGTTCTCATGTATTCACAATAGCCATCATATATCGCCTTTACCGGATAATTTACGCTATTATCAAAATCAGCGATTGCATCATCATCAAACATCATATTCTTGATATATGTTATATAAGCGCGCACTGATTTAAGATCACTTTCTGTAGGATATTCATCCAGCAATGTCTGATAGATATCAGAAATAATCTTTAAAATGTTTCTGTCATTTGGTTCTAATGCCGGGATTGTTTTCTGCCTGATGTTTGCATAGTATTTTATAATCTGATAACTAAGACTGTTAATAGTTCTAAATTCAAGATTTGAGCCAACTTCATTTCCAAACAATTTTTCAAATCGATTCTTCATATCCTTCGTAGCAGAAACTGTATAAGTTACTGTAAGAATATTGCCGGGATCTATTCCTAAGCACTCAATCATGTATCCAAGTCGTGATATTAACACACTTGTTTTACCGCTTCCCGGAACTGCCAGCAACAAGGTTGGCCCGTCAATTTCTTTAACAGCGTTTGTCTGCTGCTCATTCAAATTCAATTCGTATTTTTCTTTAAATTCATCAAAGGTCATATCTTTTCCCTCAATCTGTAGATTATTATTTATCAGCAAGAATCTGAAAATCCATTGCTTTATGTAATTTTTCAATGTAATACACGTGTATTACTATAGTATTACACCTGTATTACACCTGTATTACACGTGTAATACATTCTATTTTTTAAAATTCATGCGCAAATCCTGACTTTTTGGAACTGAATAACTCTATGGTTCAATGACTTTTTGGAACTGACCTATCAGATATTGGTTTCTTATCATCGAAAGATTATTTAATAATAAAACATCTTTAACATTGTTTTTCTCTACGAAGTCCTTCAGATTTCCATTCCAGTATCTATAATCAACGACGTATATTTTTTGATAATGATCTACCAAAAATGGAACAAACGCATTACCAAATGACTCTTTAACAACAACACAACTGCTTCCATCCGATAACTCATTATTCGTAATTTCCGTAAAAGGATTATCACTTGCAATAAATGTGCTGTACTTAATTGCAGGTTTATAGTTCGTAACATCATTAATGACGTCCCAATCATACTCATCCCCGCTGGCAGGAGTAACATGCATTTTGGCATCTGCATTTGGAACATATGCCGTAACAGTATCCGGATTTGCCTTCAAAGCTTCCTCGTTGGTATCATTGTAAAAAGAACCAATAAATCCAGGAAACTCCTTTTTCTGATAACTGTTTATGTCTTCAGGTGTTATTCCCTTCTCCTCACAAAACTTCTCGTACGCATAATAAGCACCAAGTGCTGTCCAGTGATGATCTGTTCTGAAATAAATATACTCCTTACGATGCTGCATCAAAGAATCATAAATATTGACCTTCTTCACAGAATCACCCATCTTTGAAAAAATATCATTAATTGCTTTCTGCTCATCAGACGAATTTATCTCATCCCTTAAATTATCAGGAAACACAATCCCTGTACTAAGTGGAATAAGCATATTATAAACCTCAGCCTTGCCTGATAATGCATCAGCTAAATCTGTAACGGCTGAAGCATAATTACCTGCAGTATCATCTCTGTAATTATAAATCTCATATCCAGAATCACCAACAACAACAACTCCACCCTTATCTATAACTTTATCATCAGATTCTATCTTTTCATACTCATTAACGCTGGTTGTATTCTCTGTACCAGCCTCACTATCTTTATCGTTTTCAGATTCTGTTTCAATCACGTTATCCGACGCTTTATCATTAACTAAAGCTTCATTGGTCTCCTTATTGTTTTGCTTCTCAACTCTTTTACTACTGCTACATGCAACAGCAACCATCATTCCAACAATCATTAAACAAACAACTTTTTTCTTCATCTCAATTATACATCCTTTTATAATAATATTTTCAATTTATAAACCATAAAAATCCATAAATTTCTTGCATGCCTAAGCTTATCACCAGGCAATTATAAAAAAGCATTATATTAATCTAATATCATAAATTACATCAATTAATGTTTAAAATCCTTATATAGTCTACCACAATTTCAAATTCAAAAACTTAAGATATTCTTAACTTAAAACTGCAGGCAAAATTCACCACAAGCCACTAAATTAACCTAATCATCCAAGCCCATACTAAAAACTCAAATATTACAAATGTCCCCAAACAAAAAAGACACCTAATATCAGCCCACTTTTTAATTTCCAAACTCCTTCAATAAACGTACTTCATTCCCTAATAAAAACAAAATACTGCCAGTTACCTGACAGTATTTCTATTTTCCACACACAAATTGCTACTTCTTTAGCCAATCCATATGCTATCAACGATTTTATATTATTCAACCAAATTAATCTCTTAATTCATTATGCCTTCTGAGCTTATATTCGCCCCCAATTAGTACTTTTTAAGAACCTCATGTAGTTCTAATCCATTTTTACACAAAGAGCTCTCAAAAATGATTTTAATGAGTTCATTTTCATCCTCCTCATTATCAAACTGTAATTGAGGAAATTTTGTCATAATCTTTCTCTTTAACTGCATCCCCATTTCATAATCATTACACACATTAATATCCAAATCCATTAACCTTCTCCTTTCCCATTTCTATAACCCAATATAAGACATTATAACATTTACTCCACTTTGGTAAAATAAACACTTTACCAAAATCTGTAAATAAACCCTCTCAATTTTACCTTAGTTCTATAATAAAAAATATCAATTTCACTACATCCTACCCAAAACACCCTAAATCAAATTAGATTTCTCGATATTTACCTAACCATTTTCATTAAAAAAACTATTTTCCACTCACAAACAACAATCTTAATTCCCACTACAATTAAATACTAGGTTCTTCGCCATTTAACTCATAAACAACAATCTTAATTCCCACTACAACCATCTAATTCTTTAAACGCGTGCACTAAAATACTATTAAGTAATTTGCTCTCTCTTCTCAAAAAATGAAGAATTCCCCCTTAACAACAGTTTTTCACCTACATTCTCAGCAATTACTCCTCTTTATCCTCTCAATACATTCTCCACATATCATGAATGACAAAATTTTAAATAAAAGACCTGCTTAATGTCTTTTATCAATACAAAACAAAAAAGCCTGAACCTAATGTTCAGACTTAAAAATAAAGGTGACTGCCGGATTTGAACCGGCGATGACGGTGTTGCAGACCGGGGCCTTACCACTTGGCTAAGTCACCATATTAAGTTAACGCAGAGGGTGGGATTCGAACCCACGCGCCCTTGCGGACAAACGGTTTTCAAGACCGCCTCGTTATGACCACTTCGATACCTCTGCATAATGCGCCACCGGGGGCTCGAACCCCGCACACCCTGATTAAGAGTCAGGTGCTCTACCAAATGAGCTAGTGGCGCCTACTAGGGTGGATACAGGGATTCGAACCCTGGGCCTCCAGAGCCACAATCTGGCGCGCTAACCAACTGCGCTATACCCACCATTAAATTTTATAATGTGCCCAAAGGGATTCGAACCCCCGACACCCGGCTTAGAAGGCCGGTGCTCTATCCAGCTGAGCTATGGACACATATAGCGTGCGTGAGAGGATTCGAACCCCCGACACCTTGGTCCGTAGCCAAGTGCTCTATCCAGCTGAGCTACACACACGAATCATCTGTATAAAAGACAGAAAAGCGGGTGATGGGAATCGAACCCACGTATCTAGCTTGGAAGGCTAGTGTTCTACCATTGAACTA
>JBGVHH010000141.1:0-91265 GCA_045122195.1 Agathobacter sp.
TAGACTCTCTAGCACCATGGAATGAAATAGTTCAGCAACAATGTAGCAATAAAACAGAGTAAAATGTTAGCTTATCGGAATCCTAGCAATGAGGATTCCAATAATATTTTTAGATACACCCTGAAATTAGACGCTTACAAAATATCGTTTAAAATACTATTACTTCCTATTATATAGTTCCTTTTCTACGATACATAACCTTAAGGAAATCCAATTGAAGTTGTGAGTAATATTGTCTGCCATCTGAATTTGTAATGGCTGGAATAAATCTATCTATTCTATCAAGGAAAACTTTGTCACTAATACCACACTCTATCTGCATGGTTCTTAGCAATTGCTCTTTTGTATAACAACCAACCTGTTTAATGCGACAATACTCCTTGCTTAGAAATTCATAGATATCCTTAGTTGAAAACATTGGCTCATTGGTTACTTGGAAGTATCTCTGCCATACCCCATAACGAAAAGAACCAATTAAACCAGCTTGATACCACTCCATCAAAACCTTACCAGACACACGAAGTAACTCTTGTGTTTCTGTAAAAGTAAAAGTACTCTTCTTTGCTCTACTGGCAAGCCTTAATGCATCTACCATATCCTGAAGCTTATTTACCTCCATTTCGATACCACTTGGTAAATATTTTGTATTTGGAATACGAGTCTTCTTAATGATTGCTCCATTCTCCAGCATTACATCGAGATTATCCTCGGCTTTATAACGAATTATCATGGCTATATCACCATAATCCCAAGGAATTATCTTCGCTATCTTATCTGGGTCACTAAAATTCTCCAGCTTAATAACATGATAAAATAACTCCTCTGTCGGTTTTAAATAGATACCTTTAATATCAATCCCTTTCTTAAGGAAGTCTACTACTTGCTCTTTGGTATAGGTTTCGACTACCCCATCTTCTGTATCTGCTATTTTGAAATATATCTTTTTGCACTTATTATAAAATGTCTGTAAATAATACATTACTCAGCACCTCCATCCACAGGCTGTAGCGACTTAATAAAGTCTGAAATATTACTACTGCTAAAACGCTTAGTACCACTTGGTGCTATAAAGTCTGGCTTAAGTATACCTTTATTACAGTAACTTATTACTGTTGACTGGGATACTCCAATATAACCTGCTACTTCCTTGGATGTTAAGTATTTTTCTTCTATAGAGAAACACTCAACTCCATCTTGATACTGCTCGTTGTCTCTTACTTGTTTCAGCATACTCTTTATATCATCATCTGAAAAAAGCATCTGTCTGTAAGAACCTACCCCAGTTACTGGTAAAATTCCTTTACTAACATAACTTCTAAGAGTTGTCTTACCTATATGCAAGCATTCTGATACCTCCGATAAGGTATATGTTCTTTGTTCACTCATATTCTATCTCTCCTTTCGAGTTTCACTATTTTTGAAGCCAGTACTTTCAGCTCTGTTGAATTTACAACTGTATGAGCGAAATATACACATACCTAGTAAAAAAGAAAAACTTAGGGCTGATAAATAATATAATCAGTCCTAAGTTTCACTTCTTTTGATTTATGTGAATATTATAAATAGGTAGTTTTTACTCAGATTGGAATATTTACTTATCAAACTAGTACCCCATTAATATTTTAAATTACTACAATTAAAAAAATCATAATCAAACCTATGCTGGTCTAGAAATATTCGTGTTGGCAAAACTATCTAAAGAATTTTTTGAAATGTTCAAGAGATACAATTTACCTAAGCAACCATCAGATTTGTAATCAACTAATTTCAATAAGCTACTTACATTCTCGTACCCAACGTTGATAAGATACTCTGTTAGCTTCACTAAGATTTCAAATGGATTAATTGTTAAGATGGCTACGCAGGATAAATAGATATTATCATCATAAGCTGTATCATCAGAAAATGATAAATTTTCTTGGTCGCAAAAATTTTTAATTTCAGTTACCAAATTCTCACTCATATACATCACTCCTTGAAAATAATTAAATCAGATTGGTTACTGTCTTTTCTATTGCCTGTTCCACTCGCTCCTGAGATACCCCTAGATACCTTTGACTGATATTTACACTACTATGCTGCAGTAAAATTCTAACCAATTCGATATCATGATTATTTTCATTATAGATAGAGGTGGCAAACATCTTACGAAAAGAATGTGAACCATGAGAACCAACTGGGATACCTGTATATTTGAGAGCCTTATTAAGATGTAACTCAACCTGTCTCTCGCATACATCAAACAACTTTGCTTTCTTATTTATATTATTATTGTAAGCCCAGCTCTGAATGAAATTATATATTTCCTCTGGTACTGTGAACGTTCTTGATTTTCCAGTTTTCTGTTCTTTGATATCTAATCTCCACCTACCTGAGTCATAAATAAAATCCGTCATTCTCAGTTTCAATACATCTCCTAGACGTAACCCCAGACAACTTTCAACAATACATATCGTTGCAATCCTTGGATTCGGTCTTACTTTTACCCCATCCAGAGTGAAACCACTACGAATCGCATTAATTACCTTTCCAGCTCCCTCTTAGTACTATTTAATTCAGCTTTTACCAATTTATATTTACCTAAATAAGACTTCTCGCCTGATGGTACTGGCTGGCTGGTTGACTGTGGAACTAACTGTGCGTTATTTATTGAATCAATTATCTCTTCTGCTGTAGCCCTTTCGTTATTTACTACGTTTTCACACTTCTGCCTGTTAAGTAAACTTTCAGCTTTCTTATAACGTTTCTCTGCTAGTAATACACTCTCTTTTAACTTCTCGTTTTCAGCTCTAAGATTTCTTAACTGAGTACTAACGCTGGCATTCATAATTGAATCAGTGAATGTACTCTGTCTCTTCCTAAGTTCTTTGACTTCTTTTTCTAAATGTTTGTATTCATTTATATACCACGATGGAGTTGTTACGATATAGTCACCAAAACTTGATACTCCATTTTGTAGTACCCCATTTATTGAGTAAGGTTTTGTGAATGCACCAATATCGTCCTTAAGTTTTTGAATCTCTTCAGCATTCTGTAGGCACTCTATAGCCTTTGATGCTTCATACCTTGTTTTGGCATCCACATCTACTGAGCCATCAACTATTGTTTGTAAAAAATTTATTATTTCTTTCATAGAATTTACTCACCTTTCTTTTGATACTGGTTTATATAAGTTTCAAAAATGGCAGTATTCATGCCGTTTGATGTAATATTTTTATATTAATCAGCTTGGGAATCATCTTAAAAAATTCCCATTTCAAAACTAAAAGTTGTGAGAATTTTTCTAAAAGAAATACTAATTTGCAACTGAATTTTCCCATTTCAAAACTAAAAGTCGTGGGAATTTTCCTAGGAAATTACGATTTTACTACTAGAAAAAGTCCGTTTTGATATTGGACTTTTATATTTTCAGTATTAGTACCCCGATAATAATTAGTTTTGCAAAATTCATCTATCAGCATTCCAAGAAAAAATCAGCTTTTAATTACGATACTCCTACAAACTTTCAATGGCTAAAATAACTACCAAAATCCCAAAACTCTACAGGTACAATTTGAGGTGCCTTTCGTGGTAACTCATACTGGGATATTTCTTCTTCAGACATACCAATATTTCTTAATCCTTCTGTATCGCTAAAAAAGCCAGCTATCTTGAATGATAACTGGCTATAGCTTGATATTTATTTGTGGTATGCAGTACCCCGATAATTTGAGAAATTTATTTATTGCTCTTTGCTCTCTTACTGTTACTTCTTAATACCTCAGACATATACTTATATGTTTGTGGGCAATTCTTCTTCAAAGCTTTTGGGTTAACTATATACTGCTGAAAACTTTCTGCGAAGTACTCTTTTGTCGTAGTTATACATTTCTCACTTGTATAATGGAACTTACGAAGTTTCTTACCCTCTTTTTTGCGTATTTTGTCAAATCTCTTTGAATCCCTGTACTTAAGATAGTTCATATAATCTAATACATGACCTGCCTCATGTATCAGAGAATGCTCTATATCACCATCACAGCTTGAAATATAAATAGTCTTATACTCATAATGTGTTAATGCAAGGATACCAAAATCATAATTAAATCTATCCTGTAAGCTCTCCTTAGATATTACAATCTTCCAACCTTCTTTCTTTAAATAATCTTTGATATAATCTGGAAGTAATTTGTAATCTTTCTTTACCTGTTTTAATACAGCCTTTGAAGTACCTTTCTCAGCAATAATAATTGACTTATTACTAGACTTTGATACAGTCTTTGAATTATCCTTCTCAGTAATAATATTTGCATTATTGTTAGCTGCTGATACTGTATCAGTACTAAAACTACCTAACATCACCAAAATAACTAAAATCTTTAATAACAACTTTTTCATATTGCATCGTCCTTTCAATAATTATATTTTTCGCCACTCTAACCGAGATGAAAAATATAATTTAATATCGATGACCAGAAAAGATTCTTATAAAAGATTGATATTAAAAAACAGAACTGACTCAAATAGAAATCAGTCCTGTTAGTACCCCAATTAGTATTTCATTTTCTTAATTTCCTCAAATGCACTACTTACTATATCCAATGGTGTGCGGTATGTGTAGGTACTCTCTAAAAGGGAATTATCGTCTGGTGCATGACCTACTATTGTTTGTAAAGCTAAATTATCAAAGTTAAACTCTCTCCTTGCTCGTGTGATGAACGTTACTCGAATACAATGAGGTGTGAATCCAGTCAACCTATAATAATTCATCATTGTCTTAAACATTCCACGAAACTTATCGTAGGTCATCTTTGTACCCTGTTGTCCTTTACTATTGTTAAATAATAAATCTGACTCAAAAAACTTAGTTGCTGAAGAATAATAACTTTCAACAAAAGGCTTTATCTTCGGTAGAATAGGCACAACTCTATTATCTCCAGCCTCGGTTTTCATACCCCAGCAAATGAAATCTTTATCCTTTAAATACTCAACTAACTCATCTATACCATCTTCATACTTCTCCTGAAGTGCTTCATAGATGACTGAACCTTCCACAATAGGATTTACCTCTACTCCATCAGCATTGATGAAATGTACTCGATTAACTGGAATTGTAGCTAATTCTTGTGGTCTAAAACCAGTATAATTTCCAATCAAAAGCATATCAGTGAATGATACAGCACTTATACCTGACCAGAAATCCTTGATATTATCTTCACTAAAAGCCTTCTTATGCTTTTTATTCTTCTTGATAGCTTTCAATGTATCATCACCAATCTTAAACTCTCGTGCAAGATTTTTTTGCATCAAATTATATTCTACTGCATAATCAAACATCAGATTTAGCAAACTCTTTACTCTTGCCTGAGTATTAGGTGTTCCTACTTTCTTGAAACCTTCTGCATCATATCTCCAACAAGTCTTTACGTGTTCTTTAAGTACCCCGATAGAAAACGTTTTGATATCAACTGGCTTTATTGCCTCACAATATGCATACGAGCTTTCTACAGTACGTCTTGCTGACTCTGTTATTTTCTCAAAATATGCTTTAGACCATTCTTCATACAAATCAGCGAATGTATGTACCTTACTAGTTAAATCATAAGGACTCTTCCAATACTCTGCTAAAACCTCTTGTGCCTCTTTCCTTGTCTTAAATACACCTAAAGACTTTTGTGTTTGCTTTGCCTTACCTGTTTCTGGGTCTATAGATGTACTGACAGTAACTCGTACCCTATACTTACTTTTCCCCTTTTTGTCTTTGACCTCAGAAATACTACCTGAGCCATTACCTAAAATTCTTTTGTTACTACTCATATAAATCCTCCTACAGACTAAATTATTTAACTTACTTCTTCACGCTTATGTAGGAGTTTTAAAAATAAAAAACTCCAGTATATCCCGTAAAAGAAATAAATCATTACTTAAGATATACTAGAGCTTTATTTTTACCTTAATTTTCTCATACCTTGATTGACACTTTCTAAACTAGATGCAGGTGTACTAAAATTCAATTTCACATGGTAATACCATAGTTTTTAGACTATTAAATATTTGCCTTGCAAATTTGATTCGTACCCACTGTATGACTAATTTTGAAATGTGTACTGAAACGGTGCGATTCCGTATGACACAGGGTTTTATATGACTCACTGTGTGACTTACGCATGACTTATAAAGTCAAACACACTACTTTTCAGCCCGTTTCAGCACGTCTATTCAATACGAAGTATGCAGTAAAATCAACGTTTTCTTAGAATTTACCAGCATCTGCTGCTTCTTCCACAGAAACTGCAACTGCTACTGTCATACCAACCATTGGGTTGTTACCAGCACCGATAAGTCCCATCATCTCTACGTGAGCTGGAACTGATGAAGATCCTGCGAACTGTGCATCTGAGTGCATACGTCCTAAAGTATCTGTCATTCCGTATGAAGCTGGTCCTGCAGCCATGTTATCTGGGTGAAGTGTACGTCCTGTACCACCACCTGAAGCTACTGAGAAGTATTTTTTACCCTGCTCGATACATTCTTTTTTGTATGTACCTGCTACTGGATGCTGGAAACGTGTAGGGTTTGTTGAGTTACCTGTGATAGATACACCAACATTCTCCTTGTGCATGATTGCAACACCTTCCTGAACATCGTCAGCTCCGTAACATTTTACTGTTGCACGAAGTCCATCTGAGTATGCTTTCTCATATACTGTATTAAGTGTAGCTGTCTTATAATCGTACTTTGTCTCAACAAATGTAAATCCGTTGATACGTGAAATAATCTGAGCAGCATCTTTTCCAAGTCCGTTAAGGATAACACGAAGTGGTTTCTGACGAACTTTGTTAGCTTTCTCTGCGATTCCGATTGCACCTTCAGCAGCTGCAAAAGACTCATGTCCAGCTAAGAAGCAGAAGCACTCTGTCTCCTCTTCAAGTAACATTTTTCCAAGGTTTCCATGTCCTAAACCTACTTTACGGTGGTCAGCAACTGATCCTGGAATACAGAAAGACTGAAGTCCCTCTCCGATTGCAGCGGCAGCATCAGCAGCTCTTCTACAATCTTTCTTGATAGCGATTGCTGCACCTACGATGTAAGCCCAACATGCATTCTCGAAACAAATTGGCTGGATTCCTTTAATCATGTCATAAACATTAAGTCCAGCGTCCTTTGTGATTTTCTCAGCTTCTTCGATTGAGCTGATACCATAGCTGTTTAATACAGCATTGATCTGGTCAATTCTTCTTTCATATGATTCAAATAAAGCCATTTCAGTTCTCCTTTCTAATTACTCTTTTCTTGGATCGATGATCTTAACAGCACCCTGCTCTGGTGTAACACGTCCGTATGATCCGGAAGCTTTCTCCCAAGCTGTGTTAGCGTCATCACCCTTCTTAATGAAATCAGTCATTTTTCCAAGAGAAACGAACTGGTATCCGATAACTTCGTTATTCTCATCAAGAGCTATTCCTGTTACATAACCCTCTGCCATTTCAAGGTAACGAACTCCTTTTTCTTTTGTTGCGTACATTGTACCAACCTGTGAGCGAAGTCCCTTTCCTAAATCTTCAAGTCCAGCACCGATTGCAAGACCATCATCAGAGAATGCAGACTGTGTACGTCCGTATACGATCTGTAAGAATAATTCTCTCATTGCTGTGTTGATAGCATCACAAACTAAATCTGTGTTCAATGCCTCAAGGATTGTTTTTCCCTGAAGAATCTCAGCTGCCATAGCTGCTGAATGTGTCATTCCTGAACATCCGATTGTCTCTACTAATGCTTCTTCGATAATTCCTTCTTTTACGTTAAGAGAAAGCTTGCAAGCACCCTGCTGTGGAGCGCACCAGCCTACTCCGTGTGTAAATCCTGAAATATCCTCAATTTTTTTTGAGTGTACCCACTTACCCTCTTCTGGGATAGGAGCTGGATCATGTTTTGCGCCCTTAGCGATTGGACACATGTTTTCGACTTCCTTAGTGTAAATCATTTTAAGACTCCTTTCGTTATTAGATTGTCTTATATTAAAACATCGTTAGAGTTTTAACATTCCCACATGCTATTATTGCATTTTTTTGTCAATAAGTCTAGTGTTTAAATACAACATTATCCTTATCTTTGAAAATTGAATTGGCTGGAATCACTCCCCTCACCCTTGATACAGGATAAATATTAGAGTTTCTTCCTATTACAGTCCCTGGATTTAATACAGAGTTGCATCCTACCTCAACATAATCCCCAAGCATTGCACCAAATTTCTTTCTTCCGGTTGCAATAGTTTCCTTAGTATCATAAATATCCTTTACTTCTACCAATGTCTTGTCAGACTTAACATTTGAAGTGATTGAACCTGCACCCATGTGTGATTTGTATCCCAAAATAGAATCACCTACATAGTTATAATGAGGCACCTGAACACTATTAAAAATAATCACATTCTTTAACTCTGTAGAATTTCCTACAACGGACCCCTTTCCAACGATTGCACTTCCTCTTATGAATGCACAATGTCTGACTTCAGCGTCCTCACAAATGATAAGTGGTCCATGAAGATATGCACTTTCAAACACCGTTGCACTCTTTGCAACCCAGATATCCTCACCTCTTTGTTCATATATTTCAGGATCAAGTGTTGGTCCAATTTCCTTGATATAATCGCTTATTCCTGCTAAGGCTTCCCAAGGATATTCAAATTGTGCCAGGTAATCTTTTGCTATAGTCTCATTTAAATCATAAAGATTAGAGATTTTTGCGTTTTCCATTATCTATCGTCTCCCATTTCTTTTATTTTCTATTCTTCAAACAAAGCATATGCTGCCGCCATATCATTGTCTGAGATATCTGAAGCCATTTCCATCGCCTCTTCATCTGCAAGCATTGATGCTACATCCAGATATTCATCGTGCTCACTTGATTCTTTTTCTTCTGATATATTTTGTTGAATTTGCTTACTAATCTCATCCATCTCAGCAGAATCAATCGATGAAAAATCAATTGCCTCAGATTCTTTTCCAGAATTATCATTAGAGTCTTCTCCCGGATTATCAAAATCAAAGCTTATCTGGTCATTTTCAAATTTAAGACAGGTATCAAAGACATTTCCTGCTTTTGATGTAAATCCTAAGACTTTGTTTTTTGTTTTTCCGGTTGTAAAAAGTTCTGTCAGGATTTCCTCCGACAGTTCTACTTTTGCTATTGTATGCCAGATATTAAAGCCGCACTCACATTCATATTTCCACTGGGTTTTCATCATCTTCTTGCCACATTTTGGACAGAGGAGATTTGATTCAACCGGCTTTGGTTTTTCAGGGAAATCAAAAGTGATATCACCTTCCTCAGTGAGTTTCAGAGGCGCATCAAATTTCATTCCTGTCTTGGCAATAAAGCCTGTTATCACATCTGTTTTCTTTCTCACAAGAAGCTCTTTTAATACAGACTCCTTGATTTTTACGCCGGCAACTTTTCCCACCATAAAGCGACAGCTTTCAGGATCATCCTTTTTATTGTTTTCGCAGACAAATCCGAAAGGAGCCACAACAATTGCTCCGCCGCACTTTGGACATCTGACGTCTTTTACAGTTTTTGCTTCTAAGTTATCGAAATCAAATTTAAGTCCGGTGACTTTTCCTTCTTCGTCTTTGGCAAGTGCTACTCTGGCATCAAATTTCTTGCCGCTTTTTGACTTAAATCCTCGCATGGTCTCTGTGATACCATCTGTAAGCAGCTGTTTAACCTGCGCTTCATTAAATGCTTTACCAGCCATCTTTCCTATTGAAAAACGACAACTGTTTTCATCAGCTTTATTATAGTTTGCACAGCCAAAACCAAACTGAGTAACAACGATATCTCCATCACAAAGTGGGCATTTGACATCAGCAACCTTCTTTGCTTCTACATTATCAAAATCAAAATTGATACTCGCTGTTCCATCTTCATTCTTCTGTAAAATCAGACAGGCATCAAATTTCTTGCCACTTTTTGACTTAAAGCCTCTGATTGTCTCAGTTCTGTTTTCTGTTAATAGCTGCTTAACATTTGAAACTGTAAGTGTTTTCCCAGCAATCTGACCAATTGAAAATCTACAGCTTCCCGGTTCATTTCCCTTGTAATTAACACATCCATATCCAAATGTCGTTTTTTTAATTTGACCATTACAACAAGGACAGGCAACATCTTTTACAATATCGTCTTCTACATTATCAAAATCAAAAGATATTGTGCTTCTATTGTTTTCATCCTTTTTCAATACAAGACAAGCATCGAATTTATTTCCATTCTTTGATTTAAAGCCTCGAATAGTCTCTGTCCTGCCATTGGCAAGCAGCTCAATAAACTGAGCCTGTGATAGAGCCTTGTCTGCAATTTTTCCAACAGAAAAATGACATCCATTTTCTGAATTTCTGTCAAGGTTGGCACATCTGTATCCATACGGAGTTATATAGATTTCACCACCACAATCCGGACATATTATTCCTTCTATTTTCAGTGGCTCTACATTTTCAAAATCAAAGGTTGCTGATACTTTTCCTGTTTCCTCGTCTTTGTTGAGCTTCAGGCATGCGTCAAACTTCTTTCCAGCTCTTGATTTGAAGCCTCGAATAGTATCAGTTCGCCCCTCTTCGATGAGTTTTTTAACCTGTTCCTCCGGGATTATCATTCCTGAAATCTCGCCTATGATGAAATTGCAACCAGTTTTGTCTGCTTTGTAGTTACTACAACCATAACCAAATGGCACTGTGACTATTTCTCCACCACACACTGGGCATTTAGTGCCAATTTTCCGTCGTGCACCTGCACCTTTTGCATTTTTTCCTGCAAAATTGCTAATTCTATCCGCAAGTTCCATTCTCAGATTCTGGCCAATCATCTTTTCCGTCTCAGTTCGGATAAAATTCTCAAGTTTTTCTCTGTATTCCCAAAAATCAACTGTTCCCCTTGTGATTCCATCTAAACCTTTTTCCCAGTTTGCAGTCATTTTAGGGTTAAGAAGAGCCGGCACTGTCATATAAACCACTTCAAATACCATCTCTCCAAGATTTTCAGGAGTTAAAATCTGCGTCTTCTTGTTTAGATTCAGATAATGAATTCTGACGAGTTTATTTATTATTTCCGCACGTGTAGCAGATGTTCCAATTCCTGAACCTTTTATCTGCTCACGAAGTTCTTCCTCTTCTATTAACTGACCTGCATTTTCCATTGCAAGGACCATAGAACCTGATGTGTATCGCTTTGGTGGAGATGTCTTTCCGAATTTTATAGAAAATCCACCAACACTTATTTCGTCACCAGTCTTTATTCGCTCAGCCAGTTCTAAAAGTACTTTTGGATTTACCGCTATCTCATCATCATCTGATTTATTTTCCACATCATCAGACTCCGGATTGTTGCCGCCTAAAATCCTTGCGTTTTCCTCAGCAAAGCTTTTCTTTTTTGGTGGAGTCGCAACAGCAAGGAATCCCTCTGACTTTAGTACTTTCGCTGATGAGAAGAAGCTTTCTTTTTCAACGTTAACCACAAGCTTAACATTCTCATATTCTGCCGGTGGATAAAAAATACTTAAAAATCTTCTAACGATTAGCTCAAACACTGCACGTTGAAGAGAATTTAGTGAGTTAAGCTCTGTCAGCTGACCTGTCGGGATAATTGCATAATGGTCTGTAACCTTGCTGTCATCCGTATATTGCGTGTTTGCAATATTGGAATAAAGCCTGTTCTTCATTATATTATCTACAAATTCCGCTGTAGGCTCGAATCCCTTTAATCTGCTGATATTCTTGGATATCTCCTTAGCAACAGCTGATGAGAGCACTCTCGCATCAGTTCGTGGATATGTTGTTAGTTTTTTCTCATACAGGTCCTGCGCTACCTGAAGAGTCTCGTCCGGACTGATTTTGAATTTCTTAGAGCATTCAGCCTGTAACTCAGCAAGATTGAAAAGTAAAGGAGCTCTCTTTCTAGAGATATTTTTCTCTATTGATTTTACAATGGCCTTTTTGCCATTTAATTCATCAATCAAAGCTAGTGCATCTTTTTCCTCTTTAAATCCATTTTCTTTATATAAAAGAGGCGACTCAAAGTATTTTGAACCTTCTATAGACTTCCATTCAGCCTCAATATTTGCATCCGTAAATTTTCCAATCACTCTGTAAAATGGAGTTTCTTTGAAATTTCGAATTTCTCTTTCACGTATTACAACCATACCAAGAACGCAGGTCATTACTCGACCTACGGCAATAGCTGTATACGAATTCGTGCCAGCTGCATTATTTATAAGATTTCCATATTTAACAGACATGACACGGGAAAAATTGATTCCCATGGCATAATCTTCGATTGTACGCATTATTCCTGACTTTCCAAGATTTGCGTACTCTGACATAGGCTTGGCTTCTCTAATTCCTCTTAGAATCTCTTCCTCAGTCTGTGAGTCAATCCATACCCTAAGCTCTTCCATGCCCTCTCGAACTCCGCCAAAATTTCGAATATTTTCTTCGATTGTCTGTCCTTCTTTTCCGGCATCACCAGCCCAGTAAACTCTATCAATATCCTCTCTTTGAAGAAGTCCGTGAACGATATTGTATTGTTTCTCAACGTCCTTTATAACGTCGTATTTATATTCCTTTGGTAAAAATGGAAGGTCCTCAAGTTTCCATTTTTTATATTTCATATCATAAGATTCAGGATAAACCAATCCAACAAGGTGTCCTACGCACCAGCTGATGACATAATCCTGATTCTCTATGTAACCATCATTTCTGCCAGATACATGCAATACCTTTGCAAATTCCTGTGCAACTGAAGGTTTCTCAGTGATAATTAACGATTTGCCCATATATTCCCCATATTATAATTCATTCATGTTGATCAGTTTAAAACGCGGATCAAGCGTTACATATTTCTCAAGCGCCGGCTCGAATGCTGTAGCTGAGAACAGATAATAATTATCTGAAGAAAGTCTGGCTTTTTCCATAGCAGTAGCCATTTGCTCACACATCTCCATTGTCATCATAGGCTTATTCCAGTTACAAAATCCAATGACATTTCTTCTATCTTCACTCTGTGCAATAATATCAATGTTTCCTGTTTTTCCAACCCATGTTCCAACTTTTGTGATCTTGAATGGAAGCTGTCCCATCTGATTCAAAATTGTAAGGTATTCCATGCAGACATTTCTAAAATATCTCTCAAGATATTCATCCAGATAATCTTCTATGTATTTGTCGTAAAAATCCTCCGGTGAAAGAATATATAAATCAGAGAGATTTGGGTACACGAATTTGAACCAGAAATTTACAAATGTATCTTTTATCTGATATACACCTTTTTTCGCATTATCCCATCCACCAGTTTCAAAAGAAACTAATTTCTCTACAATGTTAAAGTTGGCAAGATTTTTCATATAAACACTAATTTTTGCACGTGAGAAACCAGTCTCATGGAATAAATCATTTAACTTATTCTGACCTCTTGCAATAGTAGAAAGAATTGTACTGTATACAGAAAGTTCTCGAAGCTCTGCTGAAATTACATTTTCCGCTTCCTCAAAAAGAGCTCCGCTTCTGCTTAAAATCAATCTGCATACATTCTCTTTAAAACTTAATTTCTCATTCCATTTTTCAAGATAATCCGGAACTCCTCCAATTACTCCATATACCTTTATTGCTTCTGATACTGGAAGTGTCTCAAACGTTCTAACCACCTCAAGAAAATTAAGCTGCTCTATCATAACTTTTTCCTTGAAAATATCAGTTGCTTCTGAAGTAGCCCATACAGTTGATGAAGTAGCAAGAATTATCATAACAGGTCCTGGATAGAGTTTATGCTTTCTAAGGTTAATAATTGCATCAACAAAATCCTGATCCTTCTTTGCCGCATATTGTGCCTCATCAATTACAACAACAAGCTTCGAAGGATCCCCAGATTTAATTCTTCTGAAATATTCATCATAAGTATGTTTTGTAATCTTTACATCAAATTGAGCTTCTATTTCCCTTCCCATCATTTCAATCTGATCCTGATTTGATGCCTGACGACAACGATAGTAAAAATGCTTCTTGTCCTCGCAGAATTCACGAATCAGCTGTTCCTTCTGGCATCCCCTTCTACCATATAAAACAATCAGCTGATTGCCGGTCTTTCTGTATAATTTTTCAAGTCTTTCTAAATCTGTTTTCTTTGCTTCCATAAATTCCTCCAAAATATGTGACTGAGAAATATTATATCACAATTTAACACAAAAACAAGGATGCTTACGCATCCTTGTTAAGTAAAATTTAAAATATTTTTTATTTTTTTGTGATATATCCCTGTGCTTTAAGAAGCTCTGCACAAAGAACTGCTCCACCTGCAGCACCACGTACTGTGTTGTGTGAAAGTCCAACGAATTTCCAATCGTAAACTGTATCCTCTCTAAGTCTTCCGACTGAGATTCCCATTCCTTTTTCGTAATCAACGTCTAACTGAACCTGTGGACGATTATCCTCCTCAAGGTACTGGATAAACTGTGTTGGAGCACTTGGGAGCTTAAGTTCCTGTGGTACACCACTGTAATCAACAAGAGCTTTGATAAGCTGCTCTTTTGTAGGCTGTTTTTTGAACTTAACAAATACAGAAGCTGTATGTCCGTTAAGAACTGGAACACGGATACACTGAGCTGTGATTACTGGAGAAGTAGCTGGAACGATTTCCTTCTTCTCATCATCAATATGTCCCCATACTCTAAGTGGTTCTTTCTCAGATTTCTCTTCCTCACCACCGATATATGGAATAATGTTCTCTACCATCTCTGGCCAGTCTTTGAAAGTCTTTCCTGCACCTGAAATAGCCTGGTATGTTGATACAACTACCTCATATGGCTCGAACTCTTTCCAAGCTGTAAGAACTGGAGCATATGACTGAATTGAACAGTTAGGTTTAACTGCAACGAATCCTCTTGTTGTGCCAAGACGCTCTCTCTGATATTTGATGACATCCATGTGCTGTGGGTTGATTTCTGGAACAACCATTGGTACATCTGGAGTCCACCTGTGAGCACTGTTATTTGAAACTACAGGAGTCTCTGTCTTAGCGTAAGCCTCCTCGATAGCTTTAATCTCGTCCTTTGACATATCAACTGCAGAGAATACAAAATCTACTTCTGAAGCAACCTTCTCAACTTCGTTTACGTTCATTACAACGATATTCTTTACAGCTTCTGGCATTGGTGTTGTCATTTTCCAACGTCCACCAACAGCTTCTTCATATGTCTTTCCTGCACTTCTTGGGCTGGCTGCAATTGTTGTCACCTCAAACCAAGGATGATTCTCAAGAAGAGAAATGAATCTCTGTCCAACCATTCCAGTTCCACCAAGAATACCTACTTTAAGTTTATCGCTCATTTTTCTATCTCCCTTAATCATTTTTCATTTTGTCCGTCTGTCGCGAACAACTGTCTTTATAGGAAATATATTACTTGAAAAAAACAATAATTACAAGGAAAAAACTATATTAAATAAATAATTTATTCCATTTTTTTTAGTATAATTTGCACAAAAACTATACTTGATCCTGCCAATTTGAGCTTAAATACTCGTCATACACTGCAATCACCTGCTCCATTGAAGTCTTTGAAGGTGCACCGATTGTACATCTTGTGTTTACACATGTCTCCATTGAGATTGCATCAAATACGTCTTCTTTAAATACAGGAGATATCTTCTGAAGCTCCTCAAGTGTCATATCATCAATTGCAATATCTTTTTCAATACAATATAAAACAATCTGTCCTACTATGCCGTGTGCATCTCTGAATGGCACACCATTTTTTACAAGGTAATCAGCTGCATCTGTTGCATTTGTAAATCCGTTGTTTGCACTCTTTCTCATTACATCTTTATTGAATTTAATTGTATCGAGCATTCCTGCAAAAAGTGCGATACATCCCTTTGCTGTGTCAAAGGCATCAAATGCAAGCTCTTTGTCTTCCTGCATATCTTTGTTGTATGCAAGTGGAATTCCCTTCATTGTTGTAAGAAGTGACATAAGTGCACCATAAACACGTCCTGTTTTTCCACGAACAAGCTCTGCTATATCAGGATTTTTCTTCTGTGGCATAATACTGCTTCCTGTGCTGTATGCATCATCAATCTCTACGAACTGGTATTCATTAGAATTCCAGATAATTGTCTCCTCTGAAAATCTTGATAAATGCATCATTATAGTAGAAAGTGCAGACAAGAACTCTATTAAATAATCTCTGTCTGAAACACCATCCATACTGTTAAGTGTAGGACCGTAGAAATCCAAAAGTTCAGCTGTACGATTTCTATCTAATGGATATGTAGTTCCAGCAAGGGCACCTGAACCAAGTGGACAATAATTCATACGTTTGTAAATATCACAGAGACGTAATCTATCACGCTTAAACATCTCAAAATATGCTCCCATATGATGTGCAAGTGTGATTGGCTGTGCCTTCTGTAAATGTGTAAAGCCAGGCATAATAGTCTCTGTATTTTCCTTCATAATACGAAGGATGATTTTAAGAAGATTCTCTAATTCACTGTCAACTTCTAATACAGTTTTTCTTGTGAAAAGTCTCATATCAAGTGCAACCTGATCATTTCTACTTCTTCCTGTGTGAAGCTTCTTTCCTGTATCTCCAAGTCTGTCAATTAGAGTAGCTTCAACAAAACTATGAATATCTTCGTATTTTGATGAGATTTCAAGCTTGCCACTTTCTACCTCACTAAGTATATTTTTAAGGCAGGCAACTATATCGTTTTTCTCAGCAAGAGAAATAATTCCCTGTTCTCCAAGCATTGTAACATGTGCAATACTTCCCTCTATGTCTTCCTTATAAAATTTCTGATCAAACGAAATGGACGCATTAAAATTGTAAACAAGCTGATCTGTTTCTTTTGTGAAACGTCCGCCCCATAACTGTGCCATCTATGTATCCTCCTTATTCTATGCTTTTATTTAAACTACAAGTTTTTACGCTGTCTATTGTGCTAAATTATATAACAGTTTATGCTTCTATTCAACAAATTGTTTCTGGGCTATTTCCTCATCTCTTTGATTTTTAGAAAAAACACATCCGCAATAATACTGTCTGTACATATTATATTCTTTTGAAATCTCTGTGGATTTTTTGTACCCTTCTTTTTTCTTAAAATCCGAATACAGATACTTTATTCCATATTCGTCTTCCAACTCTTTTCCTATTTCATTAAGCTTCGTGGCATTTTTGAGTGGACTTATGGACAATGTAGTGGTAAAAAAATCGAAGCCGTTTTCTTTTGCATAAATTGCGCTTTCCTCCAAACGCATTCTATAGCATTTAAAACATCTCTCCTGACCTTCCCTTAATTTCTCTAATCCCTTTGCCATCTCATAAAATCTATCCGTGTCATATGCGCCTTCCACAAAATGTACTGGCTTTTCTGTTGGAAATTCCTTGATAAAACGTTCCTGCTCCTGTGCCCTCATATGATATTCCTCTGGCGGATAAATATTAGGATTATAATAAAACACAGTCACCTCAAAATACTTTGCCAGACATGAAATACAATAAGTGCTACAAGGGCCGCAGCAGCTGTGAAGCAATAGCTTTGGCGCTTTTTCATTTGGTATGCAATTTTCTTTTATAAGCTGTTCCATGACAAGCTGATAATTTATCTTATTCATAACTGCATTCTACACTATTCTTTAAAAAAAGAGAATGTGCAAATTACACATTCTCTCCAAACATATTTTTAAATAATTTTTTACCGGTCTCTGTCTTGAAGATTTTCTCATATGCACTGCTAATTGCCTTCGCATTGCAGTCATCCTCATAAAGATTCACCAAAAAGTCAGCCTCAACCAAAGCCTGGTAATCAAGGCCATCTATATTGTCATATGTATGATGGTGACCAATCAAATAACATATTCTCTCAACAATATAATTTTCAAATCCAAGTTCTCCAAGCATGTGCTGTGCTACAATTGGGCCTTCCTCTTCCTGAAGTGCACCATCACATCTTCCAAATTTCTCCTCAGCAACTTTTATTCCTATGTCGTGTATGTATGCAGTTGCTTCCAGAATAAACAAAGACGTAGCATCCATCTTCTCTCCTATACCAATAAGGCGGGCATAACTATGAACCTTCGTAAGATGGCAAATACGCTTTGGATCTCCCTCAAAATACTCAATCATTCTCAAAAATAAGTCATCTAATTGCTGTTGACTATAACTGTCACTATCCATTTAATCTCTCCTTTTGTTGCAATAATCTCTGGTTATGCAATAAAAGATACTATATTTTCAGTAAAATATCAATCCTTAAAAACGCCTCTGAATGCAAAATCTGATAATGGTTTTTTGTATAATGTTTTACCAATAATTGTTTCTAAAGCAGCTCCTATAAAAATCACCGCATATCCCATTATTGCAAAAATCCCAATTGGAAGAGATAGTAATTTCTCCGCCAACGGTGTGTTCAAAAAAATATTCATGAATATCATTACCGCAAACACAAGTCCAAGAAATACAACACAACCTGTCCAAAAATATTTGTAACATACACTTGTAAACATAAATGTTATTAACATGAAAATCACAATCTGAAACAATGACCCTAAAAGCATTTCCCTTTTTTCTGGCATATTATTTATTAAAATCACTCTCTCAATAATCAGAAATGTAAAAATACATAAATAAAATACCGTACTGGTTATAACAGGAATTGTAATCTGTAGCTTTCTCTTCATTGGTGAAGTCTGAATGTACTCAGACACATCTACTGACATTATCATCTGATAAACAAACATTCCAATAATCATAAAATAAAAGCCACCAATGAGATTTGTTCCCTCTGATACAACCTCTATATAAATACCTATAAATGTAAACAAAATAGCCATAATTACATTCGTTTTTAATTTATATCCATATTTAAGAAGCTTAAAGCCCAGGATAATTTCTTTTATCATAACAATCCTCCTACTCGTCAATATATGAAGCTCTTAATCTTGAAATCATGTGGTAGTATGTTCCTGCAAAAGAAATAAAAATCACAGCTGCCAAAATCACAATCAACAACATCACATTTAATCCACTTTGCAACAACCAAGTCAATATAGTAACCATAATTACCGATAATAACATGACTACAAGATATATAGAATAAAATAACTCCATGTATCTTGTTACGTTTACCGATATCAAATATACAACGTTAAGTAGTAAACACATTACAATAATTACCGGGATAGTCAATTTGCTGTCAGCAACAAAAAATCCTCCAATAAATATAAACAGAAAATTTCTCATCATTCCACTCAGTAAATCAAGAAACAATGCATGCTCTAATGCCTCATTCCCTCTGAAGGAAGTTCTGACATATTCCATTCCAAATGATCCTTTTTTACATATACATCCGAATCCAAAATAGTCTCCCACCATTGTTATTATGCTCATAATCACATAACAGCAATTAAAAAATATAGAGTCAAATATCACAGATGTTATCAAGGATACAATTCCCAATCCAACAGGAATAAGAAAATTCATTATTACCCTGTAATATTTACTTACTAAACACTTATAATCTGTATAAATCGACATAAAACACCTCTCTATCTAATCTTTAAATTAGTATTGTTTTTCATAACAGCAACACTAATCTGATACAAAGATGCGATTTCTTTTGTAATATTCATCCCAGCAAGTTTATCTAAATCCTCAGCAAGACAAACTCCCTCAAATCCATATGGATTCTTACTAATAGAATAAAGTACTTTTTCTGCTTTTTCAGCATCTTGACTATCGCCTTTTACCAATATATACTTTTCCTTCAAATCCTCTACGAAGCCTTGTTCCACCACATTTCCGTGCTCCATGATAATGGCATAGTCTGTAATGCTTTCCATATCAGAGATATTGTGTGTAGAGAAAAATACGCTCTTTTTCCCTTCTCCCTCATGAATATAATCGCCAATCATCTGATTGAGTTTATCTCTCATAAGTGGATCGAGTGGAGAAGCTGGCTCATCAAGAATCAATAAATCCGTCTCCCTTGCAAATACACCAGCCAGCATAAGCTTCATTTTCATTCCATCTGACAATGAATTAATTTTCTTCTTTTTGTCTTTTAGCGAATCAGAAAAAATAGCTAATTCATCACAAAGTGTATTAAATTTCACCTTATCAAAAGTATCAAATAATAATTGACTTATTTGCTCAACTTCATTTACTGTCCACTGTGGAAGAAAATATTTTCCAGGACCTGTGTAACCTATCCTATTCTTTACTTCTGCTTTCTTTTCTCTGTCATACTGTGAATACTCTCCAAAGAAAGTCAAGTCACCTTTGGCATCAAGTCTTATTCCTGAAAGAATATTTAACAAAGTTGTCTTTCCTGCACCATTTTCTCCAATTAGAGCCGTTGCAAATCCCTTTGGAATATTTAACTGTGGAATGTTAAGTTCAAATTTCTTTAGCTTTTTATATATGTTTTTTCCTTCAATTATATTTTCATAATTCATTATTTGTCTCCTTTAATTGTCATTCATAATAAGCAAAGTGTTGAGCATTTCCCGTAACTCTTCAGCACTAAGTCCTGCAATTTTTGAACACTCAATCGCATCATTTAAAGCAGCTTCAACTTTTCTAAGATGCTGTTCTTTAATCATCTCACTATCCTGTGCATTTACGTAATATCCTTTTCCCTGTGCAGCCGTAACAAGTCCTTCTGAAGCAAGTAATTCATAGGCTTTCATAGTAGTAATCACACTAATCTTTAAGTCTCTCGCCAGACCACGAATAGATGGTAGATACTCACCCTGCTCATATTTTCCTGCAAGGATATCTGTCTTAAAGCTATCTGCAATCTGCTGATAAATTGGTATACCAGAATTCTGAGTTAACTGCATGCATATTCCTCCTACAACTGTTTATATGTTATATATACACTATTGACACAAAGTTGTCAACTGTATTTCTTCATTTCATTTATTTCTTCTATTCTTTTATTCATTTATTTCTTTTATTTCACTTATTTCGCTTACCTAGCTCTTGCGACGTGAATTTTTCTACTTGCTCCGAGTACTCTCCTCTGGTTTTTCTGAGAAAAGTCACTCCATTCTTCCTTCTCGGCTCTTCTGGAGTGACTTTTTCTACTTGTTCCCAGCACTCTCCCCTGGTTTTCCTTGGAAAAGTCACTCCATTCTTCCTTCTCGGCTCTTCTGGAGTGACTTTTCCTACTTGTTCCCAGCACTCTCCTCTGGTTTTTCCTGGAAAAGTCACTCCATTCTTCCTTCTCGGCTCTTCTGGAGTGACTTTTTCTACTTCTTCCAAGCATTATCCTCTGGTTTTTCCTGGAAAAGTCACTCCATTCCTCCTTCTTGGCTCTTCTGGAGTGACTTTTTCTACTTCTTCCAGGCACTATCCTCTGGTTTTCCTCGGACAAGTCACTCCATTCTTCCTCCTTGGCTCTTCTGGAGTGACTTTTCCTGATTTTACCGCCACTTGTTACATTTCCATGAAAAAAGAGACTTGAAAACTCAAGCCTCTATCACATATTTCTTAATTCTAATTTCATTATTCTAAATAAAGAAAAAGCTGATAACCGGGATCGAACCGGTGGCCTACGCATTACGAGGGCGTCGCTCTACCTACTGAGCTATATCAGCACACTTAGAAATAATAACAAATACTGTTAAAAATTTCAACAAAAACAATTAAAAAAATGGTTCATATACTATTAAAAAATGAACAAAAAAATATTGACTTTTATAACTCATATATTAAAATATTTTTTGTAATTTTGTTTATCTTTAGTAAACAAAAAATCAATTATTAAGATTACGAAAGGGAAAGAAATGGATATTGGTCGTCGAATGAAGGAATTACGAGTCCAATACGGGTTAACACAACAGGAACTGGCCGACCGAGCGGAACTTACAAAAGGATTTATTTCGCAGTTGGAACGAAATCAGAACTCTCCTTCTGTAGGTACACTTTTAGACATAATACAGTGTCTGGGTCTTACACCCGCCGAGTTTTTTACGGATTCGCAACCGAAACAAATCGTATACAATCAAAACGATTATTTTGAAAAAATAGATAACGAAAAAAGCAGCACTATAGAATGGATTGTCCCTGATGCCCAGGCAAATTCCATGGAACCTATTCGACTTACGTTGGCTCCGGGAGGTTCCTCAGAGGTAATTCTTCCGAGAGAATGTGAGGAGTTCGGATATGTTCTAAAGGGAACTGTCAAACTTAATTATGGTGGCACCGTTCAGATTGTAAAAGCTGGAGAATCATTTTATTTTAGGGCAGACAAACGTCATTTCATTGAAAATACATCAAGCAAAGAAGCGGTGCTTATCTGGGTCAGCACACCACCAAGCTTTTAAAACCACCAAGCTTTTAAGAATGATCTCTAAGAGCGATTTCTAAGAGTGGTTTTTAAAAATGAAAAACAGTATTATACGAAAGGATACACAAGTGAAAAAACAATTAATAAACTTTATTGATATATCAAAATCATACAACGGAAACAAAGTCCTTGATGAACTAAATCTTTATGTTCGCGAGAATGAGTTCATTACATTATTGGGACCATCAGGTTGTGGTAAAACAACAACACTTCGACTTCTTGGAGGATTTGAAACCCCTGACTCAGGAAAAATCCTTTTTGATTCAAAGGATATCACTTCTCTACCTGCAAATGAAAGAAATTTAAATACTGTATTTCAGAAATACTCACTATTTCCACATATGAGTATTGCTGAGAATATCGCATTTGGATTAAAAATCAAGAAAAAAAGTCAGGCCTATATTAATGATAAAATTAAATACGCTCTAAAGCTTGTAAACCTTGACGGTTTTGAAAATAGATCAGTGGATTCATTAAGTGGTGGTCAGCAGCAAAGAATTGCTATTGCAAGAGCTATCGTAAATGAGCCAAAGGTTCTTCTATTGGACGAGCCTCTTGGTGCACTTGATTTAAAACTCAGACAAAGCATGCAGTATGAGCTCATTCGTCTAAAAGAGGAACTGGGAATTACATTCGTGTATGTAACACACGACCAGGAAGAAGCGCTTACAATGTCAGACACCATCGTAGTAATGAACCAGGGATATATTCAGCAAATTGGAACTCCTGAGGATATATACAATGAGCCTGAGAATGCTTTTGTAGCAGACTTTATTGGTCACAGCAATATCATTGATGGAACAATGATTGAAGACAGACTAGTTGAGATACTTGGTGTAAAAATGCCTTGTGTTGACGAAGGATTTGGAAATAATACACCTGTTGACGTTGTAATTCGTCCTGAGGATGTCGAACTTATAGAACTTTCAGATGCAGAGTCATCAGGCTGCGCTCTTTTTGGTGATGTCATATCCAATATTTTTAAAGGAGTTCACTACGAACTTGAAGTAAGAGCAAACGGTTTTGACTGGATGGTTCATACCACAAAATACTATGAAGTAGGAAGTCATGTAGGAATCAAAGTAATTCCATTTAACATTCAGATAATGCACAAACCAGAATCATCAGATGAAAAGGCGGTGGAGATTGATGGCTAAGCTAAAAAAACAATTGCTTGCCGGACCGTATTTAATCTGGATAATAGGATTTATTGTATTGCCATTATTCATGATTGTTTACTATGCATTCGGCTTAAATGATGGTGGATTTACACTTGAATATGTGGGAAAAATCACAACCAGAACAAATTTTTCAGCGATTCTGTTATCGCTTAAATTGGGAGTCATCTGTACTGTTATTTGCCTTTTACTGGCATATCCTCTTGCAATGATTCTTAATGGACTAAATATCAAAAATCAGAGTATGGTTGTATTTGTATTTATGCTTCCAATGTGGATGAACTTCATGCTTAGAATTCTGGCCTGGAAACAGCTTTTGTCCAAAAACGGAGTAATTAACTCTATACTTACTACATTAGGTCTTCCGGGATTTAATATTATGAATACTTCATCTGCTGTAGTCCTTGGAATGGTATATGATTTTCTGCCGTTTATGCTGCTTCCGATTTATAACTCCATGAGCAGAATAAAAACTGACTGGATTGAAGCTGCCAGAGATTTAGGCGCAAACAACATTACAATTTTCTTTAAAATAATAGTTCCACTAACTGTATCAGGAATAATTAGTGGTATCGTAATGGTCTTCGTTCCATCACTTACCTCTTTTGCCATATCACAGGTGCTCGGTGGGGGAAAAGTCCTTCTGATAGGAAATATCATCGAACAGGATTTTGTTCACGGTTCGCAGTGGGGAGCCGGAAGCGGTCTTTCACTTGTACTGATGGTATTTGTACTTATCAGCATGGCTCTTGTAAACTTATTTGACAAAGACGGGGAGGGAACTGCTTTATGGTAAAGAAAATTGCATCAAAGCTTTATATGGCACTGATATTTCTATTTTTATATCTGCCAATTTTAGTATTAATAGTGCTCTCCTTCAACGACTCAAAATCCAAAGTCAAATGGGGAGGCTTTACTCTTGACTGGTACAGAAAATGTTTCGAAAGCGAAAGTATCATGTCAGCTTTCTCAATGACACTTCAGATAACACTAATTGCAGCAATTGTTTCTACGATAATCGGAACAATGGCAGCAATTGGAATAAGTGCCATGAAAAAAAGAAATCAGACGATATATCTGGGAGCCACAAATATCCCGCTTTTAAATGCTGATATTGTAACTGGTATCTCAATGATGCTTTTATTTGTAAAATTCATGGATTTAGGATTTGTAACTGTGCTTATTGCGCACATTACATTTAACATTCCATATGTAATCCTAAATGTCCTTCCCAAGCTAAAGCAGGCAAACAGATACACCTATGAAGCCGCTCTTGATTTAGGCGCCTCACCACTCTATGCTTTTTTTAAAGTAACCTGGCCAGAAATAAGCTCAGGCGTATTTTCCGGTTTTTTGATGGCTGTTACAATGTCACTGGATGATTTTAGTATCACTTACTTTACAAAGGGTGCCGGAGTTAATACACTTTCAACAATGCTTTATACGGAACTAAAAAAAGGAGTAAGGCCTGAGCTTTATGCTCTGTCTACTATCCTGTTTTTTACTGTATTACTACTACTTGCAGCAGCAAATATTAGTTCCGACAAGACAAAGGTTCTTACCAATGTTAACAACGTAAAAAAGGCAAAACGCATTCGAATTGTAAAACGCTCAGTAAGTATTGCAATTATTGCAGTATTGTTTCTCGGCTCGATTTCAATATTTTTGACAGGCCACGATTCAGGAAACGGCAAGACAATCACTGTACTGAACTATGGTAAATACATTGATGAATCAGTAATCGAATCCTTTGAAGAAAAAACAGGAATTACTGTAAAATATGAAGAATATGAAGAGCCAGAGGCAATGTACACCAAATACAAATCGAGTACAATCGATTATGATGTCATATGCACTTCAGAATATGTCATTGGAAAACTCATCAATGAGGGTGAAGTACTTGAGATAAACTATGATAATATTCCAAACTATAAAAATGTGGATGAAAACATCATTGAAATGTCATCATCCTTTGATCCAGAGCACAAATATACTGTTCCATATTTCTACGGCACGCTTGGAATCCTTTACAATAAAAATACTGTTGATAAAGAAGATTTAAAATCTTGGAATGTACTCTGGGATGGAAAATATGCAGATGATATGATAATGATAAACTCAGTACGAGATGCATTCACTCCTGCTCTGGCCACACTTGGTTATTCAATCAATGAGACAGACATGAACAAATTAAGTGAAGCCTATTCCATTCTGGAAAAACAGGTTCCGGATGTATCTGCTTATTACTTGGATGAAACATGTGATGAGATGGTTGCTGAGAACTTCTCAATTGCGGTATGCTATTCCGGTGAAGCAGCTGAAGCAATGGATCAGAATGAAAACCTTGGATATGCACTTCCGGAAGAAGGCTCAAATCTCTGGATTGACTCATGGTTCATACCAAAGACCTGTAAGAATAAAGAAGGTGCTGAACAATTTTTAAATTATCTGTGTTCAGATGATGCTGCTGAGCTTAACTTCGAATACGTATTCTATGCATCACCTATTAAGTCAGTTTGTGAAAATCAGGATGCAGAGATTAAGGAAAATGAAGCAATTAATCCTTCAAAAGAGACCTTGGAAAAATGTGAAATCTACAAGACATTAAATGATCAGGAAACTGAAAATTTAAATATCATGTGGCAAAAACTAAAGTCAACATAAAATAAAATCAGATTGCAATATTTTGAAAAAAATGTTACATTTAAATCCACGAGGCAAATGTCCTTGTGGATTTTCTTTTCCACATTTCCTGTAGTTTTATTATTTGGTTAGGAGAATAATGAATTATCAGGAATTTTTACAAACAATCAAAACAGAAGTGATAAACAGATTCGACAATCACTTCACAATTAAAATTGATCCCGTAGCAAAGAATAACGGGAAAATCTATGATGGTCTGGTTATTAATAACCCCGAAATAAACATTGCACCAACCATTTATTTAAATCCTTATTATCACAGATATTTAAGTGGTGTATCAATCAGTTCGATACTGGATGATATCATCAACACTTACAAGCAGATTGTTCCAACAGAAGATTTTGATTTAACATTCTTCTTGGACTATTCACTTGCAAAAGACACTGTGATAATAAATCTGATTAATTTTCACAAGAACATCGAAAAACTAGATAAAATACCATTTATCAGATACCATGATCTGGTAATTACATTTAAATGCTATCTCTCTGATTATCTTGGTGAAACAGGTACAATCTGCATAACCAACGATATCATGAAGCAATGGGGTGTTGATTTGGATACACTTCTATCTGATGCTATCACTAACACAGAAAAGATATTACCTTTTGAGCTAATAGATATGAATAGTTTTTTCGAAGATCACTGTTGTAATTATGAATATGATGCCTCTTCATTATGCATGTATATTCTAACCAACAAGGAAAAAAGACATGGTGCAGTAAGTATATTATATCCGGGATTGTTAGAAAAAATAGCACGAGATATGGATTCAGATTTGCTACTTATCCCAAGCAGCATACATGAATTTCTGATTTTACCATTCCATTCGATTGATGCAATCGAGGAATACAATTCATTTATCAATGAGGTGAATTCAACAGAAGTACCTGACGATGAAATTCTATCAGATCATGTATATCAGTTTTCTAGAGAAAAAAACACAATTATACCACACTACAAAAAGTAGATTTTAAGAGCAAAATCAGCACCAACTCAGGTTGATGCTGATTTTCTTTTATAATTATTGTATTAATATTTAGTAATCTTTTCATACAATTCTTGGTATTTTTCAGCTGATTTATTCCATGAGAAATCTTCTCCCATGGCTCTCTTTATTATACCATTCCATTTTGCTTTATCGTTTCTAAAGATATTCTCTGCAGATTTAATGGAATTCAACATTTCGTGAGCATTAAACTCACTAAATACAAATCCATTTCCAGTATCTGTAGCCTCATCATATGCAACTACAGTATCTTTTAATCCACCAGTTTCTCTTACGATTGGTATTGTTCCATATCTCATTGAAATCATCTGGCTTAATCCACATGGTTCAAAAAGTGAAGGCATAAGGAATGCATCACATGCAGCATATATCTCATGAGCCCTTTCCTCTGAATATCCAACATAAGTGGAAACTTTATCGGGATATTTGTTGTGAAAATAAGAGAAGCTTTCTTCGAATTTATACTCTCCTGTTCCAAGAATCACAAACTGAACATTCATGGTTGTAAGCATCTCTTCCATCACATAATTAACAAGATCAAAACCTTTTTGAGAAGTAAGTCTAGAGACAATTCCAATCAAGAAAGCATCCTCGTTAATCAAAAGACCATTTTTCTCCTGAAGAAGCTTTTTATTTTTTGCTTTTCCAGATAAATCTGTATCAGAAAAATGCTCGCTGATATATACGTCCTTCTTAGGATCATATTCATCATAATCAATTCCGTTTAGTATTCCTGACAAATGCCTTCTGCGTTCAAGCATCAGACCATCAAGTCCCTCTCCCCCTTCCGGAGTAGTAACTTCAACAGCATAATTCGGACTGACAGTTGTGATTTCATCAGCGTACACAACACCACCTTTTAAGTAGTTTGCTTCACCATAAAATTCCAGTTCATTGGAATTAAAAATATGCGCAGGAAGACCTGTAATATCTACAATCTCATTAATTTTCCATCTACCCTGAAACTTCATATTGTGAATAGAAAAAACCGTCTTTATATTCGCATAAAAATTGTCCGAGCCAAATGTAGTTCTTAAAAATACAGGTAAAAGTCCAGTCTGCCAATCATTGAAATGAATAATATCCGGACAAAATTCAATATTTGGCAACGCTTCCAAAACAGCTTTTGAAAAATATGCAAACTTCTCCACATCCTCATATATGTTGTTATATGGATTATCTCCAGCAAAATAGAATTCATTGTCTACAAAATAGTAAATAATTCCATCTCTTTTTGCTTTCAATATTCCCACATATTGTTTTCTCCAATTCAGATTCACATAAAAATGACAAACAAACTTAAGCTGAGATTTGAATTCTTGACTCATACACTTGTATTTTGGGATAATCACTCTCACATCGTATTTATCCTTGTCAAAGTACTTCGGAAGACTTCCAACAACATCAGCTAGTCCGCCTGTTTTAATATAAGGTACCGCCTCAGATGAAACAAATAATATTTTCTTCATGCCCCATATACCTCCTTGAAATATCTAGTACAATTATACCATTTATACTAGTTCATTCCAAGTCTTATTCTGTCAGTAATAAGGGCAATAAACTCCGAATTTGTAGGCTTTCCCTTTCCATGATTAATCGTATACCCAAACATAGAATCAATGGTATCCATCTTGCCTCTGCCCCATGCAACTTCTATTGCATGTCTAATTGCTCGTTCCACTCTGCTAGGCGTAGTTTTAAACCTTTTTGCAATCGTTGGATAGAGAATTTTGGTAATAGAATTGAGCATCTCCATATCCTCAACGGACATGATAATTGCTTCTCTGAGATATTGATAACCCTTTATATGTGCAGGCACTCCAACTTCATGAATGATTTCAGTCACCTGTGATTCAAGAGACTTTCTGGTATTTGTAATTTCTTCAGGAAAAACATCATTTCCATTAGGTCTTCTCACGTATACTAAAACAACTTCATCACTTTTCTTTGCAGTTCCTACTAACTCAAGACTATCATCGTCAGAAAAAATACCATTTAACAGTCTAAGCATATTCTCTTTATCATCAATTGTTGCGACATTCTCAATGTTCATAAAATTCTCCTATGCCGCTAATTACTGTCAACACAAATCATATAATATAAATAACACCAGTTTTGTCGAAATTTGTCAACAAAACTGGTGAATTTTTATTCCTCAAACTGAGAATTATATAATTCTGCATAAAAACCATTCTGAGCTAACAATTGCTCATGATTTCCCTGTTCAATAATATCTCCGTCTTTCATTACCAAAATCAAATCTGCATTTTTGATAGTAGATAATCTGTGTGCAATTACAAAACTTGTTCTGCCCTTCATCAGATTATCAAGTGCTTTCTGAATTCTGATTTCAGTTCTTGTATCCACAGAGGAAGTAGCCTCATCCAGAATAAGAATTCTGTTGTCTGCAAGAATTGCTCTTGCAATTGTAAGTAGCTGCTTCTGTCCCTGAGATACATTGGATGCATCTTCATTTAATTCCATGTCATATCCACCTGGAAGAGTCTGGATAAAATGGTGTGCATGAGCAGCTTTAGCAGCCTCAATGACTTCCTCATCTGTAGCATCAAGACGACCATATCTGATATTCTCCATGATGCTACCCTTGAATAACCATGTATCCTGAAGAACCATTCCAAACGCATCTCGAAGCTCTGTACGGTTAAAGTCTCTTAAATCATGTCCGTCAACCTTGATTGAACCAGAGTTAACATCATAGAATCTCATAAGAAGCTTGACCATTGTTGTCTTTCCTGCTCCAGTTGGACCAACAATTGCAATCTGCTGTCCCGGTTCTACGTGAGCAGAAAAATCTTTTACAATAATCTGGTCTTCCTTGTAACCAAATCTAACATGTTCAAAATCAACTCTTCCCTGAATCTCATCAAGCTTAACCGGATTTTCAACAACCACATCCTCCTCTTCTTCCTCAAGGAATTCAAATACTCTCTCTGATGCGGCAGTCATAGACTGAAGCTGGTTTGCCACCTGAGCAATCTGCTGGATTGGTTGTGTAAAGTTCTTCACATACTGAATAAAGGCCTGAATATCACCGATAGTGATAACATTCTTTATAGCAAGAATTCCACCTGAGATAGCAACTCCAGCATAACCAAGATTTCCGACAAACATCATAATAGGCATCATAAGACCAGATAAAAACTGAGATTTCCATGCTGATTTATAGAGAATGTCATTGGTCTCTCTGAACGTCTTTACTGTCTGTTCTTCTTTATTGTAAGCTTTAATAACCAGATGTCCTCCATATACCTCTTCCACCTGACCATTGATGTGTCCCAGATATTCCTGTTGCTCACGGAAATATTTCTGTGAGTGCTTAATCACAAATGAAATCAGTCCCACCGAGATAGGAAGAATCACAAGGGAAATAAGTGTCATAAGTGGTGATATTGAAAGCATCATAACAAGTGTTCCAATCAATGTTGCAATACTTGTAATAACCTGGGTAATGCTTTGGTTTAAGCTCTGTCCCAATGTATCAACATCATTTGTAATTCGTGAAAGAACTTCCCCGTATGTTCTTGACTCAAAATATTTCATAGGCATACGGTTTATTTTCTCCACGATATCTCTTCTCATTCTATAGCAAGTCTTCTGAGTAATGTTCGTCATGATAAGCCCCTGGATGAACATAAATATCGAACTTGTCACATATAGTCCTAGCGTGATGAGAAGAATCTTTGCAATATAATCAAAATCAATTCCACCGGTTCCGGATATTTTATTCATTAAGCCTTCTGCTAACGCAGTTGTGGCTTTTCCCATAATCTTGGGACCTACAACGGCAAATACTGTTGATATGGCAGCAAAAATCATTACAACAATTATTGCCGTCCAGTATCTTCCCAGATATTTGGCAAGCTTTTTGGAAGAAGCTTTCATATTCTTGGGTTTATCGGCACCAAAACTGCCTGGTCCCCCCATATGTCCCATTGGACCTCTTGGTTTTCTGGAAGGTCTGTGTTCACTCATCTTATCTACCCTCCTTTTCTATACCAATTTCATTTTCTATACCAAGCTCCTTCGCAGACAACTGCGACTGAGCTATCTGATTATAAACTTCACAATTCTTAAGCAATTCTTCATGAGTTCCCTTTCCAACGATTTTTCCATCGTCAAGTACGAGAATTTGATCTGCATGTAAAATAGTACTGATTCTTTGTGCAACAATGATTACTGACGCATTCTCTGTAACAGCTGAAAGTGCTGCACGAAGCTTCACATCAGTCTTCATATCAAGAGCTGAAAAACTGTCATCGAATACAAAAATCTTTGGATTTTTCGCAATGGCTCTTGCAATTGCCAGACGCTGTTTCTGTCCACCTGATACATTTGAACCACCCTGAGCTATCGAGCTATCAAATTGGTCGTTCTTCTCCTGTATAAATTCCATCGCCTGAGCTATCTCGGCAGCATTTTTAATCTCTTCATCAGTTGCATCCTCATTTCCAAATCGAAGGTTAGATGCTATAGTACCAGAGAAAAGAATTCCTTTTTGTGGAACAAAACCAATACTTTCACGAAGTTCCTTTAATGAATATTCTCTGATGTCCTCTCCATCAAGTTCAATTGAACCCTCAGTTACATCATAAAATCTTGGAATGAGATTTACCAAAGTAGATTTTCCGCAGCCGGTACTTCCAATAATAGCTGTAGTCTTTCCCGGCTCTGCCACAAAATCAATGTCTGATAAAACATCCTCTTTTGCTCCAGGATATCTGAAATTCACATGATTGAATCTGATGATTCCTTCATGATTTTTCTTCAAAACAGGGCTGTCCTTCTCTCCTATTGAATTCTGAGTCTTGATAACCTCATCAATACGTTCTGCAGCAACCCCCGCTCTAGGAAGCATGATTGACATTGCAGAAATCATTAGGAAAGACATAACAATCATCATTGCATATGTAATAAAGGCAGTCATTGTACCAACCTGCATTGAGCCATTGTCAATTCTACCAGCTGCAACCCATACAATACCAAGAGTAATGCAGTACATAATAAAAGACATTCCTGGCATCATCATTGTCATAACCCTATTGGTAAAAAGCTGAGTTCTTGTAAGCTTCTGATTTGCTTCTTCAAAACGTTCCTCCTCACGCTTCTCACGTCCAAATGCACGAATAACACCAAGACCTGTAAGAATCTCTCTGGATACAAGGTTAACTCTGTCTACAAGGCTTTGCATCATTTTGAATTTAGGCATACATATTCCAACTAAGGTAAATACAAAAATTAGAATAGCTGCGATAGCAACAAATACTACCCATTCCATTCCTGACTTAGTCTGTGCCACCTTGTAAATTCCACCAAATCCAACAATTGGGGCATACAATATCATTCTCAGAAACATGACAGAAACCATTTGAATCTGTTGTATGTCATTGGTACTTCTAGTGATAAGAGATGCTGTTGAGAATTTATCCATCTCGGCATTGGAAAAGCTGACAACCTTGGAGAAAGTCTTTTCTCTTAAATCTCTACCAATTCCAGCTCCAACTATTGATGCACAATATCCTACAACAATGGCTGAAATAAGTGCGATAAGAGCAAATAAAAACATCATACCGCCAGTCTTCCATAGATATGACATCTGTACATCATCAATATCTATTCCAGCGTTTTCCTCACAACTTATTGCAAAGGCCACACCCATCGACTTTAGTGTTGAAGAACCTACTGCATCGAGTTTATCCTGAATACCATCCCGCATCTGGAGAATAGCATCCTCAGGAAACATTCCGGACTCTAGAGCAGGCATGAATGTGTCAAAATCTATCTGTTGCATGTCATGGGAATCTGACATGGAAAAAGATGAGTCTGACATATCAACTTCTCCACTTGCCATCAGTGAAATCTGATAACTCATTACAATTGGAGCAAGAAGTTCTTCATCCATCTTCTCCAGCTTCTTGTCATCTGCAATTATCTCATATCCATCCTTATTCTCTTTGTAACAGGATTTAAAATCTTCTTTTTCATCCGCCGTCATAAAATACTGAGCAACAAAATAATCCTTCTGTGTTATTTCCTCTGGAAGAATGTGTTCTACACCCTTATTCTGGATTCCCACATCGATAATCTTCGACGTATACTCAGGCAATGCCAAATCACAATATGCCTGCGCCATTAGGAATATAATAATCACACATATCCATTTCCAATAAGGAACCATATTCTTAAATATCTTCTTCATTTTTGGTTTCCTTTCTATTGTTTTTAATGCGTATTTTTATATTTTATCAAAGTAACTGTTTAATTCAACAAAATAAATCTTAAACTTTCATAAAAAAATAGAAGTGTGCAGGGCACACCTCTATTTCTATTTCATACTAATCTAAGTCACTAAGACCTATTCTTTGAATTTGGAATGTATCATATGAATATGGACTTTCTACAACTACCCCATCACCACCAGTACTACTATATTTAACAATTTTACTATAAGCAACACAGTAAACTGTTACAGAGCTACTTCCACTTGGCAATGCCGATAATGGAACTTTTACTTTGTAAGTAATACCACTTTGGAAGCCTAATGTATTATCAGCAATATTATACGAGCTGTTTTTATCAGGAGCCATGACTTCCCAATTCTGTTTCTTCAGATATACTGTCTTACCATCAGCAGAAATTGTTCTATAATCCGGGTTATTTTGATTATCATTATACTCTGTCTCAGAAACAGGAATATAGAAATCAGCATAACAAACAGTAGATTTACTATTTCTGATTAGGTTAGTATCTTTTAGTGTGAAAAATGCTTCCTTATAAGCATCAGCACCGTCGACACTCGCCTCTGCAGTTGAAGAATCAGCTGCAATTGCATCATCAATAGATGAATAAATTGTTCCAAGCTTCTGCGAATTTTCTTCTGCCGTTTCTTTGAGATAAATTTTTGGAGCTCGAGGAGCTGCACCATAAGCTGCAATCATAGTATTGATATACAATTTCAATTCTTCCTCATTTTCAGAAATACTGCTATGTCCAACGCCTGAATATGTAACGTTTCCCATTGTATAGATATAATAGTTATTTCTTACATCTCCTGGCGAAATATTATATGCATTTCCTTCAAGTGTATACCAAACAACAATATCACTCTCTCCATCATCATCACTGTCCTGATTCATATCTAATTGATAATACTGAGAATGAGTCTTACATACAGTAAAATCTTTTT
The DNA here is from genome assembly GCA_045122195.1 of Agathobacter sp. GTDB lineage: Bacteria > Bacillota > Clostridia > Lachnospirales > Lachnospiraceae > Roseburia. Next base: position 34,474 of record JBGVHH010000141.1, read on the forward strand.
CAATAATAAATGGATATGATGTAATCTGCCCAGAATTAATCTGCTTTACATTCATAACACTTTGATAGTTTTTTCCTTTAGCAATTCCTCTTAAATAAGTATATGGATTATAGCTATTATCGTTTAATGTATATCTATTCATGTCAACATAAGTGTAACCCTGATTCTGTCTACAGATTTTTGTCTTATTAGACTTTGGAACATATGCTAAATCAGTATTATTATCCTGTGCATATTGTACTGCCTGATAATATCTTCCAGCTGTATTCCAGTCATACATATCTAAAGTGACACCATCCTGAATATACTGATTATTTAACACTCCATATCTATCCATTCCAACAACATCTCTGATTGTTGTATTAAACGCATATCCCCAGGCATTGTAACTAGCATCATTATTCTGCGTCTGTCTCTTATCATTAGAAAAGGAAGTGGTATCATGTGTAAATAATACGGGTTTTCCTTCTGCAATATAATCTCTTATTGCAGCAACTGATCCATCAATATCTCTAATTTCGTAACAGTCTCCAAATCCAATGATGAGCATATCATAAGCGTTCAGATAATTCTTATCTTTTTTATATGCTTCACCATATTCTTCCGAAGACATTGTAGTAATAACAATATCAAAATCCTGTACCTGATCACAAAGCTTCCTGAATTTTGATGATTTATCTTCGAATTGTTTTTGTAAATTTATAGTTGGTGCATATGTTGGATGAGATGAGTTTATCTGCAAAATATTAATTCTAACTTCATCACCTGGTTTTCTAGCAATATAAAAATAACCTGATTCAGAGTCATATCTATATTCATTCGTAGCCTGTGAAACCTTTAATTTCCACGGAATAACACCTACATAACCATTTGGTAATTCATAAGATAACTTGTAGTTGTTTACCATTCCAGCAGCCAACTCATAATAGTATTCGCCATCACTTCCTAAGGCAGGTGCAATAAGCTTGCCATTATTATACAACTTTATATCATTGGCTGATATTACTTCTCTTTTATCAGAGAATTTACCATCTGCGTTTGCATCCAGCAACAATTCCACATCAAATTTTGCATTAGGGTCTACACCACCCTTATTATTAATGTTAAATTCAAGATACATCTCCTGTGAATCAAGCTCTACATACACCTGATTTTCAACGGTATCCTGATATCCCAATACAATTTCAGGCTTCTCATTGTTTAAGAATTTCCATAAGACATTTTTAACATTTCTATCGCCAGGTGCGGAAGGTGATAACATGTTTCCATTCCACATCTCATCTTTGAGGAAAGAGTACATATTGGAGCAATTATCAATACGATAGTCGTTTACGCCAAATGAACCATATGAAAAATTGTAAAAACCATCTGCTGTTACAATAGGAAATCCTGCTTTCATATAATTCTTTAAGTTAGTTACATTTTCCTTTGTAATATCATTGCCTGAAAATCTATATGTGTTTACTGCATTCGTATAATTTGGATCACTTCTTAAGGTTAATGTTGTATTAACACCACTTATTTTTCCGTCTTGAGAATAATAATAATCATTTTTTAATAAGCCGTAGTGTCCAACAGATTGAGCAGGAGTCTGTGCCACAACAATATCCCCAACGTTTGCGTAAATTAATCCATTCATACTTGAATCATTATAAACAGTTTCACCATTTACTTTATTTACAACAGCATCATTTGTTGAAAGCCCCAGATAAATCATATCGTACTGATTTAAATCCTCAATCCTACCCACAAATTCAGACGAAGTAATATATGTTATTTTAACTTTTTCACTCTCCGGACAGTTTGCGCCAAGCCATTCTCTTAATTTTTCATAGGTCAATACACCTGCTGTATCCTTATCAGCTTTAAATGGTTCAATATCCAGAATCTTTATTTCATCATCCTTTTGTTCGCTACGTCTATTTGAATATGAAATAATATACTCAATTACTATCTGCTTACTGATTACTTTGTCAAAGTAGTCATAGGTAGTTCCTGTATTTGCGTCATTTTCTTTCTTTCTAATGACATTCTCTTCATTGATACACTCTGCAATTTCACCAAATCCTATTGCATCTGCATCTGATTTAAACTGATTATCATCATTTGTAGTTGATGTCATTGCCGTTGCAAAATCCTTAAATAAAAATGGAATGTCATTACTATCATTTGCAGGAATCACATATACATTTCCATTTACGTAGTGATTATCAGCATCCGATTTAAACTTAAGATTTGTCCAATCTATAGCATCTGAAGTAGTATCACTCTTGATGTTTAGTTCATCATAATTAGTACAACACAATAAAGCAACCAATTTCTGTATATTAAAACTACTTGCTGAAACACTACCGTTAAAAATACTATAATCTACTATAACCGGCATCATGATTCCACTTTGATGCGCTCTCTGTGCAACAGTAATAACTGTCTCCCAGGAAATATCATTCCCTGCTGAATATACTACTCCACTGTTAGCAGTTGCAAGCTTTGATTTTGAACCAGAAATATATAGCAGATTAATTCTTGATGGCTCAAAATGATTAAACGAAGTAGGGGTTGCAATACTAACGTCAAAACACATATCCTTGCTTGCTTTTGTGCCTTCCTGATCAAACACTCCGTATTTGAACCATTCGTTATTTTTAAAACCACCCTTATAGTATACTTTTGTAGTCATGACATCACGGTCAAGAACGTCTGAGTTAGAATTGGTATGTTCAATTCTGAAACTACCATTTCCCATTCCAACATAGAAGTAACTGTTACTACTTGGTTTCAAATTAAAATTTCCACCATTTGGAGCGTCAATATAAGGCTCTTTCTCATCAAGAACCGCTCCGTATTCTCCACTCTTATCAAATTTGAATACTAAACTATCTTCCTTAACTACATAATATGTATTGTCTTCTGTGATATCTTCAGTTGGAACATATTCAAATTTAAGTGTGAAATATGTATATGCATCAAAATCGAAACTACTTAAAATACCAGCATACGTGCTAGCTATACCTAAATACTCATAAGGCCCTGTTGTATCTGATTTGTTGACCCTATATATCTGCGCATATGGATTGGAAGTAATGATATTTTGTATTGCTACACTATCTACAATTACATCGACTATCTGTGGAAAATATGCCTTTCTGTCTACAAATCGCTCTGCGTTGGTAGCTGAATCATCATTAATAACTGGTTCAAATGCAACAGAATAGAAACCTCTATTATTATTTCCAACTCCTGGATTTTCAATATACTGAAAATAATTTACATTCTGTTTATATTGACCTCCAGTTTCAACAGCTTCATACTCTTTCTCATAAGAATAATCACCAAAGCCGTTTTCAACAGGTATCATCTTGTAGCCAGTTGTTCCTGATTTAAGCTTATCATAGCCAGCCAAATCCAATTCTACCCAATCATCACCTTCTCTTGCATAGCTCTCCTGGTACGGATCATAATGAAGTGGCTTGGAATTAGAACCGTCTGTTTCAGTAATATCATTTAATTTATTCTTCAATGTAGTATTGATATATGTTGATCTGGCTGTACTTGCACCATTTTGGTCATCAAATGTTGCTGAAAGCTTATTCAGCCATGCATCTGGTTCCTCTCCTGCCATAAGATATCCGATTGAAGCATACTCAGCATCCGGAACGAGCTCTACCACATTAAAAGGTGATTTACTGTCATGTGAATTAACTTTAGAAGCAATCCCATTAAATGATACATTTGCCTTTGCCTGTGTAAGAGAGTCGTTGAACACAACTGTCGCCAACACAATGCAGCCAACAATTATAAGTGTCACTGGGACAACTACTTTTTTTCTAAATTTTCCCATCTTACATTCCTCTCTTACCCTTTATTTTTTGTTCTTCACTATTGATGTCTGGTCATATACAGAGTTGTCATTCTTTAGTCTTGCTGTTACATATACTTTATATGTGTTTGATGAAGAGATGTTTGGTCCACATCGTACAACACATTTACCTTGGCTAATTACATATGAGATCATTCCACTGCCTTCATAATTCCAGCTATTGCTCAACAAAATATCTTGCGTACAATCTCTCTCTGTCTTATCATCCATTACCTGATATACTCTTACTTCCCACTCTATATCCCCATAAGCACCATCATTCGGAGAGACAGATGGAAAAATTTCAACCTGGTTTCCTGCAGATATTTGTGTTCCACCACCACTTAGTTTAATCTGATAACTACTATTTGAAACTGTAATTCCAGTAATGGAATTTGATATACCGCTATTTTTGTTGGAGGTCGCATTAACTGATACAGTTTCCCCTGCCATAGCTGTTATCTTAAACTCCGCAAATGTATTTGTATAACTAATACATGAAGCACCTGAGCATGACCACTTGATTCCCTTATCATTATTATCCAAATTGGTGCCAATAACAGTTGCATCTACTCTGAAAACCTCGCCCTTTGAGTATTTTTTATTTACATCAGGTCCGGAAAGTGTAATTCCAGTTATGTCTTTAAGTGATACGGTTGCATTTGTTGAAAATGCTTGATTTATCTTTGAAGTAACACTCACGGTAATGCTTGATGCAGTCTCTTTTAATCCTATCACAAGCTTTCCTGCTTGAATCTTGGTATCTGCATCGTTTGCTCCCTCAACTGACCAGTTTACTTCCTGACTAGGAAAGCCTGTTCCCTGAACAGAGGAAGAAAAACTAATAACACCTTTATTCTCTGATGTATACTGTGTCATAAAGATAATTGATTTTCCAGAGCATTCCTCTCCGTTGTTAAAAATCTTTATTCCTGTAACTGTAACCGGTGTAGTAAGCTTGTCCTCATAGATTTTATCAGTACTTTCATTTACCTTTGGTTTGTTTCTCATTGTGAAATTCTGAGAAGTCGAATATACTTTTTTATTTGCCTTAAAACTAACCTTTATAGATATAGAACTCTTGGTTTCAGCTTCCTTCAAGGAAGGACTAAAGGCTGTCACATACTCCGCCATCAAAGATTCTTTACCTTTTGTTATGGTTCCACTAGCATCTATTGTATCTTTTCTGAGATAAATCTTCTTCTCCTGTGATTTCCAGATTACATTGTATATACAATCAGAATTGTAAATCACAAGAGTTTTTTTACTAACATCAGATGGTACCCCCTCATCACTGAGCACCAGATTACTCTCTGAGTCACCATAATAATAACTCACACCTCTTGTAGAGGATGTAACCAAATCTGATATCTGATTTAGTGTAATCTGTGCTTCCTCCTGCACATCAGTTTCATTACTAACTGATCCAAACAGGTTGGTTCCAGTCCCCATAAAACCAACAACAGCGAGACCAATGATAGCCAATATCGCCATAGCAACTACCAGTTCCACTAATGAAAATCCTCTATTATTTTTCATAGGCCCGCCTCCTTTCAAATTAGTTTTATTCATACTCAACCTTGCCTGTTTCTTTGTATATTGTAATTATCTTCTCAGTGTTTCCCTGAGATACCCAAATCCTTGAACAACATTTTCCACCAGATTCTTTTACTGCTCCTGAACTTCTGTCAAATTCAACTACTATTTTGTCGCCCACCTCAAGAGTTTTCTTTCCGGAATAGTCCTCAGATAGAGAATATGAAACCTCTACTCTGCTCTTTCCAATTTTTTTCTCATTAGAAAATTCATCTGACTGTCCCTTATTGGTGATTACATTAGAGTAATAAGCGCCGTCAGCCCCCTTGTAAATCTCAAGAGTTACACTATTTTTTCCCATAGTCTTTACTCTTACATTATTCAGTTGTGACTCAATATTTCTTGCACATTCCTTGGCCTGTGTTCCAAATATTGCCCTTATTGATATGGTTGCAACTGTTGCGAGAATAGCCATAATTGCAATTACCACCACAAGCTCTACAAGAGAAAAACCTTTATTACTCTTCATATTCTTCACCTGATTATTTCTTCTTCCAATTTGAATATTTGATTACATCATCATAATTGATTACTGAATCAACATCCTTTGAATCTGAGTCAAACGATGATTTTCCGATATAACTGTCACAATCATCAAAAATACTTGCTAATGTATCAGCATCATCTTCTTCACTTACCTTTGACATAAGCAAATTCTTGAAAACCTGTTGTGATGCATTCTTAATCTTGCAGCCTTTTGTCACATTGATTTTACCCTTGGCAATGATTGTACCTGTAAAATCAGCATTAATATTAACATCACCAGTTGCAATAATTATAGATAGATTTGATGCCTTATCTGACGAATCAAATGTAAAGTTGCCATCCACTACAACAGCCTTGTACTTAACGTCATCAGCTGTCGCCTCAAAATATGCTTTCTTTCCTACTGACACAGATGTGATTTTATCCATCTGAGTTTCGTTAATTATATTTGTAAACACAGTTGCTGACATCTCATTTGTACCCAGAGCACTGTAATTCTTTATAAGCTTTGAATTAAGTGCAGTATATGTATTAGCCAGTGTCGCTGACTGTGCATCTATATCAATATCATCAACAATTCCTTTTAATAAAGATAAATTTTTACCATTGTAAATACTATACGTTCCAACTGTATAAATGTTGGCATCTGCCGACTCGTTTACAGTAACCTGCTCTGTATAAAAATTGGTGTATAGTTCGAGTTTTGTCTTGTCCTTGTTGTAATAGTCCTGATAATATTGTGCTGCCATCTCCTCAGGAAGATTTATATAATAATATACAAATCCATCATCACTATTTCCTGTTTTAGATGGAACAAATACTGTTTTTATACAGTCCTCAATTTTCTGACCTGAAACGAGATACGCAGAAAGCGGTTTACCTGTTCTCGAACTTAAAATATCAGCATTTACTTCTGTATAAATCTGATTTTGATGAATATCATTGTACTCCTTATAAGAAAGAGGATTTCTATTGTATTTTGATTTTAATTCTCCAGTCTCTTCTGAAGTTCCAATACACTCTGCCGGAACCAGATAAGCTATCTGATCTCCTTTTATAGAAATGGATTCACCCATTCTTACATCAGGATTTGTAAGATTAGAGTTTACGTTGGCAATAGCTGAGGTATTAATAAATGCATAACCGGAAATTAACAATTCCTTTGCCTGACTCATGTCAAGAGTAGTATCCGTACCATTTACAATTATTGCGCTACTATCCTCTGCCAAATCAGTAGAATTACCATATCCCACATATTTTCCTGAATTATTTTTTCCAATAGAAACTTCTGAGCCTTTACCTGAAATGGTCAAATCATCAGATACATAAGTGATACCATCTAATGATGTGTTGGCACCATTTACATTTATATTGTCAGTCCATAACTGACAGTCCTCATCAACTAAAAATGTTGAACCACTTGAGCTATTAGCGGAAATCAGTTTTCCAACTTCTATATCTCCCTCCGCAACAAAATAGCTGGAATCTTTCACTTCAAGCTTTGAACCGTTCGTAACTTCAACACATGTAGTTGAACCCTGTCCTGTTGTAACATACTCTGAACCAGCATAAACGTTTCCTGAAATAAGAGTTCCTGTACTTCCAGACTCAACCTTTAATCCGCTATTTCCAATGAGAGAATACGTAAATAGCTGCGGAACATTTCCAGCTGCATTAAATTCCATCTGTGGAACTGCAAGAGAAATATCCGTCTCAATAATACTTGTATATCCCTTATCGTCAGTAAATGTAACCTTTATTCCTTTTATCACAATGTCATTTGTATATGTATTAAGCAGCCCCTCTTCATGAGAATTAGAACCAGATGTTGTCTCAATTTTTGCATATGGATACTTAGTTTCATCAAGCAAATCCGGTTCGACATACCCTTTCAACTTGGCCAGCGAGTATTTGTATTCGGAATCATTTGATCTAAGTAACTTTCTAAGTTCAATCACATATGTATTGGAAAATAGTGCCTGTCTTTCCTCTTCTGAAAGTACATTGTATTGCTGCATTACAGAAGTATAAGCACTTGTGTATGCACTTGAGACATCACTCTGAAGCCCTGTACATATCTGATCTAGAACAGACTCAGCTGAATAAAAATTATCTTGAATTTTTTCATCTGTCACCTTCATCTGAAGGTTTGATAAAGCTATCCACAAAGCCACTACTGCAAGAATTGCAATTACTGACATTGCAACTATTACAAGTACCAATGTGGAACCTTTGTTATTTCCACGCTTCATATTTATTCCACCATACTTCCTGTCAATGTAACAACCGGTGTTTTACCTGAAATATTGTCATATGATACACTGCTATCATACACACTTACCGTGACATCAAAATATCTGTCGGATACTTCTTCCCTGTTAATGTCCTTTATATCAACCAGGCCCTTTACCTGCTGTTGATTAACGTTGTTGTTATATCTGTATATTGCCTGCGCCGGTTGAATTTCACTCTCAGGGTCTGCCATGTTGGTTCCTAGATTTGTAGCAATATCAACATGTGATTTTGATGACTTATTTCCAGACTCAACTATATCAACAAACACATCATATTCTTTTTCATATGTATATAAATACGATGGATCCACACAGTTTTGCTTGATAATATTCAGTGTACAATCAACATGGTTATTGTTGTTTACCTTTATGATATCTGTACATCCATGATATCCTGTGGATGATACCGATGTATACCATGGCTGATAAAACAGATAAATATTTCTCAGATAAGCATTGTCATTAGAATCAGTATTATCATAAATTACACTTGTGTAATCCTCTGCTTCAGTGGAACCTGCTGTTGGAAATACAACTTTTTTCCCCTCATACATAAAGGAATACTGATACGAAACAACAACCTTTGTGTGTGTATCCTTTGTTATGTCAACTGTGATTGTTCTGGTAATATCCTTTTGCTTGATTCCACTATATTTTGAATCAAGTTCCAAAATAATATCATTTGCAGTCTTCTTGTCTGAACTTATGGCATCATAGTTGGCATCCATTGATGACATATCTGCAACCTTGTCATTATTGTAACTCTGCTTCTTGGAGCCATCAACGGATGTAGCATCAACAGTCACCAGAGCATTATATTTTTTATTGCCGGACTGTACGTTAGACATATAAAAATAGTACTTGTGTGAAGCACTATCTACAAATTTCCACTTTGAAGTATCCTTGAAATTTGCTGTATTAGTTTTTTTATGAATAGAACTAGTAATCACATCATCCTTGTTGGTAACCTCTCCTGTTACTTCTTCAAAGCGAACAGCCTTGTTGAAAGTAGATGTTCCACCATTTGAAACCATCACCAATTCACATGTCTCGCCAGTGTCACCTATGTCCACCAGATTAAATCCTTCTGCCGGATAATTATACTGGTAAGCAATATCTGACAGAGAATCCTTCTCAAGACCCTCCATTATATTACTAGCCAGATTTGTTGCGTTCATCTCATCTTTTGATTTTGCATTTGTCTTGGAAGATGTGACAAATGCATTCAAAAGAGGAAGCACGATTATGGCTAGAATAGTAATCGACACTATCAACTCAACCAGTGTGATTCCACTATTATTATCCTTCATACTCTTCAAATCGGCTTCCTCCTTTCTTCAATATTTAATTTGTAGTACCAAACAGATTGTTGGTTCCGTGTGGTATAGCTGGAATTCTTGGCTGTTCATATGGCTTATCAAGTCCATATAAATAATATGAATCGAAAAGCATATCACCATTCATCTTGCCAGTTTCGCTGTCATATGTCAGATTTAATGTATTAATTGTCTTTCTCTTTGAATCACCTACCAGTGAAGAAATCATTGACTTCACTCCATTGTAATCAGACTGGAATGTAATTACAGATGTAACATCATAAAGCTGATAATACATCACACTGGAACTAACTGTTGATGTAGACTCTGTCGAACCATCAGCATTTTCTTCTGTAGCAGCATCGTCTGTAGTTTCTGAATCCGATGTAGTATCTGTTCCCTCTGCTCCCTCATCTGTAGCTGTCACATCAACAGCAACAGGATCTCCAATTGTAAGTTCTGAAACAGTAGACTGTGTTGAATCTTCAAGATATACAACGTTCATAATCTCGTCTTCAATCTGAAGATAAGAAGGAAACTTATCATAGATATCCTGCATTTCCTTGCCCATTGTCTCTGTCTGAGTAGCATACTCCTCTGCATTTGCAGCAAGTGCAGATAATGCTCTGTACTCCTGAGTGAGCTTGAGATTTTCTGCTTCTAACTCGCCCTTTTTGTCCATCTGTGGTGAAAATACAAAGAAATATGAAAGTGCAACAATCACTATACCAGCTAATATAATCAATAATTTTTTGTCTCTTGCTGACATTTACTGCACCTCCTCTGTCTGTGTATTTTCAGTAGTTTCTATATTAGCAGAATCCTCTGCATTTTCAGCATCATCTTCAATCGTTGGAACATAAGTACAACCAACAGTAAACTCTACTGATGTTGCACCAGTCTCATCAGTTTCCTCTACAATTGCAGAAATAGTTGTCACTACAATACTGTCAAAAGTTCTAAGCTGAGCTACTACATCAGCAACAGCTTCTTTACTACCTACTGAGACATTAAGCACAACTCCATCAGTTGTTGCTGAAAAATTAATTACATTTATCTCACTTGGCATCTTTGCTTCCAGCTCTTCTATGAAGCTTACCAACTCATCATTCTTGTTAGATGCTTTATTGTCCACTAATTTTGTCCACTCATAATCTGCCTGAGTCTGAACATAAGTATCATATACATCCTGTGCATATGCCAAATCATCTACCTGTGTTTTGAGTGTCATATTATCAGAAGAAAGCATTAGGTTTGAAAAAATACCATACGCTACAAGTCCAACTGCAATAAGTACACAACCACCAAATACTAATAGTGGAATACCGTATGATTCATGCTCGCCTTCATCTTCTACTACTTCAACAGGTTCACCATTCTGTCCTCTTCTAACTCTCTGGTTAGACGGATCAGGTGATTTTGCCATTGGCATCACTTTTTTCTCATTTCCCAAAATAGGAAGTGGGCTAAGTGATGAACCTATACAAGTAAAGTATTCAGCGATTTTTGCCTCGGCCTGATTTACATTTTTACCTAATACAATTCCATCAAACTGCTGAATTGCAACAACCTTGAAATTCAATTCACTTGTGAGCAATTTACTTAATCCACTAAAATCTGCACCTAAACCAATGAGGAAAATTCTCTCAATTGGTCTTTCGAGATTTCTTGACTGATAGTAGTCAATCACTCGTGACAAACCACTAATCAAATTATATAGAGATGATGTAACGTCACCTCTTAATCTGCGAAGCTTTTCTGAATCAACTTCTCTTCCGTTCACATCACGCTCAACAGGCTGCTGTGGTGCCGGCTGTCCATATGCCTGCATCCCCGGTTGTCCCGGTGCCATTCCCGGAGTCATATTTGGTGTTGGATTTGATGGACCTGTATCTCCTGAAATAGAAAGACAAGTCTTTCTCCTTGCCACATCCATGGCATCTGTAAATGAAAGATACTCACCAAACACCTCACTATCCATTATCTCTTCTATTGCATCAGAAAGTCCATAATTTAACACTCTCTGAAGCTTAACATTCTCACCATCCATGATAGTAAGAATAGTTGTTGTCTCGTCTATCTTGACTGTTGCCTTTACTTCACCAGGAATTTCTCTACTCATGAGCTGCTTTATTGCATTTCCTGTGTAATCAAGTCCAACAATCTGCAATTTACATGCTGCCGCCAACTGCTGATATGATAAAATCAAATCATTTGGCACAGCAAGTACAGATAGCCTCAGTTTCTTCTCCTCCGGTGTATCAACCTTGTCGATTATCTCATGTACCAGCTTGTACTGACTTAAATCAACAGGAAAATAATCTGAAGCATTCATTGCTATCATACTTTGAATCTGTTTTTCTTTTACTAAAGGAATTTCAACCTCACGACTTGCGATTCGAGCTGAATTCAGGACAAATATCACCTTATTGGTACTAATATGCTTTTCTTTTAATTTTCCAAGCAGTGTACTCCTAAACATTCCCGGATTCTCAATTGCCCCGTCATGCATCATATCCTGTGGCGTAGGGAAATTGAAAATATTATAAATTTTTGGTTTTTTCGCCTTGTAATCAATCTCAACAACTCTGGTAAGGTTTTGTCCTATTTCAATTCCAAGTACCTTGTTCGCCATAACACACCCTCCATGGTTAAATAATTTACGGCATCGTGCTTAAATACCACGAAACCATATCTGCACCCCAAAGCGTTGAAATAAATATTCCAACGGCTAAATAAGGTCCCATTGCTAATACGCGTTCTGCATTTGATATCTTCATTCGTGTCAGATGAATTACGGACCCGATAATGCATCCGATAAAGAACGCTAATATAATATTCTGCCAGCCTATCAAAAGACCAGCTACTGCCATCAGCTTTATATCTCCTCCACCGATAGCTCTACCTTTGCTTACAATAAAAAGTATCCATAAAAATAAACTGACGCAAAAGAATCCTACAACATATATTGGCCATCTACCTATATCCGTTAACAGATGTAGGATTCCCAGCACCAGAATGAATAAGTTGATTCCCAAAGGTATCTCATATGTTCTCCAATCAATCACACTTAATACAATAAGTGCGGATGAAAGCATACAATAAATCATGCTTTCTATGTTTAATCCGTTTACAAGAAATACCACAACATATAAAACTCCATTTACCGCCTCAACTATAGGGTATTGAGGTGAAATAGGTTCCTTACATTTTCGGCATTTACCCCGTAAACACAGCCAGCTAAAAACTGGTATCATATCGTACCAGGCTAACTGATACCCACATTTCATACAATGTGATCTCTCAGAAACTACTGTTTCTTTTTTCGGAATTCTGTAAATGCAGACATTAAGGAAGCTGCCGATTACTATTCCAAACACAAATATTAAAATGTATACGGGTATCAGTTCTGGTATCATATATTAATTGCTATCCTTTCTATTTGAAGATATCATCCATGTTTTTTGCTGGTGATTTTACATTAGTTCCGCCTGTTCCACTCCACTTACCTGTAGAAGTATTCAAAGTATATGAAACATTTGGCCAACCTGATGATTTTAATGTCGCTGTGCTTGGAGCATCAGTTGAAATACTTCCGCTAGTTCCAGAAACAGTAGCTGTAGCTGTAGTACCAGATATTGATATACTTACACTATTAACATTTTCATTATCAGCGATTTCTGCCTCAATAGCATCCTTCATCTGTTGAACACTCTGAATATCTGTTGACTGTCTTGAAGACTCTACATATTTGATAAACTGTGGAGCTAATACTCCAACGAGAACTGCCATGATGGCAATTACTACGATTAACTCTACAAGAGAGAAACCTTTGTTATTCTTTCTTAATTCATTTTTTCTTTCCATAGTTTTTTTCTCCTTTTCATATGAAAAATTTATTTATCTTAAAAAGCATGCGCCCTACCCGCAGGCTTTCTAATTCGTATTATAAGCTGTCCATTGCAGTGTACATTGAAAGCATAGGTGCCATAATTGCTGCTACCAGTACTCCAACTACAACAGCCAGAACCATGATAATCATCGGTTCCATTGCAGCTATTACTGACTGGGTAGCCAGCTCTACTTCCTCATCATAATAGTCAGCAAGTCTGGAAAGCATTCCCTCTAAGTCTCCTGTTTCCTCTCCGATTCTTGTCATGTGACTTACCATCGGTGGAAAAAGTTCGCAAGATGTAATTGGTTCTGATAGAGGAATACCTTTACTAACCTCTTCCTTTGCCTTTTCTAAAGCTTGTGCATACCAATAATTTGTCATTGTACCTGCTGTAATACCAAGTGCCTCTATCATAGGCAGTCCGGAATAAACAAGCGTACTAAGAGTTCTAGCGTAATTTGATGCTGCAGTTTTAATATTTAATTTGCCGAATATTGGTATTTTTCTTGCAAACGTTCCAAATACTTTTTTACCTGATTCAGTAGTCTTAAATACTTTTATTCCAACTATAACCGCAACAATAACAGCAATCATCAAATACCAATAAGCCACCAGAAAATCACTCATCGCAACTACCATCTTGGTAATTGCCGGAAGATCAGTTCCCAATTGTTTGAACATATCCTCATAGCTTGGTATAACCTTTACAAGCATTACTATTACAACCACTACCGCTACTACTGCTACAATGATAGGATATATTGCCGCTTTTTTTACCAGACCTTTCATCTTTGCGGATTTTTCAAAATGTTCTGACATTCTCTCAAACGCCACATCAATTTTTCCGGAAGCCTCTCCTGCCGCTACCATGCTAACCATGATACTTGGAAAAACCTTAGGATACTTTCTCAGGGCTTCTGACATTGTCTCACCTTTTTGAATCTCTCCATGTACACCCTTGATTGCTTTCCCCATGTTTTTGTTTTCGGTCTGGTCTGCAAGCATATCGAGAGTATCAAGAATTGTAACACCGGCATTTATCATACTGGTAAACTGTCTACAGAATACTGATAAATCTCTTGGCTTGACTCCTCCACCAATCTGTATGTTTATCTCTTTGGTAAGAGCAGTTGCCTTTGTAAGACTTATTACCATGTAGCCGTCAAGCTTTAATTTATTCTTTGCTTCTAATTCTGTATCAGCTACGATATTTCCTTTTTGTTCTTTTCCATTACTATCTATCGCAACATAAGTCCAATCAGCCACTTATTGTCCTCCTTAGTAGTACAGGTGTACTCTGTTTGCCATTCCTACCGGATCATGTGCATATCTGACTGCTATCTCAGGACTGATAAGTCCCTGATTGTAATAGCCAAGTATGCAGTCATCCATTGTCTGCATTCCATCTTTCTTACTGGTCTGAATAATTGACGGAATCTGGAATGCTTTTGCCTCGCGGATAAGATTTCGTATAGCTGCATTTGCAAGAAGTACTTCAAAAGCCGCAACTCGTCCTTTGTCAATTCTTGGAAGAAGCTGCTGAGCTATAATCCCTTCAAGTACTCCTGAAAGCTGAACTCTTATCTGTTGTTGCTGGTGCGGTGGGAATACATCAATCATACGATCAATTGCATCCGATGCACTGTTGGTATGCAGTGTTGAAAATACGAGATGTCCTGTCTCAGCCGCTGTGATTGCTGTTGAGATTGTCTCAAGGTCTCGCATCTCTCCTACAAGAATCACATCCGGATCCTGTCGAAGTGCCGCTCTAAGTGCTGCAGCATACGAAAGTGTATCCGAGCCAACCTCTCTTTGGCTTACAATAGATTTTTTCTGTGAATGTAAATATTCTATTGGATCCTCGAGAGTAATAATATTTTTTGCATCCCTATTTGCAATAACTTCTATCAGGCTGGCAAGTGTTGTTGACTTTCCACTACCTGTTGCTCCTGTTACCAGCACCAGTCCTCTCATCTTGTGAGTAAGATTTACAATTGCTGTTGGAATACCTAAGCTTTCAGGTGTTGGTACATCATATGAGAGAATTCGAAGCGCTGCCGCATATGAGCCTCTCTGTCTAAATACATTGGCACGAACTCGAGAAAATCCTTCTTCTGAGAAAGCGAAATCAAGTTCTCCTTTTTCTTCTAATTCATCCATCATTCCCTTTGGAATAATCGGTCTAAGAATTGCTTCTGTATCATCATCTCGTAAAGGAACATCTCCTTGTGGAACCAAAGTTCCATCTATACGAAGCATTAGCGGATTTCCAGGAGCAATATGGATATCAGATGTCCTACTTGACTGGGCCAACTGTAAAATTTCCGTCATTCTCATGTGGTAAATACCTCCTGTATTTTAGTTCTCAAACGTAGATCTAAGCATCTCCTGGTAAGATGTTATTCCATCTATAACGAGTTTTTTTGCACTATCTCGCAATGTATGCATTCCCTCGCTACAAGCCAAATCTTTTATCTCTTCAGCACTTCCACCGCGTCCGATAAGGCTCTTTAATTTTGGAGTAACCGTCATAATCTCATATATACCAATTCGTCCCTTATATCCTGTGTTATCACATTGATCACATCCACATGGTTCGAATGCTTTTACTTCCTGGAATAACGGAATCTCCATTATTTTCTTTTCTTCTTCAGTGAGCATATGTTCCTTCTTACAATGAGGACAGAGCCTTCTAACAAGTCTTTGTGCTATAACCCCAATTACTGAGTCTGCAAGGAGATAACTTTCTATTCCCATATCTTCCAGTCGTGAAAGTGTACTTGCTGCACTGTTTGTATGAAGTGTACTTACTACCAAATGTCCTGTAATAGAAGCCTGCACCGCAATCTGTGCTGTTTCTCCATCTCGAATCTCACCTATCATGATAATATCCGGATCTTGTCGAAGAATTGATCTAAGCGCTGCAGCAAAAGTAAGTTCTGCTTTGTTATTTACCTGAACCTGATTGATTCCATCTATATTTGCCTCTACCGGATCTTCAACTGTGATAATATTTACATCTTCCCTGTTCAGCTCACTTAGCGCTGTATACAATGTTGTTGATTTTCCACTTCCTGTAGGTCCTGTTACAAGAAGGATTCCATTTGTATTTTTAAGAATATGGTCAAACGCTGCCAGTTCATCCGGCGAAAAACCAAGTTCACTTTTATCTCTTGTAAGTGCTTTTTTCTGCGCAAGACGCATTACACATTTTTCTCCGAAAACAGTCGGCAAAATAGAAACTCGAATATCATATTCTGCTCTGTCTATTTCCATTGTAATTCGACCATCCTGAGGCTTTCTCTTTTCAGAAATATCCATTCCACCGATAATCTTTAATCTCGCAATAATAGCTGATAAAAGATGTATACTATATGAAGCCTTTTCATAAAGTGCACCATCAATTCTATATCTGACACGTACTTTACTTTCTAATGCTTCTATATGAATATCTGATGCCCTAAGTCTGGCAGCCTGCTCTATAATTGAATTTACAAGAAGTACCACCGGCGAATTGTTTACATCCTTGTTCATCGCCTCGTCTTCTTCAGCCGACTTTTGCTGTTTTTCTTTTCTCTCGTTGGCATACTGCTGTGCAGCCTTCATAGCTTCTGTATCGCCAAAATATTTATCCAGTGCAAGAAGAATATCACGGCTTGTAGCAACAGCTGGTTCTGGCTGAAGATTAGTAACAATCGCAAAATCATCCAGTGCAATCATATCCATAGGATCTGCCATAGCTACATGAACTACATTGGCATTGTGCGGATCGAATGCAAATGGAATCATTACATGTTTTCGAAGCACACTATCATTAACCAGATTTTGCACTTCCTCCGGAATGCTCATCGTGCTGACATTTACAAATTCAATGTCCAACTGTTGAGAGAGTGCTTTTGCGATCTCAAGATCAGTGGTAAATCCCATTTCGATAAGAGTTTCACCAATCTTTTTATGTTGTTCTCTAGCCCTTGGTAAAGCTTCCAGTAGCTGTTCTTCTGTTATTACTCGTTCATTTACGAGCATATCACCGATTCGCTTTTTTTCCCTTCTTAAAGCCATCTCAAGGACTCCTTTCTTTACTATTTAGGAATATATTACCATTTATAAATAGTAATTTCAATACAAATTTAGTATATTAGTCCTATTTTTATATAGAACCCAATTACCAAAGTTTTTCAAATAGCAAAAAAGCACCGGTTTGATAAAAAATATCAAACCGATGCTAGATACAAACTATATGTTTTTTGTTTTTCTTCCTATTGAACTAAGCATTTCTTTGTCACTTCTTATGGTAGCACAAGCAACCGTCGTCAACATATTTCCTGTAATGGTAGCTGACGCTCCAGATTTAAACGCCAGCTCTCCATCGTTTGTAAGAAGAGCTCTTCCCGCAGCCAGTCTTATCTGAGCAGTGGGATTTATGTATCTGAAAAACGCTATTGTTCGAAGAATGTCATCTTCAGTAATTCGCTCCTGATTTTCTAACGGAGTTCCTTTTATTGGCATAAGTGCATTTATTGGAATAGAATCAACTCCAATCTCTGATAAGCTTATTGCCATATCAAGTCTGTCTTCCCAAGACTCTCCCATTCCAATTATTCCACCTGAGCAGACATGCATTCCTTCTTCCTTTATTGCTTTAAGTGTCTCTATTTTCTGATCATATGTATGTGTTGTACATATATTTGGAAAATTGCGCTTTGATGTCTCAATATTGTGATGATAAGCAGTCACTCCCACTTCATGAAGTCTGTGCAACTGCTCTTTGGATAAAAATCCCATTGACGCACACAAGTCAATATTGCATTCCCTGTTCATTGTCTCATACGCATGAATTGACTTTTCAAATTCTTCTCCCGTCAATGCTTTTCCTGCTGTTACAATTGAAAATCTATCCACGCCTTCTCTTTCATTTACTTTGCAGGCATCAACGATTGTCTTTTCATCAAGGAAATCATACACTTCACAGTCTGTATGATTATGGGCTGACTGTGCGCAGTATTTACAGTCCTCCGGACATTTTCCACTTCTTCCGTTTATTATGGAGCATAAATCTACTTTGTCTCCAACAAAATGTTCACGTATCAGGTCTGCCCCTTCACATAATTCCTCTAGATCACATTCAAGAAAAATTGATAAATCATCCTCTCGTGTTATTCTTCTTCCATTTATTATTTCCTGTGCTAATTTCTTCATTATCTTATTCTCACTTTTTATTATTCTTTATCAGTTTTCTGTATTGCCTTTTCTGATATAAGGTTTGCTTTTACAAGTCGCTTTCTTATTTCTTTTCCAAGTATAAAAGCAATTACTATCTTTATTAAATCAAAGATGATAAATGGCTCTACGCATATTCCCATGGCGTATGCAAAAGAACATTTCTGTTGAAATACAAACCATACAGTTCCAAAAAGATATGCAACCGCTGTTCCTATGAACATTCCTAACATAGTAACCACTATATTTCTCTTAGATAGTTCTGCGGCAATTCCTGAAATAACAAGCATCAAGGCAAATCCCACCAGATATCCACCTGTTGGTCCTACGAGCTTTGCAACACCACCTGAGGAATTTGAAAATACCGGAAGTCCCACTGTTCCCAGCAATAAATATACTATATAACTTGTAAGTGAAATCTTTGTTCCAATAATCATTACTGCAAAATATATTACCAGATTAGTAAGTGAAACCGGAACTGGTCCAATTGGAATTGAAAGTGGACCTGCTATACACATAAGCGCTGCAAATATTCCACATATTGTCATTTGCTTTACAGTTATTTTTTTCATATATCAGTCTCCTTTGTAAACAAATTTGCCAGCCGTTTGTTAACCGTTTTATAAATCATAGTTAACAATAGGCTTTTTTCTTGGTTTTGTCAAGAAAATATCTAGACATTTTTGTTCCTGCAATATATTCTATATTAGGTTTATTACTTTGTTTTTGATATGGGATGACTAATTATGAATAAGATAAAAAATTTTATAAAAAATGAAATTGTTCTTTGCATTGCAATTATTCTTGCTTTTATCTCTTCAGTTTTTGTGGGGATTGATTCGACATATATTGATTATATAGATTTTTCAACACTTGCCATTCTTTTTTGTCTGATGACTGTCATGGCTGGACTTTCTGATATTGGAGTCTTTGATAAAATAGCTAGATTTCTCATTCGTAAATTTAATAGTTTCAGAAGCATTGTAAGTGTATTAATTTTTCTTTGTTTCTTTTTTGGAATGTTTATCACAAATGATGTGGCACTTATCACATTCGTACCACTTTCTATTATTGTACTTAAACTTTTGGGAAATGATAATTTTAAGAAGTGGATTATTCCTGTTGTTATCATGCAGACAATTGCTGCAAATCTTGGAAGCATGCTCCTTCCTATGGGAAACCCTCAGAACCTGTATCTTTTTTCAAAATCAAAGATGTCACTTATTGATTTTATAGGAACAATGCTTCCTTATACGGTACTGTCTTTTGTCCTAATTCTAATATGGATAATTGTTAGCACTGCAAAAAATAACTTTACTATCTCTATTTCTATGGATTCACCAGAAAAAAATGACAATCGTCCTGTCTTTTCTCTGGTTTGTTATCTTGCTCTTTTTTTATTATGCCTTTGCAGTGTAATCAAGCTTATTCCATACCAGATTAGTTTTGTTATCGTGCTTGTTGCAATTATTTTATTCAATTACAGGATTCTGCTTAAAGTTGATTATGCTCTTCTTTTTACTTTTGTTGCACTATTCATCTTTATCGGAAATATGCAGAAAATATCGTTTTTCAATAATTTCCTTTTAGACTTTGTATCAGGAAAGGAAGTGTTTACTGCTATTGCTTCAAGTCAGGTAATTAGTAATGTTCCATCTGCTTTACTACTATCAGGCTTTACAGACAAATACCACGCCCTTCTTGTGGGCGTAAATCTCGGAGGACTTGGAACTTTGATTGCATCTATGGCAAGCCTGATTTCATACAAATATGTCATTAAAGAAGCAAATGAGTTACGCGGAAAATACATATTAAAATTCACTATTTATAATATTATTTTCCTTTTGATTTTGGTTCTATTTGATATTTTTTTATAACATATCCTCTATAAATATCCCATATCCTCTTGTTGGATCATCCACAAACACATGGGTAACTGCACCAACGATTTTGCCATCCTGTATTATTGGTGAACCGCTCATTCCCTGAACAATTCCCCCTGTTAATTTCAACAGTTTTTCATCAGTTATCTCTATCATAAGACCCTTGTTTTCATCTGGAGAATTGCAATCCACCTCAAGAATCTTAATTGAATACTCCTCTACTTTTCCAGAGATTTCTGATAAAATCACTGCATCATCCTCTTTAATTTCATAGCGTCCTGCGATATCGTATAACTTATCTTCAGTAGAATAGATATTTAATTCTTCCTCATCAAGCTGACCATTTATACCAACATCACTATTTGAATTCACTTCTCCAATATGGCTGTTTTTTCCAAAATAAACAACTCCTCCCAGTTCACCAGGCTCATTGTTTTTTCCCTTTTTAATATCTGTCAATTCCATTTCATACAACGCACCTTCAGAAATTGAGAGAAGTCCATCTTCAGTTGTGCCATCTCCGATACCATGTCCTAATGCTACAAATTTTCCTTCTGGAGTATAACAGGTTATTGTTCCAATTCCAGCCAAATCATCCTTTACCCAGATACCCAGATAATACTTACCATCCTCTGACTTTGCCGGTTTAAGATTTACTTTTTCTGTCTTCCCACCTCGAATATATTCAATTTCTATTTCATTACCTTCAGACTCATTGATTACCTTTGTCAATTCATCTTTTGAAAAAATCTTTGCTCCATTGGCACTTATAATATAATCCCCGCTACATATTTTCCCCTCTGCCGGAGCCTTTGTTTTTCCATTTTGTGTCTTTACCTCCACAACATCCATTACCAAGACACCATCGGTTTTTTCATAAACACCAGATAGACGCCCACTTGCATATACACCTGAAGTATTATTCGCAAGCACAGGCTTAGTTTTAGGTTCATTTACACAAAAAAGAGCATATACAATCAAACATATTATTAAAATATTTCTTGATAAAAAAGACAAAAAATTTCGCATAGCCACACCTCCGATTAAGTGTAGTATGCGAAATTAATTTGTAAATATGTATTCTATTTTTGAAGTTCTATTTTTTGGATTTAGCAAGAGTCTTCATCTCAGTTGCACTCTCTATTACTTTATCTGTAATCTCAACACCGCCAAGCATCCTTGCAAGTTCATTGATAGAAGCTTTCTCATCAAGCTTGAATATTCTAGAAACAGTGGATTTATTTTCAACTGATTTCTCAATGAGATAATGCGCATCTGCCATAGCTGCAATCTGTGGTAAATGTGTAATACAAATTATCTGATGGTTTTTTCCCAGCTCGTTCATTTTCTCTGAAACCATCTGCGCCGTACGTCCACTTATTCCAGAATCAATCTCATCAAAAATAAGAGATTCGATATGGTCATTCTCTGCCATAACGGCTTTTATTCCAAGCATTATTCTTGATAGTTCTCCCCCAGATGCAATTTTTCCAAGAGGTTTTACACTCTCTCCCGGATTTGTAGAGATTAAAAATTCAGGATCATCTATTCCATTTGCTGTAAAAGAAGACAACCTGTCAAACTTCATCTCAAATGACACATCTAAAAAATTTAGATCTGTAAGAGCCTGTTTTATTGACTCAGTCAATACTTTGCTTGCCTTTTGTCGGATGACAGAGACTTCTTCACAAATCTGTTCAAGCTCTTTCTCTTTACATTTTAGATTCTCTTCAAGCTTTCTAAGATACTCATCGTAATCATTTAGAACAGCAATTCTGTCTGATTTTTGTTCCAAAGCTTCCAGTATTTCTTCTATTGTACTGCCATATTTTGATTTTAGATGATTAACTAAATCAAGGCGTTTTTCAGTTTCAAAGAAAGTTTCATCGTCAAACTCAGCATCTGATATATAAGACGATATTTCATGATTGAAATCAGATAAAAGATTATCGATTTCTGTCAATTGATTTTCAAGCTGTTCAACGGTTTTATCATAAGAGCTAATTGCCGACAGTTCTCTTACAGCTTTTCCAATAAGTTCACTGGCGCTATCCATATCTCCACCAGTTGCACTGTATGCAAGGTTTACCCCTTCCATGATTTTCTTGCCGTTTGAGAATTTCTTAAACTGTTGTTCCAACTCTTCATCTTCTCCAACTACAAGATTTGCATCTTCTATCTCTTTAACTTCATATTCTAAAAAAGAAAGCTCTCTGACTCTTGCTTCAGCATCAATATTGGACTTCTCATACTCTTCTTTTAAGGATTTGTATTCTCTGAAGCACTCAGCCATTTTAGATTTTTTATCACCAAGTTCTTTCTTAGCGAACTCATCAAGAATATCAATATGTTTTTTCTTGGATAGTAAAGACTGATGCTCATGCTGTCCATGAATATCGATTAGATACGATGCTATTTCTTTCATTTTAGAAACAGAAACAGCTTCACCGTTCACTCGCCCTACTGCCCTTGATGCCGTAATTTTTCTACTGAGGATTACTATATTATCATCCATCTCCACATCAAGTTCTTTTAGTTTATTTATAGTATCTTCATTCTCAACCGAAAAAATAAGTTCCACAAAGGCACTTTCTTCATTATTCCTTAGCATTTCCTTGGGAACCTTCTCACCAAGAGCAAGATTTATTGAACCAATTATGATAGATTTTCCTGCTCCTGTTTCTCCTGACAAAATATTTAATCCGTCAGAGAATTCCACTTCACACTCATCAATAAGTGCCAGATTTTTAACATGTAGATTCTGTAACATATTTTCTCCTTCCACTCCCAAAAGTACACATATGTCATTCTACAATCTTTCGGATTTTCTTCATCACAACAAGTGTATCTTCTACTGTTCTAATTGCACACATGATAGTATCATCACCTGCAATTGAACCGACTATTTCGTTCATTTTCATAGCATCTAATGCAGCACATACCGCACTTGCCATTCCGGATACAGTCTTTATTACAAGAATATTTTGTGCCATATCCATTGAAAGGAAGCCCTCTGCCAATACTCTCTTGTATTTTGCGGTCATCACTTCATCATCATCACCGATAACAGCATATTTTTGTCTGCCGTTGTTCATGGATATTTTAGTGAGCTTCAACTCTCTAATATCTCTCGATACTGTAGCCTGAGTGACTTTATATCCTTCTTTTACCAGATATTCCGACAGTTCTTCTTGTGTCTCAACATCATATTTTTGAATTATCTCAATTATTTTTGACTGTCTACTTGTCTTCATGCAGACCTCCTATGTATATATCTCCATTTTTTTTCGCAAAATCTCCAGGAAGCTCTTTTTATTTAGCCTACATATTCGAGTATAATTTGCGGCTTTTGAAATAACAAATCTATCTCCCACTGCAAGTTCTTCTACAATATCTCCATCATAGCTTACGGCAGCCACTTCATCCTTTTGTTCCCTTCTGTCACCAATTTCAATCTCAATTATGTCATCTCCACTTAACACAATGCTTTTTGAATTCAAATTATGAGCATTGTTAGGCGTCAAAAGAAGAATATCTCCCTTGGGATCAACTATCGGACCTCCTGCAGACATATTGTAACCGGTAGAACCTGTTGGCGTAGCAATAATCATTCCATCAGCATGATATGTACTGAGCAGTTCTCCATTAACATAAACTTTAAGGCTGAGTATCTGAAGACTTCCCTTGCTGTGTATTACAATGTCATTTAGTGCCACTCTTGAATCCCTGCAACCTTCTTTGTGCCCTGTGAGCATAATACGATTTTCTGTCATATATTCATCTCTCATAAGCCTGTCTATTGCATCAAAAGCTGTGGTTTTTTCCACTTCGCATAAATAACCAAGGGTTCCAAGATTTATTCCCATAAGAGGAATCTGAAGCGATTCAACCTTGGTTGCTGCACGTATCAATGTTCCATCTCCGCCAAGTACAATTATTCCTTCTGTATCCTCCGGAATATCTGATATACTAAACGCTTCACTGTTCTGAGAGTCAATATTACTTATCAGACTTTTTACTGTTGCACCATGTCCGGTTATGTATTCAGTTAACTTCTTAGTAAGCTCTAAATCTTTGTCCTTATTTGCGTTAGTAATTATAGTAAAATGTTTCATTATTTTTTGTCTAATTCTCCATGTGCAGCTTCAACTACATCGTATACATTTACATTTTCAGCCATTTTTGCATCATCAGTCTTTTCAATATAAATCAGATACTCAATATTTCCTTCTGGACCTTTTATTGGAGAGTACTCCAGATTGTGAATACTAAATCCAATTTCCATTGCAAAAGAAATTACTTTTTCAATGACCTCTTCATGAACCTTTTTGTCTCTTACAACACCCTTTTTGCCGACTTTTTCTTTACCAGCTTCAAACTGCGGCTTTATAAGGCAAACCATTTGACCATTATCTTTTAACAGTTCTCTTGCAGGTCCTAATACTTTTGTAAGAGATATAAATGAGACATCCACAGATGCAAAATCCAATTTGTCATCAATCTGGTCAGGTGTAACATATCTGATATTGGTCTTTTCCATGCAGACTACTCGTTCATCATTTCTAAGCTTCCATGCAAACTGTCCGTATCCTACATCAACAGCATATACCTTTGCTGCTCCATTTTGAAGCATACAGTCTGTAAATCCGCCTGTAGAAGCTCCGATATCCATACACACCTTTCCATCTAATACAATGTCAAAATGCTTCATTGCTTTTTCAAGCTTAAGACCACCTCGGCTTACATACTGAAGCGTTTTGCCATGAATCTCTATCTTACAGTCATCTGGAAAAGTAGAACCAGCTTTATCTTCTCTGTTATTATTTACGAAAACATTGCCTTCCATAATCATAGTCTTGGCTTTTTCTCTGGAAGGCGCAAGTCCTCTGTTTACTAATAAAACATCTAATCTTTCTTTCATAAATCTTCATCCATTATTCGTGCTGCCACAGATTTGGCATCTATTTTTAAAGTTTCTTTAAGTACATCAACATTACCATGCTCTACGTATACATCCGGTATTGCTATATTTAACACCTTTAGCTGTATATCATTGGAATGAACATATTCAGTAACATGTTCACCAAATCCACCACTTAATACATTCTCTTCCATTGTGACAAGAAGTGTATGTTCTCTCTGTAATTCATCAATTGCATTCCTGTCAAACGGCATAGCAAATCTCGCATTTATTAATGTAGGTTTTTCTCCATTTTCCTCAAGTAAGGCACAGACCTGCTCTGCAACTTTTACCATACTTCCCAAAGCCAAAATCGCAATTTTAATTCCTTGCTGCAATGTTTCAGATTTTCCAAGTTCAATTTTTGCACGATGTTCTTTTAATCCATCATATGCTTCACCTCTTGGATACCTTACTGCAATCGGGCCATCATATTCAAATGCGAATTTCATCATATCAGAAAGTTCCCATTTATTTTTTGGTGCTAGTACAGTCATATTCGGTATAGTTGAAAGATATGAAATATCAAATATTCCCTGATGTGTTTCTCCATCACTTCCCACTAATCCAGCCCTGTCAATTGCAAAAATCACATGAAGATTCTGAATACACACATCATGAAGAATCTGATCATATGCCCTTTGTAAAAATGACGAATACACAGCAAAAACAGGAACAAGTCCAGCCTTAGCAAGTCCAGCTGCAAAAGTTACCGCATGTTCTTCCGCTATTCCAACATCAAAAAATCTGTCTGGGAAATTCCTCTTAAATCTTCTAAGACCAGTACCCTCATCCATTGCAGCTGTAATTGCGACAATTTTATCATTTCGCTCGCCGGCTTTTTTCATCACAGTTGAAAAAACATCTGTATAGTTTGCTTTTTCACGTTTTTTTAGCGGAAGTCCAGTTTCTATATCAAAAGGTTCTGCTCCATGGAATCTGGATGGATATCGCTCTGCCGGTAAATATCCAGAACCTTTTTTTGTAATCACATGAACAAGCACAGGACCATCAACTCGCTTTGCCTCATCAAAGACTTTACAAAGTTCTTCCAGATTACTTCCATCCACAGGTCCTAAATAAATAATGCCCATCTCCTCAAAAAACATTCCCGGTATGAAAAGCTGTTTGATACTACTTTTTGTATTTCGTATTTTCTTTACCATCTTCTCACCGTACACAGGTATGTGATTAAGGGAATTCATAACATTTGATTTTAAATCACGATATGCATCAGCGGTTCTAAACTTTGATAAATATGTGCTCATTCCACCTACATTCTCCGAAATAGACATATTATTATCATTCAATACAATAATATAATTGGATTTAATTCTTGATGCATTGTTTAATGCCTCATATGCCATTCCGCCAGTAAGTGCCCCATCTCCTATTACAGATACTACGTGATAATCCTCACCCGTAATCTCTCTTGCCATGGCAAGCCCCAGACCTGCTGAAATAGAGGTAGAGCTATGTCCCGTATTAAAGCAGTCACATTCACTTTCATTTGCTTTTGGAAAGCCACTCATACCGCCGTATTGTCTTAAGCTTTCAAAACCATCTCGTCTTCCTGTGAGTATCTTGTGTGTATATGACTGATGTCCAACATCCCATACAATTTTATCTTCTGGCAAATTAAATCTTAAATGAAGAGCCATTGTAAGTTCCACGACTCCCAGATTAGATGCTAGATGTCCCCCTGTAACCGATATGCTGTTTACCAGGAACTCCCTTATCTCGTCTTTTAAAAGTTCAAGTTCTTGCTTTGTTAATTTTTTTATATCATTTTCTTTATTTATTTTATCTAAAACCATTCTATTTCTCCCGATGAATAAGAAATTCAAAAAGTTCAGTCAAGAACTCATCTTCCCCACCCAATTCATGCAAGAGTGCCTCTGCCTGTCTTGATAATTCCTCTACATCTGCAGCTGCTTTTTCAAGCCCCTCAAAGGTCACATATGTCGGTTTATTGTTTTTCTCATCACTACCTATCGGTTTACCTAATACTTCAAGCGAACTGGTCACATCCAGAATATCATCCTGAATCTGAAATGCCAGCCCTAATTTGGTAGCAATTTTTTCAATTTTTATTAAATCAGAATCCTTTGCTCCAGCAAGAATTGCTCCTATCATCATGGAGCTTTCAATCAAGGCTCCTGTCTTTAATGCAAATATAAAGTCCAGTTTTTCTCTTGTAATTGGATTATCATCTGTCTTTTCACTCAAGACATCTACCACCTGACCTCCAACCATTCCATAGACTCCGGCTTTTTTAGACAAAACCTGAATTGCACGACTTACCTTTACATAATCATCTCTGTCTTTTATCTCTTCCAAATCATATGCATTTGAAGCTGTTTCATATGCAAAATTCAAAAGTGCATCACCCGCAAGAATTGCCATCGCCTCACCATATACCTTATGAGTCGTAGCTTTTCCTCTTCTGTAATCGTCATTGTCCATAGCCGGCAAATCATCGTGTACAAGAGAATATGTGTGAATCATTTCTATTGCTGCCATAAACGGCTCTATTACTTTTCCTGTTCCTTTGAACAGTTTGAAAGTCTCCTGCATCAGCATTGGACGAAGTCTTTTTCCTCCTGCTGATACACTGTAATTCATCGCCTCAAAAATTATCTTCTGATAACCTTTCTCCTCTGGCATATATTTGCTTACAATCTCACTTATCTCATCAACTCTTTTTTGAAGTTTCTCTGAAAAGTCCATTAAAATTCCTCCAATTGACCATCCTGTCCAAGAACCAGCATAGCTTTTTCAATTTTATCCAAAGCCATATTTGCCTCTTTTATTTCATCCAGTCCTGTTTTGTATAACTCAAAAGATTCATCTAATGACACACTTGAATCTTCCATTTTTGAAACAATTTCTTCCAGCTTTTCAAATCGCTCCTCCAAAGAGATTTTTTTCTCTTCACTCATTTCTATAAACCTCCGTAATCACAGCCTTCGCTTTTCCGTCAATAACATAGATATCAATCTCATCATCCTTGCTGATTGTATCTATAGTATTTACAGCTCCATTTTTGCACTCAACATAAGCATACCCATTACTTAATTTTTTAGTTGGAGAATATGCATCTATTTTGCTACTTAATAATTGTAGCCGCTGTCGATAATTATTGTGTTTAAAGAGCATTGCTGTTTCAAGTTTTTCCTCAATATCTATGAGTCTTTTTCGATTTTCATTCAATCTATTCTGCGGACTCAGATATGATATTCTCGTATTAAAATGCGACAGACGTTCCCTGAAAAAATCAAGACGTCTATCCAAATTCGAATCCATTCGTCTTTTTAGATTCGACAATCTATCCATTATCTGCCTATAATCGCAGACTGCAATCTCAGCAGCTGCTGATGGTGTTGGTGCCCTATGATCTGCCACAAAATCAGCAATAGTCCAGTCGGTCTCATGACCTACTGCCGAAATGACAGGTGTATGGCATTCAAAAATCGCTCTTGCAACAATTTCCTCATTAAATGCCCACAAATCCTCGATGGAACCTCCACCACGACCTACAATTATCACATCAAGCCCCATTCTATCAAGTGCTTCTATACCATTAACGATGCTAATGGCAGCGCCTTCACCCTGAACCAATGCTGGAAAAAGGATAAGTTGAACATAAGGATTTCTTCTAGTAGCAACATTTCTAATATCCTGAATTGCCGCACCTGTAGGCGCTGTCACAATACCAATTCTTGTAGCATACTGTGGTATCTCCTGCTTGTATTCTTCCGCAAACATTCCCATCTCTGCCAGTTCCTGTTTAAGCTGCTCGAACTTCAAAAAAAGATTTCCCTCTCCATCAAGTTCAATCTCTCTTGCATAAATCTGATATGATCCGGACTTCTCATATATCTCAACAGAACCTGTAACAATTACCTTGTCGCCTTCCTTCATTCGAAAATTCAAACCTTTTCGATTTCCGGCAAACATAATTGCACTCATTGTTCCACTGGTATCCTTAATTGTAAAATAAATATGTCCGCTGGTGTGGTACTTACAATTGGATACTTCACCTTTTATGCTGATTGAGTGTAACATAAAATCCTGCGCGAACATATTCTTGATATATTTATTTACCTGACCTACTGAATAAACGTTTTTCTTCATGCGAACTTCGCTAATACTCCATTAATAAAAGCTGATGATTCATCTGCGCCATATTTCTTTGCAAGTTCAACTGCCTCATTGATTGAAACCTTTACAGGAATATCTTCCTCAAATTCTATTTCATATACAGCTAATCGAAGTATTGTTAAGTCAACCTTTCCCATTCTGCTGGTCTTCCAGCCTGTAGCCTTCTCATTTATTTTTGCGTCAATATCCTCAATATGATTCATTAAATCCATACATTTATTGTTGATATATGCATAATCATCCTCTGACAAATTCTCCAATTCTTCAGCAAACATATCTAGCTGTTCTTTAATATCGTCCTGCTCATGAAATTCCACACGGAAAAGCATCTTAAAAACGTTTTCTCTAATTTTACTTCTTGTCATGTATTAACCTCTCTTCAAATTTACTAAAAAAATAAGGATGCCATTACGACATCCTTAATTATACTACAAATGTGCATATTTAAAAAGAATTAATTCTCTCCCATATCAACACTTGCTATACGAATATTTACCTCTGCAACATTAAGTCCAGTCATATTTTCAATTGTTGATTTAACCTTTTCCTGAACCTTTGTTGATACATCCGGAATACTATATCCATATGCAATATTTAAAGCGACATCCACTTTCACCTCATTGTCAACTACTTCAACTACGATACCCTTCGAAAGGTTTTTCATACCAAGCTTGCTAACAATTTCATTTGTGATATTTCCTGCCATTGAGCTGACTCCATCAACTTCTGTAGCAGATAAACCAGCAATGATAGCAACTACTTCATCCGCAATCTTTACTTCTCCTGGTTGATTGGAACCAATATTGAATGTCTTTCTATTTTCTGCCATCGATTAAGAACCTCCTTCAATAGCTTATACAGACTGACCCTTTGCCACATATACCTGGAAAGACTCATTTCCTGTAAGTGATTTATTTTTTGTGATGCGTACATTCTTATCCGTAATGACGTATTCCATAACAGCGCCTTCTTCAACAACAGTGTCCTGAAGAAGAATACAGTTTTTAATCTTAGCGCCTTTACCTACTTTAACACCTCTAAAGATAACGCTGTTCTCAACCTCACCTTCGATTACACAGCCATCGGCTACCATAACATTTTTTGCCTTAGCTCCTGAGATATATCTTGTAGGGTTATCATCTCTAATCTTTGTATAAATAGAATTTCCATTTGAGAAAAGAGCGTTTCTATTTTCCTCATTAAGGAGTTTCATATTCTCTTTGAAATAACTCTGCATATCAGTAATCTGTGATACATATCCTGTGTATTCATATGCGTGAATATTCAAGGTATCTGTATTTTGTGCAAGTAAATCCCTTGTAAAGTATGAAAGACCATGTACATATGCATCATCAATGAGTCTGATGAGTTTTTCCCTTTCCATAATATGAATATTCATACAGAAATTAGTCTTCCCACCAACCTTAGGATTAATGTATATTTTCTTAACTCTTCCATCTTCAACATCAAGTGTATAATACAACTCTGAATTGTTGGAATTAGGTCTTGTAAACGCTTTTGGAATCTCATCCTTGTAATACATTACAGTATCATCAGCACCACTTCTCTTATGCTCTTCAATAAGCTCTCTGAAATCAAAATTGAAAATCAAATTAGCATCTGAAAGAATTACGTATTTCTGAGAACATTTCTGTAAATATCCCTTCAAGCTCTCTAATGCTTCGATTCTTCCTGAATATACCTGAATCTGCTTCTGCGCATATGGTGGAACAATATTTAATCCACCATTTTTTCTTGCCAAGTCAAATTCCTGTCCTGAACCCAAATGATCCATAAGTGAATGATAGTTCTTTTTAACAATAAGTGAGATATTGTCAATACCACTATGTACCATGCTGGAAATAATAAAATCACACACTCTGTATCGACCTGCAAAAGGGATTGATGCCATAAGTCTTTCTGTTACAAGCTCAGGAATAAGATTATCATAGCTATTTGGAAAAATGATACCAATAGCTTCATCATTGTTCATATTTAACATTGTTCCTGCCCCTCCTCTACGTCGTTATATACCATTGCTTTTGGTCCGATAACTGCACCGGCTCCAATAGTAACCCCCGGAGCAATTGTTGCAACATCACCAGTACCACCATCAGCTGGTTTCTCACCAACAATTGCATTCTGACCAATTGTTGCATTTTCTGCCACGATACAATGAGTAACTTTTGCACCCTTTTGGATTACAGTATTACCCATTACAACAGCATCTTCAACAACAGCACCTTCTTCAACAACTACTCCTCCGAAGAGAATAGAATGATTTACAGTTCCCTTAACTACACAACCATCCGTAATCATTGAATCATTTACATCTGCCGTATCTGCAATAATATGTCCGGTGTGTCCGCTGTTTCTACTATAAATTTTCCAGTTTTCATCAAAAAGATTGATTCCACTATGTTCTGGATCCAACACTTCCATGTTTGCTTCCCAAAGTGACGGAATTGTTCCAACATCTTTCCAATATCCATCGAAATGATATGCATACATATTTCTTCCGTCTCTTAACAAATTAGGAATAATATTATTTCCAAAGTCATTCTCTGAATTAGGATCCTGCTCATCCTCGATGAGATATTTTCTTAAAATATCCCAGTTGAAAATATAGATACCCATAGAAGCAAGATTTGATTTTGGCTCCTTTGGTTTCTCCTGAAACTCAGTAATCTTGTCATTCTCATCTGCTACCATAAGTCCGAAACGAGAAGCCTCTTCCCATGGAACTTCCATAACTGCTACAGAAAACTCCGCGTTCTTTTCCTTATGAAATCTTAAGAAATCACTATAATCCTGTTTACAAATCTGATCTCCTGAAAGAATAATAACATACTCAGGATCGTATCTCTCGATAAACGCAATATTCTGATAAATTGCATTGGCAGTCCCCTTATACCAATCTGAACCAGATGCTTTCTGGTATGGTGGAAGTACGTGAACTCCTCCATATAACCTATCCAAATCCCAAGGCTGACCATTTCCAATATATTCATTGAGTACAAATGGTTGGTACTGTGTGAGAATACCTACAGTATCTATTCCAGAATTAACACAATTTGATATAGGGAAATCAATAATTCTGTATTTTCCACCGAATGGAACTGCAGGTTTTGCTAATTTTTCAGTAAGCGCATATAATCGTGAACCCTGTCCACCTGCTAATAGCATGGCTACTATTTCTTTTGCCATTTTTCTTTCCCCCTTTTACTTTTTATCTGTATAAGTATATATAAATATGTTAACACAATTTATTTCTTGTGCCTAGAACTATTTGCCAATAATTTCGCGGGTATTTACAAATTCATATGGAGTCTCTTGATATACATAATAGTTTAGCCAATTCGAATACAAAATATTGCCATGTGACCTCCACTGGAGAAGTGGTTTTTGTGTATCATCGTCATTCGGATAGTAATTAACCGGCATGTCGATTTCAAGTCCTTTGTTTTTATCTCTCATATACTCCGTATGCAATGTCATGCGGTCATACTCCGGATGTCCCATGACAAATATCTGCTTTCCATCCTGATCAATCACAAGAAATACTCCTGCATCTTCCGATTCAGCCAGAATAGTAAGTTCCGGATGAGCCTGAATATCCTCCGTTTTCACCTCCGTATGTCTGGAATGCGGAGCATAAAACAAATCGTCAAATCCTCGTACAAGCGGAACCTTTCTATTTTTCACACGATGCGCATACACTCCAAATTTTTTGGAATCAAGTTTATGCTTCTGAATCCCATAATGATAATAGAGACCAGCCTGTGCTCCCCAACATAAATGCAGCGTTGAAAAAGCATGCTTTTTACTCCATTCCATTATCTGGCAAATTTCTTCCCAATAATCAACCTCTTCATACTCCATCTGTTCTACAGGTGCTCCTGTTATGATAAGTCCATCATAATAGTTTTCCTTAATTTCTTCGAAGGTCTCATAAAACTTATTCAGATGACTCATTGAAGTATGTTTTGCCTCATGCGTTGAAGTTGTAACAAATGTTACATTTACCTGAATAGGAGTGTTAGAAAGTGATCTTAGTATCTGTAATTCTGTATCTTCTTTGAGCGGCATAAGATTTACTATCGCAATTTCCAGCTGCCTGATATTCTGATGAATGGCGCGATTCTCATCCATCACAAATATATTTTCTCTCTCAAGTATTTCCTTTGCAGGTAAATCATTTTGTGTTTTAATTGGCATTCTAATTCCTCTTTTCCGTCAAAATCACTGATTTAATTCTAACATTCTTTGATTACAAAGTCCAATATCGAACTACTTAATCATCTCTAAAAATTCAGCCTCTGATATTACTTTTATTCCCAAATCCATAGCCTTTGTAAGTTTTGAACCTGCTGCTTCTCCAGCTACCAGAAGACTTGTTTTTTTACTTACACTTCCTGTTGCCTTTCCACCATTTTTTACAATAAGCGCCTCTATTTCTTTTCTTCCAAGAGTTGGCAATGTTCCTGTAACAACAATTGTCATTCCTGCTAGTTTATCACTTTGTTCTTCATCCTTTTGAACTTTGGTATTCACACCAGCTTCAATCATCTTTTCAACCAGCGCGAAGTTATGATTCGAATTGAAAAAATCAAAAATACAGCCCGCCGTAGTCTGCCCCACATCTTCTATCTCACAAAGCTGTTCAAGTGAAGCGGTTCTTAGTTCTTCAATACTGTCAAAATATTTTAGAACTGTTCTTGATGTAGTTTTCCCTACGTTTCTGATTCCAAGACC
Source organism: Agathobacter sp. (assembly GCA_045122195.1). Classification (GTDB taxonomy): domain Bacteria; phylum Bacillota; class Clostridia; order Lachnospirales; family Lachnospiraceae; genus Roseburia. The sequence continues at coordinate 68,902 of JBGVHH010000141.1, forward strand.
TGTAAGTAATCTCTCTGCCTCATTTTCCTTCGATTTCTCAATCTCAGCAAGGAGCTTATCTGTATTCTTTTCTTTACCTATTATTCCTTTTTCTACAAGCTCATCTCTGTAATTTTTCAAACTGTATATATCCGCATATGATTTTAAATATCCCTCTTTTACAAGACCATCCACCAAAGTATCTCCAAGTCCCATAATATTCATTGCATCTCTTGAAGCAAAGTATGCAATTGTTCTTGTAATCTGTGATGGGCAACTTGGATTTACACATCTGATATCCGCTGTTTCTTCCTCCCTGACAAGAGGTTCCTGACATACAGGACAGTTGCATGGAGCCTGGTAAACAACATCAGGTTTCTTTACACATCCATTTAATTTTGGAATTATTTCTCCTGACTTATACAGCTTGTATTCTCCACCAATTCCTACGCACATCTGGTTAATATAATCCTGATTATGAAGTGTAGCACGTGATACATTTGTTCCACACAGTCTTGCTGGTTTTCCAGTTTTACTATCGTGAAATATTGCTGTAAATGTAAGCTTTCCAGTTCTTCCCACATCAACTAGAACATCATCTATAGTGACCACCTTCTCTTCTGGTGGATACTTGTACGCAATATGACCACTTGAATATTTACTGCCAGCCGGAAAATCTTCTCTATATTTTGTCTGCTCAATTTTTACAACTGCACCATCGATATCATAATCAAGTTCTCCCCTCATCTGACCAATTTCATCAATAGCAGCCAGCACTTCTTCTTCTGTGGAGCAAAGCTTATGATAAGTAGTTTTGACACCTAGCTTTTCCAATGTATCAAGTGCCTTTGTGTGCTCACTTATAAAATCAGCCGGTCCGTCCTGTACGTTAAATACAAACATTCTAAGACCTCTTTCTCTTGTGATGGATGGATCTAGCTGTCTTAGACTTCCAGCTGCCAGATTTCTTGGATTAGCTGCAAGCTTTTTTCCAAGCTCTTCCTGTTTTTGATTAAACTCTTCGAAATCATCATGAGACATATACACCTCACCTCGAAGCTCCAGATAATCAAAATCTAAATCAATCACCTGCAAAACATCAGGGATAACCAATGCATTAGCTGTTACATCCTCTCCGATAAGACCATCCCCCCTTGTCTCTGCAAGAACAAGATGAAGCTTGTTGTCATCTGCTTTTTTCATTCGAAGTGACATGCTTAATCCATCTATTTTTTGCTCAACAGAAAACTTTGCGTCGGGATGAAGCTGTTTTACTTTTTTCACCCAGCTTCTTACTTCCTCTTTTTCAAAAACATCCTCAATCGAAAGCATAGGAACATTGTGTGTAATTTTCACTCCGGCTTCTCTTTTTGCAACACCTCCAATTTTCTGAGTTGGAGAATCTGCAGTCACCCACTCTGGTCTTTGGGCTTCCATTTCTTTTAACTGTATCATGAGCTGATCATACTCATAATCACTTATTTCAGGCTCATCCTGATTGTAATATCTATCCATATGATAGTTTATTTTATTTTTCAGTTCTTCGTATTCCTTCTTTGTTACCATTTACGCTCCCCTATTTTCTTACTGGTCCATTTGATGAATTCTTTATTAGTTTTAGAAGTTTCTGATATTCTTCCTGTGTTACATCTCTGTATTTTCCTGTTGGTAAATCCCCTAGAGAAATATTCATTATTCTGACTCTCTCTAGTTTTTCAACTCTATATCCAAAATATTCGCACATTCGTCTGATTTGCCTGTTATATCCCTGTGTTAGAATTATCTTAAATTTCCGATTTGATATTTTTTGGACAAAGCATTTTCTCGTTGTTACACCCAATTCCACCAGTGGTACACCACCTGCAAGCCCTCTGATAAAGCTATCAGAAATGCTTTTATTCACAGTCACCACATATTCCTTCTCATGCATATTTCCCGAACGCATCATTTTATTTACAATATCACCATTATTTGTAAGTAACAATAAACCTTCCGAGTCTTTATCTAATCTTCCTATCGGATAAATTCGTTTCGGATACTTCAGGTAATCTATCACATTGTTCTTCTCTCGTTTCTCTGAAGTACACACTATTCCAACCGGTTTGTTAAGTGCTATCAATATCATTTCCTCTTCTTTTGAGACAACTCTTCCATCAAAAGTGACTTTCTGTCCCGGCAGAACTTTATCTCCCATTTTTGCTATTTTCCCATCAATAAGCACTTTACCAGCATCTATTTCTTTGTCAGCCTGTCTCCTCGAGCAAACTCCCGCTTCGCTTAGAAATTTGTTTATTCTAACTCCTGAATTATCCATTTTATTCTCCATCAGTCATTATTTACAATTACTTATTTGACTAAAAAAAGCGGAGCACTGATTGTCTCCGCTTAATTATTTGTCACTAGTACAACGTTTTCTTAATATCTGGACTTTTTGCGTTGTATTAGTTTACATTTGAAAGGTTGCTTGTCTTAACATAAGCTCTTCCATTAGCCCCTGCACTGTATGAAATAATTGTCCATTCACCTTCTGTACCGTAAGCAGTAAGCTGTGTATTCTCCTTGAGCATTCCAAGAACATTTGCCGAAGTACTAGCACCATCTCTTACGTTTACAACATCAAGAGTCACAACTGTGTATTCAGCTGGTGCTGCTGGCTGTTCCGCCGGCTGTTCTGCTGGTTGCTCAGCTGGAGTTTCTTCTGTTTTTTCTTCTGTTTTTTCTTCTTTCTTGTCGTCTTTTTTATCTTCTGCCTTATCTTCTTTCTTCTCTGTAGACTCTGTATCTTCCTTCACTTCATCCTTTGGCTCTTCTGCCTTCTGCTCAACCCAATCGTTTGCATACCACTGCTGAATTGCAGATGCAAGAGTTTCATTCAACATTGTTGCTAATTTCTCATCTCCTGCAACAGCTTCATCATATGCTTTATTAACATCTTCGTTTAATTTAGCAAAATCATTTGAAGAAGTGTATTTATCAATAAGTGTAAGGACATCCTCATCCATTTCGAGCTCTTCATGTGCCATATTAAATGCACTGTATGCATTGTTAATATACAGATTTCCCTTCTTATCTGTCTCAACATAGAAGAAGTCAAGTGCTGGTGCGGTAGTTTCTACTTCGTAGAATTTAACTGATTTTTCCGCAGACACGAAATAGCTTCCTGATGCTAATCCTTCTTTTACATGAATCTTAACATCTGTAAACTTCTCAAAATACTGACTAAGTACACCGATATAGCTCTTCTCATTGTCAGTCATAGGTTTTACAAGCTTATCCAATGAATCTAAATCATCTGATACATACGCTTCATAATATTTATTAATCAACTCAGATACATCTTTATTTTCCTTTTCAGAAAATTCAGATGAAAATTCAAATTCTGCAACTGTTTCAGTATTTGAATCTTGCTTTTTTCCTCCACCTAAAAGAAATACAAGGAAAAAAATTACTGTTAGTAATAAAAGTGCTCCTACACCGATATATTTTTTATTCTCTATACAAAATTCTTTTACCTTTTCAAATGTTTCCTTACTGAAAAAATTTTCCATGTAATCCTCCTTTTCGACTTTCCTATTTAAGTCACATCAGCAATTCTAACAAAATAGCTTTTTAACGTCAACCCTTAACAAATGTGACCGACGCGAATCGAACGCGCACTCGCTGGAGTCGGAGTCCAGAATTTTATCCATTAAACTACGGTCACAAACAACACCACTATTTATATCATACACGCAATATTATTTCAACGACTTATGAATAATATCAAGCATTATACCAAGTTCGTCCTTCTCGATTTGTCCAGGTGCACTTGCCTTTTCTCCCGCTCCAAATGTAATACATGAGCCAATATATTCTCCGCAAATTCTGGAAATCGAACCAATATTTCCCATGGACATTGTAACCAATAAAACATTTGGATACTTTTCATGAAAATCATTTGTAGCTTTAAGAAGTTCTATTACATCAGAAACACAATTTGGCATAACTGCAATTTTTACAATATCAGCTCCAGCAAGATACATTTTTTCAAGAATCATCTCTATAATTTCTATATCCGGTGTCTGTTCAAAATCATGATGCGATGCAATTGTATATGCACCCTCTTCCTTCAATGCTTCCATTTCTTTTGAAGGATTTCGGGATTCCATAAGTTCCACGTCAATGATATCGGCTACCTTTGATTCTGCAGCTACCATTCTGATATCTTCAATTGTTTTTTCATCATGGTTTCCCAATCCGCCTTGCTTCTTTGTTCTATATGTATACAGTAAAATTGTATTGCATAGCATTTCTTTTATTTCAGAAAGAACTTCTCTTATTGCATTCATACTGTCTGCTTTTTCGAATGCATCAACTCTCCATTCAATCATCTGAGCGTTTTCACTTGTATATTTCTTAACCTGACTTACAATTTCATCCTTGGTCTTTCCCATTACAGGTACACAAACTACAGGTCTTGTATTTCCTATCTCAATGTTCTTTATAGTAATAAATTGTTTATTCTCGCTTGTCATATATTATTCCTTTCAATTGACACTTCAAACATTTTACCTTATTATATTAAACTATATAAAAAAAAATACAAGGAGTACAATTATGAGTTTTTCATTTTTAAACAAATTACCAACTCCTGAGGAAATAAAGGAACAATATCCTTTATCAAAGGAGCTTTCAGAATTAAAAAAGCAGCGCGATGCCATGATTTCAGATGTAATCAAAGGTAAAGATGACAGATTTTTACTTATCATAGGTCCTTGTTCAGCAGATAATGAGGATTCTGTATGTGACTATATAAGCAGACTTACAAAAGTTCAGGAGGACGTAAAAGACAGAGTAATTATCATTCCTCGAGTTTATACAAATAAACCTAGAACTACAGGTGAGGGATACAAAGGTATCGCCTCTCAGCCTGATCCTGAAAAAGCACCTGACATGGTAGAAGGACTTATCGCCATGAGAAAAATGCACATTCGTGCAATCGAGGAAAGCGGTCTTACTTGTGCAGACGAAATGCTTTATCCAGAGAACTGGGGCTATGTAGAAGATCTTCTTTCATATGTTGCAATTGGAGCCCGTTCTGTTGAAGATCAGCAGCATCGTCTTACTGTAAGTGGTTTTGATGTGGCAAGTGGTATGAAAAATCCCACAAGTGGTGACTTCTCAGTAATGCTCAATTCTGTTTACGCAGCCCAGCATCCACACCACTTTGTTTATCGTGGATATGAAGTGGAGACAACAGGAAATCCACTCACTCACGTTGTATTAAGAGGAGCTGTAAGTAAACACGGAAATACAACTCAGAACTATCACTATGAAGACTTAATTAGATTAAATGAAATGTATTCAAAAATGGATGTAGTTAATCCAGCTGCTATCATTGACACAAACCATTCAAACTCTGGCAAAAAATACAAAGAACAGATTCGTATCGCAAGGGAAGTAATGCACAACAGAACACTTTCTTCTGATATCAAATCTCTTGTAAAAGGAATGATGATAGAAAGCTATATTGAGGAAGGAGCTCAGTATATAGGAGATCATATTTACGGAAAATCCATCACTGATCCTTGTCTTGGTTGGGAAGATTCAAAGAACTTAATTTACGAAATTGCTGAAATGAATAAATAAAAATAATCGTTCGCATATGACTTTTAAGTGATACGCGAACGATTATTTTTTGCTTCCTAATTATTTAATAGAATTACTATATGCCATTATGGCTGCTACAGTTTTTGAATCTTGAATCTCTCCTGCATAAATCCTTTTACAAAGTTCCTCGAGCGAATAATATTCCACATCTATTTCCTCAGCCTCATCCAGCATCTGCTTTCCCAGCTTGAGATTTTTTGCCAAGTAAACATCTATTGCTTCATCACAAAATGCAACTGTAGTTTTAATAGAAATCAAAAATGAAATATCATCCGAACTATAGCCTGTTTCTTCCTGCAATTCTCTTTCTGCTGTTACTTTTGTATCTTCCGCCAAAGAGTCTCTGCATCCAGCAGGTATTTCAATTGTCTCCCTGCCTATAGCATTTCTATATTGTCGTACCATAACAATTCGTCCATCCGGCATAACCGGAAGAACTGCAGCTGCCCCCATTCTATGGGATACAAAATCCCATTCCTCAATCGAGTCATTCGGTAGCTTCATTGTATCTTTGTATATATCAAGAATAGCTCCTTTATACATTAACTCTCTATTTATTCTGCTTATTCCTTTTACCTGTTTATTATCGTTCATTTTTCTTTGCCTCCACCGCTAAGGAATACATCCTTATATTTTTGTTGCTTTCAATGAACTCAACTCCATCCTGATGACTTGTAAGTATAGTCTTAACATTATTAATAGAAACCTCTGCCCCTGCAAAAATTTCTGAATTAATTCTTATTCTTGCTTCTTTTCCCTTTTCTATAAGACCATTTAAATACTCAAGTCTGGCAGTTTTTTTAGAAATCTCTGCCTGTTTTGCCACTTTTGTTCTAAGTAAATCCATTCTCATCTGTGGATTACTGTTTTTCTCCTGATTATTTTCCTTCTCTGCAAGAGCACTTAACAACGAATCGGCCTTCGCAACCAAAGCTTTATCATCTGTCAATTGCGCCTGTAATGAAAACATCTCCTGAAAAATTTCACTTGAAGTACCTACAACCACCTGTGTCTTTACGTTATTTTTACTACCTAAAACATTCACTTCAACGCCAGCAGTTGCGTATACCTTTCCACCAACAATATGTGCACTCTTGTGATTTACAAATATCTTATCATAACTTGTAACGTTACTGTTTACTATAGAATCTGCAACGATCATGCCATCAGTGTTTATAGTGGAATACTCAATAAAACCAGCCGTAAGACTTCCCTTTATATTAATTATTGCTTTGTATCCCCCTTGAATACCACCTCGTATCAGAACATCCTTATCAACATTCAGCTCACATGCCTCTACAACACCATCCACCGTAAGCGAGCCAGTTGTCTTAATCGTCATACCAGTTCTAACACTTCCATGGACAATCACATCACCTCTAAAATCAATGTTTCCGGTTTTTAAATCTACATCACCAAAGATTTCATAAACGGGAAGTATTATTACTCTCTTCTGTGTGTATTCTATCTTACCATCTACATCGGAAACATAAACATGATTGTTATCGTATCTTTTGAAACCCGTTCCAGCCAAAGGCGGTTGTCCTTTTCCACGTTTTGCATACACAACTTTTCCATATACATTCACCCCATCAATTCCGTTATCAGGGTCATGATATATAGCTATAACCTGCCTCTTTTTTACTAGTTCAACCAGATGAATACTCCAATAATCAGCAGTCCCATCTTCTCTTATTTTGGGCTTTCTATCCAATACATCATTAAACATATACTCATAATAGCCATCTTTACCATCTGTTGGAATTTTGCCTTGAGCACAGACCACCTCTACTCCATACATTTCATTGTCCAACATCTCACTAATTGCATCCTTCATTATTCCAGTTACAATGCCTTTTTGACGCAATGCAGAAAAAATATCATCTTGAGAAAAACGTCTTAATTTGCCATCCTCGTCAAAAGAAGTTGGTAATACAACCGATGCCTGCATCTCATCACTGGAAATGAGAACTATTATACCAAATTCATTTTTATTTTCATTTGTTTCTAATACATCATTTGCCATACCCTTTACCACACAGCTACTCTATTGTGTAAAAAAGGCTGGAACCAAACAAAGAAGTTTGTATTCCAGCCATAAGTTCTTATTAATCACTTAATATCACTTAGCATAGTCAATAACTCGTGACTCACGAATCACATTGACCTTAATTTGTCCTGGATACTCTAATTCAGATTCAATCTGTTTAGAAATATCTCTTGCCATTAATACCATATCAGCATCGCTTATCTGCTCAGGAACTACCATAATACGAATTTCCCTACCTGCCTGAATAGCAAAAGATTTTTCAACACCCTTATAACCATTTGTAATATCTTCTAACTGCTGAAGACGATTTGAGTATGTCTCCAGAGTCTCTCTTCTTGCACCTGGACGAGCAGCACTAATTGTATCTGCAGCCTGTACAAGACATGCAATAAGTGTTTCTGCTTCAACATCTCCATGATGCGATTCTACTGCATTAATTACTAAAGCTGACTCTTTGTACTTTTTACATAACTCAACACCAAGCTGGATATGAGATCCTTCCATCTCATGATCTACAGCTTTACCTATATCATGTAATAAACCGGCTCTTTTAGCCATTCTGACATCTTCACCGATTTCAGCAGCTAAAAGCCCTGTGAGCTGTGCAACCTCAATTGAATGCTTTAACGCATTCTGTCCGTAACTAGTTCTAAACTTCATCTTTCCGAGAAGCTTAACAAGTTCTGGATGTATTCCGTGAATTCCGACCTCAAGTACTGCAGCCTCTCCTTCTTCACGAATCATAGTCTCAACTTCTTTTTGAGCCTTCTCAACCATCTCCTCAATACGAGCAGGATGAATTCGGCCATCAACTATCAGCTTCTCAAGAGCGATTCTTGCAACCTCTCTTCTAATAGGATCAAAACTAGATAAAATAACTGCCTCTGGAGTATCATCAATAATTAAATCCACGCCAGTCATTGTCTCGAGAGTTCTGATATTTCTTCCCTCACGTCCAATGATTCTACCTTTCATCTCATCATTTGGAAGAGATACAACTGAGATAGTTGTCTCAGAAACATGATCAGCTGCGCATTTCTGAATTGCAGTCACAACATAATCTTTTGCTTTTCTGTTGGCCTCTTCCTTAGCCTTGTTTTCCATTTCTTTAATTAATTTTGCAGTATCAATTTTTACATCTTCTTCAATGGTTTTTAAAAGATATTCTTTTGCTTGTTCAGAGGTTAATCCTGAAATTCTTTCAAGTTCCTGTAATCGCTGTTCATTAAGCTTCGAAATCTCAATTTTCTGCTTCTTGAGTTCCTCTTCCTTAACTGCAAATCCAGCCTCACGCTTTTCGATTGCTTCAAGCTTCTTGTCTAAATTCTCTTCTTTCTGAACGATACGACGCTCATTACGAGAAATCTCATTTCTACGCTCTTTAATTTCTTTGTCTAAATCATTCTTAGCCTTAATAGACTCTTCCTTGATTTCAAGCATAGATTCGCGCTTTTTGGCTTCCGCAGTCTTTACAGCATCATCGATGATACCTCTAGCCTTCTCTTCTGCATTTCCAATTTTTGACTTAGCAGAATTCTTCTGATATAAGGCTGATACGCACCACACAACTATTGCAGTAACTAAGATAGAAACTACAGCAGTAATGATATACGGTAGCATTACAGGAGCACCTCCTTTATTAAATTTTCATTGTATTTCACAAATAACAACAAATAAATTTTATACTTTTTGTGCTATTCTGTCAAGCAATTGTAGTATATTAGATAACACTTATCCTCAATATATTGTGCATTTATGCAATTTTTAGAATATAGAGTCAAAAAATGTCTCTGCACTGCAGAGACATTTTTAATCAATCACTTATTATGTACTATTTTTTAGTTGTTGTTTTTGTAGCAACTTCTTTTTCTGCCGAAGCTTTCTTTGTTGTTGTGGCAGTTTTTACTGTTGTAGTAGTCTTCTTTGCTGTGGTCTTTTTTTCTGTAGCTTTCTTGGTTGCAGTCTTCTTTGCAGGAGTCTTTGCTGCTGTAGTCTTCGCTGCGGTTTTCTTTTCTGCTGTCTTCTTCTCAACAGGCTTCTTTACAGCAATGTTCTTGAGTAAAAGAACTGCTCCTAAATCTCCATCTACGTAAAATCTGTTGTCATTGTAAGCTGATTCAATATCAGTCTTTCCATCAACAATTTCCAATAATACAGATGAATCAATTGTTACAACAGCATTTCTATCATAATATTCATATGGCTGAACGTCTACTTGGCCCTCTGCCACTTTGATATATAATGCACCTTCACCTTCACCTCTAACATTAAACTGAACAGCTACCTGTCCATCAACTTTTTCTACAGAAGCATTTGCATATTTACTCTGCAATTTCTCAACTATCTTCTCATATGTCATATAAGTACCCTCCTAATTTATCTAAACTTTTCATTACGGTAAAAATAGTCAACCAATTCACACATAATAAAATTTAGCACTTTTAAGGTATTTTGTAAACAAAAATTATATTTTCGGGCTTTTCATGGCTTTAATAATGTCACTACTTTTAAAACCTCTTCTGAGAAGATATTGATACATTCGTCTGAAATTTTTTTCATTATACTCTTCATATGAGAATTGCTTCTTCTGTAGGATTTTTCTGATTTGTTCTTCTTCATCTGCAAAATATTCTTCATCAAGGGCAATAGCAATCTCATCTCTTCTAATACCTTTTTGTATCAGCTTAACCGATATCTGTTGTCTACTTAATGACTCCTGATGATATCTCACATAGTTTTTTGCAAGTCTCAAATCATCCAAATAATGAAAGCTCTTTACATATTCAATTGCATCATCTATGCACTGCTTGGGATATTCGTTTGAACTTAACTTTTCTCTAAGCTTTGCTTCACTTCTATCCATTTTCTCGAGCAGATACAAAGCTCTCTTTTTTGCTCTTTTTGCAACTACCGACAAAAGAAAATCATACTCTTCTTCTGTTATTTCTGTTCCAGCTGAAATAGATAGTCTGGAAATTTCTCCACGATAAAGTACCAAAACTATGCCATTTTCAAAAGTCACACGATACTTTCCCTTGCCCATATCAACGTAATCTGCAACTAACATAGACAATTTTTAGTTTTCCGTATCATCTGCCACTTCTGTTTCATTCTCATCATCAGCAGACTCATCATTATCAAAATAATAGCTTCTAACTTTTGCTTCTATCATCTCAAAGAAAGCAGGATTCTGACTCATATATATCTTGGCATTTTCACGTCCCTGACCAATCTTCTCTCCCTCATAAGCATACCATGCGCCCGACTTACTTATGATGTTTGCATCCGCAGCTAAATCAAGAACATCTCCTTCTCGTGATATTCCCTTTCCAAACATTATATCAAATTCAGCTTCTTTGAATGGTGGAGCAACCTTATTCTTTACAACCTTTACTCTTACATGGTTACCAACTACTTCACCCGCCTGCTTCAATGTCTCTGTTCTTCGAACATCAAGTCTGACTGATGAATAGAATTTAAGTGCTCTACCACCTGTAGTAGTCTCAGGATTTCCGAACATAACACCTACTTTTTCACGTAACTGGTTAATAAAAATAACTGTACAGTTTGATTTGCTGATAACACCTGTGAGTTTACGTAAAGCCTGACTCATAAGTCTGGCCTGAAGACCAACATGTGAATCTCCCATATCTCCATCGATTTCAGCCTTTGGAACAAGGGCTGCTACTGAATCGACTACAACAATGTCAACGGCACCCGAACGCACCATTGTCTCTGTAATCTCAAGTGCTTGCTCTCCACAATCCGGCTGTGAAATATAAAGATTGTCAATATCAACACCAATATTCTTTGCATAAACAGGATCAAGAGCATGCTCTGCATCAATAAATCCTGCTATTCCACCTCTCTTCTGAACCTCAGCTACACAATGTAGTGCTACTGTTGTCTTACCAGAAGATTCTGGTCCATAAACCTCAATAATACGTCCCTTTGGAATACCACCTAAACCTAATGCTATATCTAAACTAAGAGAACCTGTTGGGAATGTCTCAACGTTCATGTTTGAAGAGTTGTCTCCCAACTTCATAATTGATCCCTTACCATACTGCTTCTCTATCTGTGCAATTGCTGCATCAAGAGCTTTTAATTTATCATCCTTTGCCATAATAATTCTCCTTATCGTTTCACGAACAAATGTTCGTTTTGTTAATACAATACTATTATATTTTTTTGTAACTGTCAATAATAAAATTATAATTTGGGAAATTCTCGAATAAATACGAGTAGCACAACAAAAAAAGATAAAAAAGACAGTTGCATTTGCAACTGTCTAAATTATATCCATTATAAAAATACTAGTCAATATCTGTTTTAATTTCTGTTTTCTTAATTTCTGCCAAACTCAGTAAGAACAAGCCCATCATTTCTGTCAGCTGTCATTCCAACACTCCATTCATTTACGAATAGAAGCAATGGATTTCCCTTCATATCAATAACCTTCTTCATATCACTTGTACCTGAAATATTATCAACATCGACTTCATCCTTGTTCTCAATCCATCTGATATGCTCGTATGGTAAATTCTCAAGTCTGATTTCCACATTGTACTCATTCTCTAATCTGAATTTAAGTACATCAAACTGAAGGACACCTACTACTCCAACTATAATCTCTTCCATTCCACCTTTGTATTCCTGGAACATCTGAATAGCACCTTCCTGTGCAATCTGAGTAACTCCTTTTACAAATTGTTTTCTCTTCATAGAATCAACCAGTCTTACTCTTGCAAAATGCTCAGGCGCAAAAGTAGGGATTCCCTCAAACTCAAACTTATCCTTTGATGTTGTAAGAGTATCTCCAATGGAATACACACCCGGATCAAAGATTCCAATAATGTCTCCGGCATATGCCTCTTCTACAATCTTTCTCTCATCAGCCATCATCTGCTGTGGCTGTGCAAGCTTAATTGTCTTATTTCCCTGAATATGATTTACTTCCATTCCAGCATTGAATTTTCCAGAACAGATTCTCATAAAAGCAATTCTGTCTCTGTGATTTTTATTCATATTTGCCTGAATTTTAAATACAAACGCAGAAAAATCCTCTGCGAAAGGATCAATAACTCCCTGATTTGACATTCTGGCTGTAGGAGCGTATGTCATCTGAAGGAAATGCTGAAGGAATGTTTCAACACCAAAGTTTGTAAGGGCTGAACCGAAAAATACCGGAGAGAGTTCTCCTTTTGTAACAAGGTCAATATCAAACTCCGCACTTGCACCATCTAACAATTCAATCTCGTCTAAAAGCTGTTCTTTAAAATCAGCTCCAATTTCATCAGAAAGAGCAGGATCATCAATATCGATAATTTTTTCTGAACCTTCCTTTGTTCCTTTTAATGTATCCGCAAATGTCATAACCTGCTTTTTATTTCTGTCATATACACCCTTGAATTCTTTTCCAGAGCCTATTGGCCAGTTGATAGGACATGTTGCTATTCCAAGCTCTTTTTCGATATCATCAAGAAGCTCAAAAGTATCATTTGCATCTCTATCCATCTTGTTAATAAATGTAAAAATAGGAATATGTCTCATTACACAAACCTTGAATAATTTTCTGGTCTGTGCCTCAACACCCTTGCTGGCATCAATAACCATCACTGCAGAGTCCGCAGCCATAAGTGTACGGTAAGTATCCTCCGAGAAATCCTGATGTCCTGGTGTGTCAAGAATATTGATACAATATCCATCATAATTAAACTGTAGTACTGATGAAGTAACGGAAATACCTCTTTGCTTTTCAATTTCCATCCAGTCGGAAACAGCATGCTTTGCAGTTGCCTTTCCTTTTACGGAACCAGCCTGGCTGATTGCTCCACCATATAACAGGAATTTTTCAGTCAAAGTTGTCTTTCCGGCATCAGGATGAGAGATAATCGCAAAGGTTCTTCTCTTTTCTATTTCTTCTCTTAAGTTGCTCACAGTTTTTTCCTCCACATAAAAAATCAAGGTATAGTATATCTTAATTTTTTTGGTTTTTCAATCAATAGTTGTGATTACCACATTTTCTGTATTTATTTCTGTCTTTCTGTTTATAATATCCTCTATCTGAGCTCTTTTTTCATCTGTGACATTTTCCTTTCCAACCACAACATCACAACATTCTTCGCTTATACTTACAACCACATCCTCAAAGCCTTTCGCCTTTAGAAGCATCTCAGCATCAGCCTCCATCTGCTCAACCTTTGATAACTGCACCATCTCATCAACCGCGCTCTTTTTTTCTGTTTCAGACAGCTGTTCATTATCAATTATTCCCTGCAATGCATCCTTTGTTTTAGAACGAACCTGTTCACGATTTAGTTTAACCTCAGCGACATAATTTTGATTTTCGGAAATACTGCTGGTTAAAACCGTCTCACCAGCATTAAGAACCTCCTCTGTTCCCTCAACTCCCTCTGTTGTTGAAACACTATCGTCTAAAGCAGCCACCTCGGTTGAAGCTACTCCTTTTTTATCTTTCTGTAATGAACCAAGCAAATTCCCATTGTCGTAACTTATGTATCCCACAACTGCGATTAACAATGCCAAACTAGTAATAACAATCTGATTTCTATAATTTTTTCCCATCATTCATCCTCCGATATCATTTTTGCTATTCTAATCTTATGCACTTCCACATCAAATAATGCCTGAATTGCTTTTGAAATATTATCTCTCGCCACCGGGTCATCCCCACTTTCTGTAACAACCAAGACCCCCTCTACCTTCTGCCTGCTATTCGTAGAAAAATACTCATCATCATTGTCCAACGTTACCATTACTTTTACCTGACCAACGCCATCTATTGCTTCCAGAATATTTTTCAGTTTCTGCTCAACCACTTCTTCATTTTCGCTCTCCGTGTCATCCTCAAATATAGTATTATCTTTTGTTACTTTTGACGATTTTCCGGTAGGAATAACTATAACCAGAAGAAGTACTCCCAGAAGTAATATTGCGATAAAATCATTCTTTTTCATCGAGGAAAGTCTCGAATAAATTTGTTTCATTTTCATATGAAAGCTCCCTTATTTTATTTACAACATCATCGAATTCCAAATACGATTTATAATCTGCAGTAACCGGTCTTAGGATAATAATGCATACAAAAATACATATTACAAATTCAAAATATTTTCTGTACTTGGGACTTGGTGACAGATACGATAAAACCAGAAAAATCAATGACATACAAACACATTCCCGCATTTTTCTTCCTCCCTTAATTGATAAAGCTTGTGGATGCACACACAATTGCAATTACTATAAAAAAAAGAAGTGCACTATCCCTTAGAACTCTGTAATACATATCTCCCGCTCTTGCCACACTATTTATTCCATCAACAATCTGCTTATCCGCTACCGGTTCAAGAATAGCAGCCAAAAATCTATACATTAACGAAAAAATAAAAGCTTTTATCAGTGGAGTGACTACTATAAAAAATAAAATAATAAGAGCTGCGACTCCTACACTGTTTTTTATCAGCATTGCACACCCCAAAAATATCTCAGCTGTTGAATTTGTAATATTGCCAACTCCGGGTATTGCAGAAAAAGAATTGATAATCAGACTATCCGATATTCTATCCTTTGCAGGGGCAATAATCGATTGTACAATGCCAATCCCTGCAACAATTGCAACTGCTCCCTTTAATATTTTGGATACAAGTACTTCTATCAGTGCTGATATCTTTGAAAGTCTCTCTTCTTCAAACATATGATTTAAAACCTCAAACAGCAAAAAGAAATGTATACCCGGTACAAGTACCAGCCTAATCAGCCATTCAACGATATAGACCAAGGCAAAGGTCAAAATGTAAAATCCAGATGCACTAAATCCATTTCCTGACAAAGCAAGAACTGTAGCATACGCTGGAACAAGCACACTCAAAAAAGCCAGCATTGAATCAAGGCCCTTTAGAACAATCTCCGATATCAGATTAAATGATGCAAACAGCATGGACAAAATTGATGCATAGACAAGCATACAGCTTACTTTATACACATAATCTTTTCTCCAAAACACTATCTTTGAAATAATCATAAAAAAAACTGTAAAGCCAAACATCTGAATCAATGTGGGTTTTATGCTATCTAACTCATAGAAAAAAATATCATACAGATACTCAAATATGCTCTCTGATATTTCTCTTCCATCACTGTCAGAAAATTGCTCCACCAAATCAGTAAAAGTCATTTTCTGTGGTATATAAACCGAGGTATACTCGTCCATAGAGCTCAAATCTAATGCTTCAATTATTTCATCACACATCTGCTCATCCTGTGTTTCTTCTTGCGTTTCTTCTTGTGTCTGCTCCTGATTAGTATTCTCATTCTCTGCAAAAACCGTGGTCTTTCCAATCAGAAGAAATAAACTTACCAGTATTAATATTTTTTTCATAACAATTTCCCCATTGTATCTGCCATAAAAATAAGTGATGGAATAGAAATAATTACAATCGCGATTTTTGCGAAAAAATTAATCTGCCCAGCTAAAACCTCCCGTCCACTCTCCCTGCAGATTGCAGATGCAAACTCTGCCATATAGGCCACCTGCAACATTTTCATCATCTGCACAAAATATATAGAATCAATTGGAAGTAAATCAATTAATTTCTTTACAAAATCGATTATCTGCGTCATTTGCGTAATAGAATATGTAAAAATACAAATTGCACATGCAAGACAAATCATTAAAGAAAGCTCCGGCTTTTCCTTTTTTATCATAAGACTTAAAAATGTTGCCACGATTCCTAAGATTGCAATCTTTATCATTTTTACAATGTAAACAGACTTTCTAACGTTTCAAACAAATCTCCTATAAACGGAACAATCCAAAATAGCACAATTATTAGTCCCGCCAGACTAAGCAAAAAAGCCTGTTCCTCCCTTCCGCTTTGCTTTAGCACCTGTCCCAAAACTGTTATCACAATGCCAATAGCTGCAATTTTAAAAATTATAGATATACCCATATCAAACCTTTCAAATTAAAATAATCACAAGCATCAATCCACATAAGACACTTACCGGATAAAGTACTTTTTCATTTGATTTGTATTTTTCCTTTTGTTCAATTGCAATTCCTGTTATCCACTTTCTGTACTGCTTTAGTTTCTGTGATATCTGATTGGTATTTTTTTCAAAGAAGCTTTCACCTGAATTTTGAATAATCATCTGTATTTCATCATCGATTTCCAATTTTTCACACGCACTTTTCATCACTCTGTTCCAGCCTTCAACACCAGTCCTGACACTATGGGACTTTAGAAGCCTGGCAAGCTGATTTATCTCATAGTTTATTATTTCTTCATCACAGCTGTATTCATCAAAAAAAATCACAGTTTTTACATTCTGATCAACCAGATAAAACTCAGCTTTTTCATATAGCCTCGCTAATTCATTGTAGAACTTTAATCGATTCTCATTTTTTATTTTCCAATGAACCAATCCTCCTGCTATTCCCGTCATCAGGAAAAAGCTCCCTAAAATTTTTATCAAAAATTCTCACCTTCCTTCTTCCTAAGTCAGTCTTTTCAATATATACAAACCTCTCAATATCAGCAGGAACAGCCTTGTATCTGAGTTCTTCAAGGCTACAATGAATAGTTCCAAGTATCTTTATTCCACTTCTGATTATCTTTTCTACTTCTAAAAAATCTTCATTTGTTCCCAGCTCGTCCACAGCAATCACCTCCGGAGACATGGAGCGAAGCATCATCTGCATTCCTATTGTCTTGGGGCAATTATCCATCACATCACAGGATTGTCCCAAATCATTTTGTGGTCTTCCCTTAAAGCATGCTGCTATTTCTGAGCGTTCATCTACAACTCCTACTTTTATCCTCCTACCACATTCTCCTCCTGATAATATCCGTATAGTATCTCTTAAATACGTAGTCTTTCCGGCTCCTGGCAATGAAACGAAAAGACTGTTTAATATTCCATTTTCATTTATCAGATATGGAACAATTTCCCTTGCTATTCCTTTTACCTCGTGAGCAATTCTGATATTCAATGCTCCAATATCAGCAATGGATTTTATTGTATTTTTTTCATACCCCATCCTGCCTGCAACACCGATACGATGTCCGCCTTTTACTGTAAAAAATCCATTTTTCAGTTGTTCACTAATGGCATACCATGAATAATCAGACAAATAATTTATCATCTCCTCAATATCCTCATACGAACAGGCTATTCCCAAAAATGATTTTTCACGGCATATGTAATTAGTTTTATATCCATTTCGTACTCTGATTTCTTCCAGATTGTGATTCTCGTAACATTTTGCTTCCTGCTTTATTTTGACAGGCAAATAATCATATATCGTCATCTTGTCACCTTCTTCAAATAAACATAGTCAAAATACCTATGTCCTATATATATGACTTGTCTTATTTTTTAGAACAAAATTAGTCTTCAATTTGAATATTTTTTGTCCTTCTGGACATGATTATTTTTAAGACATTTCAAAAAAACAAAATGTCAATTCCGCATATTTACACTTGAAGGAGGTAGGAAATGGCAACCTATAAAGTTGAAATCTGTGGTGTTACCACCTCTAAACTGCCTATACTCAAAGAAGAAGAAAAGGAAGAACTTTTTAAAAGAATAAAAGAAGGCGATAAATCCGCCAGAGAAGAATACATTAAGGGAAATCTGCGACTGGTTTTATCCGTGATAAGAAGATTCAATAATCACAACGAAAATCTCGACGATCTCTTTCAAATAGGCTGTATTGGATTAATGAAATCCATTGATAACTTTGACCCTACTATTGGAGTTAAATTTTCCACCTATGCAGTTCCAATGATAATTGGAGAAATCCGTCGTTTTCTAAGAGACAACAGTGCTTATAGAATTCCCCGCTCACTAAGAGATACAGCCTATCATGCTATAAAATCCAAAGAACAGCTATCAAAAAAACTATTGCACGAACCATCCTTGTCTGAAATCTCAAAAGACTGCAACATTCCAGAAAATGAAATTCTGTACGCACTTGATGCAATACAGACCCCCTTATCCTTATTCGATCCGGTCTTTTCCGACAACGGAGATGCACTTTATGTAATGGATCAGATTTCTGACAAAAAGAACAAAGAAGAGCTTTGGATTAAACACATTGTTCTTGATGATGCCATAAAATCTCTGGATGAAAGGGCCAAGAAAATAATAAAAATGCGCTTTTTTGAGGGAAAAACCCAGATTGAGGTAGCTGACGAAATCAACATATCCCAAGCTCAGGTTTCCCGCCTCGAAAAAAACGCTCTTAAAAATATGCAAAAATATTTAATTGATCCAGACTTTCAAAAAGTAAACTAATAAAACTATTTAACGACGTCTGAAAATCTTAACTCCACATATAGCTGCTGTAACTATCATAAAGCATCCAGCAAGAAGCACATATAACCAAAGTGCAATCTTATTGTTATCTCCCGTCTTAGTTGCTGTCTTTAGAGTATTGGTTGCAGCAGTATTAACTTTTTCTTTTGCAAGAATGTAAGTACTGAAATGGTCTGTCTCGAACACAATTTTTCCATTTTCGAATTTTGTGTTGCATTTTGTAAGACTGCCATCATCATTTAAGCGGTATATTACCACCCTCTCGTCCTTTGCTACCTTTAAATCTGATGGAGCATTAAACGATACCTGTACAGTTCCACCAACTTCGTGAATCTCTACATTGCCCTGTAATAAATCAATCTCGTATACTTTGATATACTCAGCTTCTTTTAATGCCTTAACACCTTTTTTCTCAATTGCATTAATTGCATCCTTGTAGGTATCTGATGTCTTTGCCACCTCTTTCTGCTGAATCTTCATATCGGATTTCAAAACTGCTCCTGATACTGTAGTTGCAATTTCATTCTTTGACTCAATGACAACCTTGTTTGAATCATTTGGTTTTTGTGGGACATTTCCTGCATTTCCATTATCTGTGCCACTATTTTGTCCGGTGTTGTTGTCACTGTTTCCAGTATTGTTTGAACCACCACCTGAATTAACACGTTTCCTAACAATTGTATATGTTGAGAATTTGTTTGTATCAAATGAAATTGCACCATTTTTTACAGTCGCATCCAAAGTAACCGGATTTTCTCCTGTGTGTTCACGAATTACGGAATAGGTATAATTCGTAGTATCATCGACAGGAAGTGTTACTGTGGCTACATTCGTTCCCAAATTCTCCAACTTAGTATCCCAACTGCCTCTGTTTCCTCCCTTGCTTACTTCATTGGTAAGTGTAATGTCGTAAGCAGCAAGAGCCTCGGAACCAGAAGGAATATCCTTAATTGCAGTTGCATTATCAACTTTCATATTCAAAGTACCACTTGCAGCTGCATTTGTAGATTCAATCTTTGCAGTGGAAGTAATATTTGCATTTCCTGTTACCTTGTTGTCCACTTTTTCGAATTTCACCTCAAAATGAACATTTTTACCTTGTATTACATTAAATTTAAAGGAACTAACCGCCTCTGCAGCAGTAAAATCGTTTAATAGTGAATCCGTCTCGTTTTCGTTCGTATAGATATTGGTAAGCTGATATCCAAAATCCGGAATAAACTTAAAGTCAATGGATACACCTGATACATCATTGCGAATAAAGATATCTCCATCACTTCCACCAATTCCATATTTCGTCAAAGAATCTTTATAATTCGGGTCATTCTCTTCTTCTTCTGTTTTTTGATGGAAGATAGTATCTTTCATTGAATAGATCTTATCAGTATCACTTTCATTATACTCGCTTGCGATTGAAGAATAAGTAGTATCTCCAATATGAACACGTTCTGCATATACCTTACCATTCTTGGTTGTTAAGTTTGCAGAATTGCCATAAGATACAGTATACCAAGGGGCCTCTCCTCCCCCTTCTGCTGGTTGCTGTTCTGTCACCCATTTACTCGTTGTCGTATTCCAAATAAACTCAATCGGTCCATCTCCATTATTTAAAAAGTAATTATTGTTATCATCAGAAATTTTTTCATTTCCATAATATAACTCTTTTCCATTGGAAAACGCGCCGCCTGCAAAAACAAGTTTGGATGACCCTGATGTTCCTACTATGTTTGCACCGGATTCCACTACTAGTTTATGATCAACACGAACGGAACAATTATTAATCGTAAGTGTTCCGCCACTGACGGTAATATCATTCTTGATAGTATCCTCAGAAATGGTAGTATTTTCCGTATAGGTTACATCAATTTCGCCACCACCTCCGCCTGGTGTTTCATCTCTAAACTCGATTTGAAACTCGATTCTCTGTGTGTTTACATATTCCGCTGGCACTGTAAAGGTACATCCATCGGTGCTTTCAGCTTTTGTTCTTGCTTCTGTTCTTGCATCATCTGAGGCGAATACACTTGTTCCTTCAATTCTGATATCAAAGTTCCCGACTATTTTTCCGCCAAATTTTTCTGCCCATACTATAATTGTATTGTTTGCTTCAAGTGTGGTATCTTTCAGTTCATTCTGAATTGTTTCTTCTGAAACTTCTCCTGTTCCTCCAACGCGATACTTTGTTCCAGTGCCTATCTGAAAGAACACATCACCTTTGTCAGGATTTTCGATTCTGAACTCTAATCTGCCATCTTTTCCATAACAATTTGCACCGTTACCGCCACCTATGAAGTCAACTTCAATATATAAATATCCGTATTCATCAAAATCAGTTTCCTTTGTTGTATAGGTAAACACTTCTCCTTCGATTTCCATATTTTCTGGTTGCTGAAAATCTTCATCTCCAGGACGATATTCTGTCTCTCCAATTTGAATTCTATCAACATACTCTCCTTCAATCGGTGTAAAGGAAATACTTACAACACTACCATTGAACCGGTTTTTGCTCACACTTGCATCTTCGGGATTTACTTTGCTAGCTTCCGGCATTGTACCAAATGAAACACTTCCACACGTAGCATTGCAGTTTTTAAGTTTTATCATATATAGACCCTGGTTTTTGTCAGGATTAAAATCATCATATGATGGATCCCATGATTCCACATGAAGTACCCATCTGGAGTTTGCTTCGTCCCAATCAAATGCCATAAAGTCACCAGAATTATTTGTAAAAATTCCCCCACTAGAAAGAAGGCTTCCCTCTTCATTATATAAATCTATCCCACTTACCATTGCGCCTCTTGATATCTCCAGCACCGCATTACCTGATGCTACAACGCTGCCATTTTCTCCAACTGTCAACTTATTCCCAATTGTAACAACAATCGGTTCACCCTCTCCTGTTGGTCCAGAAATCGTTAATTTTTTTCCTGCATTAACAACCAACTGGTCATAACTAGTCGTAGAATTAATGGTTGTGTCTTCATTAATTTCTGTGTTATTCTCCGCTCTAGCTGTCACTACATTACCCGTAAACACGGATGTGATGATTAAGAGCAAACTTAGAATCCCTGCTATAATTCTTTTCTTATTCATTCAACCCTCTCCTTTACTTGTTAAGAATAATTATTTTTTCTTTCCCATGTAATCTCCAACTTACGAGAAAATATAGTACTATATTCTCACTTATTACCCTAAAATACGTAAGCGCTTAATTTCGGGGTAGATTTTCTACTCCGAAATTAAGCGCTTACAACTTCTCTCCTCATTTTCTATCTATTTGCCTTTGATTTTAAGCAAAAAAAATAGCTGCAACTCCAAACTTAATTGGATATTGCAGCCG
>JBGVHH010000142.1:0-3099 GCA_045122195.1 Agathobacter sp.
ATGTGACAACTTCACATTGTTTTGATTTACCATAGCATATCTATTATGACAAGCATTCTTTTAGAATACAAACGGTTTGCTCCATTAAAGGTACACTTCTTGTCTTTCTCCCTTTTCCTGTTAATTGAACCTGAGCAGGAGAATCAAGACGTAAATCTCTAATTCGAATATCAGCTAGTTCTTGAACTCTAGCTCCGCTATCATATAAAAGGCATAACAACGCTTGATCTCGAAGTCCTCTTGCTGTATCAGTACTTGGTGCTGCAAGAAGTTCTCTTGTTTTTTCTTCATTCAGAAAGCCGATAACCCTTTTTTCTGTTTTTTTGAAAGGGATGCCAATTATCTGGTGACACTGAAACATATATTCTGGAGCATTTTTTTGTATGTAATGAAATAATGACCTTATTGCAGCAAGTCTTTGATTGCGTGTGCTTATTGAATTGCCTTTTTCTACCTCGAGCCATTTCAAAAATTCCTCTATTGCTGTAACAGTAAGATCAGTAACTCTTATCTTATCGCTTGATATACCTTTTTCACTTTCTATATATTTAAGCAATTGAACATAAGCGTCGCGATAGGAGGCTATGGTATTTTTACTTTGATTATGTATGATTGGAAGTTCGTTGAGTAGAAAACTACTAAGCAATTGTGGAAAATCATTAGTCATCTTCATATTCTGTTTTCACCTCCAAATCAGGCATAATAGAACCATATATCTTGTTTATCTGGTCTATCAAGTCTGGAAATGCCTCTGCTGTAAGTTTTAAATATTTGCCAGTTTCTGATAAGGTTGCGTGTCCCATATATGTCATCAGAAGTGGTAAAGCAACTTCATGAGGAATTCCGTTATGAAACATATTGTTCATACTATGAACACAGAAAGTATGGCGCAGGTTATGTAGATGAGGACCGCCAAACTTACGACCACCGGAGGTGATTCCGCATTTAAAAAGAATATCATGAAAATAATGATTCACGGCTGTTTTTTCATAGTGCCCTGAGCCTCTATTACTCCTAAAAAACAAATCTGTATCGTTGTAAACCGGATGTGTTTTTCTCTTGTACCATTGCAAATATTCAGCAACTGAATCTGAAAAAGGTATTTCTCTATCTTTGTTGTTTTTTGCATTTTTTACATGGAGAAGTTGCTTTTCAAAATCTACATCTTTCATTGTTAAATTTAATGTTTCTGAAATTCGTAGCCCACATCCATATTGAACTCTTAAAAGAGTTGGATAGAAAATGTGGCTTTTACTTGCATGTGGTTTTATGTTATCAGCTGCACAAAAAATATCATGTATTTCATCATGATTGAAAATATAAGGTTTGAAATCTTCATATTGTCTTGTTACAATTGAAAAGTCAAGCATATATGCAGGAACATCATGCCTTATCATGTATTCAGCCAAAACACGGATAAGTGCAACCCGATTTTCCTGCGTTGCCTGGTGCCAATTCGGATCCTTTTTGACAAATTCTAAGCACAATTCTTTTGACAATCCATCGCTACAATCAAAAGAAATACTCATCTTATCAAGCACACCGAGTAATCGTTCCTGTTCCCTATATTTAAATCCAAGACTTCTTTTTTCGTCCAATAGCCCTTGTAAATATTTGGCGAGTGGACCGGTAAATTCTTTATTCATTGACATAATCAGCAACCTCCACTTCTAATGCACATTTTCTAAGACCATCTGTTTCTACTCTTAGATAGTGCTTGGCTACCTGCGGATCAGAATGACCCAGGATATCTGAAATAGTTGTAACTTCTACATTATTTTGAAGTAAATTCGTTGCTAGTGAATGTCTAAGAGAATGCCATCCGGTTCTTTTTCCTTCCTCTCTTGGAATTCCAGCTCTTTTGAGTGCTTTATTGAAATTATGACCAAGTGTACTGATAAATGGCTTTCCCTTGTATGGTGCATTGTGAACTACAAATATATTTTCACAATCAGTGATTGGTCGACCGTTTTTTAAATAATCAATAATAGCCCATCCGACATCATTTGGAAGTGGAAGATTCAATGGTTCTTTCGTTTTTCTCTGAATTATAGAGAGTTCTTTTTTATCCCAATCAATATCATTAAATTTTAAGTTTGTAATATCTCCTATACGTAATCCTAGCCTGGCTCCAATAAGCATCATTGCATAATCACGTTTACCAACAGGATTTGTGGTATCAATTCCATTTATAAGCGATTCTATCTGCTCCTCAGACCATACCGTAGGAAGTTTTGTATGTGATCTTTGAGGTGAATGAGGAAGATAATACTCTATAGGATAATCGACATATCCATTGAGATAAGCATATTTAAAATACTGACGGAGAATGGAAATTCTCCATGCTATGGTAACTGGTGCTATTCCTACTAAAGAATTAACATATCTTGAAATTAAATCTGACGATACTCCATTTAAGTCATGAACATTTGCTGAATCTAAAAGTAAAATCAATTCAGATACAGTTGTGTTAACTCTTCGTACATAGCTTGCAGAACATTGGTATTCTACTTTATGTCTTATAAATTTTTCCGTTACCTCTTTGAATGGTGCAGGCCAAATTATTTCGCCTTTGAAATCGTGTCGTCTAAAAAGAGTTCCAAAATTGTAATACTCAGCTAATGAGCGTATTACCCTAAAATAATACATTTCATTTTTGGAATGTTCACCGGAAGTAACAAATCCCCCAAGTTGATTAAATTTTTCAACTAGGAAATCTGTTCCTAAGGATTGTGAATAATCCTTGTCACCTGCATACACCGTTAATTCCTCAAATACTTTTCTGTATCTGCGCATAGAATCTTCAGAATAGCCTAAATCAACCAACTTAGTTTCCAAGTCATTGCACAAATCCCTCACTTTGATTTGTCTTATCATAGCAAATCTCTCCTTTGTTTGATTAGTAGAGGTAAAACCTCTCCAATCAAATTATCGATTGTTATGACAAGTAACGCTATTCAATTATTCAGTATTTATGCTAGTTTAGGAAGATTTCTTACCATAATAACTTGCTTTACATAATATCTGAGCGTTGTATCTATTTGCTCATGTCCCAGAATTTTCTGTACCTGTTCAATCGGCATACCTTTCTCAATTGCT
>JBGVHH010000143.1:0-2076 GCA_045122195.1 Agathobacter sp.
CCTGTGCCATGACTGCTTTACGGAATATCAGTCTGATGTGAAAAAGCTGCAGGAGGGATTTGCGGTTACCTGCAATCAGGATATTTTCGGGCAGGGACTGGCTGCTTTAAAAGCAGCAACAGATTATCTAAAGAGCCGGGAGTATCCGGAACAGAAGGTCATATATGTGCCTTCTTATATTTGTGAGGAAGAGTAGGTAAAGTGCAAATGCCATATTCGCAAGACAATTAATGGGATGGTCAAGCGAAAACTTGTTGGCAACAGATATAACATTGAATTTTGCGGATTCTATATGCTCAAAATTGACTTGTTACAGTATCTTGGCAGATAGAAAATGGAGTTTAGTGAATGCTATACGCTCAAAAGAGCCATTTAAAAGCAAATTGAGCAGATAGAATTTTAAATTTATACAAACTATATGTTAAAGACTTGTTTTAAAAGTATTTCCGGCAAATAGATTCAGGGATTTAGTTGAGGCTATCTGCCCCGGAATTGCTTTTAGAGAATGATTTGAACAGATAGATTTCAGAATTTTGTTGATACTATATGTTCAGGACCTGCTTCGAGACGTAAATATAGCAGATAGTTTCTGAAATTTTGTTAGTGCTATATACTCAAAGCTGACTTAAACGAGGGATTTCAACAGATAGCTTCAAGAATTTGTCCAATCTATATGTATTGTAGTAATCCTACAAAACGAAATCAAGCATAACACTAGTGTAATGACATGTTGATATTTAGCATTACTACAACTTCCTATTCGGAAGCTGTAGTAAACTTAGGATACAATGAGCTCAACTTCACTCTGGCATCGGCGGTTCGGAACTGCCAATTAACTTTTGCTGCGACTGTATTGCGCTCGACCTCCCACGCAGCTAACTCTTCACGAAGATATGAAATGTTTTCAATCCTTCGTGACAAACACTGTCTGGTCATTACATTCAGTTCTATTTCTGCGATGTCAAGCCAGCTTCCATGCCTGGGGGTATAGTGAATTTCCAAACGCTTGATAATCCTTCTCGCCTCATCTGCTGGATACCTTTTATACAAGGACGCCGGTTTATGGGTGTTAAGGTTATCCATAACAAGAATTATTTTTTCTACATCCGGATACATGACATCAACGAGATATTTTATCTCTTCTGCCCAGTCAAAGGCAGTACGATGTTCTCGCACGCTAACATGATGAGTGCCTCCAAGCGGTTCGACAAAAGCAAATATACTGCAGGTGCCATTCCTTACATATTCCGAATCTATTTTCTGATTGTCACCCGGACGCATGGGCAGTGGTTCCCTTGCGTTGTCCAGTAACTGGTAAGGCTTTTCATCCATGCAGACAACTGGTCTTTCGGGATTGTACGGGAGTTCATATACATCAAGGATATCTTCCATACATGCTATAAATTCGGCATCATCTTTTGAGGGGATGCACCAGTAGTCGTTTTTGTGAGGTCGAAGTTTGTTTTTTTTAAGGCTCTTCGGATTGCCTCACGGCTGACCGGAGCATCAAGAACAATTCTTGATTTCTCTTCCAGCAACCGGATGGTCCATCTTGAATGTCCTTCCGGCACCGGACCGCAGGCAAGTTCGATGATACGTGCTTCAGCACGTCCATCGAGTACACGTCTTGCATTATCAGAATTAACATTACGCTTAAACTCAGTTACTGCATCAATACCACCCTCAAAATACTTTTTCACGGTATTGGTTACTGTTGCCAGACATACACCATTTGATTTTGCAGACTGCTCATGGGTCAATACTTTTCCGTGGGACTCATCCAGGTCAATAATGATCTGGCATCTGCATCGAATTGTTTTGGATGTTTTATTTTTTCGGATGACAGATTTTAGGCTTTTTAACTCATCATCCGTAAGTTCGATTTTGTACTTTTTGGGTCTTGCCATAGGAAATCACCGCCGTTTCTTTTATTGTACCATAAAACGGCAATAATAGCCAGAACTATTTGGCTAAATATCAACATGTCATTACACTAGTCTCCCAAGCCCACGTCACCCCCCGTTTCCACATCGCCTCCGCCGCCACCAGCACCGAAGAGATCTGGAACGGCATCGG
>JBGVHH010000144.1:0-3088 GCA_045122195.1 Agathobacter sp.
ACTCATAGCAGAAAAAACATTGCTGATATGTTTAGTACTTCTTATTTTGCTAATAAAAGTCATATAAAATCCGAATATATCAATGCTTATTATGAAAGTGCACATTTTAATGGCTCTAACTCAAGATTTGTTAACTCAAGCAGAAAAGGTAATTATACAACAGCTAATGTTAATAATGCAATACGAAAAATCAACAATAGCATTATAATTGTTGGTGGTTCTACTGTTCCTGATATTAACAGGATAATTACCGAATATACACTTATCAACCCTTCAATTGAATCTGTAATCATTAATCAGGCTGGTATTTTACCTCACCTTGAAGTTCCAAACAGATTTTTGAAGACTATCGCACCTTATATAGCAGAAATACCAGACTAAGTCTGGTATTTCTCTTTTTATTGTGCGCCTAGCGGCGCACGTTTCTAATGGGTGAAAGTCCCTAGTCTGCCCTAGTAGTGGGAAAGACACAGCCAATGACAAGGGTGTCCTATTCATAAATATTTATGATTAACGTTGTTAGAGTCGGGTTAAACCAGCCACGTTAAGCCGAGTTAAATTGACCAATACTAGCTGAGATAAAATAACCATTCATTCAATAAAAAAAGCCATTATGTTTTCAAATGATTTTGTAATAAACTGATATATGCCAATGTACCAGTGATAAAAATCATGATTGAGAATAATAAACATAATGACTTACAAGAAATTTTAACACAAGCACTTAATGAATTAAAGAATGAATTAGGTGAAAAATTTGATATTAACAAAGTAAATCTTGCAGAACTAGAAAGACGCACAGGAATTACCCGTGGCAAACTTAGAGCTCTAAAAGCCAATAACTTTGAGGTTAAGCCTCATGGTCTTACAGGTAAAGCATCTAATAATGCAAGCAAAATTTCAGGTTTTACAGGAACAATAAATGGTTTGCTCTCAAAAGGAATAGTTAATTCATCTGTCATATTTGATAGAATAAGTGAAAACGGCTATAAAGGCAGCTTAAGCAGTGTGAAGGATTACATCAACAATAATAAAAATCTTGTTCCTGCCAAAAGACAGCTTGTTGCACCCCAGGGAAATCGTGGTAGAAGATATGAAACTGAACCAGGAGAATCATATCAAATGGACTGGGGATTTGTAACTGTTGAAACAGCAGATGGTCAATCATATAAGATCGCATGTTTTGCAATGATATGCCATCACTGTGGTCAACGTTATATTGAATTCTTTCCGAACGCTAAACAGGAGAATCTTTTTATAGGAATGATACACGCCTTTATTTATATGGGCATTCCAAAGTACGTTTTAACTGATAACATGAAGAGTGTTGTTATTAAACGCGATACTCAAGGCAAGCCTATATGGCAAAAGGATTATGAGGTGTTTATGAATAACCTTTGCTTTGAAACTAAACTGTGTAAACCAAGACATCCGTTTACCAAAGGAGCTGTAGAGAGACTTGTGCGTTTCGTAAAAGAAAACTTTCTCCCAGGAAGAATCTTTACTGAGTTAACAGATTTAAACTATGAGGCATTAAGTTGGTGCAACCGACAAAACTCTCTGTATCATAGAGCAGTCGATTGCATTCCTAATGAGAAACATACTTCTTCGTGTCTGAAAGTTGCCCCTTTATTAGAGGAATCAATTGAATTGTCATATTATCTTTGCCCAGAAAGATGCATTTCATTTGATGGATTTGTCACTTACGAAGGAAGAAGATTCGGCGTACCTTATTGGTATACAGAGAAAACGTGCCGTGTCAAAAGAGATGGATATGTCTTGTATATATATGATTTGAATATGACAAAGACTCTTACAACACATGATGTTACATGGAGTCGTAAGGATAGTACATGTCGAGATCAGTATGTTACTCTTCAGCCCGAGGAAGTTCCTTCCGTACCTGTTAAGGTTAAAATCAGTCAAATGTCCCCTCCATCATATGCTCAGGAATTTAGCAGATTTAATTTTGAGGAGGGACTTGAATAATGGAAAACTTAATATTTGATGAAATTGAAAGAACAGCAAGCTATCTAAAGCTAAGCATAAATGCTCAAGAAATAGCTGATGTAATATTAAAAAACAGGTATACAGAAGGAGAAGCAAAGGCAATTTCAGATTTTTTGTTGTATTTAAAGGAAAAAAGACATGATAATCTTGTGAACATGTTGCAACAAATGAGCAGAATTCCATTGAAGAATCCAAAGACATTTGATAATTACGACTTTAGTAGAATCAATGGTAAAAACGTCGAAGCATTAAAAGAACTATCTACACTGTCAAGCCTATATGCACATAAAAATCTCGCTTTCATAGGACCTCAGGGCGTAGGAAAAACTCATCTTGCAATGGCATATGGACGAGTATGCTGCAGCAATGAATACAAGGCATACTTTTTAAAAGCAACAGAATTAAATCAGAAGTTTACTGATGCCAGAAGACTTGGACGTGAAAGTGCTGTAATAAATAACCTAGTCAATCCATCCTGTTTGATTATAGATGAAATAGGAAGATGTGTATTTGACAAAGAAAACACACGAATGTTTTTTGATGTAATTGATAGACGATATAGTAAAGAGGGTCCAAACAACATGATATTTACAAGTAATAAAACACCTGACAAGTGGGGAGAGTTCTTTGGAGAAGATTCTTCTTTGCTATGTGCATTAGATAGAATATTTGATGACGCGATGGTATTTATGATAAAAGGAAGTAGTTATCGAGGTCAGAATTGTAAAACAATATCAATAACTGCTGGAGAATTATCTCCTTTACCAAAAACAGAATAAACTAAAGAAAGGAATAACTGGTACATTGGTTATTTCTACTTGGCTTAAATTGGTTAATTTAAGCCGACTAAAAATGGTTAATCCTACCCGACTCTAACAACGTGAGGGGAATCTAAAGGAAGTCGGACGGCAAATCTCTGGTCTGACGAACAGAAATCACATCAGGCTACAGTTAAGGATAAGGTTGCAATACAAACTGAAGTCCAATAACTACTCGGAATTAACTGTGGTAAATGTGGCAGATGGATGGAGAGAAAGAAACGTGTGGTACCTAGGGAGGTCTCGTCAGCGGATGGAAA
>JBGVHH010000145.1:0-27600 GCA_045122195.1 Agathobacter sp.
AGTAAAAACATATTTGTCTCATTGGAGGGTACAATCCCCCAACTGAGATAAAAGCCTCCGGCGGATTGCAGGAATGCGCAGAGGAAGATGTCAGCAAAGCTGACGCGCATTCCGCAGCAAGAACGCTGGAGCGTTCTTGAATTGTATCGTCCCTTTATTTCAGTTGGCGTTTTCTTGTAATTAGTGGGAATAAGAAATGGAAAATAAGGTATTAAAGTACAAAATATCATTTTTTGATGAATTTAAGTGCACAGGGAAGGAGTGCTCCATGAATTGTTGCAAAGGCTGGAGAGTTCCCATCGACAATGACACTTATATGAAATACATATCAGAAAAAGGACTCTTCGGTCTAAAACTACAGTGTTCTATTCAAAAAAAGGATGGTGTAGTGTCTTTCAGGCGAAAGGAAAAAGGGTGTCCATTTTGGAATAAAGAGCATCTATGTGATTTACAGATAAATCATGGTCTCGAATATGTTCCAAAAGTTTGCATTGAGTTCCCTAGAAGAAAGATAAATTATGGATTTTTAGCAGAGGAAAGCCTGTATCTGTCCTGCCCGGCAGCAGGGGAGTTATTTTTACAAAATCTTGATAATTTATCATATATTTCAACAAAAGAAGAGGTTGATTATCAATCCTTTTCTACAAATGACGATGAGAAATATTTGAATGAATTATTGGAAATAAGAGACTCATTAATAGGGAAAATATCAGATAAAAGTAGTAAGCTTTGGGATGTGTTTTCTGAGCTGGTGGAAATAGCTGAGGTTATGCAAGAGGCAGTGATTAATGGAATAGCCTTAGCCGATGTCACCGATGTGGATGTTATTGAAAAAAATGATAAATCCGAAAAAACACAAGAGAGTAGCAGTCATGAGAATTTCTGTATAGATGCTCTTCGGACAGACAAAATACTGACAGGTGGTTTTTACCATCCATTACTCAAAAGGAACTCACCAATTCTGTATAAGATATTAAAAACTTATTTTAATAATGTGGATAAAATGACTGTTGAAGAGGCAAATAAGTGGATACTATCTATGAAAAAGCTGGCTTATACCAAGATAGAAAACCTCGATAAAATTCTAAGAGGATATTTCATATACTATTTGCAGACGTCATTTCTCGAAGTATTTGAGGATTATAGTTTCAGAAAAAATCTGGTAATTGGAATAATTCATGTGCATCTACTGGAGCTTTTCATGGGGATATATTCGTCAAACCGCAAAAGTCACGAAGCTTTTACAGACTTAGAAATAGCGCAGCTTATTTGTGCATATGAAAGAAGAGCCAGACATAATGAGGATATACTAAAATCCTTCATATAAAAATGCAAAGTAAAAGGCGACATTGGATTTCAATAATCAATGCCGCCTTTTAAACTATTTCATCCATTGGACTTTATTCTCCTTCTCTAGAATAATTTTTTAATCTTCTTCGTTTCTTCATCTCTACTCGATTTCGTTCTTCCTATGACATTGGAATTGTATCATATATTCATAATTGAGGCTGATACTAATTCATTTTATCCTTATTAGTTATGTCACGTTTTCCTCTTTTAAAAATCTAAAACGAATGTTTCTAAATTCTCTGGTGGACCGTACCTCCTTTTCTTAAATTTGTTGTATTTCTTTTGATAAGTCTATTATAGCATGTTGTTTTTAAATTGCAAGTACAATTTACAAAAAAATATAAAATTTTTTGAAATTAACATAAGTGATTATATTTTGTCGGACAAAACATTAGACAAATCTTAATCAAATCTTAAAGATTTACCCAGTAGTATATTAATAAAATAATGGCTACAATCTAGATATCAAAATAAAGGGGGATAAAAAGTTTGAAAAAAATACTAATAGCATTGCTATTTACATCAATGGGAATAACATCCTGTGCTCCGACTGAATATTCTCAGCTTACCTCATCAACAGAATATGATTCAGATAAATTACAAGAGCTACTAAGCTCACTTGACACGGATGAAGTGAGTAAACTTCCAGAACATGTGAGTGTACAGATAGAAGACGGACTTAAAATAGATGCTGACATAAAAACCTGGGATATTGAAGACTACAATGTTACATCTGGATATGCAAAAATAAAGGAGTTCTCATCTGATGATCCGGAAACAAAAGAGTTAATGACTAAGTTGTGCAATTATATCGGGAAAGATTATGATGAAGGAAAATTGACAATTCAAAGAGCCGATGGAGAAGCAGACTATAATTTGTTAACGTACAATGATGAGTCATCTATTCTACTGAGTGATTGTGTTAGTGCTATGAACCAGCAGGGGATTTACTCAATGGATTGCTCTACGTTTGATAAAAATTATACACCAAGTAATAGCAAGAAAAATTTTGCTACGGGAAAAGAGTTTGATTTTGCCACAATTAAAGAGGCAACAGATATGGCTAAAGATATAGTCGGCGAGTTAGATTTGAATTTGGAAATATGTGAAAAGACAGAATGTTATTCGTTGGATGAAAAAAATGAAATTATGTTTCAAAATAATACAGAGACTGTTTCAAGGTGTGATTCATATGCAATATTTTTGTTTCCAGGACATAACGGAATAGCATATAGTAGAACTCCGCAAGACGAAGAACTTACTGGATTTACAAATTTTGAGAGCACATTGATTATTAATATTAATAAGAATGGTGTTTCATATATTGATACTCCTTATATATATGAATGGGCAAAGGATATTGAGACAAGAGAAGTCATACATCCCCATAAAATTCTAGAGCAGGAAATCGAAAGTCTTAAGCAATATCAGGCAAGCGGAGATTTGACTATTACAGAAGTATCTCTGGAATATCTGCCAATATATCAGGATAATGGAGAGTATATGATGAAGCCGGTATGGGCGTGCTATTATTTTCAAGATGAGCATATCATGGGTGAAGTTGAATATGATATTGAAAAAGCATATTGTGATATTTATGACGCTTATTCTGGAGAAAAACTTTAGACAAAGAAAAATTTAAGGAGATAGGGAAGATGTTTAGATGTTTGAATGTGTGCTTTTTAAGAATAGTTCGAAGCAGAAAAACATGGACATGCATTTTAGGGATGACACTTGCCTTGTTTGTAAACGGGATAGCGCAGATTTTGATAGATAGTAATTCTAGTTTAAGTAACATAATAGAAGGTTGTACAAGCTCAGGCTTTATTATTTTATATTATATAATGTGCGTTATTTCTGGTGGAGTTATGTTTTGTGAAGACTATTCTTCTGGGTATATAAAATTTGTAATTACAAAACACAGTAAAAAAGATTATGTAAAATCAGAGATTATTGCTTCAACAGTATGTGGAATTATGAGTATGCTTATTTCCTTTATAATCTTTGTATTATTGATGGTTGGAGTATTTTTGCTAAAAGGATATACCATTCAGGAAACATTGTTTTTAGATATGGAACAGTTTTCTGAAAATATTTGGTTTATGTTAGTTTTCTCCTTGTTGGGAGGGGTATTATCTGCAGTAGCAGTAGTTACTACTGCTTTCATCCCAAATTTGTTTGTTGGAATTGCGACTCCAATATTATTGTATTACATGGTTATTACCCTTACCAATAAATGGATAGATAACATTTTTTTACTGCCTTCATGTGTATATTTTTGCTTCACGAGCTTGTTTGAAAACTTTTGGATGCACTGGATTTATGCTATGTGTTATACAGGTTGTATAGTTTTTATTTTATATCAAATATCGTATCGCAAAATATTGAGGAGAATAGAAGATGTTTAAAAGTATGATAAACAATTTTAGAAAATGGAAGACCACATACAGAGTTTACATAGCATTTATTGCAGTTTTTGTTTTTACCTATATTAGAAGTGATTATGTAAAAAGTTTTGCTATTTCTCAAAAGCTTGGTGTATCACCATATTTCTTTGCCTTCCAAATGGATGATGGCATTACCAGGATGCTTTTTTATTTTGGAGTTGTGCTTTTGTTTTGTAATGCTCCGTTTACGGATGAACAACAGATTTTTGTATTATCAAGAATAGGGAGAAAAAAATGGTTCTGTGGACAGATACTATATATCTTCTGTGCAAACATAATTTACTTCCTGTGGATGTTTTTGATAAGTGTTATTGTATTTTTACCTTGGTTAGGAATGACTACAAAATGGGGAAGTGTTTTAATAAATCTTGCACACAACAATAGCATTGCAGGTGTTGTTATGCATGAAGAGGTCATCATGAACTTTAATCCTATTACGGCATGTCTTATTACTTTTATAATGAATGTAATAGTTGGATTTATTATAGGTCTCATAATATTTGCGATAAATATGGTTGGAAACAGAGTTTTTGGTGCTGCGACTGCAATAGGAATAATTGTATTTTCAGATTTGATAACTATTTTACATATGCCGAAGTTATGTGTTACATCACTGATACACTGGACTTATCCATATATTTTTTTAAGAGAAAGTGACAGTGTTCCAATAACGTATATTGTCATAATGGAACTGGTATTAATAGTGGGACTAATCGGATTTATTCTAGCTAAATCAAAAAAATATACATTGGATGCTTTGGAGGTATTATAGTGAGGGATACAATAATCAAAATAGAAAATGCAAAAAAGAAGTTTGGAAATCAGACGGTTTTGAATAATATATCTGTTGACATAGAAAAAGGAAAAATATATGGTTTCGTAGGTCGAAACGGAAGTGGAAAAACGGTTTTATTCAAAAGTATCTGCGGATTTGTAATTCTAGATGAAGGACAAATACAGGTGGAAGGAAAAATCGTAGGAAAAGACATAGATATGCCGGACAATATCGGACTTATTATTGAAACACCGGGATTTTTAAAAGATTATTCAGCGTTTTGGAACTTAAAGTTTCTGGCTAAGCTGCGAGGAAAAATAGATGATGAGAGAATAAAAGAAAGTATCAGAATGGTAGGATTAAATCCAGATGATAAAAAGAAGGTTGGAAAGTTTTCTCTCGGAATGAGACAAAGACTTGGAATTGCTCAGGCAATAATGGAGGAACCGGATATACTGATACTTGATGAGCCATTTAACGGGCTTGATAAAAACGGAGTTGAGGAGATGCGAAAGCTTTTACTTAAACTCAATGAAGATGGAAAGACAATCATAATGGCATCTCACTCAGCCGAGGACATTAAGATACTTTGTACTGAGGTTTATGAAATGGATGCTGGAGTATGTAGATATGTAAGAGGCGAAAAAGAGGTTTGAAGATAATTCTTCAAACCTCTAAAATATTGATGTTATTGACTTTTCCTATCCAAAGTATCTGTCAAGTAATCCCTTGAGAGCTTTGCCGTGTCTAGCCTCATCTCTAGCCATCTCATGAACTGTATCATGGATTGCATCAAGATTATTTTTCTTTGCGCATGCAGCAAGGTCAAATTTACCCTGAGTAGCACCGAATTCGCAATCAACTCTCCAAGCGAGATTCTCTTTTGTAGAAGCTTTCATGTTTGGCTCTAAATCTGAACCAAGTAATTCTGCGAATTTAGCAGCGTGCTCAGCCTCTTCAAAAGCTGCTTTCTCCCAATATAAACCGATTTCAGGATATCCTTCTCTGTGAGCGATACGAGCCATGCAAAGATACATACCAACCTCTGAGCACTCTCCTTCGAAGTTTGCTTTGAGCTGGTCGAAGATATATTTTTTATCTTCTTCAGAGATGTCAGCATTGTTTTTTACAGTTTTATCATAGATTCCAAATTCATGCTCTGCAGCAAGCTTAAGCTCACCTTCTACTTTTTTGAATTTGTCTCCAGAAACATGACATACAGGACATTCTGCTGGTGCAGCATCTCCCTCATAAACATATCCACATACACTACATACCCATTTTGACATAATAAATTGTCCTCCTTCATTTAAGATAATTTTTTTTTGCAATCCGGACAGATACCGGAAAAAATCACTGAACATTTTTCAATTGTAGCATTAGTCAATTTTTTTGCCTGATTAATCAAATCATCGTCCATATCTATCATTATGTCCGATACACAGCCACACGATGTACAATGAAAGTGAAAATGTGGCGAAACATTGAAATCATAATGGTCAGGCCCTGAATCAGATGAAATTCTTTTAATCTGTCCAATCTCCTCTAAAAGGGAGAGGTTTCGGTAAACAGTTCCAATACTTATATTCGGGAATTCCTGCTTGATGTTTAAGTAAATAGTTTCCGCAGTTGGATGATCTGTTCGTCCGTCTAAAAAATTAATGATAGCTTCACGCTGACGACTATACTTAATCATAGAACTCCTTTCTTGAAATCAGGAATTGTTACTAAATTAAATATACACACTAAAGTACTAATTGTCAATATAAAAATAGGAATAATTCCTATTTTTATAAAATAAACATAAAAAGGTCAATTAGTAAATAAGATAAAATAAAAGGTTTTTTTAGAAAAATGAAAAGATTTGCTACATATTTATACACTTACATTGATAAAGAGAAAACGCAAAATATAGGATTCATAAAGGTAGAAGTGAATGGAAAACATATTAAACTTATGATTCGGATTGTTAACAATATGGAAGAAAGATTATGTGGAGAAAAAGATGTGTTCCTTGTGCTAAATAAAGATAAAGCCGTTAATTTGGGAAAAATACAGTTGAGTAAAAATGGGGCAAAACAATTTTTTGAACAGGATTTATCTTCATACATGGAGAATAATCAGAATACAGATGCGACAAAAAATGAATTATATGGAATAAAAATTGGGGGTGGAAACAACTTTCTGGCGAGCTGTTGGACTAATGACGGAGAATTTGTAGTGTCTTTTGAAAAAAATAAGGATGATAAAAATAGGGATGAAAAAAATAGAGATAAAGAAAAACAGATTGCTAATAGTATAATTGCACAGGAAGAACAAGAGATTAAGGAGAAAAAACCATGGAAGGAATCAGAAGAAACAGAATTTGGATTTGCTCATAACAAAATTGTAGAACAGTCCACAAGAAATTGTACAACAAAGAAAATAGATTTGGAGGATTTAAAGAATTATCCTGCAAAAAATTGGTATCTATCCCACAATAGTTTTTTAATGCATGGCTATGCAACATATGATCATCTGCTAATTAAAACGGACGAAAAGGGACAAAGCTACCTGGGTGTGCCAGCAGTCTCGGAACCATCCGAAAGGATAATGGCACAGATATATGGGTTTGATAAATTTGAACCCGCTGTTCCAACTTCAGAGGATGAAGTGGAAAGCGGGGTATTTGGATACTTTTTTTGTAAGCTTATGTAAATTCTGGCTTAGTGAGAGCGAGAAGAACGTGGTCAGTCCAGACTCCGTGAAGAAGAAGGTAATCTCGAAGGAGCCCTTCCTGTTTGAAATTAAGTCTGTTAAGCAATTGTAGAGATGGCTGGTTGCCTGGATTTACAATTGCTGTTACCCTGTGTAGATTAAGGTCAAAAAAAGCTATTTCGAGACATTTTTTAATGGCCTCCTGGGCAAAGCCCTGATGATGAAATTCACTTGAGAATTTGTATCCCACCTCACAGCTACAATAAAACATAGGGGAAATATTATGAAGACAGACGGTTCCAATAATTTTTGATGGATCGGATTTCAAAAAAACATAGAATCTGACAAGATTCTTTTTGATAGCCATATTGTATTCATATTTCAATACTTTTTGCTGGTATTTTATTGTGTAAAAATCTGGAACTCTGTCAATCTCGTATTTTTCAAATAACTCTTTATCACGATTAAAAAAATCTAAAACCATTGGTGCATAGGTTGGTTTTAAAACCTGTAAAACTAAACGGTCTGTTTCATATTCAAATAACATATTTGCCTTCCTTCTTGAGGTAGATGTATAATGCAATTATATCATTTGGGAGAGTGAAGGTCTATGACAAGGGACGAAAAATTCATGAAAGAGGCCATTAAGCAGGCAAAGAAGGCATATGCATTAGATGAGGTGCCTATAGGGTGCGTTATTGTAAGGGAAGACAAGATTATAGCAAGAGGATATAACAGGAGAAACACTGATAAGAACACTCTTGCTCATGCGGAGCTTGCTGCAATCAAAAAAGCCAGTAAAAAAACAGGAGACTGGCGCTTAGAGGACTGCACCATGTACATCACACTTGAACCATGCCAGATGTGTGCTGGCGCAATAGTTCAGTCGCGAGTAAAGAAGGTTGTTGTGGGTGCTATGAATCCCAAGGCGGGATGTGCTGGTTCTGTTATCAATTTATTGCAGATGTCGCAGTTCAATCATCAGGTGGAATTTGAAAATGGTGTGCTGGAAGCGGAGTGTTCAACCATGCTTTCTAATTTTTTTAGAGAATTACGAGAAAAGAAGAAGAGGAATTCTTGACAATTGAAAGAAAAATGGATTATACTAAAGACTCCGAGCAGCCGGGGTGTTAGCGGTGCCTTGAACCAACAATCCGCTATAGTTGGGGTGATGTCTCGTAGAGGGCTCAATCGGTAGAGCTGCCCTTCATAAGTGGCGTTGACGTCTGGGTCTTGCGCAATGGAAATCTACGAACCGTGTCAGGGTGGGAACACAGCAGCACTAAGTAGAAGCTTTCATGTGACGTGAGGTCGCCTGGAGGGAGTTAACTGTGAAGGTAACGTCTATTGTGAGAGTTCGAAGCGGGATGCTCGGTTTTTGATTTGAATAATACAAAAGGAGAAGCTATGATACAGGATATTTTGCCACATCAGTGGGATATTACATATAAAGAAGCAAAGGTAGAGCCCGACAGTTGGGTTCTTTTTTTTAATGCAGGAAAGCTGCTTGTAATAGAAAAAGAAGAGGATACAATTACATTTCCTACATATGATAATTTAAAGGGTACAAGGTTTGAAAAAGAATTATCTGAGAAAGGACAATATCTTTTTGAACTGGATAAAAAAGCATTTTTCAGAGTAGAACTGTCAGATGAAGAGGCCTTGCATATAATAAAAGTGACTGGAGGAAAATTTGAGAAAAGATTTTATTTTAGACACGTAGCACCCAAGGAATTTGTGCTGGCAGCAATAACAGGTTTTCATCTGGATGGATGGTACATCAAAAACAGATTTTGTGGAAGCTGTGCTTCAGAACTTGTACATGACAATAAAGAA
The DNA here is from genome assembly GCA_045122195.1 of Agathobacter sp. Lineage (GTDB taxonomy): Bacteria > Bacillota > Clostridia > Lachnospirales > Lachnospiraceae > Roseburia. The sequence goes on from JBGVHH010000145.1 coordinate 9,106, forward strand.
AGAATGATGAGATGCCCATGTTGTAACAATATGGTTTATCCAAGAATAAATCCGGCAGTGATTGTAGCGGTTACAAATGGGGACAAAATTCTTCTGACAAAATATCGTGACAGAGAATACAAGAAATATGCATTAATTGCAGGGTTTACCGAGATAGGAGAGTCCTTTGAGGAAACAGTAAGACGAGAAGTGATGGAAGAAGTTGGCATTAAAGTAAAAAATATTAGATATTATAAATCGCAACCATGGGGATTTGCGGATAATATTCTGGCGGGCTATTTTTGTGAAGTAGATGGAAGTGACCAACTTATCATGGATGAAGATGAGTTATCAGTAGCAGAATGGGTCAGCCGAGAGGATATCCCAGTAAGGAAAGAGGAATTAAGCCTGACGAATGAAATGATAATGACTTTTATGCTTGACAATAAATAAAAGAGAATGTATAGTAAAACGGTAGGAATTAAAACTGGTATTAATACTAAGAAAAGGGTGACTTATGAAAATTTCGACAAAAGGAAGATATGCACTTCGATTAATGATTGATTTGGCTGAGAATACTAATGGAACACCAATTAGTCTAAAGGATGTGGCAAAGCGACAGGATATTTCTGAGAAATATCTTGAGCAGATTATTTCTATTTTGAATAAAGCGGGATACGTCAGAAGTGTTCGCGGAGCACAGGGTGGATATCTTCTAAAAAATGAGCCAAAAGAATATACAGTTGGTATGATTTTACGTCAGACGGAGGGGAGTCTTGCACCGGTTTCCTGTGTAGAGGATGACGACAATATCTGTGATAGACAGGATATGTGTGTCACAGCAATAGTTTACAAAAAGATAAATGAAGCAATCAAAGGCGTTGTAGATAGTATTACATTGCAGGATTTGGTGGACTGGCAGAGTGAGAAAAATGGTACTTATGTGATTTAGTTATGCCAGAAGAAAGAAGGTATGGTTAATGAATAAAATTATATATATGGATAATGCTGCGACAACTCAGGTATACCCTGAGGTGTTAGAGGCAATGAATCCTTTTTTTACAGAATATTATGGAAACCCTTCTGCATTATACAGCTTTGCAGATGAGGCTGAAAATGCAGTAGATAAGGCAAGAGATACAGTTGCAGACCTTATTGGAGCCAAAAAAGAAGAGATATATTTTACCGGAGGCGGAAGCGAGTCAGATAACTGGGCATTAAAGGCAACAGCGGAAGCATACGGCAAAAAAGGAAAACATATCATCACTACAACTATTGAGCATCACGCTATTTTGCACACAGCACAGTGGCTTGAGAAAAATGGTTTTGAAGTGACATATGTGAATGTTGATGAGGACGGCAAGGTAAAGCTTGATGAGTTAGAGGCTGCAATCAGACCAGATACTATTTTGATTTCGGTAATGGCAGCCAACAATGAAATTGGAACAATACAGCCACTTAAAGAGATTGGTGAAATTGCAAGAAGACATGGTGTGCTTTTCCACACAGATGCAGTACAGGCGTTTGCGCATATTCCAATCAACGTGGATGAGATGAATATAGATATGCTTTCTGCTAGTGGACATAAAATCAATGGACCAAAGGGTATCGGAGTTATGTACATCAGAAAAGGCGTTCAGATCAGATCCTTTATCCACGGTGGAGCACAGGAGAGACAAAGACGTGCTGGAACACACAATGTTCCGGGAATCGTAGGCTTAGGTAAAGCGGTTGAAATATCAAAAGCCAATATGGAAAAAAATGCAGAGTATGAGAGAGAACTGAGAGATTACCTTATTGAGCGCGTAACAACAGAGATTCCTTATACAAAGCTTAATGGACATAGGACAGACAGACTTCCAAACAATGCAAATTTCTGCTTTAGATTTATAGAAGGAGAGTCAATGCTCATTCTATTAGACCAGGCAGGTGTATGCGCAAGCTCTGGTTCAGCATGTACTTCAGGCTCATTAGACCCATCCCATGTTCTACTTGCAATAGGAGTACCACATGAGATAGCACATGGTTCCCTTAGAATTACAGTATCAGAGAAAAACACAAAAGAAGAAGTAGATTATCTGGTGGACAAGTTGAAAGCAATAATTGAAAGATTGCGTGGCATGTCTCCACTTTACGAAGATTTTATCAAAAATAGTAAATAAAACTTTTTACAAGAAAGGAAAATAAAAATGGCATACAGTGAAAAAGTAATGGATCATTTTAACAACCCAAGAAACGTTGGTGAAATGGAAAATCCAAGTGGTGTCGGAACAGTTGGAAATGCAAAATGTGGCGACATCATGAGAATTTATTTAGATATAGATGACAATGGTATTATACAGGATGTAAAGTTTAAGACATTCGGATGCGGTGCAGCAGTTGCTACAAGCAGCATGGCAACAGAGCTTGTAAAAGGAAAATCAATTCAGGAGGCCATGCAGGTCACAAACAAGGCTGTAATGGAAGCATTAGATGGACTTCCACCGGTTAAGGTACACTGTTCACTTCTTGCGGAGGAAGCAATTCACGCAGCCCTCTGGGATTATTGTGAAAAAAATGGTATAGTACTGGAAGGGTTAAAAAAACCAGTCAACGATATCAGTGAACATGAAGAAGCTCCGGAAGAGGAATATTAATGAAAGAAAAAGTAGTAGTTGGAATGTCAGGTGGTGTGGATTCATCGGTTGCAGCATATCTGTTAAAAGAGCAGGGATATGATGTAATAGGTGTAACCATGCAAATCTGGCAGGACGAAGACGTTTTTAAACAATCAGAGGAAGGTGGTTGTTGCGGCCTTTCAGCAGTAGAGGATGCCCGACGAGTTGCGGCCGTTTTGGGCATTCCTTATTATGTAATGAATTTCAAAGCCGATTTTCAGGAGAAGGTAATAGATTACTTTGTCTCAGAATATGAAAGAGCCTACACTCCAAATCCATGTATTGCCTGTAACCGGTACGTAAAATGGGAGTCGCTGCTTCGCAGGTCTATGGAAATAGGTGCAGATTATATAGCAACAGGACACTATGCGAGAATAATGCAGCTTTCAAACGGACGCTATTCTATTCGCAATTCCGTTACTGCGGCAAAAGACCAGACATATGCACTTTACAATCTCACACAGGAACAGCTTCGTAGAACGCTTATGCCTGTTGGAGATTACGAGAAATCAGAAATCAGAAAGATAGCAGAGAAAATCGGATTACCGGTTGCATCAAAGAGTGACAGTCAGGACATTTGTTTTGTGCCGGACCATGACTATGCATCATTTATTAAAAATGAAACTGGAAAAACTTATGCTCCGGGAAACTTTGTAGATGAGCAGGGAAATATTCTTGGTCAGCACAAGGGTCTTATTCATTACACAATTGGTCAGAGAAAAGGTCTTGGAATTACAGCGGCAACACCGCTTTTTGTAAAAGAACTCCGTCCTGAAACAAACGAAGTAGTGATTTGCAAGAATGAGGAGCTTTTTACAGATACATGTATATTAAGTAATGTGAATTATATGGCACAAGACCAGATACCAAAGGGAACAAGAGCAATTGGTAAAGTGCGCTATTCTCATGCAGGAGCACCATGTACCCTGTATCCAATGGAAAACGGAATGCTAAGATGTGTGTTCGATGAACCACAAAGAGCCATGACTCCTGGACAAGCTGGAGTCTTCTACCAGGAGGATTATGTCCTATGTGGTGGAACAATTGAGAGATGATAATTTCTACTTGCATTGAGGTGTGGGGGTACGTCTGCACCTTTGTTTTTATCCTATTTTTGACGAGTCGTGTGCAAGTTATATGCTGATAACAGCATTTACTTGCACTAGACGTAGCAAATTTTAGAACAAATACAAGGGCGCAGACGCACTTTGACAGCACCCAAAACATAATTAGAATTCTTTATTATTCATAATGTTATTACTAATTGCAAAAGATAGCAGAGTCGTAGCTATTGCTATGGCAACACAGCCGATTGCAAGCTGGAGTTCTGTTATTTTTTGTAATTTAAGTAATACAGAATCTATTGGCAAATCAAGCAAATCAGCAACTTTTTTTATCGCCCATCCACTGATAAAAATTATACCGGCTGTGGCAATGATGACAACTCGGCTTTTTTCAGCTCCAAATATAAACTGTAATGGAATCATGAGGTTTATTGTAAGTAAAACACAAGGAAAAATTATTGCTGACTGCATCAGCAAATCGCTTGTTACAACTCCGATATGTTTATAATCGTTTATAAAAATACATACTATAACAGAAAAAATCCATGCACAGAAAGCGAAAAGACCACAAAGTACATATTTTTCAAGTACGTAGGTTGTTCTTTTGAATGGTAAAGTCATAAGAAATGAAAACCCATTATCAAACTCATCATAGCTTATCGTACTTTCTGCAAGGACGAACAGACAAAATGTTGTGTAACCAACAACGAAAGTTCCTTCTACTGTATATCCAAGAAGAACAGATATTACAAGAAATAAAATAATAGTCATTTTTCTTTGCATTAACAATTTTATATCTTTAACAAATAATCCCGTCATTCTATTTACCTCCTGTCATCATGAGAATTACTTCATCAATGTTTCCATTTTCAACAACAACCTTTGGATAGTTTTCCATATAATATTGTTTTTGGTCTGTTAAGCACACATATCCAAAGCTTTCTTTTTTGTTTGCAAGGAAATGTTCTTTATCTATTTTTTCATAGTCTTTTTCTTCAACCTTTACAAGTGCATAGTTGTTCATAATGTTGTCAGTTTCTTCGTGCAACAAGAGTTTTCCATCGTGAATAAGGTAAATATCATCACACAGATTTTCAAGGTCAGAAGAAATATGAGAGGAGATGAGAATGCTTCTGTTTTCATCCTCCGCCATGTATTGTCTAAGCATATCAAGAATTTCATTTCTGGCTTCTACGTCAAGTCCCGCTGTTGGCTCATCGAGTATAAGCAATTTAGCATCGTGAGAAATTGCAACCAGAACACGAAGTTTTGCTTTCATTCCGGTAGAAAACTCTTTTATCATTTTATTCATAGGAAGATTGAGCTGTTTGCATTTTTCCGTGAAAAAAACTTCGTTGAAAGCAGGATACATCTTCATAAGAACACAGGAAATATCTTTTGGAGAAAGATACATACTAAATCCGGCTTCAGCCATTGCAACTCCAATGTTATATTTGTCCGCTCCTGAAAGTTGTCTAGAATCCTTTCCAAACACTTTTACTTCTCCAGAGGTCGGTTTAATAAGACCAAGGATTGATTTAATTAGCGTACTTTTACCAGCCCCGTTTTTTCCGATTACACCTGATATAACACCCGAAGGTATTTCCAGTGAGATATCAAGTTTAAAATCGTTATAGTCTTTAACAAGATTATCTATTTTTACCATGTCATATCCTCCAAAATAATCTCTATAATCTCTTTAATTTCATCCTTTGTCATTCCAATGTTTTGAGCTTTATCAAATACCGCTGTTAAATCATCTTCAACAGATTTCCTTCTAGCTTCCACCGCAAGCTGTTTATCTGTAGCGGAAACAAAAGTGCCTTTTCCATGGACGGTGGTGACAAAACCTTCTTCTTCGAGCTTGTCATAAGCTTTTTTAACAGTAAGTGCACTTATTTTAAGTTCAGAGGAAAGTCCTCGAACAGAAGGAAGTGCAGTATCTTCCGGAATCTCACCAGCAATTATTTGATTTTTTACCTGATCTACTATCTGCTCGTAAATCGGTATCATAGATGAATTGTTGAGTATAATATGCATATCTAATTCCTTTTCTAAAAATATCACATGTGAACTATAAACAGCATATAACAGACTATAACTGTTGTCAAGTGTTATATACTGTTTATAGTGAAAAAGTAAAAAATAAAAAAGGTATTGACAATACCCTAGTTAATTGGTAGGATTAAAGGGGATTAGAAATGACGATGAAAAAATATATAGAAAAAGAGAAGAGGAGGTCATAGTTATGGCAAATATTTATCAGGGCACTATTGGTTTAATTGGAAATACTCCACTCGTTGAGTTTACTCATATTGAGAAGAAATACGGATTAGAGGCAAAGCTTCTTGCAAAGCTTGAGTACTTCAATCCAGCGGGCTCAGTAAAAGACAGAATTGCGAAAGAAATGATCGAGCAGGCTGAGCGAGATGGAAAGCTCAAGGAAGGTTCAACAATTATTGAGCCAACATCAGGAAATACAGGTATCGGTCTTGCAGCAATCGCAGCAGCTAAAGGCTACAGACTTATTATTGTTTTACCAGAGACCATGTCAGTAGAGCGTAGAAACATTATCAAGGCATACGGAGCAGAGCTTGTTTTATCTGATGGAACAAAAGGAATGAAGGGAGCTATTGCAAAGGCAGAAGAGCTTCATCAGCAGATTGAGAACAGTTTTATTCCAGAGCAGTTTGAAAACCCTGCAAATCCAGAGGCTCATAGAAAAACAACAGGACCAGAAATCTGGAATGATACAGACGGAGAGGTTGACGTATTTGTAGCCGGAGTTGGAACTGGTGGAACAATCACAGGTGTTGGTGAATACCTAAAGAGCAAAAAGCCAAATGTAAAGGTAGTAGCAGTTGAGCCTGAGTCATCAGCAGTACTTTCAACAGGACAGGCGGGAGCTCACAAGATTCAGGGAATCGGAGCCGGATTTGTGCCAAACACATTAAATACTGAGATATATGATGAAGTACTTCCAATTTCAAATGATGATGCTTTTGAATTTGGAAAAGAGATTGCTAAAGAGGAAGGAGTTCTTGTTGGAATTTCATCTGGTGCAGCATTAAAGGCAGCAATTGAAGTTGCAAAGAGACCTGAAAGTAAAGGAAAGACAATTGTCGCATTGCTTCCTGACAGCGGCGACAGATATTATTCAACAGACTTATTTAAGGATTAAAAATTCCCACAGAGGGTTGTGTTTTAGAAACATATGCCACTTGGTCATAGATATACGTGTAGGGTATTCACTCTTAAGTTGCCTGCGTCTAGTGCAAGTAAATGCCGTTATCAGCTAAGTCTATTATGCCGCGAGAAATCCAAAACGCGCTACGCTTGAACGAGGATTTCTCGGGCAAACTTTAGCTGATAACGGCATATAACTTGCACACGACTCGTCAAAATCGAGTGAATACCCTACACGCATATCTATGACCAAGTGGCAGAAATATCATAAAGCACAAGTGGGAATTTTTTATTTCCTTAGAGTTCAAACTTAGTTCCGCCCTTAATAAGTTCAATTAGGAATTTTTCAAAATTTACTCCCTCAATGTCATATGTGTCATCGTTCATTGTATCTGCAATACTGTGATAGATGAATGAACTTGCAAGGTCTACCGCCTTCGAGGTTGAAAGACCATTTAATCGGCATCCGCAGAGAACAGAAGCAAATAAATCGCCGGTTCCGGAGAAACTTTTATCAAAAAAATGAGAGCGGTTTATAGAAATCTCATCATTTGAGATAGTGACATTGTATATAAAAGGAGCAGAATCATTTTTACATTTAATTCCGGTGATAACAACGTCCTGATTCTTCTCTGAATTCTGGCGCAGCTTGTGACCAATTTCTTCAGCAAGGGGAAGAAGAACTTCCTTTCGCGTATCTTTTAAAACTTCCTTGATATCATAATCTGCCAGGAGACAGGCTTCAGTCAGATTTGGAGTAATCAAATCGGCTTTTTTGGAAAGCTTCTTCATAGCAGATAAGAGTTCATCAGTGTACATACTGTAAGTTGTGCCATCATCACCCATAACCGGGTCAACCAGCAAAAAAGTATCATCTTTGTAAAATACATCCAAAAAATCAAAGAATTTCTGAATCTGCTCATGTCCTGTCATATACCCTGAATAGATGCCGTCAAAACTGGCACCATTTTTATTCCAGGCATCAATATAGTCAGGAATCATAAATGTAAGATCTGTGCATTTATAATAGTCATATCCGGTCTGTGCAGTTAAAACCGCAGATGGTAAAGGACAACATTGCACACCAAGCGCAGACAGAACCGGAATTGCGGCGGTTAAGGAGCATTTTCCGAAACCGGATAGGTCATTTAAAACAGCTGCTTTTTTCATATAGAATAGTCTCCTGAAATTTAATCTGTGTATATTATACATAGATTATAAAATAAAAAAAGGTTCAAATTAAAAATAATACATGACCAGTTTCGGTTTCTTTTGAAAAATACAACTCCATGTGATATTATAGAAATGCAAAATTGATGGAGGAAAGGCATATGTTTCAAAAGAAACAGATTATATATAGCGAAAGCTTGGGTGCATGCGTAGTGGACAATATAGTATCCCTTGCAGCATCAAAAGGTGGAAAGACAATTCCATATTACGTGCTCAAGCCATTATTTGAAGATAAAGTATCATATATTCCGGTGGAAAATCATCAGGTAGTACTTCGAGAACTATTTTCTGTAGAAGAAGCAGAACAGTTGCTTAATCAACCGGAGACTAAAAAGAATGAGAAGCTTTTAGCAACGCTAAAATATGTTCTCGAAAAAGAAAAACAGGAGGATTAAAATGGCACAACATCAGGCTATACACAAGTTCGTTCTTGGAAATAAGGAACTTGAAGGTAAAGTAGCTGAGTTTCAGTATGATAGAGGTTTATACAGTATAACTGACATCGTAGGAGAAGACAGAAGCATTATTTACAAATCAAGAAATGCCCAGGAAGCTTATATGAAGTGGAATGTTTATATAGGCAGAAAAAAGGAGCGTATGACTCCGGAAGAGAGAAAGAGACAACGAGAGGAGCAGCGCAAGGAGCCACGTAAAGAGCTTCAAAAAGAAAGGAAAAGATAGGACTAGCTATGGGTGGAATTTTTAATTATGACAACCCGGTTTTTAGGGCAATTAATAAACTTACAGATATCATTATAATAAGTGTGTGTTGGTTTTTTGCATGCATACCAATTTTTACAATAGGCGCAGCAAATGCCGCATTATATTCGTCAACAAGAGTTTCAATTAGAAAAGATAAAGGATATGCATTTTCCGGTTTCTGGAAGGCCTTTAAAGACAATTTTAAACCGGCAACCAAAGCATGGCTCATCCAACTGATTGTAATTATAGTATTGGCCAGCGATATTTATGTGACAATGGATGCTGCAAAGCTAGGGAAAACATGGGGGAGTTTTTTTGTAGTATTCTGGATTTTACTGGCTTTTGTAACAGCATGGTGTGAGTATACATATGCATACATTGCAAGATTTGAGCAGACAACAAAAAATACAATAAAAAATGCAGCGCTTATTATGATAGCAAAATTGCCATGGACAGTTCTTGCTATTTTGCTTACAGTAATCGGGGTACTGGTATTTTACTTTTTACCATTTTTAATAATTGTATTACCGGCAGTTATATGTGTATTTTTGGAGCTGATTTTTGAAAGAATATTTAGGACATTGATGACTCCTGAGGAAGTAGAAAAGGAAAAAGAAGACGACCTTATCTAGTAGGATTGTTAATGAGCTAAGATTATAATATAATGACCAAAAGAGCATAAAGGAGGGGGACTCATGAAGAGAATAGGAATGTTAACAAGCGGTGGAGATTGTCAGGCATTAAACGCAGCTATGCGTGGAGTTGTGAAAGGTCTTTCTGAAAATCTTGACGAACTTGAAGTATATGGTTTTGAAAACGGTTACAAGGGGTTGATTTACGGTAATTACAGACTTTTAACATCTGCCGATTTTTCGGGGATTTTGACAAAAGGTGGAACAATTCTTGGCTCATCACGTCAGCCATTCAAGCTCATGAGAGTACCTGATGAGAATGGTCTGGACAAGGTAGAGGCAATGAAACAGACATATCACAAGTTAAATCTTGACTGTCTGGTTATTCTTGGAGGAAATGGAACACAGAAAACAGCCAATCTTCTTAGAGAAGAAGGTCTCAATGTAATACATCTTCCAAAAACAATAGATAATGATATTTATGGAACAGATGTTACATTTGGATTCCAGAGTGCGATTAATATTGCAACTGATGCAATTGATTGTATTCATACAACTGCAGCATCACATAACCGTGTATTCATTGTGGAGGTTATGGGACACAAGGTTGGATGGCTTACACTTTATGCAGGAATAGCTGGTGGAGCTGATATTATTCTTCTTCCAGAGATTCCATATGACATTGATAAAGTAGTAGATGCTATTGAAAAACGTACAAAGGCAGGAAAAGGATTTACAATCCTTGCAGTAGCAGAGGGTGCCATTTCAAAAGAAGATGCAGCACTTTCTAAAAAGGAATACAAAGCAAAACTTGCTGACAAGACACATCCTACAGTATCGTATGAGCTTGCAGCAAGAATTACTGAAAGAATTGGAACAGAAGTAAGAGTTACAGTCCCAGGACATACACAGCGAGGCGGAAGCCCATGTCCATATGACAGAGTACTGTGCTCAAGACTTGGCTCAGCTGCAGCAAAGGCAATAATCGAGGAAGATTATGGATACATGATCGGAATGGTTGATGGAAAAACCAAGAAGGTGCCATTAGCAGATGTGGCTGGTAAACTCAAAGTAGTAGACCCTAAGTGTCAGATGATTAAAGAAGCAAAGAGAATGGGAATCAGCTTCGGAGATTAAAAATAAAACAGAATTATAAAGGAAAGCAGGTGAATAAGCGTGTCGTATCAGGCGTTATATCGAAAATTCCGACCAAAGGAATTTGAAGATGTTAAGGGACAGGATCATATAGTTACAACATTAAAGAATCAGATAAAAGCCGATAGAATAGGACACGCTTATTTGTTTTGTGGAACAAGAGGAACTGGAAAGACAACTGTAGCCAAGATTCTTGCCAGAGCAGTGAATTGTGAGAGTCCGGTAGACGGAAGTCCATGTGGACAGTGTCCATCTTGTAAAGCTATTTTAGATGGAAGCTCAATGAATGTAATTGAAATAGATGCGGCTTCCAACAACGGAGTAGACAATATTCGTCAGATTAGAGAAGAGGTATCTTATCGACCAACTGAAGGAAAATACAAGGTTTATATAATCGATGAGGTGCATATGCTTTCAGCAGGAGCTTTCAATGCTTTATTAAAAACATTGGAAGAACCGCCAAGTTATGTTATATTTATTCTCGCAACTACAGAAGCGCATAAAATTCCAATTACAATTTTATCAAGATGTCAGCGATATGATTTTCATAGAATCTCAATCGATGAGATTGCTGCCAGGCTGAATGAACTCATGGAAGCTGAGAATGTGGAAGTGGAAGAAAAAGCAATCAGATATGTGGCAAAAGCCGGCGATGGTTCTATGCGAGACGCATTGAGCTTGTTGGATCAGTGTATAGCCTTTCATTTGGGAGAGACTCTTACATATGAGAATGTACTTGAAGTACTCGGGGCGGTTGACACGGAAGTGTTTTCCAGATTGCTTAGACAGGTATTAGATGAGAATGTAACAGGAGCTATCTCAACCCTTGCAGAATTGGTGGATGAAGGAAGAGAATTAGGGCAGCTGGTAAATGATTTTACCTGGTATCTTCGAAATTTGCTTCTGCTTCAGAGCTCAGATGATATGGAAGATGTTCTCGATATGTCCAGTGACAATATAGCGGCTCTTAAAGAAGAAGCAAAGCTTATAGCTGCAGATACACTTATCAGATATATCAAAGTATTTTCTGAATTAAGCAATCAGGTTAAGTTTGCTACGCAAAAGAGAATTATAATAGAGATTGCGATAATTAAACTCTGCAAACCGCAGATGGAAAAGGATTATGAATCTTTAATAGACAGAATCGATTCATTAGAGAGAAAACTCGAAAAAGGAATACCTGTTCAGGCGGTGCCAACAGCAACTATAGCAAGCACAACGACTGAAGCTGAGCCACAGATAAAAAAGGAACTTCCAAAAGCCATTCCTGAGGATGTACAGAATGTAGTAAAGAGCTGGAAGTCAATAATTTCTGAAATAGGAGCAAATTCGAAGGTATATCTGAATAAAGCAATACCAACACTTGGACCGCAGTCGGAACTTATGCTTGTATTTGATGACGCAAACGCGTATGCTTATTTATCGGAGAACAGAGCGGATTGCATGGATTCACTTCAGACTTTGATTGAAAACAGAATTGGAAAATCAGTTCAGGTTAGTTTGAAGAAGAATGAGCTTGGCGTAAGCGCCAGAGAAGCTACTGTTGATTTAAGAGATTTAATTCAATTTGATATAGAAGAAGAAAATGAATAGTAAAACAAGGAGGATGCCATAATGGCAAGAAGAGGCGGATTTCCTGGAGGAATGCCAGGAAACATGAACAATTTGATGAAACAGGCGCAGAAAATGCAGCGTCAGATGGAAGAGGCTCAGAAAGAGCTTGAGGAGTCTGAAGTTACAGCAACAGCTGGCGGAGGAGCCGTTGAAGTTACAGTATCAGGTAAAAAAGAAGTAATAAAAGTAAAACTTGCAGAAGAAGTAGTAGATCCAGATGATATTGAGATGTTGGAGGATCTTATTATGGCAGCAACAAACGAAGCACTTCGTAAAATAGAGGAGCAGTCACAGGCATCTATGTCTAAAATCACAGGCGGCCTTGGTGGCGGATTATTTTAATGGATTTTTACAGTAGCGAAATATCTAAGTTAATAGAAGAGCTCTCATCCCTTCCGGGAATAGGTGCAAAATCAGCCCAAAGATTAGCTTTTCATATTATTAATATGCCGGAGGATGCGGTTGAATCCCTTTCGTCGGCTATTTCGCGTGCAAAAAAGAATGTAAAATATTGCAAATGCTGTTATACTTTAACAGACGATGAACTTTGTCCTATTTGTAAGGATAGTACAAGAGACCACAAAGTCATAATGGTGGTGGAGAATACCAGAGATTTGGTGGCATATGAGAAAACCGGAAAATACGAAGGTGTATACCATGTTTTACAGGGTGCTATTTCACCAATGCTTGGTATAGGACCTAATGATATTCGACTTAAGGAATTGATGGTTAGATTAGAGCAGGATGTAGATGAAGTAATCATTGCAACAAACTCCAGCTTAGAGGGTGAAACAACAGCAATGTATATCAGCAAGCTGATCAAACCAACCGGTATCAAAGTGACACGAATTGCAAGCGGCGTACCAGTCGGAGGCGATTTGGAATATATTGACGAAGTTACTCTGCTAAGAGCTTTGCAGGGAAGAACTGAGATTTAAACGAAAAGACGATTTAAAGAAAATAAATTAAAGAAGGAGACGTCATGAATAATCTTGAATTAAAAAAGATTGCGAATGAAATTCGCAAAGACATTGTAACAGCAGTTTACAGTGCAAAATCCGGACATCCGGGCGGATCACTTTCAGCAGCAGATATTTTTACATATCTCTATTATGAAGAGATGAATGTAGACCCTAAGAATCCAAAATGGGAAGACAGGGACCGTTTTGTGTTATCAAAGGGACATGTTGCTCCAGGATTGTACTCAGTATTGGCTGAAAAAGGATTTTTCCCAAAAGAGGATTTGACAACTCTTAGACATACAGGATCATATCTCCAGGGACACCCAGATATGAAACACATTCCAGGTGTTGACATGTCAAGTGGATCATTAGGACAGGGAGTATCTGTTGCAGTAGGAATGGCAGCAGCAGGAAAATTCGACAACAAAGATTACAGAGTATATACACTCACAGGAGATGGTGAGATTCAGGAAGGTCAGATTTGGGAGGCTGCTATGTGGGCAGGACACCGCAAATTGGACAATCTTGTTGTAATCGTTGACAACAACAACCTTCAGATTGACGGAAAAGTATCTGATGTTTGTTCACCATACCCAATCGATAAAAAATTCGAAGCATTTAATTTCCATGTAATCAACATTGATGGAAATGATTTTGACCAGATTAGAGCTGCTTTTGAAGAGGCTAAACAGACAAAAGGACAGCCAACAGCAATCATTGCAACTACTGTAAAAGGAAAAGGCGTTTCATTTATGGAAGACAATGCTGGTTGGCATGGAAAAGCTCCAAATGAAGAGGAATACAAGATTGCAATGGAAGAATTAGAAAAGGCAGGTGAAGCATTATGTCAGAAGTAAAGAAAATTGCTACAAGAGATAGTTATGGTAATGCTTTGGTTGAGCTTGGAAAAGAACATGAGGACCTTATAGTTCTTGATGCAGATCTTGCCGGAGCAACAAAAACATGTATTTTCCAGAAAGAGTTCCCAGAGAGACATTGGGATTGTGGAATCGCTGAGTCAAACATGACAGGTATCGCAGCAGGACTTGCAACATGCGGAAAAGTACCATTTATCAGTTCTTTTGCAATGTTTGCAGCAGGAAGAAACTTTGAGCAGGTACGTAACTCAATTGGTTATCCAAAATTAAATGTAAAAATCGGAGCAACACATGCAGGTATCTCTGTAGGAGAGGATGGAGCAACACATCAGTGTCTTGAGGATTTAGCTCTTATGAGAGAAATTCCTGGAATGGTAGTTCTTAACCCATCTGACGATGTAGAGGCAAAGGCAGCAGTAAAAGCGGCTTATAATCATGTAGGACCTGTATACATCAGATTTGGAAGACTTGCAGTACCGGTTATTAACGATGTTCCAGATTACAAATTCGAAATCGGAAAAGGAATCGTATTAAAAGAGGGAACAGATGTATCAATTTTTGCAACTGGATTAGAGGTTTCAGAAGCATTAGAAGCAGCAAAAATGCTTGAGGCAGATGGAATTAACGCAGAGGTTATAAATATTCATACTATCAAACCAATCGATAGAGAGCTTATTGTGGCATCAGCCACAAAGACTGGAAAGGTTGTAACAGTAGAAGAACACTCTATTAATGGAGGACTCGGAAGTGCAGTTGCAGAAGTTCTTTGTGAGGAAGCACCTACAAAACTTCTTAGAATTGGTGTAAATGATGTATTTGGAGAGTCTGGTCCAGCGGTTGAGCTTCTCAAAAAATACGAATTAGATGCTGAAGGAATTTACAAAAAAGTAAAGAACTTCGTAAAATAAAATCAGAGATAAATTAGGCTGTCGCATATTAATTGCGGCAGCCTTTTTGACTCTTTGTTTCCAATATTTTCCAAAAAACTCATATGCAAGATGATAGTATATTTCAAAACTGAAGAAGATATAAAAGAACAAATATAATATTTTTGGAGGTAGAGATGATAGACATAGTCACAAACAACGTAAAACAGATTGGAACACCTGCAGATGAAGGAAGAGTATATATCAATGAAAAAGCATATAAAAAGATAAAACAACAAAAGTATGCCGACAACAGTGTTTACATATTAATGGGACATACAGAGAGTAGTAACAACAAGTATGCAACCTTCATTGAGGCTGCAATAGAGGTGAATGATATAGAATTCGAAAGAAATATACCCATGTGGACAAATAAAATCTGGAGTAAAGTGTTTAATGAGATAAAAAGAGAGTATGAGAATCAGATAATTGTAGGTTGGGCAATGGAACGAAAAGGATTTATGGCGGAACCCAACGAATTAATTGAGAGAATTCATCAAGAGAATTTTGGGGGAGCGCATCAACTGTTGTTTATGATAAATCAGCAGGAAAATGAAGAATATTTTTATGTGAGAAAGAATTCACGATTGAAACAAAAAAGTGGATTTTTTGTATATTATACCATTGAGAAAAATCAGTTGAAGAATGTAGATGAAGAAGCAGATTTTAATTTTGAGCGTGATAATGAATATGAAAAAGTGAATGTGGATATCTCCAATGAAGTAATATTGCATCGTGGAAAATATAGAAAAATGATGGAACAACAAGATTTACGTGAAACGGACAGGGGGAATGGTATAGGTTCAGTCATTGCAGTAGGTGCAATAGCAGCAATAATTATTGCAATAAGCATCTCATTTAAAGATGAGATATTAAAACTGATAGATAAAGAAGAAGCTGTCACAGTTATGTCAACCGAACAGGAATTAATTCCGGTGGAAAAAATATCAGGTGAATGTTATACTGACAATAATTAACACGATGAAAAGGAAAGAGTTATGACACAAAGAGCAGGATTTAAAACTGTTGAAACAGATTTAGAAGAACTTGAAGAAAAAATACATAAGCACAGAAGAAAAGTGTTTACAAAAGTGGCAATTGTAGTAGTTATAGTTATAGCAGTGGTAATAGTAGCCCAATTGTGGATGGCACTTAGAAGTTATGATTCGTATGAAGTAAAGCAGACGCTTGAGGAAGGCGATAAAAGCGCAGTGTCATTTACAAATTTTTGTGGCAACATAGTTGAATACAGCAATGATGGAATTGTGTACATGGATAATGATGGTGAACTAATATGGAATCAGTCTTTTGAAATGACAAAGCCGGTTGTAGCAAAATGCGAAAACTATTTGACTGTTTATGATGAGAATGGAACAGAACTGTTTATTATTGAAAAAGGTGGAGTCAAAAAGCAGCTTGAAACAACAATGCCGATAATAACTGCGTGCATAGCAAAGCAGGGAACTGTGGCTGTTCTAATAAATGAAGAAGAGAAATATTTTGTAAAACTTTATGATAATACAGGAAAAGAACTGGCTAGTGGAGAGTTTTTTGGCGAACAGGGAAGGATACCTATAGATATAGCACTTTCATATGATGCCAAAAAGCTTGCGGTGGACATGCTTGATATTACTAAAGGAAAAGTAGATACAACAATTTCTTTTTATAATTTTGGCTCAGTTGGACAGAATGAAATTGACAATAATGTGGGTACCTACACATACGAGGGTGTGATGATACCAGATATCACATATGTATCAGATAATAAGATGCTTGCAATAGGTGACAATAAGATAATGACTTTTACTGGTTCACAAAAACCGGAACTGGATGAAACAATTGAGCTGTCTGATGAGATAAATGACGTATTTTATTGTGAAAAATATATTGGAATTGCATATTCCAATAATGACGAGGATTGTACAAGCCATATAAAAGTGTTTGATATGAATGCAAATATGGTAATGGAAAACGATACAGATATTCCATATACAAAGATTGATTTTAACGCAAACAACGAAGTATGCGTAATGAATGATTATGAATGTGAAATTTATACAGTTCATAGCGTCAAAAAATTTGATTGCAAATTTGACACAAAAATATATCAGATTTTATATGGAAGTGGCGTGAACGATTATATTTTTGTATATGAGGGAAAGGTGGACGAGGTACGCCTTAAATGAATTGGTTATTGTTAGTAGTGGTGTTAATCATTGCCTGGAATATCGTAATAGGATATACAAAAGGATTTGTCAGAATAGTATATTCTCTAATATCCTGGCTATTAATAATAATGCTTTCAATAGCATTAACGCCGCATATATCAAAATTTATAACGGACAATACATCTGTACAAACAGATATAAAAAATGTTACATATGATAAATTAAAGGAAGAAGTATCAGGCTCTCAGGAAAACCAAAGCAGTGCTGAAGTTCAAGGCGAGCAGGATAATCAAGCACAAGAACAGACAGATGATTCATTAGAAAAGTTAGGAATAAAAATACCAGAATCAATTGTAAAAAATATTTTAGGAGAAGATACAGAAAATATAGCAGATGGTATTTTAGAAGAGACGGGTCTGTATGAAACTATATCTGAAAAAATATCATTAGTTGCAGTAGATGGGATTTCATTTGCTTTGTCAATTCTGGCTATAGGATTATTATTCAGAATAATATATCAGGCTTTGTCTATTGTTGATAAGCTACCTGTGATAAATGGAATAAATAAAGCATTTGGAATAATAATGGGGTTTCTAAAAGGTATGTTAATTGTATGGACAATTTTTGCAATTGTCGCAATGAGCTGCACCAGTGAATATGGAATGATAATGATTTCATATATTTACGAGAATCCATTGTTGCAGATAATATATGAAAATAATCTGGTGCTGACAATTATATTTCTAATCTTGTAATCTTCAAAACGATACATCATTAGTTCTATTAATTTCAAATTAATATAAAAAATAGGGGTACAATGTCTGAGTAAAAACAAGATATTGTGGTTGAAAAAATAATAATAAAAAAATGTAAAATTAGTGTTGACTTTGATATTTACGCGTGATATTATACAAAAGCTGACTCGTGAGACACATTGATTTGGAGATTTCCGAGTTGGAAAAATAAAAAAGTTCTTGACAGATGCTAAGACGTCTGATAAGATATAGAAGTAGTCGCTGATGAATATACAATTCAGACAACGAACTGAACATTGAAAATTAAACAGTGAAATACCTTGAAAGATTTTGAGAATCAATCAAGCAAATCTAGAATAGATTTGACGAACGCTTCGATTTAATCGAAGACCTTTAAAACAGTAAATTCAGAAATATCTGAATTAAGGAAGCCAGTTAGAACTGGCCGATTAAACTTTTAACATGAGAGTTTGATCCTGGCTCAGGATGAACGCTGGCGGCGTGCTTAACACATGCAAGTCGAACGAAACAATCCGGACGATCCCTTCGGGGTGACGCCGGTGCGTTTAGTGGCGGACGGGTGAGTA
>JBGVHH010000146.1:0-5779 GCA_045122195.1 Agathobacter sp.
TTTGTAGCCGACCATGAGATGGTTGGTGGAATAGACTAAAAATCCGGGGCGATTGCCCCGGAATCAGTGACAAGAAAGTGAATAAGGTTGTGACAGGGAGTGAGAGTAAATCTGTGACAACTCATGGAATTTTTAACAATATTATGATTTATGGTTATGCGAGAGTTAGTACAAAAGGTCAGGCTAAGGATGGTAATAGTCTAGAGGTACAGGAGATTGCTTTACGTTCAGCAGGAGCGATAGAGATTTACGCTGATGCTTTTACTGGTACAAAAGCAAACCGACCAGAGCTGGATAAGTTACTGGCAGTTATGCAGTCAGGGGATACTATGGTGGTTACGAAGTTAGATAGAATTGCAAGAAGTGCCACACAGGGGATTGCATTGATACAATCATTATTGGATAGGGGTATCGTGGTTCACGTACTCAATATGGGATTAATGGATAATACACCTACTGGTAAACTGATTCGTAATATAATGCTGGCATTTGCAGAATTTGAACGAGATATGATTGTGGAACGTACTCAGGAAGGAAAGGTTTATCTGGGCACCCTCACAGTATGATATGTTTATTTGGAAAGAGAAACTGAGTGAGGCTGCAATTCGAGAGGCAGAAGAGATAACATTGATTGATCCTATTTACAAGGATTATGTGGGAAAACTTGATTTAGGTGATGTGGCTGATACTCAAAATAAACTTCAAGCATTGAGGTATTACTTACTTCAACAGAGAGAACAGTATGACAAAGGATTCAGACGTTCTAACAGAAAAAGAAACCAGGATTGGCAGGAGAGAGATAAGGGATATGTAGTTAGGTTTCCACAGACCATTAATGATTTTTGCAGAGAATCCATTTATATGTGTAACTGTTTAATAACCTATGTAGATGCATATATAAATAATGATACTACCATATTGTTTATGAGAAAAACGGATGATTTTAATGTTCCGTTCATAACAATTGAAATCTACGAGAATAAGCTGATGCAGGCGTATCACAGATTTAATGAGGATTGTACTCCAAAGGAAGCTGAATGGATATGTGATTATTGTGATAGACATGGAATAGAACTGGGTAAGTTCAAATTCAATAATGATATTGATGAATTGTATTAATTTATTAGAGGAGGCCACAGAGTGAATGATATTTCAATGTGCTTAGAGCATATCGCTGATGCAATCAGAAATCTTGATCCTTTTGTAAATCCTCCTGTAAAGGTTCAATCAATACAGGTTGGAATGGAGGTCGGAAGATGCAAGAATTGTAATCATCCTGTAAAACTACGTCAGCCATGGCTTTCGAAAATGCCTGTTGTAAAGGATGGGTACTATTTGGTTCATTGCAGCAATGAGGACTGCCATAATTACTATGGCATGGAATTGTTGGAAAGCCAGTTTAGTATAGCGGATTTTGTAGAATGGGATGAAAAACATCTGATTAGGAAGGCAGTCTATGAAAAAACGGAGATGGATAATGTAATCAAGTTTAAAAGAAAATTGGGCCGTTCATATTAAATAGATGAATAACAGCTATTGATATAATTTGATAGATTGGGGGAATTACATGTCAACGTTTATAATTGGTGATATCCACGGCGAATTGGAGCACTTCAGTATTTGATGACAATGCCGAATTGCACTTGCATAGCCGGGAACCACGAGTTAAAAGACATTTTAGATATTGAATAATTTCATAATAATCTCGGAAAATTTGTTGTAATACATTCATGAGATAATTATGAGACAAAGTAACGAAAAAGAAAACCCCTAAATCCCCTCATGAATGAGGGGCAGGGGAGTTGAGGTGTCGAAGACACTTTTTTACAGTAATTAATTGCCTCCTACAAAAACTTCATAAATTCGTTGATAGCGGTATCCCTTTTTTACTTTGGTAGAATCAGGGATTACGATACCGAGATCAACTAGTTTATTTATAGTATTTGAAACAACGTTAACAGAAACACCAGATAAATTTTGAACTTCTTTTTTGGTGAATACAATTTGTTTCATAATAACTGGCATAATTCTATATACGGAATTACCGTTTATAGTTTCGATTGCCTTCATATCTTCCTTGTAAATAGTTTTTATTCTATGAATCTTGTAAATATAATTATTGCATTGATCGATTACACATTGAAGGAAAAATTTAATATATCCAGCGACGTTTCCCCTACGACAATCCATAAGGTTCCTTTGATAAGAAGGTTTGTAAAGTTCGAGAATTTCGGACATATACAAAATAGGAGTACTTTCATCAAGCATAGCCATATGAACAGGGATAAGAGCACGTCCAAGTCGACCATTTCCATCTTTATAAGCGTGAATTGTTTCAAACTGCATATGAGATAAGGCAATATTTATAAGAAAAGGATCAATAAATGCATCATTCATGTAATCATAAAGATTAATCAGCAGACCGTATACTTCTTCTGGGATAGGTGGTATAAATGTTGCACCATCAATCGTACATCCGCGTGGGCCAATCCAATTTTGTGTAGTACGAATTTGCCCCGGGGTTCTACTAGATCCTCGAACACTATCTAGTATGATTTTGTGCATTTCATTAACAAGAGCATAGTTTATAGTATTTCCATTGTTTAATTGCTCGGAAGCATATTCGATTGTCTTTTTAAGATTTTGTATTTCTTTGTTATCATCAGTATTTTTCATGTATTTTAGGTAATACATTTCATCTTGAGAGATTTGAGTACCCTCGATTTGAGTTGACTTATAACTTTCATTTAGTATGATGGAATCAAAAAAGAATCCTGCATCAAAATCAAGTGAATTTAGCAAAGATTTGTATTCCCCATATTTAGCATTTGCTTCAGAAATCAATCTAAGCATTTCCTTATCTATAGAATAATCAATTGGCATGGATTTTGCTTTGTAAGGTTCCATAAATCATCACTCCTTATCACTTTTAGTGAAAGTATATCATTATTTGTTTAAAAAATCACTAAATTTTAAAAAAACAGTGATTTTTTGTGTGTATAGTTAAAGAAAATCACTGTTATGATGAAAAACTTGATATAAAAATAGTATATACAGAAAATATGAAGAATATGAAGTGAATTATTTTATGTAAGCATTAACAAACCTATATCTTACCTCTCATGAGATATATACCCAAAACAGCATTAAATACAATTGCAGAAAAAGTGCTGAATCTTTCAAATAGTCCAAATACTGCTTTTGGCAACAAAGATGTACCAATCGGCCCCATTAGCATAGCCACAAGGCAGAAAATCGCCCAAATGCTAAGCAAATTAATCTGTTCCTTTTTTGCTCCGATTGCTATCAAAACCAGGGACGCCAGTGATAATACCACAACCAAAACAGTAACAATAAGATGCATAACATTCTGTGGATTTGATACCGGTGCATCACTTACCCACGGGAAAAGATTATATCCCACATTGCAAATCCATTCCATGGCAGTAAAAAAATAAACACCTATTTTTAATACTTTGGATTTGCGTGAGGCAACGCTTACAAATACCGCCATTATGGAAACTAATCCACATGGTCCAAATAAAGCATTAAGCTGACTTGCAAGCTCTGCAGATGGCGCACCCTCTGCAGATAAATCACTGACTGCCATGCTCAACCAGTCATAGCCCGGATAGGCAAGCGGAGAAAAAACCACCATTGCCGTATAAGATAACAAACTTATGATTCCCAATACTCCAAGTTTACGTAATCTTTTTTCAGTCATACTATACCTCCTTTTCAATCAATCATTCATTTATCAGCCGAATATACTCTGCAAAACTCATCTATGTATTGTTCTAAAACGCCGTGTGAACTGTCACTGCCTGCAATACAGTCATCCATCCTGAAATCGAGGATTGCATGTACTCCCATGGCGAATGAAAGCGCCGCCGCATCGATGTTTTCAAAGTATGCAACCTTTTTTGCCATAATTGCATAGAAGAGCTGCTTTGTAGCCCAAATCATGGTATTAGTCTCAGCAACCATAATTTCTGCTGCAATAGGATTCAATGTCTTTTCAGAAATAATTACTTTGTAAAACATCTCCATCTGTGGGTCATGGTTCATTTTCTCATAAGATAAGACAGTCCCCATCAATATTTCTTTCAAATCCTTCCCCTCAACATAGCTTCCATAATCAAAATGACCAATCTCCCTATGTTGATTGGCTTGTTTTCGCAAAAATGTATACATTGTTGAGATAATCTCATCCTTTGAAGAGAAATGGCTGTACAAGGTTGATTTTTTTATACCGGCCTTCTGCGCAATTTGTGACATGGATACACTTCGAAGTCCGTTCTCGCAAGCAAGTTCGAGCGTAGCCATTATAATTTTTTCTTTATTCATATTATCACACCTTTCGGTTGTAATTGTACGACCAATCGGTCGGAGCTGTCAAATTCTTTTAACATTTGATTACATAGATTTAAATTTAATAGATATATTAAATTTAGGGTGAAAAATTAGACTATATAATTGACATTACTTCGGCTAACCGATATATTATAATAAAAGGAGGGAAAGCTGATGATTATAAATGACTTACTTGAAAAAGAAAATATGTCAAGATATCGCTTGAGCAAAGAAAGCGGTGTAGCAATGACTACTATTGCAGATATTTGCAGTGGAAAAGCTGATCTTGATAAATGCGCAGCTGGAACTTTATATAAGATTGCTAAGGTCCTTGGTGTGACGGTTGATTTCATACTGGAGAATAAATGTGTAGAAAAGGTGGATTATAGATGTTCTTTTGAGACATTTAAGAGTAATATATGCCACCATGTAAAAGATATGGGCGACATTGAATTCATCATTGAAACACTTGAGGCTGATGAGATACGAAAACTTTATGAACGCAGTTGGTATAGAGAGGCCTTATATTTGTTGGCGATGATTGATTATCTGTCCAGGATGAATGGTCTTCCTCTTTGCACTAATTATAATGATATTCGTTCCAAGAAACTTGAGAAGCCATATTTTCCTGCAAGCGTTATAGTATCATATGCAGCGACTGGAGATGAAAGCATAAAAGAAAAGGCATTGGCAAATGCTATACCTGAATTTATACGATTTAATATCGTGGAAAGTGAGGTGCGAAATGTCTGCTGATAAGCCTTTTACAAAGGAAAACCTGGATAGCTGTCTAAAGGAATTAGCAAAGGAGTTTCGTAAAAAGAACGGTACCAGGATGCCTGCTGAGATTATACTTATTGGAGGAGCATCCATACTTATCAATTATGGTTTCAGAGAAATGACTTATGATATGGATGCAATTATCAAGTCATCAGGGGCAATGAAGGAAGCTATTAACACAGTTGGAGACAGATTGGGACTTCCGGTTGGATGGTTAAACACAGACTTTGTCAACACAAATTCATATACACCGAGATTGGCAGAACATTCAAAGTACTATAAGACTTTTTCGAATATACTGCAGATAAGAACAGTATCCGCTGAGTATCTGATAGCAATGAAACTTATGGCAGGTCGTCAATATAAAAATGATTTGTCTGATATAGTAGGGGTATTGATTGAACAAGAAGAACGAGATGAGCCATTGAGCTTTGAAAAAATCCAAAAGGCAGTAGTCGATTTATATGATTCATATGACAAGATACCAGAAGCTTCCAGAACCTTTATAGAGGCTGTATATAAAAAAGAAGACCTGCATGAATTTTACAAGCAGTGCAGAGAACTTGAACAGGAGAATAAAGATGTTTTGGTTGGATTTCAGGAGGATTATCCGGGTGTACTTAATGGTGACAATCTTGCTGATATT
>JBGVHH010000147.1:0-4276 GCA_045122195.1 Agathobacter sp.
TAATATTCATCCTCAACTCTCTCAATAAAAATCATATGATTCTCATCTGTTTCTTCTGCCTGGCATGGTGTAAGGATTAAACCATGACATTGAATGACAGCTTCTCCCATGCTGTGAATACTATTCCCACAAACCGGGCAAACATAAAACTTTGAACGCATCATATTGGCTGAAACATTCACATTACTGACTGCATTCCCTGAAATCAGTTCTGTGACTGAAATACCGAAAACCTTTGCTATTGGTTCAAGCAAAGAAATATCCGGATATCCTTTTGCTGTTTCCCATTTAGAAACTGTTTTATCTGAAACATTCAATTTCTCAGCAAGTTCAGCCTGTGTTAGATGATATTTTTCACGCAGTTCTTTAATCACTGCTCCTGTTACATATTGATTCATACTCATGCACCTCCGGTAAAAATATCATAAATGCTGGGCGGATGATTTACTACCTACGCAAAGTAGAGAAGCAAACTGAAAGTTTCTGTTTCCTCCACAAACGGTCTTTGTAGCATCATAAATACTCAATTTCATTTGCAATCATAGATACCGATTTTTCATTAGTATCTATTTTTATCGTATTGAGTGTTTCATACATTAGGATTCTTGCTACGCTTCTCTCAATTACATCCTTAGAACGAATACCTTTTTCCACATCTTTAATCAGTCTCCTTCGCAAATTGGCTTCATCAGCAATAAGTGAAACACATTTCACCTCACAGTTTTGTGTATCCAATTTTTCCAAAATAGAATCTATGATGGACTGTTGATGCATTACCCAGCAGAAAATCACATTTTCATAAGCAGAGCAATGTAAAAAGTTATTTAGTAAGTAACAAATATTATCTGTTACCATTGCTTTGGTTTCATTGGTTACGTGGAAAGGGTTTGCATCCCAACACCAATCCCCATCAAGAAATACACTATTGGGCAAATCAGATTTTAATTGCTGGCTAACAGCAGTTTTGCCGACTCCCATTGTTCCGCCGATTATATATAAGTTTTTCATATCCTCTCACCTACAACTTTCAAATAATTGCGTGCTTTCAATCTATCCACACGACTGAAATTTGTTAGTACCTATTCCCATACAGAATCCTTGCTTTATCTGTATATCGCTTTACAAGTTCTGTTTTCGCATTTGTATAGCCATCTCTGTTATGCTCATATTTCTTCCATAACTTTAATTTCAATTCCTCGTATTCCTTTGCAACATCCGGATACTCAATGAGATAATCTCTAAAATACAATTCATTGTTATCGCCTGCATATCTCAAATGCAAATGAAATACTCGCTCGGCAAAACCATTCTCTGTATATCCCTTATTAAAAGACAAACTATTCTCAGTCTGTGACATACAAATATAGCCACTGTTAATAATCAAATCCTTATAATCCAGTAAACGGCTTTCCTTTGGAGCTTCTACCAAAATATCAATAATTGGTTTTGCCCATATAGAAGAAACCGCCGTACTTCCAATATGACTTATTCTTTCAGTTGAAGAAAGGGCATTTTTCAATAACCTTTCTTCCTCTGAATACCATTCTTGCCAACAAGATTGATGTTCTGTTAAATATATAGGGAACAACTGCCACAGTTCTTCCAAAGTCTTTTCTGATAATTTCTTTCCCATCATACTCACCTACAACTTCAAACTCAGCTCTCAGTTAAACATATTGGCTTACTGAAATCTATCTCTCATCAATATCTATCAATACAGCTCTGCATGGTGAACCATCCGCACCTGATAAATTCAGCGGAGCAGCATTTAAGAAATAAACACCCTCAGACACTTCCGACAAACGAATTCCTTCAAGTAAAACAACATCAGAACCCAAAAGCGTAAGGTGTACTGCCATCGGAGCATCTTGTGGTCCTATCGTTTGTGATTCATTACCCAGAAGCATAATATCTGAAGATGCAAAAACCCTTGCTGCTTCTAGTGATACCTCGACATTGCCTTTAATCAGAACTCTCTTTGATGCATCAGAACTCTGTTTTTTGGCTTTTTCTATTATTTCTGTAGCATCATTGCCCGTAACAATCCCGTTATGTTCTGCCACATAAGCCATTCCCACAAATGCTTCCAAGCATATCTCATCAACTGTTTTTCCATCTCTAATAAAATGAAACGGAGCATCTATATGCGTACCGTTATGTGCACACATGCTAAATGCAGTTAAATTATATACTTCACCTTTTTGCATTGATTTCAACACGTTTTTCTCCGGTATAGGGTCACCAGGATATACTTCACAACTAAAAACTTCTTGAGAAATATCATAGACTTTCATCGCATATTCTCCTCGCCAAATTCAAATTTTCTTTACTATAAATGATTTATCAGTTTCTCAATCAAATCATTTACCATTTCCGGCTTGTCAGTATTGGAATTATGCCCTGCATCCTTTATCCATTTGATCGGAATATTTGTATTTTTGTGCCATGCTTTATTGTATCTAATACATGAGCCAGCTTTATCCTTCTCGCCACATATCAACAAAGCAGGGCATTCAATTCTATATGGCAAATCTTTTTCCATTGCCTCTGCCAGTATCTTAAAACCATGACCAGATATTTGAGAATAACGCTTTTTATCGCCATCATAGGTCATCATGATTTCATGCATGAGTTTTCTTCCGTATTCAGATACCGCTACACCATTTGTTCCTGCTTTTAGTAATGACTTCCATGGGTAATAGTAATACACTGGCTCCATTCTCTTTAGCAGCCAAAGTTCCATTCCTGTTATATATTTTTTCTGCAAAGGTGCTGAGTCAATCGATATAAACCCTTTTAATTTTTCGGGATATAGTTCCGCATATGCTTGTCCGACATATCCGCCCATGGACTGCCCAACAATAACAGGCCGCTTAATTCCCTCATATTCCAAAATATCATTTAGCCATTTGGCTTTATCCATTAAGTCAAAATCAAATTGAAATGGCCATGAAGAAGCGTGCGCAGGTGCATCCCATACAAATACATTGTACTTGCTCTCAAAATACTCAATCTGTTTCTCAAATAATCTATGATCCGCTGTTAATCCCGGAAGAAATATCAACGTGACATCATTTTTATCAATCATGTTTGTCCAATAATGAATGTTACCCAAGGGTGTTTTATATGTTTTTTCACTCATAGTCTCTCTCCGTCAAATAGGAAGTTTCGCTCTACTCAAGCATTTTCTTTCCAAGATACAATCCCGCCTGCGTATATGTCCCAAGCAGTTCCTGTTTCTTTGCATCTATCATTTCTGGTTCTGCTTCAAATACCATTTCATAAATAGCCATCGCTTTCTTGAAATGTGTGGTAGCCTGCTGAACATCACCCATAGTCAGGCAGATACCACCCATGGCTTCCTGAACGCTGGCATAATCCAGACCCGTATCAGAATTATATTCTCGAATCACACGGCAGAGCTGACAAACCGGCATTCGGCTGTCCCATGTCTGTCAGCAGTACAGCATAGTTTGTAATCTGCACAATGCTGTCATGGTAATAAGCCAGACCATATTCATCCATAATTCTGATTGCATGTTCCATGTTCTCCTTGGCAAGTTCCAGTTTGCCGTTCACACGGTACATACCACCAAGATTAGCATAAAGATTGGAAACCAGAAGTGCATTATCTGCTGTGACCTCTTGAATCATGGCAATAGCGTCTTTCTGCATCTTGATTGCTTTATCCGCTTTCTTCTCATAAGCCGCCTGATAACTGAGCAGCAATGCACGATCAGATACAGAACCGACAGTCACATCTTTCAGCAACACGGAAAGTGTATCAAGAACCAGTTCCATGCCCGGATAATAATGATAATTCTCCATATACGGGAACACATCTTCCAAGAAACGGAGATACGTTGGCATATCGTTATTATCAATCTGCATAATCACAGATTCGATAGTCTGGAACAACTGTTTATAATAAGAAACTTCTTCTCCATGACGCAGGCAGATCTGCTGTAAGTTATCCAGTAAGGTGTGACAAGTCTGTACGGAAGGTCTTGTTTCTTCCATTGTCACTTCCTGCATCATTGGATGAAGGGCAATCATACGACCTTCCATTGCCTTGATGAAGCCTTTTTCAATCAGATCATTGACTGTATTCATATCACGCAGTTTCAGCCAGTTCGCAAACAATCTGTTTTGAACTCCCGACAACGGAGCCAGCGCAAGGTTTCTCATAATATCGGTTTCTGATCCCGAAAGCTGATACAGAGAGAACAACGTGTGAATGTGGTCATAATAGGTCGCCTTACGACTTCTGCCGTCT
>JBGVHH010000148.1:0-23216 GCA_045122195.1 Agathobacter sp.
GTAGAAATGATATTTGTCTCAGTGGGAGTCTCAATCTCCAACTGAGATAAAAGCCGCCGGCGGATTGCAGGAATGCGCAGAGGAAGATGTCAGCAAAGCTGACGCGCATTCCGCAGCAATAACGCCAAGGCGTTATTGAATGTAATGAGACAACACTATGGCGCACACCCCAGTGTTGTCTCATTAAGAAACGCACAAATATAAAGTTTTCATAAAATTGTTAGCACTCTCTCTTGACGAGTGCTAATCGCAGTGGTATAACAGAATCAAGAAATGAATTTGAAAGAAGGTGTTAGGATGAACATTCAGAAATTTACTCAGAAATCAATTGAAGCAGTTAATGATTGTGAAAAATTAGCTTATGATTATGGCAATCAGGAACTAGAACAGGAGCACTTACTTTTAGCTTTGTTGGAACAGGAAGATGGTTTGATTCCAAAGCTCATTGAGAAGATGGAAATTGATTTAAATCACTTCACAGAGAATGCCAGAAAACATCTTGAGGCGAGAACAAAAGTAAGTGGAGCAGGACAGCTGTATGTGGGACAGAATTTGAATAAGGTTTTGATTCACGCAGAAGATGAGGCAAAAGCAATGGGAGATGCGTATGTTTCTGTTGAGCATCTTTTCTTATGCCTGATTAAATATCCGAACAATGCGTTAAAGTCAATTATAAAGGAATATGGTATCACCAGAGAAAGATTCCTACAGGCTCTTTCAACAGTTAGAGGAAATCAGAAGGTGACAAGTGATAATCCTGAAGCTACTTATGATACATTGGAGAAATATGGTTACGACATGGTTGAGAGAGCGAGAGAGCAGAAACTCGATCCTGTAATCGGAAGAGATGATGAGATTCGAAATGTCATTCGAATTTTATCTAGAAAGACAAAGAATAACCCTGTCCTGATAGGAGAGCCTGGTGTTGGTAAGACTGCTGTAGTAGAAGGACTTGCGCAACGTATAGTAAAAGGTGATGTCCCAGAGGGTTTGAAGGATAAAAAGCTTTTTGCACTTGATATGGGGGCACTTATTGCCGGAGCAAAATACAGAGGTGAGTTTGAGGAGAGATTAAAGGCTGTATTAGAGGAAGTGAAGAACTCTGAGGGGCAGATAATTCTCTTCATCGATGAGCTTCATACTATTGTGGGAGCTGGAAAAACAGATGGTGCAATGGATGCAGGGCAGCTTTTGAAGCCTATGCTTGCAAGAGGCGAGCTTCATTGTGTGGGTGCCACAACCCTTGATGAGTATCGTGAATATATAGAGAAGGATGCAGCTCTTGAGAGACGATTCCAGCCTGTAATGGTTGATGAGCCAACTGTGGAGGATACGATTTCTATTCTTCGTGGTTTGAAAGAACGTTATGAGGTATATCATGGAGTAAAAATCACAGATGCAGCGCTTGTAACAGCGGCAGTATTATCCAACAGATATATATCAGACAGATTTTTACCGGACAAAGCTATTGATCTGGTAGATGAAGCCTGTGCACTTATAAAGACAGAGCTTGATTCTATGCCTACAGAACTTGATGAATTGAATCGTAGGGTAATGCAGCTTGAGATAGAAGAGACTGCTCTAAAAAAAGAAACAGACCATCTGAGTCAGGACAGACTGAATGCTCTTCAAAAAGAGCTTGCAGAACTAAGAGATGAATTTAACAATAAAAAGGCTCAGTGGACAAATGAAAAAGGTGCAGTTGATAAGGTAAGTAAACTTCGTGAAAGTATTGAAAGCACAAAGAATGAGATAAAAACGGCTCAACAGAATTATGATCTTGAGAAGGCAGCTGAACTTCAGTACGGTGTACTTCCAAACCTTGAGAAACAGCTTGAAAGTGAAGAGGAAATTTTAAAGAATAGAGATTTGTCGCTTGTCCGTGAGAACGTCAGTGAGGAAGAGATTGCAAAAATAATTTCTCGTTGGACAGGTATTCCGGTTGCAAAGCTGACCGAGAGTGAGAGAAATAAAACACTTCATCTTGACGAAGAACTTCATAAGAGAGTAATAGGTCAGGATGATGGTGTAACTCTTGTGACAGAGGCTATTATCAGGTCTAAAGCAGGAATAAAAGATCCTACAAAGCCAATCGGTTCATTTATGTTTTTGGGACCAACAGGTGTAGGTAAAACAGAATTAGCAAAGGCTCTTGCAGCAAGTCTTTTTGACGATGAGACTAATATGGTAAGACTTGACATGAGTGAATATATGGAGAAGTACTCAGTGGCAAGACTTATCGGAGCACCTCCGGGATATGTAGGATATGATGAGGGTGGACAGCTGACTGAAGCTGTTCGCAGAAAGCCATATTCAGTAGTACTTTTTGATGAGGTGGAAAAAGCACATCCTGATGTATTCAACGTGCTTCTTCAAGTTCTGGATGATGGAAGAATCACTGATTCACAGGGGAGAACCGTTGATTTCAAAAATACAATTATCATCATGACTAGTAATCTCGGATCTCAGGAACTTCTCGATGGAATTGGTGAAGATGGACAGATTTCAAAGGAATGTGAAGACGAAGTAATGAACGAATTAAGAGGTCATTTCAGACCTGAGTTTCTAAATCGTCTGGATGAGATAATTATGTTCAAGCCACTCACAAAGGACAATATTGGAAATATTATTAATCTGTTGATAAAAGAGTTAAATGACAGACTTGTTGAAAAAGAAATAAAGGTTGAACTATCTGAGGAGGCAAAAGCTTATGTGGTAGAACATGGCTATGATCCAATATACGGAGCTCGTCCACTCAAGAGATTTTTACAGAAACATGTAGAGACTCTTTCTGCTAAATTGATTTTAGCTGATGAGGTAAGAGCAGGAAATACCATTTTTATTGATGTTATGGACCAAAAATTGGTTGCAAAAGCTAAATGATTTAGGCATAACGTAGAAAAATGACTTCCTTATTGTAAAGTGCCAAAAATTCATGTATTCTAATGATTGGAGAAATGAATTTTTTGGCACTTTTTAATTCAAAAATTAGGTGCAAACGACTTTTAAACATGTTTTCCTAATTAAAAAATGAATTATCTAAACTGTTAAAATTCAAAAAGGTGAAAAATGGATTTGTTTGAGTACATGAGAGAACAGAATATGGAATCGGAAGCGCCGCTGGCTTCACGACTTCGTCCGCGTACTCTTGATGAGGTGGTTGGACAGCAGCATATTATCGGTAAGGATAAGCTTTTATATAGGGCTATCAAAGCTGATAAGCTTAGTTCGATTATTTTTTACGGGCCGCCTGGAACTGGTAAGACGACACTTGCGAAGGTGATTGCCAATACAACCAGTGCAGAGTTTATGCAGATAAATGCAACATCTGCAGGCAAGAAAGACATGGAAGAGGTTGTTGAACAGGCAAAAGCAAATCAGGGAATGTATGGCAAGAAAACCATTTTATTCATTGATGAGATTCATCGTTTTAATAAGGGACAACAGGACTATCTGCTTCCTTTTGTAGAAGATGGAACTATCGTTTTGATAGGTGCAACTACTGAAAACCCATATTTTGAGGTGAATGGAGCCCTTTTATCCCGCTCAGTTATTTTTGAACTGAAAAAGCTTTCAAAAGATGATATCAAGATATTGCTTAAAAGAGCACTTGAAGATAGTGAAAGAGGTATGGGGGTATACAATGCCTACATTGATGAGGATGCATTAGAGTTTTTGGCGGATGTGTCAAATGGAGATGCAAGGGCGGCGCTTACAGCGATTGAGCTAGGTGTGCTTACAACGGAACGAAGTGAAGACGGAAGGATTCACATTGATTTAGATGTGGCATCAGAATGCATACAAAAGAGAGTAATTTCGTATGATAAAAAAGGTGATAATCATTACGATACAATATCAGCATTTATAAAAAGTATGAGAGGTTCAGACCCGGATGCGGCTGTTTATTATCTAGCAAGAATGCTTTATGCAGGGGAAGATGTCAAGTTTATAGCAAGAAGGATTATGATACTTGCCTCTGAGGATATTGGAAATGCAGATCCCATGGCTATGGTTGTAGCTTCATCTGCAGCAGCAGCCGTGGAGAGAGTTGGAATGCCAGAAGCGCAGATTATATTATCACAGGCAGTTACTTACATGGCATGTGCACCAAAAAGCAATGCTGCATGTGAAGCAATTTTTAGTGCGATGAATGTTGTAAAAAATACTAAAACTCCACCAGTTCCGACGCATTTGCAGGATGCACATTATGGTGCAGCTCATAAGCTTGGACATGGAATTGGTTATAAATATGCACATGATTATCCTAATCATTATGTAAAGCAACAGTATCTGCCGGATGGCCTTACAGATCAGGTTTTCTATAAACCAACTGATATAGGGTACGAGGCAAAAATTAAAAGTTATTTTAATAAAATCAAAGGAAATATAGAAGAAAAAGAAGATCAGGAGGACACTTTTAATGAAGAAGTATAGTGAAATGACAAAAGATGAGTTGTTACAGGAAAAGGCATCGCTTGAGGCTGAATATGAGAAAATCAAAGGCCTTGGCTTGGCTCTTGATATGTCACGTGGAAAGCCAGGAGAGGACCAGCTTGACATTTCTATGCCAATGTTGGATGTTTTGGATTCAAAGACTGAACTTAAAAGTGAATCTGGCTTAGATCTTAGAAATTATGCTTGTCTTGATGGTATTCCAGAGGCAAAGAGACTGATTGCTGCTATGGTTGGGGCAAAACCAGAGCAGGTAATTGTATATGGTAATTCAAGTCTGAACATCATGTATGATCAGATTGCAAGAGCAGAGATTTTTGGTATTTGTGGTAATACACCATGGAGCAAGCTTGATAAGGTTAAATTCCTTTGCCCTGTTCCAGGATATGACAGACATTTTGCAATTACAGAAAGCTTTGGAATTGAGATGATAAACATTCCAATGACAGAAGATGGTCCTGATATGGATATGGTTGAGCAGTACGTAAATAATGATGAGGCTGTAAAAGGTATCTGGTGTATACCAAAATACTCGAACCCACAGGGTGTTGTATACTCAGATGAGACTGTTAGAAGATTTTCAAAATTAAAACCAGCTGCAAAGGATTTCAGACTTTTCTGGGATAATGCATATGCTGTACATCATTTATATGACGAGAAAGCGGAGATTTTAAATATTCTTGACCTTTGTGAGCAGGAAGGAAATCCTGACATGGTATTCCAGTTTTGCTCTACAAGTAAGGTTAGCTTCCCGGGAGCAGGTATTGCTGGTCTGTCAACATCTAAGGCAAATATCGAAGATATTAAAAGTAGACTTACTGTTCAGACAATCGGTCATGACAAAATAAATCAGCTTCGTCATGCTAAATTTTTCAAAGACATAAATGGAATTGAAGCACACATGGAGAAACATGCACAGTTAATTAGACCAAAATTCGAGATGTTAAATGAACTTTTAACAAATGAAATTGCATCTAGAGGAATTGGAAGCTGGGTAAAACCAATGGGTGGATATTTTATCAGTTTTTCAGCTTTAAATGGATGCGCAAAAGAGATTATTGCAAAATGTAAAGAGGCTGGAGTTACAATGACAGATGCTGGTTCACCATTCCCATACAAGAATGATCCAGAGGATTCTGTAATCAGAATTGCACCTACATATCCTTCACTTGAGGAATTGAAGCAGGCTGCAGAAGTATTTGTTATTGTAACAAGACTTGTAAGTGTAAATAAAGTTCTTGAGGAAAACTAGTACTTTTGATATAATACTTGTAGGATTATTTTTTGATTATAAGGGTTAGAATAATTTTACGAGAGGTAAAGGTATGGGGATTTTTTCAAAGAAAGATTCAAATAATGCTCTTTTAGTTGCTGAAGTAGAGCAGTTAAAGGTATTGCTTGCAAATGTTAGGCAAAATGCAAATAATCTTGCAGAATCTATTGGGGCAGTTAATACTCATGTTAGTCAGATGGCTGGAAAGACTTCTGATATTTCAAATGTTATGCAGGAGTATGGTGCATCAATTAGCAATATGACTCAGAATATTGGTGAGATTGCAAAGGTAATGGATGACATGGAAGCCTCTTTTCAGGGGATGAGCGAAGAAGCGAAAGATGGTGCTGAATATGCTCAGAACAGCAATAATGAGGCTTATGATATAATGATGCGTTCTGAAAACGAACGCAAGGAAGTTGAGAATCGAGCGAACGCAGTTGAGGTTGCTCTTATGGAAAAAATTGAGCAGTCAAAGGAAGCGGAGAAGATTCTTGATCTATCAGCAAATATTCTGGAAATCGCATCACAGACGAATCTGCTTGCTCTTAATGCCTCAATAGAGGCTGCTCATGCAGGTGATGCGGGGCGTGGTTTTGCGATTGTAGCAGATGAAATAACAGGCCTTGCAGCCAGCTCGAGTGAAACTGCGAGTCAGATTAAGGAAATTTCGAATACAGTACTTACTGCGGTATCGGATTTAGCAAAAGAGGCAGAGAATGTTGTTACTTTTATGAAAGACAAGACCATGGGAAGCTATTCTGAATTGGTAGAGGTTGGCAGAAAGTATCAGGGCGATTCTAAGATTATGTTTGACAAGATGCAGGACTTTTCTTATATGTCCAAGAATCTGCTTGAGCAAGTAGCTGCTTCAAATGCAGCGGTTGATGCAATACGACAGGCGGCAGAAGAATCTACATCATCTTTGAATGAACTTCTGGATAAGATTGATGAGATTAATGAGAGCGTCGAACAAATTAATTCTGAGGGTTCAAACCTTGAGTTGGAACTAAAAAATATAAATACTTTTTGATTTAGTATTTACAAAATAAAAAAAGTGTGTAGAATATAAATTATCTTTTTACGTAGAGACTTGCATATATTGTAAAATATATGCGAGTTCTTTTTGTGTCTGTGGCGTTCGCCACTATTTTTTTACCCTAAATCAGTTAAATTAAAACTAAATATTGGAATAAAAACATTTTTACAGGATATTTTGAAAGGGGAATTTATATGAAAGAAATTTTTCAGGAGTATGGTGGAATTTTAATTACAGTTGTAGCAATTTTATCGATTATTCTGGTTATAAGTGCTGTGATAGGCTCAGATTCAAATAGTGTGATAGGTAAGGCATTTGCAGATTTGATTAATGGATTTGTGACTCAGGCAAATGGAAGTATACAGTAAACAGGGGGCAGAATGGAGTTAGGAAAAGAATATTTTGGACCTCTTTGGAGTTTTGTGTCGAGTGATGAGATAACAGACATTGATTATAATGGCAAAGAAATTTGGCTGACTAATATATTTAACGAGAGATTTAAGGCAAATGCATCATTTGTAAATACGTATATGACTCCGGCTTTTGTGGAACAGTTTACTCAAAGAATTGCAAACGAAGTGAGTCGGCAATTTAACAAGAGAAATCCTGAACTCGAGGCGGAAACAGATGATTTAAGAGTTACAATTCTTCATGAGTCAGTTGCCAGATCTGGAAGAAGTATAAGCATTCGAAAAACACCGCCTTTAATTCGTCTTACTAGAGACTCTGCGGTATCTGAAGGGTTTTGCTCTGAAGAAATATTAAATCTGCTTATAAATTGTATTAATGCTAAGATGAATATTACCTTTTGCGGGATGCCGGGAATTGGTAAAACTGAGTGTATAAAGTTCTTTTCACAGTTTATTCCAGCAAATGAGAGAGTTATTACTATTGAGGATACAATGGAAATCAGATATTCGCAGACAAATCCGGGGAAGGATTGCATTGAGATGAAGGTTAGTAATGAATTGTTCGGATACTCTGATGCGATAAAATCGAGCCTTCGTATGAATCCGAAATGGATTATGCTTTCAGAGGCAAGATCGAAGGAAGTAAAGTATTTATTGGAATCGTGGAGTACAGGAATTCATGGGCTTACAACTCTGCACACAGATGATGTGAGGAGTATTCCGGATAGAATACTGAATATGCTTGAAAGTCGAATTGATGCAGATAGAATGGTAAACGATGTGTACCAGGCGTTAGACGTGGGAGTTTTGATACGCAAGGGAAAACGAGAGGATGAAAGTACATATAGATATATTGATCAGGTTTGTTTTTTCTATAGAGAAAATTATCAGAATAAAATTTTTATGGTAGTGCAAGATGGGAAGTTGTTAAATCGCGACTTACCGAAAGTTGTACTTAGAAAATATAAAAGAGCAGGTGTATCTTTTCCTTTTTCTTCTGAGGAGACGAACAAAAAGGAGGTGCTGAAGTGATTGCTGTTTTGATATTTTCTATTACAATTTTATTGAAAATTCTATTAAAACTAAATTTGATTTCAACTATTTTGATAGGTCTTTTTCTTCTGGTTATGCAATTTTTTCATAGAAAAAAGTATCAGAATTATAAAAAATCAGTTTGTCGTTTTGAGGAGACTGCTTTGTATATAGAGACATTGCTTTATTCTTTTATGAAAGAAAAAAAGATTGTTCGAGCTTTTGAAGATGTTGTCAGTACATTGGATGATGGAAAAATGAAAGAAGTGGTTCAGAATGCTCTTTTGTATATGCAGATGACTTTTGATGAAACTGAGATCCTTGTGCAATCAATGAAAAAAATTGAGCACGAATTTGAATGTAATCGTATTAGAAACGTTCATGAATTTATGGCGCATGTGGAATATTACGGTGGTGAAATAGATGGACCGGCAAGAATACTTCTTCGAGATAAAAATTCATGGGAAAATCGTGTTAATACGACTATCGATGATAGAAATCGTTCTTTTCGAGAAATTGTAATGTCTGTTATAACATCAATTATAATTTGCGGAGTTATTCTATATCTTCCTGTTTTAAACATGGATATTTCTGATAATCCCATTGTTCAGATAATTTCTGTTCTTGTTATTGTCATTGATGATCTGATTATTTTGGCTGGACAACGATTTTTGGAAGTTGACTATCTGACCATAGATCTTTTAGATGAAGATGAACAATGTTCAAAAAGGATGCAAGAGTATCGAGATTTTAATGAAAACAAAGAAAAAGTAAAGTCATTTTTGATGGCAATTATACCAGCTGCTATCACGATTATTCTTGTGATTAACGGTAAAACATGGGTATCACTTGCTATGTGGGGATTTACACTCATAGTACTGAATCAACACAGAATAGGAAGAAATATTATGCGAAAGAATTTGCTTAGGCAGATAAAGTGTGCTTTTCCCAAATGGCTTATGGATTTAGCACTTCTTATTCAGACAGAAAATGTAAATGTAGCAATACGAAAATCAAGAGAACATGTTCCGAGAATTCTTGCAAAAGAAGTGGATGAACTTATTGACAGATTGGATTTGGAACCGGAAAGTTCAAAACCATATCATCGTTTTCTGGAGAGCTTTAAGCTGCCCGAAATAAATGCTGCTATGGGGATGCTATATGCAATATCAATTGGAAATGGAGAGAATAGTGGCAACCAGATAGAAGAACTCATTAGCAAGAATCTTGTGATGCTTGATAAGGCAGATACAGACAGAATGAAAGATAAGTCAAGTGGAATGTTTTTGCTTTTTCTTGCACCAGTTGTGTCTGCATCCTTTAAGCTTGTAGTTGATATGGCAGTATTTCTATTGGGATTCTTGTCATACAAGATTATGTAGGAGGTTAAATAATGAGCCAGATAATGAAATCTTTCTTGGGAGTTTTTTTGATTTTATTTATGACAGTGTCATCTGTTGGCATATTGTCAGGTTTTCTGTCAGTAATAGCTGCTCAGAATGAACATGCACAGATAATAGATGAATTGGAGGATAGCGATTTTTGTCCTGAAGTAATGAGAGATTGCTTTCGTAATGTCAGTGCAAATAATCAGAGCCTGGTTTTGACTTTATATTTATCGGATAACACTGTTCAGACAGTGTCTAATGATAGCGAGGTGCCTTATGATACACAAGTAAATAGAGCGTTTGTTGAATTAAAATTTAATTATTCGGTTGATTTTTTTGGAATTTGTGAAGAACATGTGTTAAGTGGTTATGCGATGTAGGAGGTATTATGGAGACTTTAATTGAAGAATATGGTGGAGGCATAATTATGCTTTTAGTTGGAGCTAGTGTGGTGTCAATGCTTCAATTGTTAATGGAAGTGATTTGATGGAAGTAATCTAAGAAAATGTATTAAGGAGGCAATATGAAAGAGGTGTTTCGAGAATATGGTGGAATGATAGTAGCTGCAATGTCTACAACATCATTTTTGATTATTATGGGGTGTATTTTTTTCTCGCAAGGTGGTGTGTTTTGTCGCATGATTTCTTTGTGGGGGAATAGCGGTATATGAAGGAGATAATGCAAAGCTATGGAGCTGCAATTATTGCAGTAATCTTGATAATGGGTTTACTTTCTAATTTTTCTACGATTAAGAATTCTATTGCTATTCTTATGAGTAATGAACAGGTATTGGATGGTGATTATGAGAAAAATGCATATGATTCTTATCGAAATGTAGGGATTCCACATCTGCTTCTTAGAGAAGATGAATATCTCATAAACGAAAAAATCTTGTGCAGTGAGTTATTTCTGGTTGAAAAATATGAAGAAAATCTTCAGCGAATTGAAATAGTAGAAGTACTTGATATGGAAAATAACTGTGTGGTGGGACTTATCATGGATGATGGAAACGCCATTTGCTTTTCCAATCCGGGGATTTATACACTTCATGTAAAAGTAATTTGTAAAAATGATCTTGAGAATATAATTGCAGTCAGTTTGCCTGTTAATTATTGAGAGAAATATTTTGTGTTCTTATAAAAGGAGGTATTTTTTGAAAAATGTAATTCTAGGAATGATAGGTGGCTTGATAATTATTTATACGTCTGTATTGTCCCTAAGTGTTTACAGCGTATGCATTAGAAAAAATCAAATGGAAAAATGCCTTTCCGCTGCTCTAATGAGTGCTATGAATAGGTATTACAAACCCAATATGTATTCGTTTGAAAATACTCATCCGGATAGTTCTGTTGTAGAGATGGAATTAGTGACTGATATTGAAGATCGTCTTTCGGCTGATACAGATATTGATACTACGATTTATATTTGTGATATGGAAAAAGGAATTATTTCGGCAGAAATTGTGGAAGAGTTTGAACTTCCTATGGGTTTTGAAAAGAAAATCAGTTGTTCAAAAACCATTATTGCTGATAAGGAAATGGAGAATTAATGCTATGAATAAGCGTGTTTTTTTAGCCGGTTTTTTACTACTTGTTTTTGTGTTATTGATTGGATTTGTAATTTTTGCAATTGTTGATAAAAAACAAAATAAATATTCAAATATATACAATTTGGAAAATGAACAGAGTTCAGAAGATAATAAAACAGATAATAAAGATAAGTATGGTAAAGTTGATAATACAATTAAACAGGAAAATTGTAATGGAATATCTGAAATAATGAACATTGTTGGTGAATCTGCAGCTGTAATTAGTACGTCAAATAAGGCTGAAGAGGTGGCTTCAGATTCTATTTCAAATCAAAATTTTGATAGTTACGACAGTTCCAATGAAAGTACACAAGCATCTGGTGATAAAACTGGCAATGATTTATCTAATAATTTAAATGAACAAGGTTCAGGTAATGAATCTACAAGGGAAAATATAAGTCCGGGATGGATTTATTATAGCAGTAAAGGGGGAAACGGGCTTAGTAGTGAGCAGAAAGCATATTTGGATTCTGTTATTTCACCATGGACCAATGGAAGTATAACTAGTGCAAGTGTTGAAAATACTTTTGCGCAAAAAATAGCAGGAGAATGGAATTTGCAGATATCTGGAGTAGGTGTGTCCGGAAATCAGATATGCTTATATTCGTCCAAGGCAGATATTCCAAATTTCAATAGCATAGTATCATCAAGAAGTGGAACATATAATTTTATAGGTTTATATACAAAGGGGGAATATGATGAATGTGGTAATCTCATCTGTTACTACTGGGAAGCGGGCGTTATGTAAGGTATTGGTGTGTGCTTTGATTATTTGCACAATGGTATTGTTGCCGGAGAATGGAGAAGAGGTAAGAGCTGATACATGGAATAGTGCCAGAGAGTTTTACAGTGCATATGGGAACAATGCAGTATTTAAAGGGGAAGGTCAGACAAATGGCAATATATACTTTGGCTCATGTGGTAAGCTGTCAAGCTCAGGTACAAAGTACAGGACTATCGGATACAAAATGACAATAAAAAACAATGCAGGAACGCCTCTTCAATACATCTATTACAAGATGGGGGGAAGTTATATGTATTTGAAGAATGAAGAATATGTTGGAGGATATGATTATATGCTCTATACTATCTCTCTGTATTCTCTTAAACAAAGACTAAATGCCACTGCATTGTCAGCATTAAATTCAGGCAATTGTTCGATTGTTCTGGATGCTTGTATGGTTATTACAAAAAAGGGAAAACCACAGGGAGCAATGACTGATTATGGACCATCTTCAGGGACGGTATATGAAAATTATGCAGGTATTGCAAACGCTGCTGGTTGGAGCAGTAGTGCGTTACAATCGCTACAGTCATATTTTGGTAAAACTGTAAGTGGATTATTTTATCGAGTGAGTGTGACAAAAACCGCTGGAATAGAATCTGTTTTCGGAAGTGGTACATATTGTTATGGAACATATGTAAGAGCCACTGCTACAGTAAGTACCGGTTATCAATTTAAAAACTGGAATAATAATGGAGGAATGAGTGGGAATCCATATGGTTTTTTTGTAACTGGTGCGGTGAATCTTACAGCATATTCCACTCCTGTAATTGTTCCGGCGAGATTTCATTGTAATTTTTATGAAGATGATACGAGGGTTTATTCAACGAGTTACGCTTATGGTGTAAACGGACAGAAGCTTGCGGAGATAGATTGGAAGGAACCGGGATATACAAATACCGGGTGGTCATTTAATGCAAAGGATGATAAAGCGACCTATTTGCAGGGGCAAATAATGGGAAATACATGGTTGTATGGTCATATTTCAGGAGTAGATTTATATGGTATTTGGAAGGAAAATCAATATACCATAGTATATGACAATGGTGTCAGAGAGACACATATGTATTCTGATGAAATAGTACTTCCAAATGAAAATTTGTGTATAGGCTGGACTTGTGATGCTGAAATTATAGAAGGATTTAACTGGGAAACAACCGAAACCGATATGGCATTTAAACCAGAAGAAACTATAAAAATTGCAGATTTGTGCAGAATATTAAATGTAGAATATACAAATAATTCTGAAATATATCTATATGGTATATGGGAGCATGCTCCAACTATAAAGGCTCAGGATATGTTTTTTTCTTTGAATGATGTAAGAGAAAAACGGGTTACAGAGGAGAAAATAGCTGAAAAAATAGAAGCAATTGATGTTGAGGATGGGAAGATAACGTATGGTAGAAATGAAAACAATTATCTTGTGATAACAAATTATGATGAGGAGGAAATTGACAAAGTACAAGACAGACAAAAGATAGAGCTTGAAATAGAAGCAATGGATAGTTATGGGAACGTGGTAAACAAGACAATTTGTCTAACATTTGTGGATACTGAGATTAAATCTCAGGAAAGAGCTTTTGGGAAAATTCGATTTATCGATAGTGAGTATTTTGGTGAAAATAAAGCGGGAGGTCTCATGGAGAACTCCCGCTGGTTAAAAGATCCTGAATTTAAGAATCTTCTTCAGTCTGTTCTGGTAATCGAATGAGAACAGATTCAATTCGATTTTTATCAACATTTTTGATTTTGATAAGGATATTGTCGTCAGTGACAATTTCTTCATCATTCTCAGGTAGATGATCAAGCTGTTCCAGACAATATCCGCCAATTGTATCATAATCCTCGGAGAGAATATGAAGACCTAATTCTTCACTTACATCCTCTAGATTTGCGGAGCCTAGAACAATATATTCTCTGTCGTTTATTTTGGTTATGTCGTCAATTTCATCAGAGTCAAATTCATCACGGATTTCGCCAACAATTTCCTCTAGAAGGTCTTCTAAAGTGATAAGTCCTGCTGTTGAACCATACTCATCGAGCACAATTGTCATTGCTGTTGATGACTTCCTCATCTCGATAAATAAATCGGCTGTATTCTTGTGTTCATATGTAAAACTAGGTTCACGCATGTAATCACGTACGGAGAAGTTCTCAGGCTCGGAAAGACCAAGTAAATCCTTCATGTTAATAATACCGATTACATTGTCAGTAGTATCTTCATATACTGGAAAACGTGTAAACATGTTCTCTTTGTATATTTCTAAGAGTTCCTTGAAGGTAGCATCAATATGTACAAATGTCATATCAATACGGGGAACCATTACTTCCTTGGCTTCAGCATCGCCGAAGTCGAAAAGCTTGTGAATCATATCACGTTCTTCATCTTCGATGACGCCTGTTTCCTGACTTACATCAACGATTGTACGAAGTTCTTCTTCTGTCATTGCATCATTCTGATCGTTAGGATTTACCCTGAATAGGAACAGAACAATGAGTGAAAGCTTGTTTACGATAAAGATTACCGGCGTAAGTATAAACATTAAAAAACCGATAATCCCAGCAATTTTAAGTGACAGTGACTCAGCTTTTATAGTAGCCATTGTCTTTGGTGTTACTTCGCCAAATATGAGAATCAGTAAGGTTAAGATTCCTGTTGCAATTCCTGCACCAACACTTCCAAAAAATGAAATGGCAAGTGTTGTAGCAATCGATGAAGCAGAAAGATTAACAATATTGTTTCCGATCAGAATTGCTGAAAGCATTTTGGCAGAATCGTCAGTAACGCGAAGCACCCTGTCCGCCTTTTTGTTTCCAGCTTCGGACAGGGTACGTATGCGTATTTTATTGACGGTGGTTAATGCTGTTTCCGCAGACGAAAAGAATGAGGAAAGCAGCAATAAAATTATTAAACTAATTAGTTGTGCGGTTTCACCAGCGTCCAATAATATATACCTCCTTATGCATCAGTGCTATAGTTTGGGGCTTCTTTTGTAATGTGAATGTCATGTGGATGACTTTCTCTAAGTGATGCAGCAGAGATTTTTACAAATTTTCCATTTTCTTTAAGCTCTTCAATTGTCTTGCAACCACAGTAACCCATACCAGAACGGATTCCTCCAACAAGCTGGAAGATTGTATCCTCAAGAGTTCCCTTGTATGCTACACGACCTTCAACTCCTTCAGGAACAAGCTTTCTGGCACCTTCCTGGAAGTAACGGTCTTTACTACCATTTTCCATAGCTGCGATAGAACCCATACCACGATATACTTTGTATTTTCTACCCTGATATAATTCAAATGTTCCAGGAGCTTCATCACATCCTGCAAACATAGAACCCATCATACAAACGTTAGCTCCGGCAGCAATTGCTTTTGTCAT
Organism: Agathobacter sp.; assembly: GCA_045122195.1. GTDB lineage: Bacteria > Bacillota > Clostridia > Lachnospirales > Lachnospiraceae > Roseburia. Next base: position 15,352 of record JBGVHH010000148.1, read on the forward strand.
ATCTCCTGAATATTTGATTCCTCCATCAGCGATTACTGGAATACCATATTCTTTAGCTACTTCATAACAATCCATAATTGCAGAAATCTGTGGAACACCAATACCTGCAACTACACGAGTTGTGCAGATTGATCCAGGTCCGATACCAACCTTAACAGCGTCTGCACCAGCTTCGATAAGTGCTTTTGCAGCTTCTCCTGTAGCAATATTTCCTGCAATAACCTGAAGATCAGGATAAGCAGCTTTTACTTTCTTTACAGCGTTGATGATGTTCATTGAGTGACCATGAGCTGAATCCATAACGATTACGTCAACGTGAGCGTTTACTAATGCTTCAACTCGCTCCATCATATTTGCAGTGATTCCTACTCCGGCACCGCAGAGAAGACGTCCCTGGTCGTCTTTTGCTGAAAGAGGATATTTAATCTGTTTCTCAATATCTTTGATAGTGATAAGTCCTTTTAAATTGTTGTCCTTATCAACGATTGGCAATTTCTCTTTTCTGGCTTTTGCAAGAATCTGCTTAGCTTCTTCAAGAGTGATTCCTTCTGGTGCTGTGATAAGATTCTCAGAAGTCATTGACTCTGAGATTTTCTTTGTGAAGTCTGTCTCGAACTTCAGATCACGGTTTGTGATGATGCCAACAAGCTTTCCATCTTTAGTGATTGGAACACCTGAAATCTTGAATTTTGCCATAAGGTTGTCAGCATCCTGTAATGTATGGTCTGGAGAGAGATAGAATGGATCAGTAATAACCCCATTTTCTGAACGTTTTACTTTATCTACTTCATCAGCCTGTGCTTCGATGGACATATTCTTGTGGATGATTCCGATACCACCTTGTCTAGCCATTGCTATAGCCATTTTTGATTCAGTAACTGTATCCATTGCTGCACTCATCATTGGAATGTTCAACATGATTTTTTTAGTAAGATGTGTCTGTGTCTCAATCATGTTTGGAGTGATTTCAGAATACTGTGGAACCAAGAGAACGTCATCAAATGTAATTCCTTCGCCGATAATAGTACCCATTAATATTTTCCTCTCTTTCTTATTTATTAATATATATATAATGTGATTTTTTTGATGATAGCAAAATAGTTTGTCCGTGTCAAGAAGACATCAATAAATAGTATAAAAAATATAACTAATAATTATTTTGCATAAACAAGAGTTTTATGATATTCTTTTTCAAGAGGCAACGGGGTCTTAACAGGATTCTTATGCCCTTTTTTAGTATAAGGAAGTTTTTGCTTTATATAAATATGTCTGATGTATTTTTGAAGGGAGATTAATAATAAAAAATGGAATTTAGACCATGTATTGATATACATAATGGGCAGGTAAAGCAGATTGTTGGTGGAACCCTACAGGATAAGAGCAACGATGCAAAGGAAAATTTTGTTTCCACACAGGATGGTGCTTTTTATGCCAATATGTATAAAAATTTTGGAATAAAAGGCGGTCATATTATTTTGTTAAATCCAGCAGGAAGTGAGTTCTATGAGGCAACAAAGGCGCAGGCTTTAGGAGCTCTTGTCCAGTATCCACAGGGGTTACAGGTTGGAGGCGGAATAACAGACGCTAATGCACTTGAATTTATCGATGCAGGAGCAAGTGCAGTGATTGTGACATCTTTTGTATTCAAAGATGGAAAAATTAACTATGATAATTTGAATGCCCTTTTTGATAAGGTAGGAAAGGAACATCTGGTATTAGATTTATCTTGTAGAAAAAAGGATGGAAAATACTACATTGTAACCGACCGTTGGCAGAAATTTACTGAGGAAGTTGTGACATACGAATTACTTGATGAGTTGTCAAAATACTGTTGTGAATTTCTCATTCATGCAGTTGATGTGGAAGGCAAGGTCAACGGAATAGAGGAAGAGCTGGTAGAGCTTCTTGGAAAATGGGGGAAAATACCAATCACATATGCAGGAGGAGTTTCTTGCTTTGAGGATTTGGAAAAAATATACGAAATAGGAAGAAATAACCTGAATGTCACCATTGGTAGTGCACTTGATTTGTTTGGTGGCAAGATGTCGTTTGATGAAGTGATAAATTATTGCAAAGAGAGGTCAAGAGATGAGTAAGTATACAAAAGAAGACATTATCAGAATTGTTGAAGAGGAAGATATTGAGTTTATCAGACTTCAGTTTACAGATATTTTTGGAACACTAAAAAATGTAGCAATTACTTCAAGCCAGCTTGAAAAAGCACTGGATAACCGTTGCATGTTTGATGGTTCTTCAATCGAGGGATTTGTTCGTATCGAGGAATCTGATATGTATCTTTATCCAGACCTGGATACTTTTTTGATTTTCCCATGGAGACCACAGCAGGGAAAAGTTGCCCGCATTATCTGTGATGTGTATACAGCAGATGGTAAGCCGTTCGAGGGGGATCCAAGATATGTGTTAAAACAGCAGATTGAGGAGGCTAAAAGATTAGGATATACCTTCCAGGTTGGCCCTGAATGTGAGTTCTTTATTTTCCATCAGGATGAAAATGGACAGCCTACTGTTATCACACATGAAAGAGCCGGATATTTTGATTTAGGACCTAATGATTTGGGTGAGAATGCAAGACGTGATATGGTTCTCACATTAGAGGACATGGATTTTGAAATAGAAGCTTCTCATCACGAGGTTGCACCGGCACAGCATGAGATTGATTTTAAATATGAAGAAGCATTAAGTACAGCTGATAATATCATGACCTTCAAGCTTGCAATTAAGACTATTGCAAAACGTCATGGATTGTTTGCAAGCTTTATGCCAAAGCCAAAGCATGGCGTGAGTGGCTCGGGAATGCATATCAATATGTCACTTGAAAAGGACGGACAAAACATTTTTGTAGGCGAGGAAGATTCGCTTGGTCTTTCAAAAGAAGCGTATTATTTCATAGGCGGAATCATGAAGCATATGAAGGGAATGACAGTGGTTACCAATCCTATTGTGAATTCATACAAACGATTTGTTGCCGGTTATGAGGCACCAATATATATTACATGGTCTGCTACAAATAGAAGTCCGCTGATTCGTATTCCGGCATCAAGAGGTGAAGGAAGAAGGGTAGAGCTTAGAAATCCTGACCCATCAGCAAATCCATATCTCGTGCTTGCTGTTTGTCTTGCAGCAGGACTTGATGGTATTAAAAATAAAATTGAACCAGATAAAGAACTTAGAGAAAACGTATTTGAGTTAACAAAACACGATAAGGAAAGACTTGGAATAGAATCTCTTCCAACTGATTTACATGATGCAGTAGAAGAGTTCAAGAAGGATGAGTTTATTCAGAATGTATTGGGCGAGCATATCTCGACAAAATATATTGAGGCAAAAGAAACTGAGTGGGAGGCTTACAGAGCGCATGTCACACAGTGGGAGCTTGACGAGTATCTTTATAAATTCTAAATAAAAGGTGTGATGAACTGTGAATAATATTGTTGTAGCATTTCCAAAGCTGGAAGTTGCGAATTCTATTAAAAAAATATTAGCACAGAGTGGATATACAGTCACAACTGTTTCAACTACAGGCGCAAAAGCGCTAGCGAGCATGGACGAACTGGATTCAGGAATTATCGTATGTGGTTCGAGATTTCCGGACATGATGTACGATGAAATTTATGAATATATGCCTCCGAATTTTCAGATGTTACTAATTGCATCTGCACAGGGTGTAATGGATAAGGGGGTAGATAATCTTGTTTCGTTGTCTATGCCACTTAAAGTACATGAACTTTTGCAAACCATTGAAATGATGGATTATTCTATCAGCAGGCGAAAGAAAAAACAGAGGCAAAAACCTAAGGTCCGCTCTGAAGCAGATATGGAGCTTTTATCGAGAGCAAAGGCTATCCTCATGGAAAGAAACAGCTTTAGCGAAGAAGAGGCTCATAGATACATACAGAAAAGAAGTATGGATAATGGAACTGGTCTTGTAGAGACCGCACAGATGATTGTGAGTTTGATGAAATAGTAATTTCAGATAATTTATAAATAAATATTTGTAGAAAAGGAGAATATGAACATGTTTCAGATTAATGAAAACTACCAGAAATTACCAGGAAGCTATCTTTTTAGCAATATTGCAAAAAAAGTAGCTGCATATCAGGAGGCAAATCCAGAAAAGGAAATTATCAGACTTGGTATAGGTGATGTTACACAGCCACTTGCACCAGCTATTCTTGAGGCTTTACATAAAGCAGTCGATGAGATGGGAGATGCATCTACATTCCGTGGGTATGCTCCTGATTTAGGATATGAATTTCTTCGAAAAGCAATTGCAGACAATGACTACAAGGCTCGTGGATGCGAAATTGCGGCAGATGAGATTTTTGTATCAGACGGAGCAAAAAGTGATTCTGCAAATATTCAGGAGCTTTTTGGGGAAAAGAGCCGTATAGCAGTAACTGACCCGGTTTATCCTGTATATGTAGATTCAAATGTAATGGCAGGAAGAACAGGGGTTTATGATGCAAAAACAGAGACATGGAGCGATGTGATTTACATGCCTTCTACAGCATCAAACGGATTTGTACCAGAGCTTCCAAAGGAAGTGCCTGATATGATTTATCTTTGCCTTCCAAATAATCCAACAGGAACAACTCTTACAAAAGACGAGCTTCAGGTATGGGTTGATTATGCAAACAAAAATGGTTCTGTAATCATTTTTGATGCAGCTTATGAGGCATATATCAGCGAGGCAGATGTACCACATTCAATTTATGAGTGCGAGGGTGCAAGAACATGTGCAATCGAGCTTAGAAGCTTTTCAAAGAACGCTGGATTTACAGGTGTAAGACTTGGATTTACAGTTGTACCAAAGGATTTAAAATGTGGTGATGTTTCACTTCACAGCATGTGGGCTCGCCGTCATGGAACAAAATTTAACGGTGCTCCATACATTGTTCAGCGCGCTGGAGAGGCTGTATATTCTGAGGCAGGAAAAGCACAGCTTAAAGAGCAGGTAGCATATTATATGAACAATGCAAAGACAATCAAGACTGGTCTTGCTGAGGCTGGATTTGAGGTATATGGTGGAGTAAATGCGCCATATATCTGGCTTAAGACACCAGAGAAGATGACTTCATGGGATTTCTTTGACTATCTTCTTGAGAATGCAAATGTGGTAGGAACACCAGGTTCAGGATTTGGACCAAGCGGTGAGGGATATTTCAGACTGACTGCATTTGGAAATTATGAGAACACAGTAAAAGCGCTTGAGAGAATCAAAGCACTTTAATATAAGCAGGATTTAACAATGTAATAAAAGATAGAGCCGGATGGCACCTCATCATGGGTGCCATTCGGCTCTATTATTATTGTTTCTTTTTGAAGCCTGCTCTCTTACGAAGAGTTGGGTCAAGAATTTTCTTTCTAATACGAAGATTTTCAGGTGTAATCTCAAGAAGCTCATCTGTATCAATGAAATCGATAGCCTGCTCGAGACTCAAAATCTTAGGTGGTACAAGTGTAAGTGCTTCATCTGCAGAAGAAGAACGAGTATTTGTGAGATGTTTTTTCTTGCAAACGTTAAGCTCGATATCCTCAGCTTTTGCACACTGTCCAATAACCATTCCTGAGTAAACTTTTTCGCCGGCACCGATGAAAAGCGTTCCTCTTTCCTGAGCAGAGAAAAGCCCGTATGCCACAGACTCACCTGTCTCAAAGGCAATAAGTGAACCAGTTGCACGGTAAGCTATTTCCCCCTTGAATGGCTCGTATCCATCAAAAATAGTATTGAGGATTCCATTACCCTTTGTATCGGTCATGAACTCACCTCTGTAACCGATAAGTCCACGGGATGGGATTCTAAACTCAAGTCTTGTATATCCACCAGCGATTGAACCCATGTTAAGAAGTTCACCCTTACGCTGCTGAAGCTTAGAAATAACAGCACCAGTAAAGTCATCTGGAACATCTACATAAGCAAGCTCCATTGGCTCGAGCTTTTTGCCGTTTTCATCTTCTTTGTATAATACTTCTGCTTTACTTACTGCAAATTCATAACCCTCACGTCTCATGTTCTCAATCAGAACTGATAAATGAAGCTCTCCACGTCCTGAAACCTTGAAAGAGTCAGCAGACTCTGTCTCCTCAACACGAAGAGAAACGTCTGTGTTTAACTCGCGAAGAAGTCTGTCACGGATATGACGGCTTGTTACATATTTTCCTTCCTGACCAGCAAGTGGACTATCATTTACAATGAAATTCATTGAGATAGTTGGGTCTGAAATTTTCTGGAAAGGAATTGCCTCTGGGTCTTCAGGAGAACAAATTGTATCTCCAATTTTGATATCAGCAATACCAGAAATGGCTACGATAGAACCGATTCCAGCCTCGTCTACATCAACTTTGTTAAGTCCTTCATATTCGTAGAGCTTGCTGATACGAACCTTCTGGAATTTATCCGGGTCATGGTGGTTTACAACAACAGCCTCCTGGTTTACTTTAAGAGTTCCGTTGTCGACTTTTCCTACACCGATTCGACCAACATATTCGTTGTAATCGATTGTAGAGATAAGAACCTGAGTATTAGCTTCAGGATCTCCTTCAGGAGCTGGAATATAATTTATGATTGTCTCGAAAAGAGGAATCATGTCTTTTCTTTCATCGCTTAAATCCTTCATCGCATAACCATCTCTTGCAGAAGCGAAGATGAATGGGCAGTCAAGCTGCTCGTCTGAAGCATCCAAATCCATGAAAAGCTCTAATACTTCATCGATTACTTCATCAGGTCTGGCTTCCGGACGGTCAATCTTGTTTACACAAACGATAATTGGAAGGTTGAGTGAGAGTGCTTTCATAACAACGAATTTTGTCTGAGGCATAACACCTTCAAAAGCATCTACTACCAATACTACACCGTTAACCATCTTAAGTACACGCTCAACCTCTCCACCGAAGTCTGCATGGCCAGGTGTATCAATGATGTTGATTTTTACGTCTTTGTACTGGATAGCTGTGTTTTTTGAAAGAATTGTAATTCCTCTTTCACGCTCAATGTCATTGGAATCCATGACACGCTCTACAACTTCCTGATTCTCACGGAACACACCACTTTGTTTTAATAACTCGTCAACAAGAGTTGTCTTACCATGATCAACGTGGGCAATAATTGCAATGTTACGAATATCGTCACGTGTTGTTTTCATAATCGTCCCTCTTTCTTTAGATAATTGAAAATTTAATTTGTAAAATGTTTTTCTGAATTGTCTTCTATAATAATAAAGTAAGTATACAAATAAAAATAAATTTGCAACTTTTTTATTTTAGCATAATTTTTCAATTCTGCAAGGTATATTTGTTTTGTTTGTATTATTTGTCTTAGCATTATGTGTATAATTTGATTTTGCTGTATCTTTGCTTTATTCTTGAAAATCGATTTACGGCTCCAAATACTATTCTTGAATTTGAGACAGTAAAAAATCGGTAAAAATCCAATGATTTTCAATTCATTTACTGCTTATCATCTAAAAGATGTTGTCTGAGCCGTAATAATTTTATATTTAGGGCAAAATTATTGAAAAAATTACTGCTTGATTATTGTTTGTTGAGATATAGGCGGTAATACGCCAGATATCAGGAGCTAGATATCAGGAGTTAGTTATCAGTAACCCAAATCAGAACCTCAAATCAGTAGCCATTAGTAGCCATTAATAGAAGCTACTTTATCTGGATACGGGGTTTATTTTGGGGAAACATGAAAAAATAGTAGCTAGCGTAACTTTTTCTTCGGATTAATAAAAAATAGAAGAGAACACCAAAGTCTGATAAAGTTAAAGGCGACTAAACCAAACTTTAGAAAGACAGAGGTGTTCTCCATGGTTAAAAGTATACAACATTTCAATGAGAAA
>JBGVHH010000149.1:0-9500 GCA_045122195.1 Agathobacter sp.
GAAGATGTCAGCAAAGCTGACGCGCATTCCGCAGCAAGAACGCTAGAGCGTTCTTGAATACTAGTTAATATACATGGTAGAAGAAAATGACAGAGTTACAAAAACAGTTATATGAAATACGTGATGAAAAATACAAAAATTTTCAGGGGACGCTTATTCCGGGGGATGCCAGTACAAAAATGATAGGTGTCAGAACTCCGCAGCTTCGTTCTCTTGCCAAGGAAATGGTAAAGAGTGGGGAGGCTGATAATTTTATTAATGAGTTGCCACACAGTTATTTTGAAGAAAATCAGTTACATGCATTTATTATCTGCCAGATAAAAGATTATAGAACTTGTGTGGAAGAGATAGATAGGTTTCTGCCTTATGTTGATAATTGGGCAACCTGTGACCAGATGAACCCGAAAGCTCTTAAAAAGGATATAGCGTCTTTGAATGAAAATATTAAAGAGTGGATTGAATCAGATGAAACATACACTGTTAGATTTGGTGTGAAATGCTTTATGAATTTCTTCCTTGATGAGCATTTTGATAAGGAACAGTTAGATATCATTTCTGGAATTAAATCAGATGAATATTATGTAAAAATGATGGTGGCCTGGTATTTTGCAACTGCATTGGCAAAACAGTATGATGCAACCATTGGATATTTTGAAAAAAGGGTGCTTCCAGAGTGGACTCATCGAAAAGCAATCCAGAAAGCAGTGGAAAGCAACAGAATTTCCGATGAAAAAAAGGCATATTTGCGAACATTAAAATAGTAAATTGGAAAAGAACTTCTAAAAAGGAGTTCTTTTTTTGATGTCACGAAAATGATATTTTCAATTTCTATTTTGTATATTATCTCAAAAAATTGCGTTATATTCAGTACAAAATAGAAGGAGAATACGAGAAATGAAATATGGTTTTTTTGATAACGACAAAAGAGAGTATGTAATTACACGCCCAGATACACCAGCACCTTGGGTTAATTATTTAGGATCACCTGAGTATGGCGCAATTATTTCAAACAATGCTGGAGGATACAGCTTTGCTAAATCAGGAGCAAACGGAAGAATTCTTAGATATGTATTCAATCAGTTTGATCAGCCAGGTAGATATGTTTACATTAGAGATAATGCAAGCAAAGATTATTGGTCTGCTTCATGGCAGCCGGTAGGCAAAGATTTAGAAGAGTATAAGAGCGAGTGTCATCACGGAACGGCTTATACAAAAATGATTGCAGAATACAGCGATATCAAATCAGAAGTAAAATACTATGTTCCACTTAATCAGTCATATGAAGTATGGAATGTATGCCTTACAAACAATTCTGATGTAGAAAGAGAACTGAATGTAACAGGATATGCTGAATTTACAAGCAACAGTAATTATGAGCAGGATCAGGTTAATCTTCAGTACTCTCAGTTTATTACCAAAACTGTATTTTGTGAAAATAGAGTTAGACAGATGATTCATGCCAATCTTGATTCTATTGAGGATGGAAAAGATGTTGATGATAAAATCGTGACAAACAGATTTTTAGGACTTGCCGGTGCACCTGTTGATAGCTGGTGTGGAAGTAAGGACGAGTTCCTTGGAAGATACAATGGTTATGATAAACCACTTGGAGTTACAAGCGGAAAGCTTGCAAACAAGGGAAATTACAATGGAAACAGCTGTGGAGCACTTACAGCAGTAATCAAGCTTGCTCCAGGAGAAACAAAGAAAATCGCATTCGTTGTTGGAATGAAAGAAGACAACGAAGCTGCTGATATTCTTGCTAAATATGTTTCTGATGAAGTATATGACAATGAGTTAAATGAACTTATTTCATACTGGCATGAGAAACTTGGTCATTTCCAGGTTAATACACCAAATGAAGCATTCAACACAATGATTAACACATGGAATGCATATAATTGTTTCATGACATTTATCTGGTCAAGAGCTGCTTCATTTACATATTGTGGACTTAGAAATGGATATGGATATAGAGATACAGTTCAGGATATTCAGGGGGTTATTCATCTTGAACCTGAGATGGCAGTTGAGAAAATTAGATTTATGCTCTCTGCTCAGGTAAACAATGGAGGAGGACTTCCACTTGTTAAATTTACTCATAATCCAGGTCATGAGGATACACCAGATGATGCATCATACGTAAAAGAGACAGGACATCCTGCATACAGAGCAGATGATGCATTATGGTTATTCCCAACTGTATATAAATATATTTCAGAGACAGGTAATCTTGATTTTATCGATGAGGTTATTCCATATGCAAACAGTGGAGAGGCTACAGTATATGAGCACTTAAAGAAAGCTATTGAGTTCTCAATGACACACCTTGGAAAACACGGATTACCAGCTGGATTATACGCTGACTGGAATGACTGTTTAAGACTTGGTGCTGATGGAGAATCATCATTCGTAGCATTACAGTATTACTATGCAATGTCTATCTTAAAAGAGTTCGCAGCTTATAAAAAAGATGATGAGTATCTTGCTTTCCTTGAGAAGAACCAGAAAGAGCTTGGAGATAAGATTCAGGAATTATGCTGGAACGAAGACAGATTTATTCGTGGATTTACAGAGGATGGAGAAGTTATCGGAAATAGAAATGACCCAGAAGCAAATATGTGGCTTAACCCACAGAGCTGGTCAGTAATTAGTGGATTTGCCAGTGATGAGCAGGCAGATAAAGCGCTCGATAATGTATATGAGAAATTAAATACAAAATATGGTGCAATCCTTATGGATCCTCCTTATCACGCACATGCGTTTGATGGAGCACTTGCAGTAATTTACAATGCAGGAACAAAAGAAAATGCAGGTATTTTCTCTCAGTCACAGGGATGGATCATTTTAGCTGAGGCACTTAGAGGACATGGAGAAAGAGCATTTACATACTTTATTGAGAATGCTCCGGCTGCACAGAATGAAGATGCTGAGACAAGAAAATTAGAGCCATACTGCTATGGACAGTTTACAGAAGGAAAGGCAAGTCCAAACTTCGGTCGTTCACATGTTCACTGGCTTACAGGAACAGCTTCAACTGTAATGGTTGGATGTGTAGAAGGTATTCTTGGTATGCGCCCGGATTTCTATGGTCTTCATATCAGACCTTCAGTTCCAAAGGATTGGAAAGAATTTGAAATTGAAAAAGATTTCAGAGGAAAACACCTTCATATCGTAGTGAAGAATCCTAATGGAGCAGAGAGCGGATGCAAAGAGCTTAAGGTAAACGGCACAGTGGTTGAGGGAGATTACATCCCAGAGTATATTTTGACAGATAATACAGAAGTAGAACTTATTATGTCATAAGAAAGAGGAAAAATGAGTAAGATAGAGTTTGTTGATAACAATGGCACATTTAAGATAAAGCAGCCGGAGAATTATAGTTATTTATATTTTCCAATTGCAGGAGAGCGTGGAATTAAGGCGAATGTTACACCTAATCTTGGTGGTGACAGTAAGCTTGATCAGAATCATTTCCTTTTAGAGCCTGAAAGTACAGAGAATCTGCATAACAATAAGAGCACCAGAAATTTCTGGTGCAATATTGAAGGCAAGGGTATCTGGTCTGTAACTGGTTCTTCGGCAAAACAGGAAAGTGAAAAATTTACAGATTCACAGGATGAAAGTGAAATAGAAGCTGGATTCATGTGGCATAAACTTACAAGAATCTCCAAAGAATATGGAGTGAAAGCAGAGACAACTTCTTTTGTTACAATTAGCGGAGATGTTGAAGTAGCATTGGTTGAAATTACAAACGAGAATGATGAAGATATCACATTTACACCAGTTGCTGCAATTCCAATTTACGGAAGAAGTGCTGACAATATTAGAGATCACAGACATGTAACTTCTCTATTGCATAGAACAAAAGTTACTGAAAATGGTGTAATGGTAAGACCTGTTTTATCATTTGATGAACGTGGTCATCAGAAAAATGATACTACATATTTTGTGATTGGAAAGACCGCAGATGGAAAATCTCCAGTAGAGTTTTATCCAACTGTTGAGGAGTTTCTGGGTGAAGGTGGCTCATTTGCGAATCCAATGGCTGTGAGAACAGATGCTGTCGGCAAGAAACCGGGAGATCAGGTTGATGGAAGAGAGTCGGTTGGAGCGTTCAAATTTGAAAAGACAACACTTTCAAAATATGAGACTGCTTCATATATTATTTTGTTAGGAGCAACCAACGATGGTGATAATACTATAGATGATTTGGTTTCTGGTATCTCAACAAAAGAAGATGTTCTTAAAGAGTTAGAGGAAATCAAAAAATATTGGACACAGAAGGTTAATGTTTCATTTTCTACTGGAAAAAAAGAGTCAGATAATTATCTGAAATGGATTTGTTTCCAGCCAATCCTTAGAAGAATATATGGTTGCTCCTTCCTCCCCTATCATGATTATGGTAAAGGTGGAAGAGGATGGAGAGATTTATGGCAGGATTGCTTAGCTCTTCTTATAATGGAACCATATAATGTTAGAAAGATGATTGTTGACAATTATTGTGGAGTTCGAATTGATGGAACAAATGCTACAATTATTGGAAGTAAACAAGGCGAGTTTATCGCAGACAGAAACAATATTACTCGTGTGTGGATGGACCATGCATTCTGGCCATTCATTACAACTCAGTTATATATTAATCAGACTGGAGATCTTGATATTTTAATGGAGAAGGTTCCATATTTCAAAGATTTACAGTCAAAAAGAGGGACTGCTCATGATAATTTATGGAAATTGTCAGATGGTAATAATCAGAAAACTGAAAAAGGTGAGATTTACTTCGGTACATTAATTGAGCATATTCTTCTTCAGAATCTTTGTGCATTCTACGATGTTGGAGAACATAATGAAATAAAATTAAGAGGCGCTGATTGGAATGACGCTCTTGATATGGCTGCAGATAGAGGAGAGAGTGTAGCATTTACTTGTGCATATGCAGGTAATCTTGCTGAAATTGCTAGTCTTCTTCGTGGTTTCCAGGAGGAAACAAAAATTAATAAACTCGAGCTTGCTGAGGAAATTCTTGTCTTATTAAAAGGTGGAAAATCTTTATATGACAGCATTGACCAGAAGGTTGAGTTACTTGATGAGTATGTTACAAAATGTGAACATAACGTATCAGGTAAAAAGGTTATCTGTAGTGTAGATGATGTTTGTAGGAATCTTGAAGAAAAATCAAACTGGCTTATGGAAAACATCAGAAATAACGAGTGGGTTACTGATGGTGAAGGCAATGGCTGGTTCAACGGATATTATGACAACAGTGGAAAAAAAGTTGAGGGTGTTGTTGATGGCAATGTAAGGATGATGCTTACAGGTCAGGTTTTTGCAATCATGAGTAGGACTGCAGAAGATAAACAGGTTAAAGCAATTTGTAAGAGTGCTGATAAATATCTTTATGATAAAAATGCAGGTGGATATAGATTAAATACAGATTTTAAAGAAGAGAAATTTGATTTGGGAAGAATGTTTGGATTCGCTTATGGTGAGAAAGAAAACGGAGCGGTATTCTCACATATGGCAGTAATGTATGCCAATGCCTTATATCAGAGAGGATATGCAGAAGAGGGAAATAAAGTGTTAAAAACTCTTCTTGATACGGCAAAAGATTTTGATAGAAGTAAGATGTATCCAGGTATACCAGAGTACTTTGATATTAATGGAAGAGGAATGTACTCCTACCTTACAGGCGCTGCAAGCTGGTATATGCTTACGGTAATAAACGAGGTATTTGGTGTAAAGGGAAAATATGGTGATATGGTAATTGAACCAAGACTTTTACCAGAACAGTTTGGTGCCAATAAAGTGGCCTCTTTCTCAATGCAGTTCGCAGGTAAGAATTTTGATTTTTATTTCTATAATGAAGAAAAAATTAAATGTCATACACAGAAAATAGAGTCTGCAAAGTGTGATAATTTCCAGTTGAGTTTTGATGGAGATTATAAGGTTATATTATCAAAAGAAATAATATCTAATCTTTCAAGTGCTGGAACTCATGTCATCGAAGTGAAAATTAGTTAATACTTTTCTTATTATAAAAAATTTACCACATGGATTTATAGAATTTATCCCGATATTTTTTGGGGGTAAGTCCTGTAAAATTTTCAAAGGTTGAAATAAAATGGCTTTGAGATGAAAAAGAAAGATAGTTGGCAATATCTACTATTGATTCATCAGAATATTTGAGTAGATGAGTGGCCTTTTCAATCTTTTTCTCACGGATATAATCGCTCACTGAAACTCCCAGATTTTGTTTAAATACTCGGGAAAGATAATTTGGCGACAGACCAGTGTAGTCAGCAAGCTTTTGAATTGTAATTCTTTCTTTTATGTGAGTATAAATGTAGTCTACGCATTGCATAACCGGTTTTGAAAGTACAGATTGTTTTTTTAATAAAATCATTTTTCCGGTAAAGTCCTTTGCCATATCGTGGTGTAAATCTGCTATTTCTCTGACTGTTTTGCAGGAATCCATCTGTAGAATATAGAAGTCGCTCAGTCGATAGGCCTGCTCTGGTTCAAGACCTCCTTCTATACAGTATCGAGTTACCATAGCGGTAGTGACAACAAAATGATATTTTATATTAGTAAGAGCTGTTTTTGATAAGGTACCGGTTCCCTCTAAGTGGATAAATTCATCTTTTTCGCAGTTATTTATTACATATTCCATATCTCCGGATTTGACAGCGTTATAAAATGAATATTCTATTTCGGGAGGGCGATGAAGTACCTCGAGTTCGCTATTTTGTAATTCCTCATTAATCCATTTTTTTGAAATTGTCATATAAATACAACTCCTTTTTGTATCTTATGGATTGATTTTACAAAAAAATGGGAATATTGTAAAGTCATGACACGATTTTGATATTTTGGTGGGTATTATTATATAAGAGAGGGTGAGAATTTGGTATATTTCATATATCAAATAACACAGACGACAAAGTCGTCAACTAAAGGAGGAATTGTAATGAAAAAGAAAATGTTATCAGTGCTTATGGCATCAACAATGCTTGCTGGCATGTTAGCAGGATGTGGGGGATCTGATTCTTCAGAATCTGGTTCTTCAGACGGTGAAGGAAAAATTATCAACATTTATTGTTGGAATGATGAGTTTCGTACAAGAGTAGAGGCTGTTTATGACAAAGTTGATAAGACTTCAGATGACGGAACAGTTACATATTTAACAGATGGATGCGAGATTCACTGGATCGTAAATCCAAACCAGGATGGTGTATATCAGGATAAGCTTGATGCAGCTCTTATGAATCAGGCAGACGCTGATACAGATGATAAGGTTGATCTTTTCTTATCAGAGACAGATTACGTATTCAAATACACAGACAAAGAAGCTGATGTAGCAATGCCACTTAAGGATCTTGGGATTGATCCAGATACAGATTTGGCAGATCAGTATTCTTTCACAAAGACAACTGCTTCTGATTCTGACGGAGTTCAGAGAGGATCAACATGGCAGGCTTGTCCAGGTGTATTAGTTTATCGTCGTGATATCGCAACAGAAGTACTTGGAACAGATGATCCAGAAGTTATCGGTGGAAAGATGGCAAACTGGGATTCAGCTAAAGCTTCTGCAGAAGAGTTAAAAGCAAAAGGATACTACACATTTGCATCATATGCTGATACATTCCGTTTATATGGAAACAGCATTAGCGAATCATGGGTTGAGCCAGGTTCTTCAACAGTTACTGTTGATAAAGAAATCATGAACTGGATTGAGGATTCAAAAGAGTGGAAAGACGCTGGATACTTTGATCCAACAGTTAAAGGACAGTGGAATGATGACTGGAACAAAGCAATGGGTTCTGAGTCAAAAGTATTTGCTTTCTTATTCCCAGCATGGGGAATCGATTTCACAATGAAACCAAACTGGGATGGAGAGAACGGCGCTTGGGCTGTTACAAATCCTCCTAAGGAGTACAACTGGGGTGGATCTTATGTTCACGCTGCAGTAGGAACAGATAACGAAGAGCATGCAAAAGATATTATTCTTCAGCTTACAGCAAATGAAGCTAACTTAAAGAAAATTTCTGAGACAACATCAGACTTCACAAATGATCAGTCAGCAATGGCAGAGCTTGCAGCTCAGGAAACATTTGAGTCAGATATGCTTGGAACACAGAATCCATTTACATACTTCGCACCAGTTGCTGAGAATATTGAGATTGCACCACTTTCTTCATACGATCAGGGATGCGTAGAGTTGATTCAGAACTCATTTGGAGATTATTTCCAGGGTAAAGTTGACTTTGATACAGCAAAATCTAACTTTGAGGATGCAATCATGGAACGTTATCCAGATATTACAGAGGTTAAGTGGCCAGAATAAAAACTGGTATAATGAGTGTGAGGTGTTATAGCCTCACACTTATCTTGAGAAAGGAAGTATTTTTATGAAAAAGAAGCGTAAGAGTATAAGTTATGCTAAATGGGGTTATGTGTTTATTCTCCCATTTTTTATAACATTTTTTATCTTTTCGTTCATTCCACTCGTAAGTACTATTAGATACAGCTTTTATGAGTACTATCGTTCTGGAATAAGGGAGATTGGACCTAATTTCATTGGAATGGAAAATTACATAAGCCTGATTAAGTCAGATATGTTGAGATTCGGTGGTAACACACTGATTCTTTGGGTTATCGGATTTGTTCCACAGATTGTTATTGCTTTAGTTTTAGCATCATGGTTTACAGACATCCGTTTGAAAATCCATGGAAAACAGTTCTTTAAGGTTGTAATTTATTTACCAAACTTAATCATGGCATCAGCGTTTGCGCTTTTGTTTTTCGCAATGTTTTCAACAAATGGACCAATTAACTCAATATTAATTAACACAGGACTTATCGATAACCCTATAGATTTTATGGGTACTGTGTTTGGAACAAGATCTCTTATTGGATTCATGAACTTTCTCATGTGGTTTGGAAACACAACTATCATGCTCATGGCTGCAATCATGGGTATCAGTGTAGAAGTATTTGAGGCGGCTGATCTTGATGGATGTAACAGATTCCAGAGATTTTTCTATGTTACATTGCCACTTATTAGACCTATTCTTGCTTATACACTAATTACATCAATTATTGGTGGACTTCAGATGTTCGACGTTCCACAGATTCTTACAGGTGGTAAAGGAAATCCTAACCGTACATCGGTTACACTTATCATGTTTCTTAACAACCACTTGAAGAGTAAGAACTACGGAATGGCAGGAGCTCTTTCAGTTTATTTATTCATAGTCAGTGGTATCTTGTGTGCGATTGTTTACAAGATGACAAATGACAACGATCCGGATGGATCTAAGGCAGCAGAAAAAGCTAGAAAAAAAGCAGAAAAAAGAAAGATAGTGTCAAATGACCTATGAAAAACTGAGTTGAAGAAAAAAGGCTCAGATGAACCTTGAAAACTGTAGATATTTTAGGTTGTGGCAGTTTTCCGCCACCCTTGACAGCACGAAAAAGAACTGCTGTAGGTTAATCAC
>JBGVHH010000150.1:0-2048 GCA_045122195.1 Agathobacter sp.
GGTACCGAAGCATAGCGTACGGTCGACGAAAATGCCAAATTGTGAAACAATTTGATGTGACTTTCAGCCGCACCAAGAAAGAGACTGTAAAAAATCTATTTTACAGTCCCTGTTTTTATGATTAAGGGAATAGGAAAAAGACTTCAGAACGAAGAAACTGAGCCGAAACCTTTGGTTTCGGGTTACCCGAAGGCGTACGTGTGTACGTCGAGAGGCGAAGTTTATTCGTAGCAAAAAGGCACAAAAAAAGAGGAAATATTACATAAAAATGTAATATTTCCCACATAATGAGTAATTTATAAGTTTTGTTGTGATTTCAGGGCTTTGATTTTGGCTTACTCTATGCCTTTTTGCGATCTGGAGGTTTTTTACATTCCCTGGTACAATAAAAGTGTAAGTAAATTAACTATATGATATAGTTGATTGCTTGCACTTATTTTTTTATAATAAGAGATGAAATGGTCTGACGTACATTCCCTTGGATTTCGCATCCGCAATAAAGACTGTCAGCTATTCTCTTATTATGTAAATTCGATTAAGCAGGTTGGGACTTTTAGCTCCCGTGTAACTAACCAGGATGAATTGTAATAAGTGCGAATGGAAACCATTTTAACATCATTTTGGAGGTATTATTATGTTTGGTGTAGGAATTGATGTGGCAAAAGCCAAAAGTATGGTTGCAATTTTATCAGATGACGGGGAAATCATCAAGAATCCGTTTGAAATTGCAAACACAGAGTCAGGACTTGAATATTTATGTAGCATCATCGAAGAACTTGCTGATGATGTATATTGTGTAGTTGAATCTACAGGTATATATCACATTCCTGTAGTTTCATATTTACAAGAAAACAATATATTTATAAGTGTTGTTAATCCACTTGTTATTAAAAAGTATGCATCAATGGATATCCGTAAAGTTAAAACAGATAAAGTGGATTCGTTGAAGTTGGCAGCATATGTAATCGATAACCATAGACATCTCGCTAATTATTCTACAGATAGTGAGATTTATTCAGAGTTACGTACATTAAGCCGTCAATATCTGCATTATGTAAATGTTCTTTCAAATGAAAAGGTTAATTTGACAGACTTGCTGGACAGAACACTCCCCGGAATTAAGCCATTATTGAAAAGTCATATCAGAACAACAGGGAGAAACAAACTATGCGATTTTGTTGAAAGGTTTTGGCATTGTGATGTTATCACAGGAATGAGCGAAAACAAATTTGTATCTGAATACATAAAATGGGCAAAGAAAAAGGGATATCACCCCAACGAAACAAAAGCAAAAAACTTATACACGAATGCATTGGAATGTATCCCCACGCTGCCTTCAAAATCACCATCAACTAAAATGTTAGTTTTAGAAGCAGCTAAGGCTGTCAGCAATGTTGAAACAACCCTTGCGACTATTATAACACAAATGTCTGAACTTGCCAAGACCTTACCCGAATTTTCTGTTGTCAGAGCGATGTCAGGTGTAGGAGATGTGCTTGCACCACGTATTATTGCTGAAATCGGAGATATCAGACGTTTTCATAGTTCATCGGCTTTAATTGCTTATGCAGGAATTGATGCGCCACCATATCAGTCGGGCTCATTTTATGGTAGCAACCGTAAGATCTCAAAGAGAGGTTCTGCTTCACTTCGTAAAACAGGTTATGAAATTATGCAAGCTTTAAAGATAGTACAACCTCAAAACGACAATGCTGTTTATCAATATTTAATCAAAAAAGAAACCGAAGGGAAACCTTTAAAAGTTGCTAAAATTGCAGCACTCAACAAATTTTTAAGAATTTATTATTCAAGAGTAAAAGAAGTTTATTCAAACTCGTAGGATTATTTTTGCAAAAATCTAGACCGGCATTAAAAAGTGCCGGTCTATTTGCCATGCCATTATTTAAAGTAGAAATTTTTAAAAATTTCTCTTGACTTTATTTAGCAGGTCTTTTTGTTTATAATATCTTTAACCACTTCTCCTGCTATAATCAACCCCGCCACTGAGGGTACAAATGATATACTTGAAGGAGTGTGTCTTTTACCCG